>NZ_VFWR01000007.1:0-341803 GCF_006443035.1 Mesorhizobium sp. B1-1-6 | reverse complement strand
GCGGTTTAGTCGAAGGTTGTCTGCTGGAGCTGCGGCAATATCTGCGTTGTGCTGAACAGCACCGCGCCGACCGCCATCATCACCAGGAAGGATGTGCCGAACTGGCGGGTGAAAACCAGCCGCATGTCGACGATCGGATCGCGATGGCGAAACTCCCAGGGGATCAGGAAAAAGAACGAGACGGCCGAGATCACGGCGAATGTCGTGATGAAGCCCGACGCAAACCAGTCGTTGCGCTGGCCCTCGTCAAGGAAGATCTCAAGGGATCCGAGCGCCAGCACGACGAAGATGAAGCCGATCCAGTCGATCTTGAGGCCATCCTTCAGCCTCTCCTGGCGCTCGCGCTCCAGCACGTCTGGTTCGACCAGCAGCCATTGCACAAGGGCCAACGACATGATGCCGAAGGGCACGTTGATGAAGAAGATCCAATGCCAGGAGAAATGGTCGGTCAGCCAGCCGCCGATGGTCGGCCCGACCGTCGGTGCAACGATGACGGCGATGCCGTAGAGCGCGAAGGCCTGCGAGCGTTTTTCGGGCGGGAAAGTATCGGCGAGGATCGATTGCTCGCTGGGCGCCATCCCACCGCCGCCCAGCCCCTGAAGGATGCGAAACAGGATCAGCATTTCCAGGTTCGGCGCGAGGCCGCAGAGCAGCGACGCGAGGGTGAAGGTAGCGACGCAGATCATGTAGTAGCGTTTGCGGCCGATCACGCCGGCGAGCCAGCCGCTGATCGGGATGATGACGGAATTGGCGACCAGATAGGTGGTGATGATCCAGGTGCTTTCGTCCATTCCGGCCGCGAGGCTGCCGGCTATGTTGCGCAGCGCCACATTGGCAATGGACGTATCGAGCACCAGCATGAAGGTGGCGATGGAGACGACGATGGCGATAAGCCAGGGATTGCGCCCGCCCGCGGCGGACCGGCTTTCGCCGGCTTGCGCGGTCGCCTGGCCGGTCATCGCACCTTGACCGTCGGCACGACGGACATGCCGGGCCCGAGCAGCAGGCCGGTCTTCTTGTCGAAGACGATCTTCACGGGCACGCGCTGCACCACCTTGACGAAATTGCCGGTCGCGTTCTCTGCGGGCAGCAGGCTGAAAGCGGTTCCGCTGCCGGCCTGGATGCTGTCGACGTGGCCCCTGAAGGTCTGCTCCGGGTAGGCGTCGATATCGATCTCGACGGGCTGGCCAGGCCGCATAAGGTCGAGTTGTGTTTCCTTGAAGTTGGCCTTCACCCACACGTCCTCGGGCACGAACATCATCAGCACTTGCCCCGGTTGGGCATATGCGCCCACGGCGGCGGATATGTTCGTCGCCCGTCCGGCCACCGGAGCGGTGATCGAGGTGCGGGAAAGCGCGGTGCGGGCCTGCTCTTCGCTGGCATGGGCCTGGTCGAGTTTTGCCGCCACGCTTTTGCGCTGGGCCTCGAGGACGGCGACTTGTCTCTGGGCCGCCACGACGTTCGCCTGCGAGCTGTCGAGCGTCGCCTGGGCCTGGCGAAGCGTCGAGGCAGCCTGTTGCGCCTGCTGCAGCGTTCCGGTTCCCTTGGCAAGCAATTCGCTGTTGCGCTGATTTTCGGCTTTCGCGAAATCAAGCGCTGCCCGGCCTTGCGACACCTGCTTCTGGGCTTGGTCCACCTTGGCCTGCTGCGCTTCGATCTGGGCTGCGATGTCAGCGGTTTCGGCGTCGGCCTGCGCCACCTGCGCCTGAACCTGCTTGAGGGATGCCTGATAATCCCTGTCATCGATGCGCAGCAGGACATCGCCGGCCTTTACGCTCTGATTGTCGGTCACCGCCACATCGGTGATGCGGCCGGCGATTTCGGCACCTATGGTTACGGTACGGGCGTCGATGAAGGCATCGTCGGTCCATTCATACTGTCGCGCCTGGAGCCACCAGATTATCGCTGCGGCCGATGCCAGCAGCAGAACAAGGATGACCGCCGCGGTGACGTAGGGGTGCCGCCTGAGCGAGCCGAACAGGCCCTCTTTGTTCCCGGCGGAAGCATCGAGGTCCTGTTTCGGTTGTGGGCGCGACGAGGCGCGCTTCGGTCGTGCATCGGGGCGACGTTTTGTTTGAGGTCTTTCGTCGACCGGTGCGACGTCTGGAGAGTTCGTGTCCACGTTAGCGGTCCGCGGTAGGGTTGGTGCGGCAAAAGCCGCGTACTGGAAGGACGTAAATCAACGGACCCGCGTCCGAAAAAGTTCCTGTTTCAGATTGAGGGTTTGTGGCCGGCCGCGCTAGGCGAAGTGCAGCAGCATCATCACCAGCACGATGCCGACAAGTCCCGCAATGAAGATGATACGGCGCGTTCGCGTTCGCAGGATAATCTCGCCTTGCCGCGCATCCTCTGCGGAAAAACAGGCCCCTCCTTGTCGGGATCGTTGCTCATGAGCTGCTCCTTCCGACGAATTTGGAGTGTCTCAGGCAGCTAAACCTGCTCATCCCGGCAAGGTTCCCCAGAAATCACGGGAGCTGACGGCCGGGGTCACGCTTTGCCAGCCGACAAGCGCAAGCCAGTCCGGGCCACGCCGGGCGCGCCATCAGTCGGCCGGCAACGCATAGGCGATCACGTCGTCGCCGACCTTCGTCTCCATGAAATGATGACCGCCGGGCGCGATGACGACATATTGCCGGCCGCCGACCTCATAGGTCATCGGGGTGGTCTGGCCGCCAGCGGGCAGATCCGTCTGCCAGACCACCTTGCCGGTCTTGATGTCGATGGCGCGCAGCTTGTCGTCCGTCGCCGCCGCGATGAAGATCAGGCCGCCGGCGGTCACGAGCGGCCCGCCATTGTTTGGCGTGCCGATATCCAGCGGCAGCATGGACGGGATGCGCCAAGGGCCATTCTCGACCGCCTCGCCGAGCGGCTTGTCCCAGAGCGTCTTGCCTGTCTTCAGCTCGATGGCACGGATATGGCCGTAAGGCGGCTCGGAACAAAGCAGCCCCGTCGAGAGGCGCCAGCCCGCGTTGACGGCAATGGCGTAGGGCGAACCCATCTGCGGGTCACCCATGTCCTTGGCCCTTTTCGAAGCGCCGCCCTGTTCGATCGACCTGAAGCCTATCTGGTCCGCCTTTTGGCGCGGTATCAACTGATCATAGTTGGGCATGTCGTTGTAATTGGCGACCAGGATGCCGGCGTCGGTGTCGACGGCAACGCTTCCCCAGTCGGAGCCGCCATTGTAGCCGGGATATTCGATGAAAGGCTTGTCCACCGTGGGGGGCGTATATTCGCCCTGGTAGGAAGCCTGCCGGAACTGGATGCGGCAGTAGAGCTGGTCGAGCGGACTCATGCCCCACATATCCTTCTCGGTCAGCACAGGCTGGTCGAGATGGGCATAGCCGGAATAAGGCTGCGTCCTGGACAATTTCTCTGGTTCGACGCCGCCCGACGGCACCGGCCGTTCTTCGACCGGGAACAGCGATTTTCCGGTCTTGCGGTCGAGCACATAGATCTGGCCCTGCTTGCTGGGCACGATGATTGCGGGAACCTTTCCGTCGGTTGACGGAAAATCGACGAGCGTCGGCTGCGAACCGAGGTCATAGTCCCAAAGGTCGTGATGGACGGTCTGAAAATGCCAGACCGGCTTGCCCGTCGTGACATCGATGGCGACGATTGAGGAATTGTATTGGTTTTCGAAGTCCTTGCGATCGACACCATAATAGTCGACGGCGGCGTTGCCGAGCGGCAGGAAGACATAGCCGAGCTGCGGATCGGCGGCGGCTACGGTCCACATGTTCGGCGTGCCGCGCGTGTAGGTATCGCCCTGGGGCGGTGCGCCCGTGCGGTCCGGATGGCCCATGTCCCAAGCCCAGACCAGTCTCCCCGACATCACGTCATAGCCGCGCACGACGCCTGACGGCGCATCCTCGGCCTGGCCGTCCAGTACCTGGGCGCCAAGCACGGCAATGCCGCGCACGACGGTCGGAGGCGCCGTCACCGAATACCAGCCGGGCACGGTCTTGCCGAGCCCCTGGGTGAGATCGACGACGCCCTGCTGGCCGAAATCGCCACATGCCTTTCCGGTCCTGGCGTCGATGGCAATCAGCCTTGCATCGAGCGTGCCCCACAGGATGCGTGTTGCGCATGGTCGATCGGCGCTTGCGCCTGGAACGGCGTAGTAGGCGACGCCCCGGCAACTGGCGCCGTATGGGATGGCGGCGTCGGATACCTTCGGATCATAGCGCCACTCCTCCTTGCCGGTTGCCGCGTTGGCCGAGATGACGATGCCCTTGGCCGAACATGCAAACAGGTGCCCGTCCACTTCGAGGGGGGTGTTTTCCGGGGAGTATTTGTCGGTCGCCGCCTTGCTTGGCATATCGCCCGTGTGGAAATCCCAAACTTTGGTCAGCTTCGCGACGTTGTCGGCGGTGATCTGTTTGAGAGGCGAATAGCGGGTGGCAAGTTCCGAGCCGCCATAGACGGGCCAATTCGGTCCAGCCTGGTGTATCGCGACATCGGGCTGAGGGCTGACCGGAGACTGACCAGATGCGCTTCCTGCGGCGGGTGGCGTGACCGGGGCAACCGGGGATGCCTCCTGGGATTGTGCCGAGGGCGTGAAATGCTGAAGCCCGATCGCGCAGCCGACAATGAAAAGGGCAGCGGATGCGGTCGCGCAGCCGCGGTCGCGAACCCGTTTCGCGTGCCCGGCGCGAAAGGCAGGCAAGGTCAAAAGAACGAAGATCAGGATGACCGTCGGCGCGAGCACCCGGGGCATCAACCCCCAGCCGTCCATGCCAACTTCCCAATAAGCCCAGGCGAGCGTCGCGATCCAGGTCAGGACGTAGAGCCAGACTCCGGCGGCATTGCCGCTCAAAAGCAAAACACCCGCCGCCAGGAGAGCCACTCCGGTGGGCAAATAGTACCAGGAGCCGCCCAGCGCGACGAGCCAGGCGCCGCCTGCGCCGATCAGCAGACCAAGTATTGCCAGCAGCACACCCACGAACATAGTCCACCAGAAGGCGACGCCGGAGCGACGCCTGTCCGCGAGATTCGGATTGGCAGAAGTCATGACAGCATTTCCATTACGACAGGCTCATGATTGTTTCGAACGCTGGCCGTCCCGCATGGTTGCGATCGGCCGCGGTTTTCGAGGGTGCTCCCAACTCACCATTTTGTGAGCATTCCGCGCCGACGGAACCTTTGTCGCTTTGCCGCCGTTAGGCGCTCGATCCAAAAGCTTGTTCCAAGCGAAAAATCGGCGAGGATGCCGCAGGTCTTTTCCAGCAACGCCAATGGGATTGCCCGCTTCTTTCTGTGGGGTGTTTGCTGTTTCGCGCTTCTGGCGGCCGTCGGCGGCACGGCGTTTTTGCGTTCAGGGTTCGTTACCGGCGTGGGGCAACCGGTGGCCCAGGCCGTTCCGTTCAGCCACAAGCATCATGTCGGCGATATCGGACTGGACTGTCGTTATTGCCACAACGGGGTCGAGACATCAGCCTCGGCGGGGCTGCCGGCGACAGAAGTGTGCATGACCTGTCATTCGCAGCTCTTCACCAATGCCGAGATGTTGGCGCCGGTGCGCGCAAGTCTCGCTTCGGGACAGCCGCTGCAATGGCAGCGGGTCAATTCGGTGCCGGATTTCGTTTACTTCAACCACTCCATCCATATCGCGAAGGGCGTCGCCTGCGAGACCTGCCATGGCGCGGTCGACGACATGCCGCTGACGCGACGGGCGCATTCATTGTCGATGGAATGGTGCCTTGGCTGCCACCGCGACCCAGGTCCCAACCTTCGCCCGCCGCGGGACGTTTTCCTGATGCACTGGAAGCCGCCTGACGACATCGAGCAGATCCGGCGCTCCCTGATCAGCGTGCTCGACATTCATCCCGAGACCATGACGGATTGCTATGTCTGCCACCGTTGACCGAAATCCGGCTTTCGATCTTGCGGCATTGCGGCTCGCCGCGGCGGGGCGCGAGCCATGGCGAAGCATGGGCGAACTGGCTGACACGGCGGAGTTCCAGCGCTTTGTGGAGGCGGAATTCCCCGCGATGGCCGATCGCCTTCAGCCTGGCTTCGACCGGCGCACCGTCCTGAAACTGATGGGTGCATCGCTGTCGCTGGCCGGACTGGCCGCATGCAGCGAGGCCGAGAGCATAGTGCCTTATGTCCGCCAGCCGGAGAACATCATTCCCGGCCGGCCGCTCTACTACGCGACAGCCCTCTCCAGCGACGGCTACGGCATCGGAGCCGTGATCGAGAGCCATGAGGGCCGGCCGACAAAGGTCGAGGGTAACCCGGATCATCCGGCATCGCGCGGCGCCACCGATGCCGTCATGCAGGCGGCGGTGTTGTCGCTGTTCGATCCCGAGCGATCTCGCACGCCGCTCAAGCTGGGCGAGCCCGCAAGTTACGATGAGTTCCTGAAAGATATCGCCGAACTGGCTGGTGGATTCCTCGCTTCAGGCGGGCAAGGGCTGGCATTGCTGCTCGAGGCGACGACATCGCCGACGACGAAGGCGCAGATCGCGGCGCTGAGGGTGCGCTATCCCAGACTTCGCGTCTTCCGCCACGATCCGCTTGCGGCCAATTCCGGTGAACAGGCAACGGGTACATTGTTCGGCAGGCCGTTGACGGCGATCTACCGTTTCGACCGCGCCGATGTGATCGTCAGCCTGGATGCCGATTTCCTGGGCGATGGTCCGGGGCGCCTGGCCTATGCTCGTGATTTCGCGCAGCGGCGGCGGGTGCGCAAATCTACGGACACGATGAGCCGCCTCTATGTCGTCGAGACGACTCCCACCATCACGGGTGCTGCCGCCGACCATCGCCGAGCTATCAGGCCAAGCGCCGTCGCAAGCGTTGCGGCGGCGATCAAGGCCGCCCTCGATGGCGACAATGCCGCGGCCGGCTTGTCGCCGCTCGGTCCGGAATGGACAAACGCGCTTGCCGACGATCTGCGCGGCGCCGGCCGCAATGCGCTTGTGGTGGCCGGAGCGCACCAGGCACCGTCCGTGCATGCCTTGGCCCTAGCGATGAATGCCAGGCTTGGTGCCCTTGGCAACACGCTGCAATTGATCGAGCCGCCTGATGCCATGCCGGTGGATGGCGATCTTGCAACGCTCTGCGGGGCCATCACGGATGGTTCGATCGACAAGACCGTCGTGCTCGGCGCCAATCCCTTGCACACGGCGCCATCGGACATCGATGCACGGAAGGCTTTTTCGAGCCTGAAGCTTCTTGTCCACTGGGGACTCTACCGCGATGAGACGGCGTTTCTGGCTCGCTGGCATATCCCAGCCGCGCACGAGTTGGAGAGCTGGAGCGATATCCGGGCCTATGACGGTACGGTTTCGATCGTGCAGCCGCTCATAGAGCCTCTGTTCGGTGGCAAGAGCCTGCATCAGTTGCTTGCCGCGCTGGGCGGTGAATTCGGCGCCAATGCGCAGGCACCGGTGCGCCGGACGTGGGCCGCCATGGACGAGGTGGCCTGGCGCAAGGCGCTGCGCGACGGCATCGTGCCGAACACTGCTGCTGGTCCCGCTGCCGTTTCGGCACCGCCGGATAGCGATGGCTCGGCACCCAATGCCGCCACCAAAGGGTTGGAGGTTCGCTTCGTCGCCGATCCCTGGCTTCGCGACGGCCGCCACGCCAATTCATCCTGGCTTCAGGAATTGCCCCGGCCGTTAAGCAAGCTCGTCTGGGGCAATGCGGCGCTGGTCTCGCCAGCCACCGCGCAGCGCCTGAGGCTCGAAAACGGGCAGGTGGTCAACCTGGCGCGGGACGGCAGGACGCTGGACGCACCCGTCTGGATCACGCCGGGACAGCCTGACGACACAGTGACGCTGTCGCTCGGTTTTGGACGCAAGGCCGGCTCGGTGGCGGCACTCGCAGGCGGCTACGACGCCTTCGCGATCCGGACCAGCGATGCGCCATGGTTTGCCGACGATGTCGTCCTGAGCCCGCGCGGCGGTTCGGCGCGTGTAGTCACGACCCAGCATCATCAAGCGATGGAGGGCAGGGCGATCATCCGCCATGCTTCGCTCGATGCGTTCAGGGCAAATCCCCATTTCGTGCGCGCCCACGCGCCCCCAGCGCCCGTGGAATCGCTCTACCCCGACTGGAGCTATGACCAGGAAGCCTGGGGCATGTCGATAGACCTGTCGGCCTGCATCGGCTGCATGGCCTGCGTGTCGGCCTGTCAGGCCGAGAACAACATCGCAACGGTGGGGCCGGACGAGGCGGCACTCGGCCACGAAATGCACTGGCTGCGCGTCGACCGCTACTATGCGGGCGGGATCGACGATCCGGACATGTTCTTCCAGCCGGTGCCGTGCATGCATTGCGAGAAGGCCCCGTGCGAGGTCGTCTGTCCGGTCAATGCGACCATCCATACGCATGACGGTCTGAACGCGCAGGTCTACAACCGCTGCATCGGCACGCGCTACTGTTCGCAGAACTGTCCCTATAAGGTGCGGCGGTTCAATTTTCTGGAGTACCAGGAGTTCGACAAGGACAGCGCGGGACCGGAGCAGGCTGTCCACAATCCCGATGTCACAGTGCGTTCGCGCGGCGTCATGGAAAAATGCAGCTACTGCGTACAGCGCATTTCGCAAAAACGGATCCGCGCCCAGATCGAGAACCGGGAGATCGAGGACGGTGAAATCGTCACCGCCTGCCAGCAGGCGTGCCCGACAAAAGCCATCACCTTCGGCGATCTCAACAGGAAGGATTCGCAGGTCGTCCAGGAAAAGGCCTCGCCACACAATTACGCGCTGCTCGAAGAACTGAACACAAGGCCGCGCACCACCTATCTGGGCAAGGTCAGCAACCCTAACGACCGGCTCGCCGCGACATCCGGCTCGGAGGGCGGCGATGGCTGACGTGGCCGCCCGCAGGACGAGCAAAGGCGTGACACCTGTGCTGCGCGGGCGTCACGATTTTCCAGAGATCAGCGGCCGTATCAGCGCGGTGGTCCTGCAAGGGAAGTTGCCGCGGTTCTTCTGGTCGGCGTTCTTCGTCTGCTTCGCCTTCGTATTGCTGTTCCTCTATTCCATCACCTACCTGGTCTCGGTCGGCGTTGGCGCCTATGGGGTCAACATTCCCGTGGTCTGGGGCACGATGATCTCGAGTTTCGTGTGGTGGATCGGCATTGGCCATGCCGGTACGCTGATCTCGGCGGTGCTGCTGCTGCTGCGCCAGCCCTGGCGCGCCTCGATCAACCGCTTCGCCGAGGCGATGACGCTGTTTGCCGTGGCGATGGCCGGCCTCTACCCTATCCTGCATCTTGGCCGGCCGTGGTTCTTCTATTGGCTCCTGCCCCTGCCCAACACCCACATGCATTGGCCACAATGGCGCAGCCCGCTGGTCTGGGACTTCGCCGCGATTTCCACCTACGCCACCGTCTCGCTGCTGTTCTGGTACACGGGATTGCTGCCTGATCTCGGCGTGCTGCGCGACCGGGCGAAGTCGCGTGGCGGGCAACTTTTCTACGGCGTCCTCGCGCTTGGCTGGCGCGGCTCGGCCTATCATTGGGCGCGATACCGAACGGTCTATTTCCTGATGGCGGCACTCGCAACACCGCTGGTCGTTTCGGTTCATTCGATCGTCGCTCTCGATTTCACCTTCGCCATCACGCCGGGCTTCCATTCGACGATCTTTCCGCCCTATTTCGTCGCCGGCGCGCTCCTTTCCGGATTCGCCATGGTGCTGACCATAGCCATTCCCTTGCGCTGGGCATTCGCTGTGGAAGACCTGATCACGCCGCGCCACATGGACAACGCCGCCAAACTGATGATCGCGGCCGGCATGGTCGTCATTTACGGCTATGCATCGGAAGCGTTCTTCTCCTGGTATTCGGGTGAGCCTTACGAGCGCGCGATGATGGTCCAGCGCGCCGTCGGCCCTTATGCGCCGCTGTTCTGGACCATGCTCTTCTGCAATTGCGCAGTGCTGCAACTGCTTTGGTTTCGCCGTGTGCGATCCAATATGCCGCTGCTGTTTTCGATCGCTCTGGTCATCAACATCGGCATGTGGCTGGAGCGCTACATCATCGTGGTGACCGGCCCGAGCCGCGACTACCTGCCGTCGTCCTGGGGCGAGCAGTCGCTGACCTGGCTCGATTTCGGCATCCTGTTCGGATCGATCGGCACCTTCTTCGCGCTGGTCTTCCTGTTTATCCGCATCCTGCCGGCGATAACCATCTTCGAGGTCGAGGAACTGGCCGAGCAGAAAGGCGGCGCGGCATGAGCGTCCATGGCGTCATCGCGGCTTTCGCCGATCCGGATGCGCTGACCAGGGCGGCGCAAGCGATGCGCGACAAGGGGTACCGGCATATGGATGCGTTCTCGCCGTTCGAGGTGCACGGCCTGACAGACATATTGGGCATGCGAAAGACACGGCTGCCATGGGTCATGCTGGCGGGTGGCGTCGCGGGCGGCGTGCTGGTCTATGCATTGATCCTTTATTCCGTCGAGGTCGACTATCCGGTCAATGTCGGCGGCCGGCCGCTGCATTCCTGGCCGCCGTTCACGGTCATCGCCTTCGAAGCCGCGATCCTGGCCAGCGTGTTTGCCGGCTTCTTCGGCATGCTGGCCGAGAACCGGCTGCCGCAATATTATCACCCCGTCTTCAACGCCGAGAGCTTCACCTACGCGAGCGGCGGCAAGTTCTACCTGCTGATCGAGGCCACCGACCCGAAATACCGCAAGGGCGTCACCAAGGGGCAACTGACACGGCTTGGCGCCGAGACGGTCGAAGAGGTGGCGATATGAACCCGCGGCTGCTTTTGCCGGTTTGCCTGCTCCTCGGCGCCTGCAAGCAGGACATGGCCGACCAGCCTCGCTACGATCCGCTCGAAAACAGCAGAGAGTTCGCCGACGGCATGTCGGCAAGGACACCGGTCGAAGGCACGGTGACGCGTGACGCCGACCTGGCGGCGACGCCGGACAAATTCCCGTACCCGATCACCATGGCACTGCTTCAGCGTGGGCAGCAGCGCTTCGACATATTCTGCTCTCCCTGCCACGGCCGCACCGGCGACGGGCACGGGATGGTGGTCAGGCGTGGTTTCCCGCCGCCTCCGACCTACCATCAAGATGCGCTGCGCAAGGCGCCGGACCGGCATTTCTACGACGTCATCACCGACGGTTACGGTGCAATGTATCCCTATGCCGCGCGTGTCGAGCCGCGGGACCGCTGGGCGATCGTGGCCTATATCCGGGCGCTGCAATATTCGCGTCATGCTGCGGCCGGCACGCTGCCCGAATCTCTTCGCGCGAAACTCGATGCCGAGGCGGCACGATGAAGCGCGCCGCCCGGCTCGACGGCCATCTCGTCCTGCTGCTCGCAGCGGCCGCCGCGGGGCTCTGTCTGTGCGCGGCCGGGCTGCTCGTCGCCGCGCGCGCGACACTGGCCGGCTGGCTGACGATGGCGGTGTTCCTGCTCGGATTGCCGCTCGGCGCAATGACCCTGGTCATGGTGCACGGGCTGACCGGCGGGCGCTGGGGCGACGCGTTGCGGCCGCCGCTGCGCGCGGCCGTCGCGACCTTGCCTGTCGCGCTGCTGTTGATGCTGCCGGTGCTTGCGCGGCTCGATCTGGTCTTTCCCTGGGCAGGGGCCGACCCGGCGCTGACGGAAGCGGTGCGCCAGAAAATGACCTATCTCAACGTGCCATTCTTCGTCGTTCGTTTCATCGTCTATGCTGTCGTCTGGCTGGCGCTGGCCTGGCTTGTACTTGGCTGGACGGCGCCCGGTTCGGCCGCAAGCAGGACCGGCGGCGGCTACGCCATCGGGCTCGTCGCGCACGGCTTTGCCGTGACGGTGTTTGCCATCGATTGGATGATGTCGATAGAGCCGGATTTTTCCTCCACCATCTATGCGATGCTCGAAGCGGCGGCCGAGGTCGTCGGCGTGTGCGGGCTGGCGCTGGCGGTGCTCTCGGCCGGCCGTGCGATCGAGTCGGCGCCGGGTGGCGAGGAGGACGTGGCGCTCGGCGAAGACCTCGCCAACATGATGTTCGGCTTCATGCTCATCTGGGCCTATCTGGCATTCATGCAGTGGCTGGTCGTCTGGGGCGGCGACCTGCCCGACGAAATCCATTGGTATGTCATCCGTGGTCGAAATGGCTGGCAGTATCTGCTTTGGCTGCTGATCGCGCTGCAATTTGCCTTGCCCTTCGCCGGTTTCCTGAACCGCTCCGTCAAGCGCAGCCGCGTTGGCCTGATAGGGCTCGGCGCGTTCCTGCTGGCCGGACATTTCGCCGATGTCGCCTGGCGCGTCCGGCCGGCTTTGTCCGCCCTCGGTGCAGGAGTGTCGTGGCCGGACCTCGCGGCAATGGTCGGCGCGGGCGGCATCTGGTTCGGGTGCTTCGTCTATATCTGGACCAGGCCTGATCGCATCGTCGTCTGGCGCGGGAGGCTGGCCCGTGGCTAAGGTCGTGCGTCATCCCGAAACACGCGATGTCTGGCCGAGGGCGCTCGTGCTCATTGGCCTCGGCCTGCTTGTCTTCCTGGCGCTCGCCGCGCTTGGGCTGAGACTGATTTTCGATACGGCCCCGTTCTGGCCACTTGCGGGCACGCAGATGAACGGCAGCGCCGCAGGTCCCGCCTTGCAGGATTTCCCCGGGGCCGATCTTGCCGCGTTCCGTCAGCAGGAAGATCGTGAACTCGGCATGCTTGCATGGGTCGACCGCAATGGTGGCATCGCGCGCATTCCGATCGACGACGCCATGAAGCTGATCGCCGCGCAGGGACTGCCGGAGGCGGTAACGCCCGCTGCGGCCGGTGAGGACTGCGCCTTGCTCGAAGGCCAGGTTCCGCGCGCGCCGCAGGCCGGCATTTGTCGCGCCCGAGCGGACGCCGCGCAGCCAAACGCCAGGGCGCCGCAGCAGCGCCAGGCTGCACCGGCCATGGAGACGAGGCCATGAGGCGTTTGGTCCTGCCGCTCGTGCTCCTGGCTGCAATGACCGCCAGCGTGCGCGCGCGGCCGGTTTTCGAACCGCAGATCGGCGCGCAGCTCAGCCTCGACACAGTCTTCCGCGAGGCTTCGGGCGGACGGCAGACGCTTTCCGGCATTCTCGGCGGGCGGCCGGCGCTGCTCATCTTCGGTTACGACAAATGCCCCAACCTCTGCGGCGTGACCCAGCAGGCGGTTGCCTCGGATCTGAACAAGACCGGCCTCGATCCCGCGACCTACCACGCTCTCTTCGTCTCGATAGATGCTTCCGAGACCGTCGCGGATGCGGCGTCCATCCAAGCCGAAGTCGGGCGGTCCGCCGGTCAGGCAGGGTTGTCCGCGTGGCGCTTCCTGACCAGCGAGGATGGCGCTGGCGCCGCCCTTGCCGCGGAGGCCGGCATCACATTCGACCGGCGCGACCGGATCTCGCAATATGTCCACCCGATCGCGGTCATCGCGCTGACGCCGCAAGGCCGCATCGCGCAAGTGCTTCCGGCGCTGAGTTTCGAGCCGCGAGATCTCAGGCTTGCCCTGGTCGAGGCGTCGGCCGGGCGGCTTGGCTCCATCGCCGATCACGTCTTTCTGCTGTGTGCCGGCTTCGATGCATCAAAGGGCCAGTACACGCCAGCGGTCTGGGCAGTCGTGAGGGTGACTGGCATGGCGACGCTGCTTGGCCTTGGCGCCACCATCCTCGTTCTGTCGCGAAGGAGGCCGATTTGACGTTCGGCATCCCTTTTACGCCGCCGCAGGCCTCCTCGATTGCCGGCAGTGTCGACGCCCTGTTCTACGTGCTGCTTGCCTTCACCGTCGCGCTGGGCGTGTTCCTGACCAGCCTGGTCGTTTTCTACGCCATCAAATATCGCGCCGGCTCCAAGGTGGAGCGAACGGGGGAGCGTGCGCGCAGCACGCCGCTCGAGGTGACCTGGACAGTCGCCAGCCTGCTGATCGCTTTCACCATCTTCGGATGGGGAGCGGTGTTGTTCCTGCGCCGCGAACACCCGCCCCTTGACGCACTCGAGATCGCCGGCCTTGGCAAGCAATGGATGTGGGAGTTCCGTCATCCTGGCGGCCAGCGTGAAATCAACGAACTGCATGTGCCGGTCGGCAAGGCGGTGATCGTGTCGCTGGCATCGCAGGACGTGATCCACTCATTCTTCGTACCTGCCTTCCGAGTCAAGCAGGATGCGGTGCCGGGGCGCACCACGCATGTCTGGTTCATCGCCAGCGAGCCCGGGCGGTATCATTTGTTCTGCGCGCAATATTGCGGCACCCAGCATTCGGAGATGGGCGGCTGGGTGACCGTGATGCCGCCGCAAGAATATGCGGCGTGGCTGGGCAACCAGGGCCAGGGTGAAACGCTTGCGGCCGACGGCGAAAAACTCTTCCGCGCGCTCGGCTGCTCCGGCTGCCATGGCAATTCCAGCAAGGTGAGGGCGCCGGATCTGGCTGGGGTCTTCGGACGGCCGGTGGCCTTGGACAATCAACAGACCGTCATTGCCGACGACCGCTATTTGCGCGATTCCATCCTCAATCCGAAGAAGGAGATCGCCGCCGGGTATGAACCCGTGATGCCGAGCTTTGACGGCCTTGTCGACGAGCAGGAGCTACAGATGCTGCTGGCGTATCTCAAATCCCTGTCGCCGCGAGCAACCAGGGAAAGCGGGGCGACCCAATGAGCAGGCAAGCCTTGGCGCCTTCGAGCTATCTGCATGGGGAGGCCGGACCTGCCGCCTGGCTCTTGACCACCGACCACAAGCGCGTCGCCTGGCTCTACCTGATGTCGCTGACGGCGTTCTTTTTTCTTGGCGGTGCCTTTGCCGTGATGATCCGGATCGAACTCGCGTCGCCTGCGGGCGATCTGGTGTCGGACGATGTCTATAACAGGCTGTTTTCCCTGCATGGCATCATCATGGTGTGGTTCTTCCTGGTGCCGTCGATCCCCGCGACGCTCGGCAATTTCCTGCTGCCGCTGATGATCGGCGCGCGCGATCTCGCTTTTCCGCGGCTCAATCTCGCCAGCTGGTACGTGTTCATCTTCGGCAGCGCCTTTGCCCTGGCCGCGGTGCTCGCCGGCGGTGTCGACACGGGTTGGACCTTCTACACGCCGCTCTCGACGCTCTATGCCAACGGCTTCGTTTCGATGGCCGCGCTGGGTGTCTTCATCGTCGGCTTCTCGACGATCATGACCGGCATCAACTTCATCGTCACCGTCCACACGTTACGCGCGCCGGGGCTGACCTGGTTCAGACTGCCGATCTTCGTCTGGACGATGTATGCGACCGCGCTGGTCATGGTGCTGGCGACACCGGTGCTGGCCGCCTCGCTGATCCTGATCGTGCTGGAGCGTGCCTTCGGTATCGGCATCTTCAATCCCGCTCTGGGCGGCGACCCGCTGCTGTTCCAGCATCTGTTCTGGTTCTACTCACATCCCGCGGTCTACATCATGATCCTGCCCGGCATGGGCGTGGTTTCCGAAGTGCTGCCCTGCTTCAGCAAGCGCCCGCTGTTCGGCTACAAGGCGGTGGCGATGTCTTCGATGGCGATTGCCGTGTTCGGCTTCCTGGTCTGGGGTCACCATATGTTCGTATCAGGCCAGTCGGCCTATGCCGGCATCGTGTTCTCGTTCCTGTCGTTCTGCGTCGCGATCCCCTCGGCGATAAAGGTGTTCAACTGGACGCTGACGCTGCGCAAGGGCGAAATCACTTTCGAGACGCCCATGCTTTATGCCCTGTTTTTCCTGGCGCTGTTCACTTTCGGGGGGCTGGCCGGCCTGTTCCTGGCCGCTCTCGCCGTCGACGTCCACGTTCATGACACCTATTTCGTCGTGGCGCATTTCCATTACATCATGGTCGGCGGCATGGTGACGGCCTACATGGCGGGGTTGCATTTCTGGTGGCCGAAGATCACCGGCCGCGTCTATTCCGAAACCTGGGGCCGTATCGCCGCGACCGTGACCTTCCTCGGCTTCAACCTGACTTTCTTCCCGCAATTCGTGCTCGGTTTTCTCGGCATGCCGCGGCGCTATCACACCTATCCGCCGGAGTTTCAGTTCTGGCACGTATTGTCCTCGGCCGGCGCGGTCGTTCTGGCCGTCGGCTATCTTATGCCGCTGCTCTATCTCGGCTGGTCGCTGTTTCGCGGGACGCGGGCGCCGGCCAACCCGTGGGGCGCGACCGGCCTTGAATGGCAGACGGCTTCGCCGCCGCCCCCGCATAATTTCGACACCATGCCCGTGGTCAGGCGGCCGGCCTATGATTATGCCATGAAAGGCCTGAGGCACGAGACGTTCAGCCCGCACAGGGACGAAGCCTCATGAGCGGGCCGACCGAAAGCATTGCCTTCGATACACGGGCCCGCGAGAAGGCGGCCGATGCGTTCGGCATGTGGATTTTCATCGGCTCCGAGGC
Organism: Mesorhizobium sp. B1-1-6; assembly: GCF_006443035.1. Taxonomy (NCBI): domain Bacteria; kingdom Pseudomonadati; phylum Pseudomonadota; class Alphaproteobacteria; order Hyphomicrobiales; family Phyllobacteriaceae; genus Mesorhizobium; species Mesorhizobium sp. B1-1-6. The sequence continues at coordinate 325,502 of NZ_VFWR01000007.1, read as the reverse complement.
GATGCTGTTCGGCGCGATCGTGCTGGTGTTCCTCTACGCCCGATTGAGCTATGGCGCGGCATTCGCCGCGGCGTCGCAACATCTGTCATTGCCGCTCGGCACGCTGAATACGGCGGTTCTGATCACCAGCAGCTTCGCGATGGCGCTTGCCCATATGTTCACGGCTGCCCGGCGTTGGCGGCCCGCCTTCTGGGCCTTGATGTCCACGAGCCTGCTTGGCTGCATCTTTCTGGTGATCAAGGCCGTCGAATACAGCAAGGAATTCAGCGAGGGCCTGGCGCCGGTGCTCGGCGCGTCGTTCCGCTTCGCAGGCCCAGATCCGGCCCATGCCGAATTCTTCTTCGCGCTCTATTTCGCCATGACATCGCTGCACGCGCTGCATCTGATAGGCGGCATCGCGGTGATTGCCGGCATGCTGTTGCTCTGGCCGAGGACCGCGCAGGCGAGCCGGGCGCGCCGCGTGCAGGCGATCGGACTCTACTGGCATTTCGTCGACATCGTCTGGGTGTTCCTGTTCCCGGTCCTCTATCTGATCAACCGGGCCTGATGACGATGAGCGACCTCGCCAAGCTCACATTCGCCTATCTCGCGCTGCTCGCCTTGCTGGCGCTTACCGTCGGCTCTTCGTTTGTCGACCTCGGTGGGTTCAATTCCGCGATCAACCTTGCCGCGGCGGCTGCCAAGACAGTGGTGATCGCGCTGCTGTTCATGCATCTGGCGGGCGAGGGCATCCTCCCCAGGCTCGCGGTCGCGGCGGTGGGCCTGTGGCTGGCCATTCTCTTTGGCCTGACCCTGATCGGGCAATAGCCTGCGGGGCCTAGTGTGGCGCGCGTCATCAACGGTCACGCGGATTGCCCAAGGCTGGATCGCGGCGCCTCGTGTAGCCGTCGACGCGCGGCAAGCCGTCGGCCATTTCGATGAATGGCAGGCGCATATCCCAATAGGCCTGTGCCTGTGGCGGAAACCGCTCCGGAGCGTCCATGAAGCCGATCGAGACATAGAGTTCGTCACGCAGGCCTTCGTCGGCGTAGAAGATCGAGGTACCGCAATCGGCGCAGAAGGAGCGGACGACCCCCTTCGTCTTCGAAAAGGTCTTCGGCTTCCCGGCGGTCAGCTCGACCTGGTGCGGACGATAGCCGATCCAGATGGTCATAGGTCCGCCGATCGCCCGCCGGCAATCGTCGTCATGGTCGAAGCAGGTCCAGAAGGGCTCTCCTTCCATCACCGCCGTGACGGCACCGCAGAAACAATGTCCGCGCTCGATGCGAGCCATGTTGCTGCCCGTTGTCAGAGACTGTCGGTCGTCAGGACGGCGCTTCCGCTGCGGTCGAGCATGAATTTTCTCCGAAGCTGTTGGGGGATCTGATCCTGCGGGGTCAACGCAGCGCCGCCAAATTGGTTTCCGGCCATAGGAGCGGCGGCGGATTCAAATCTGCGCTTCCGGCCTAGCCGCTGGAACCTGCCGGTCGAACCCAGGTTAATGACTGTGCCAAAGGAGGACCGGCCATGACTGGAAGCGAAAATCGCCGCGAGACTGGTGCCACCAAATATCCGGCCAGGAGCGACGGCGATCCCGCCGATTCATTCTCCCAGGACGCCGCAGGCAACAAGCCGCCGGCGTCCGGGCAAGGCCTGACGCGCCCTTCAGGCGAGGTGAATGAGAAAACGCATCAGTCCGAGGGGCAGAATCCATCCCGGCGGGCGCCCCCCGACCAGCCGCCCAGAAAAGGCGCCGGCTCAGCCACTTCTGAGCACTCAAAAGACGGCCAAGTGCCGCCCGGAGGCCGGGAGCCTGGTGCGTTCGACAAGAAATGAACGATTCACAATTGACAAGCCGGCGGTGCTTGTGGATTAGTGAGAACGTTCTCAGAGAACGTTCTCACCGCTGCGGCGGACTTACCTTTTGGGAGGAGGTATGGGTACCGACGAGATCCGGCTGGCTGTTCGCATCGCGAATATTGCAAAATCCTACGGACCCACAGTCGCACTCGATTCCGTCTCCATTGATCTGCGGCCAGGGGAAGTCCATGCGCTGTTGGGCGAGAACGGCGCCGGCAAATCGACGCTCGTGAAAATCCTCAGCGGCGTCGTGACGCCTGACGGCGGATCCATGTCGATCTTCGGCAAGCCTTATGCGCCGCGTGGCACCATCGATGCGCGGGCGCAGGGCGTGGCGACGGCCTTTCAGGAACTCAGCCTGCTGCCGAATCTCGGCATCGCCGAGAATCTCGTGCTGCCGAAAATGCCGAAGGGAAAGCTAGGTCTCGTCTCGCGCCGCACCGCCACGGCATCAGCTGGCAAGGTTCTTAACGACTACGCTCTCTCCCACTTTGATCCTGACACGCCCGTCGGCGTGCTTTCGCTTTCGGATCGTCAGCGGCTTGAGATCGTGCGCGCCTTCACCCATGCCTCGAAGCTCTTGATCCTCGATGAGCCGACGGCCGCGCTGGCGGACGTCGAATGGCTGTTTGAGCTCGTGCGCCGGCAGAAGAACCTGCAGACCGCCATCCTCTACATTTCCCACCGCCTCGGCGAGGTGCGCACCCTGTGTTCGCGCGCCACCATCCTGCGCAATGGCCGCAGCATCGGCACCGTCGAGTTGTCCGGCGCTTCGGACGCGAACATTTTCGAGATGATGGTCGGCCGAAGCGCGCGTGAGACGACCGCCTCGCAGCCTTTGGTCGCCGACACCGCGCCCGTCGCGCTCAGCGTTCGGGGCCTCTCCGGCGGCATTTTGCGCGACGTGTCGTTTGATGTCAGGCGAGGTGAGATCGTCGGCATCGCCGCGCTCGAGGGGCAGGGCCAGCGCGACCTGTTCAGGACGATGATCGGCCTCTCCAAGGCGAAAAGCGGCGGCATCGAGATCGACGGCGTGCCCGCCCAGATCGCTAGCCCGGGCGCCGCGCTCCATTTCGGCAACGGCCTTGCCTACCTGCCGGAGGACCGCAAGTCGGAAGGGATTTTCGCCGGCCTCAGCACCGCCAGCAACATGGTGTTGCCTATCATTTCGCGTATCGCGCAGGGTGGCGTCGTCTGGCCGGCCAGCGAGCGTCGCATTGCGAAAAAAACCGCTGAGGCGGTCGAACTGCAGGAGCGCTATCTGCAGTTCAAGATCGATGAGCTTTCCGGTGGCAACCAGCAGAAGGCGCTTCTGGCGCGCGTCATGATGACGGGTGCGCGCACTCTACTGCTTTTCGATCCGACGCGTGGAGTCGATGTCGGAACCAAGCAGTCGATCTACGAGGCGATCCGGAAGTTCGCTGCCGATGGCGGCTCGGTGCTCTTTTACTCGTCCGAACTGCCGGAACTCGTCCATCTCGCGCATCGCTGCATGGTGCTCTATGGCGGCCGCGTCTTCGCCGAATATCAGGGCGATGCCATCGATGAGCCGACTATCGTCGGCGCGCTGATCGGCCACGCTGCGGGCGCGGTGAATGGAGTGGCCGCATGACCGCGGTCCAGGCAAATCCCGCGCCCCGCCGCTCCGCGTTATGGAGGGCTGTCATCAGCGGCACCGGCATCGTGGCGATGATCTATGTCCTGCTTTATGCGCTCTACGCGTTCTGGCAACCGGATGCGCTTTCGGTCTACACCTTCACCGATCTCGTCAACAACTCGACGCCATTGGCGCTCGCGGCAGCGGGCGAGACGCTGGTCGTCATCAGCCGCGGCTTCGACTTGTCCGTCGCAGGCGTCGTCTCGCTGACCAATGTGCTGATGGCGGTCTATCCGTTCGATGGTCCGGGCGGTGCGCTGGCCAGCCTCCTGATGTGCTGTGCGATCGGCGGTGCCGTCGGGGCAATCAACGGCATTCTCGTGGCCAGGCTTGGGCTGCAGACCATCGCGGCGACGCTCGGCACGATGATCGTCTGCCAGGGGCTTGCGCTGGTTATCCTGGACGCGCCTGGCGGTATGGTTGCCGACTTCGTCACCTACACGCTGACCGACACCCTGTTCGGTATCATCCCGATCGCCGGGCTGTTTCTGGTTGCCACCATCGCGCTTTGGCTTGCCTTCCGGCGGACCAATACCGGGATCGGCCTCTATGCGATCGGCGCCGACGAGCAGTCGGCTCGCTTCTCCGGCGTGCCCGTCGCAGGGGTACGCATCACGGCCTTTGTCGGCGCCGGCATCCTCTACGGCGTCGCCGGCTTCATGCTGAGCGCCCAGACGGCGACAGGAAATCCGACAGCCGGCACGCCATTCCTGATGCTCACCTTTGCCGCGGTGGCGCTCGGCGGCACGCCGTTGAGCGGCGGCCGAGGCAGCCTCGTTGGCTCGATCCTGGGCGCCGGTACGCTGATGCTTTTGCAGAAGGTGCTTTTCTCGGGTGGGGTCTCGTCCTTCTACACCGGCATATTCCAAGGTTTCGTGCTGGTGCTTGCGATCGTGTTCGGCAGCGCCGTGGCGCGCCTGCTCAAGAAGGAAGAGATCCGGTGAACGCGCATAAGGACGTCGCAACGCGTTTCGAGGCCAATTCCGACCGGCGCGGCAGGCAAAGGCTCGACCGGGAGGTGGTGAATACGTTTGTGGTGTTTGGGCTGAGTGTCGTGCTTGTGGTGTGCTCGCGCTTCATCAGTCCGGCGCTGGGTTCCTGGGATCAGGTGCTGACGGTTCTTATCCTCGCGTCCTTCCTGATCGTTTTGTCGTTCGGGCAAGGGCTCGTCATCCTGATCGGCGGGCTCGACCTATCGGTCCCCGCCCTCATCACGCTCGGCGGCGTGTTGACGACGACTTGGATTGGTAGCGGCAACGCCGGCATCTGGTACATGCTGCCGGCCATTCTGGTCATTTGCGCGCTGGTCGGCACGATCAGCGGACTGGGAATTGTCTGGCTGAAGGTTCCTCCCTTCATCATGACCATGGCGACCTCGATCGTCGTGGCTTCGGTGGCGCTGGGCTATACCAGCGGGACGCCGCGCGGCGGTTCCCCGTCCGTCTTGCTATGGCTGATGAAGGAATGGTTCCTCGGCGTGCCGCTGGTCATCTACTTCACCGTCGTTTTCATCCTGTTCGGCTGGTTCTTGCAGAACTTCACTGCGCTCGGCCGCCGGCTCTACGCCCTTGGCACCAACAGGAACGCCGCCCTTATCGCCGGCGTCGCTGTCAATCGGCTCGAGCTCGCCCCCTATGCGATCAGTGCCACCTGCGCAGGGTTCGTCGGCATGATGCTGGTGGGCTATTCGAACGGGGCGACGCTGAGGATGGGTGACAGCTACATGCTGCCTTCCATCGCTGCCGTCGTGGTCGGCGGCTCCTCGATCCTCGGCGGCAGCGGAACTTTCATCGGGACGGTCGGCGGCGCAATTCTTCTGACGACGCTTGGCACGGTTATCTCCGCCATCGGCCTCAACGAAGGATGGCGCACCGTCATAGAGGGCGCAATCATTGTCGCCGCCCTGCTGGTGCTGCGCGGTGAATTCCTGGCCCATCTCGGAAATCGAATGCTGACGCGGAGGAAGTGACCATGCCTGTGCGTGAAATGCGTTTGTCCAATTGTGAGAACGTTCTCACAAGCTCTGGTCCGGCACCTGCAAGGGCCAAATTCCAACGGGAGGTTGATCGAAATGAGGCTGTTAAAAAGACTGGGACTGGCCGCGTCGCTGACGCTTGCCACCGCCATGGGCGTTGGGGCGGTTGTCGACCATGCCCAAGCGCAGGACAAGAAGTTCAAGATATATCTGTCGCTGAGCTACAGCGGCAATTCGTGGCAGTCGGAGGCCGCGAACATCGTCAAGGCGTTGGCGCAGACGCCGCCCTACGACAAGACCGTGGAGCTGAAGGAAGTCATCTCGGGAACCGACCCCCAGGCTCAGATCTCGGCCTATGAAAGCATGATACAGGCTGGCGCCGACGGCATCATCAGCTTCCCGATCTCGTCGACGGCGCTGAACCGCACCGTCCATCGCGGCTGCCAGAAGGGCGTGCTCTTCTTCATGTACGACGCCACGGTGACCGAGCCTTGCGCCTACAATGTCAGCTATATCACCGCAGGCTTCGGCGAGAATACCGCCCAGGCCTTGGTCAACATCCTGGGAGGCAAGGGCAAGATCTTCCTGAGCCGTGGCGTCCCGGGCAACTCGGTGGATAAGCGCCACACCGACGGCGCGATGCACATTTTCAACCAGTATCCCGGCATCAAGGTCGTCGCGGAATACTACTCCTACTGGGATGACCGCACCACGCAGCAGGAGACAGCCAAGGCTCTCGCGGCGCATCCCGACGTCGACGGCATCTGGGCTCAGGCAGGCGAATATGGCGCCGTACAAGCGCTGCTCGACAAGGGCAACAAACTGGTTCCGATGACCGGCGAGAACTCGGACGGTTTTCGTCTCGGACTGGCAGACCCGAAGATGCAAGGCATGGGTCTCAAGGGTGTGTCCGCCGGTTCGCCGCCTGCTACGTCAGGCTATGCCTTCAAGCTGATGATGGAGATCCTGACCAAGAAGCGCGACCTGAAGCCGATGAACATCGAGTACCCGCTGCCTTGGGTGCCAGCGGATCAAGTAAAACCCTGCAAAGGCGATACCTTCGCCGACGGGTGCAATGTTTTCCCGTCCGACAAGGTCCCGAGTTCCTTCGTCACCGAGGTCTTCAATCCCGATTTGCTGCCGGAACTGTCGCTGCAGTCGGCGCTCGAGGGCAAGCCAACACCAGGAGCGACCATTCAGGCATTGCCTGCGGACGTGAAGCAGGCGCCCGATGCCCCTGGCATCAACTGCTCATCGTGCAAGGCTCCGGCCGACGAATACAAGCTCACCAAGATCGAGCCGACGGTAAAACCCTGACGATCAGCAATGCAACAGGTGGACGGCATCCTGCCGCCCACCTGACTCAACATAAGGATGAGAATATGCCGACTTTTCTGAAACGGGGCAGGGATCCCGAAGCTGTCGCCCAGAGCGATGCGGCCGTCCGGACGACCGTCGAGACGATCCTTGCCGACATAGAAAAGCGAGGCGATACCGCTGTCCGGGAGTTGTCGGAGCGTTTCGACAAATGGTCGCCGCCAAGCTTCCGGCTCAGCGACAGCGAGATCGAGCAGGCGATGTCCAAGGTGTCGGCAAGCGACATCGAGGATATTCGCTTCGCCCAGGCCCAGGTTCGCAATTTCGCCGAGAAGCAGCGCGCCTGCCTCCAGGACCTCGAAGTGGAAACGCTTCCCGGCGTTGTCCTCGGCCACAAGAACATTCCCGTGGAAACAGTCGGCTGCTACGTGCCGGGCGGGAAATACCCGATGGTCGCCTCCGCGCATATGAGCGTGGTGACGGCCAAGGTCGCCGGGGTGAAGAAGATCATCGCCTGCGCGCCGCCGTTCCAGGGCGGTCCGCATCCGGCTATCGTGGCCGCGATGCACATGGCCGGCGCGGACGAGATCTACGTTCTGGGCGGTGTGCAGGCCGTCGGCGCCATGGCGCTCGGAACCGAAACCATCGGGCGCGTCGACATGCTCGTCGGTCCTGGCAATGCCTTCGTCGCTGAAGCCAAGCGGCAATTGTACGGCCGTATCGGCATCGACCTGTTCGCCGGCCCGACCGAGACGCTGGTCATTGCCGACGACAGTGTCGACGGCGAGATCTGCGCGACCGATCTGCTCGGCCAGGCCGAGCATGGTCCGACCAGTCCCGCCGTGCTTTTGACAAATTCGGAGAGGCTCGCGCGCGACACCCTGGCCGAGATCGAGCGGCAGCTGAAGATCCTGCCGACCGCCGAGATCGCCGCCAAGGCATGGGCGGACTATGGCGAAGTGATCGTCTGCGCTTCCTACGAGGAAATGGTCGCGGAGGCCGACCGGATCGCATCCGAGCACGTCCAGGTCATGACGCGCGATCCGGACTACTTCCTCGACAACATGCGCAATTACGGCGCTCTGTTTCTGGGAGCGCGTACGAATGTTGCCTATGGCGACAAGGTCATCGGCACCAACCATACGCTGCCGACCAAGAAGGCGGCCCGTTACACAGGCGGTTTGTGGGTTGGCAAGTTCATCAAGACCTGCACCTATCAGCGCGTTCTGACCGACGAAGCGAGCGCCATGATAGGCGAGTACTGTTCGCGCCTGTGTGTCCTCGAGGGATTCTATGGGCATGCCGAGCAGGCCAACATCCGGGTCCGCCGCTATGGAGGTCGCAACCAGGCCTAAGCCAGCGCGCCAACGGAGTTTTCATGTCGATCATCGCCCGCAACAAGAACAGCAAGCCCCGCCTGACCGTGAAGGATCTGGCGCGCGATCTCGGCATGTCTGTTTCGACCGTATCCAGGGCCTTTCACGCCGATGCCGTGATCGCCAAGAATACGCGGGACCTGGTGCTGAACCGTGCGAGGGAGATCGGCTATTCGCCGAACCCTTTCGCGCGCAGCCTCATCACCAAGAAGACGCGTATCGTGGGTATTGTCGTCGCGGACATCAAGAACCCGTTCTATCCGGAAGTGCTGACGCGGCTGACCACCGCCCTTCGTGCCATCGACATGAACGTGATGCTCGTCGCCGCCGACCAGTCGGGAGACGTCGACCAGGCGCTACGCCTGCTGCTCAACTACCAGCCAGATCTTGCCATCATCCTGGCGGCCACCCTGTCTTCGGCGGCCGCGCAGGAATGCCGTAGGGCCGGCACTCCGGTGATCTTTTTCAACCGACTCTCGGCCGACGACCACGCGTTCGGCATTTCCTGCGACAATATACTCGGCGGCCGCAGCATCGCCGACTATCTCGTCGATACCGGCCACCGGCGCCTGGCCTACATCGCCGCCTTGCCCGATGCCTCCACCAATGTCGCACGCCACAGGGGCTTCAGCGAACGCGCCGTCGAGCGTGGCCTCGCCGCGCCGATAGTTATCGAGGCAGGCCAGTTCAGCTATCACGCCGGCTACGAAGCGGCGCGCAAGCTGCGTGACCTGAAAGAGGTTCCCGACGGTGTCTTCTGCGCCAACGACATTCTCGCCATTGGCTTTCTCGACGGCGTGCGGCGAGAGCTGGCGCTCGGCGTGCCGGACGACATTTCGATCGTCGGCTTCGACGATATCGAGATGGCCCACTGGCCTTCGCACGGGCTGACGACCGTCCGGCAGCCCATTGACCAGATGCTCGAGGCCACGGTCAGCCTGGCGAAGGAATTGAGCACGAATTCCGGCCGGGAGCCGATCGTTCAACTAATCCCGCCCGGCGCGGTGATCGAGCGCGCGACGACGCGAAAAAGGCACCATGGCTGATATCCCGGGAAAGCGCTTCTTCGAGCGGGCGGTAAGCGTCCACCGCTATGACTGCGAGGTCGTCGCGGCGCCCCATGTCTCCGTCACCGGAAGCGAGGAACCCGTCGCCACCGTCAACGATGCCGCGTTGGCCGACGAAGCCATCGTCCGCTACGTCGTGGCAACCCGCCCCGTCTACGAAGGCCTGCGCCGGCTGATCGGCCAACTCGCTGGCCTGCTGGTCCTGGCTCAGGCCGGCGGACGCCGCGACGTGCTCGATCTGCCTGACATTCCGGTGGCCCGCGAACGGTGGACGGAGGTGGAGCAGCGGCTGGGCGCCTTGCACGCGCCGCATGGGCTCGAAAGCCATTGCGCGCGTCTGGGGGCCGCCCATGCAATGCTGGGCGAGGTCCTGGACGATTTCGGTTCGGCCCGACTGCGGCGCGACTGGCAGCAGGAGCTCGACCGGGCCGGGGAGAGGATCAAACGCGCCTACGCCGGGCTGCAGGCGGCGTCGGAACCGCGGGCCGGTATGACGCCGGTCGATTTCAATCACGCCTGCTGCAGCTGTGCGCAGCGTTGGCGACAACAGGGAGGAAGCAATGAGCCAATATTCGATCTGGGTGCTTGAGTACAGCTACGTCAGCAACTACCACAAGAGCGGCGTGCTCTACGGCGCCCACAACCAGGGTTACGTCAAGCTTCCCTACTGCTACGCGCTGATCAAGGGCAACGGTCGCGTTGCGATGGTCGATGTCGGCTACAACAACAAGGACTACGGCAAGCATCTCGCCGACAAATTTGGCGTCGAGAACTGGCACTCGCCCGAGGCCGTTCTTGGCGAAATCGGCCTCTCGCCAAAGAGCGTCGACACGGTTTTCGTCACGCACGCGCATTTCGACCATTTCGGCAATGTCGAGGACTTCCCGAATGCGACCTTCTACATCCAGGAGAGGGAGATCGCGAAGTGGGTCTGGGCGATGTCGCTGCCGGATCGCATGCGCTGGATGAACGTAGCCGTCGACCCGGGCGACATCGTGCGCGGCGTCGACCTGGCCCGTCAGAAGCGGTTGGTGACGATCGACGGAGCGAAACAGGACGTCCTGCCCGACATCGATCTCCATGCCGCCTTTGACAGCCATACCTACGGATCGATGTGGGTCACCGTGCGCAACGGCAAGGACGACACCTGGGTGCTGGCTGGCGATCTGGTCTACGTCTTCGATAACATCGAGGGCTCGGGAGCTGCCGTCGATATCGAGACGCTCTACGTTCCGGTGGGGCTTGCGGTCGGCAGCCAGACCAATCTCGTTCTCGCCACCGAGGAGATGATGAAGCAGGTGGGCCACGAGGCACGGCGGGTCATTCCCATCCACGAAGAGCGGTTGAAGGACCGGTTCCCATCCCGCATCACTCAGGATGGCCTGCGGATCACCGAAATTTGCCTCGCGGACGGCGAGACGTCACGGGTGCAATGATGGATGCAATCCGCAAAGTCGCCATTGTCGGTGCCGGACTGGTCGGCCGTGGCTGGGCGATCGTCTTCGCCCGGGCCGGCCATGATGTGACCATCTATGACGGCAGCGCCGACATCCGCGCCGCGGTGCTCGACAAGATCCGGGCCAGCCTTGCCGATATGCAAGAGGCCGGGCTGGTAGATGCCGTCGATGCAGTCATGCGGCGGCTGAACGTTGTCGATACGCTGGAGGGTGCGGTAGCGGATGCCGACTACATCCAGGAGTCGGTGCTGGAAGTGCGCGACATCAAGGAGGCGGTCTGTCTGGAGATTGACCGGGCGATGCGGCCCGACGCGGTCGTAGGCAGCTCCAGCTCCGGCATTCCGGCCTCGGCCTTCACCGGGTCCTGTGCCAACCGCCGGCGTTTTCTCGTCGCTCATCCCGTCAATCCACCGCATTTGATCCCGTTGGTGGAACTGGTCCCGGCGCCCTGGACCGACGCGGAGGCCGTTGCGTGGCTGCGGGTGCAGATGGAGGCCGTAGGGCAGGCTGCCGTGATCGTGCGCAAGGAAGTCGAAGGGTTCGTCCTCAACCGGCTTCAGGGGGCATTGCTGAACGAAGCCTGGGCCCTGCTCGAGGAGGGCGTGGCAAGTGCCGCCGATATCGACCTTACGGTGTCGCATGGGCTCGGCTACCGGTGGTCCTTCATGGGGCCTTTCGAGACGATCGATCTGAATGCGCCCGGCGGGATCGCGGACTACGCGAGACGTCTGGGACCGCTCTACCATTCGATCGCCCTCGCCAGGCGCGATCCGGCCCCCTGGTCGGAAGGGCTGGTTGCCAAGGCCGAGGAAGCGCGCCGCGAAAAGTTGTCAGCATCCCAACTCGCCGAACGCAGCGCCTGGCGCGACCGCAATCTAATGGCGCTGGCCGCCCATAAGCGAAGCACCGGGGTTTGACACTCAGGAGACGGCCATGACAGCCACACTCACAGGCAAGGTTGCCCTGGTCACTGGAGCAACCGGCGGCATCGGCGCGCGGATCGTATCCAGGCTTGCTGCGGAAGGGGCTTCGGTTGTCATCGGCTACAACCGTTCGCGGCAGACGGCCGACGATCTGGTTTCGTCATTGGCGTACGGCGATCACTTCGTCGCCGAGGCGACCGTGACGGACAGCGATTGCCTCGCGCGCCTCGCTGGTCAGATCGAGAAAAGCTTTGGCCGGCTGGATGTCCTGGTCAATTGCGCCGGGACAACCCGCTTCGTGCCACATCCGGATCTCGACAGCCTGGACGATGAATTGATCGACCGCATCTTCAGCGTCAACGTGCGCGGTGTGATTGCTGCGACGCGGGCCATGCGGCCGCTGCTCGATCGCACCGGCAGCGGGGTTGTTGTCAACATCTCGTCGATCGCAGGGGTCACCGCCATGGGAAGCAACGTCGCCTATTGTGCGTCGAAAGCCGCTGTCGATAATCTGACCAAGTCGCTGGCGCGTGCCCTGGCCCCGAGAATCAGGGTCGTGTCGGTCTCGCCCGGCGTCGTCGACACCGACTTCATCAAGGGCCGTGACGAATCCTGGCGGGACGAACAGGCAAGCCGGACGCCGCTGGGGCGGCTGGGCACGCCCGACGATGTCGCCGAGGCGGTTTTGGCGGCTGCGACCCATCTCCGTTTCGTGACCGGCGTTATCATTCCGGTCGACGGCGGTCGGCCCCTGGCCTAGAGCCCGGGACAGGATCAGGTCGAACGGACCTCGTTTCTACGCGTGGCCGCCAATCATCGATCTGCGGTCAAGAAGTGCCCGCGCCCGCTGATCGATCTAATCCTCCAGCAGATAGCCTGTCCGGTGGGCGAGGGGCTTTTGGCCCACCACCTTGGCAATGACCTGATTGGCGGCGACAAGTTTCTTCAGCCTTCGCGTCACCACGAGCCCGTCGGTGCGCGCCCGTACCGTCACGCGCGCCTCGCGGCCCAGCGAAGAAGGCACGATGATGTCCGCGATCGGCTGTCCACAAGTGACGCGTTCACCCAGTTCGGCGCGGTAGACGATGACACCGAAAGCGGGCGTGCGAACCACATCGCACGCATCGAAGCCGGTGATCTCGCAAAGCGCGGCGGGCGGCAGGCCCGCTTGCCCCGCGACGTAGCCGCGGCGGCGAAGCACGTTGAGCAAGGCGGAAGCGTCAGCCGACGCCATCTCATCACTGATGTCGATGAAGCCGCGCAGTTCCACCGTCGCGGCGAGGCAGCCGATCGGGATCACCTTATCGGGAAGGGCAGCCGCAAGCCTGATCCAGGGCTCGACGCTTGCTTCGGCGAAGGTTGAGCCGCCCGACGAACCCTGTGAGAACACCGCCCGGCAACCGAGTTCCCGCGCAAGGTCGGACAATTCGGCCGAGATCTCGGGCCGCACGAACAGATGCATCAGCCCTTCGTCGTCGCAGTGCAGATCCAGCACAAGATCGGAATCGAAAGCCTCGCGTGCCAAGGCGGTGTAAAGGGAATCGACAGGCTGCCCTGCGCCGCGTTCGTCGAGAATTTCGCGAATCGTGCTGCGGATGAGCACCGTGTTGTCGTCGGCGCTGCTTCCGAGCCGATCGGCAAGTCGGATGGTCAATTCGCCGGCGACATCAGGCCATTTGCGGTTGAAATTCCGGCCGCTGGCCAGATCGTAACGCCCCAGATGATCGCCATTGACGAACTGCGCCAGGCCGAGCGGGTTGGCGTAGGGAACGACGACGATCTGGCCCCGGATTTCGCCGCGCGCGTCGGCGGCGTCAAGCTGCTCGACCAGATGGTGTAACACCAGCAGGCCGGGCGCTTCGTCGGCATGCAGCGCGGCATGTATGTAGGCTTTCGGGCGCGCGTCGGCGGCACCATACCGGATGATGCGCACGCTGTGTTGGCTGCCCGGCGTGCCGTTGGCAAGAGGAACATCGAGGATTTCACGAGACATTGGTGGCTCCGGCGAGCGCACGTTCCGATAGCGGGAAGTGGCAATTGAAGACATGGCGGGGATCTTCCCGGTCGGCTGCCCGGGACGGGAAGACGCTTTTGCAGATGCCCTGCGCATAGCGGCAGCGGGTGTGAAACTCGCAGCCCGCTGGGCGCGTCATCAGGCTCGGCACCTCGCCGCTGAGCTCGACCCTGTCGAGCACGGCGTCCGGGTCGGGTTCCGGATTGGCCGACAGCAACGCCTCCGTGTAGGGGTGGCGCGGCTGCGTGAATATCCGCTCAGTCGAGCCGACCTCGATGAAGCGGCCGAGATACATGATCGCCATGCGATCGGTCATGTGGCGCACGACATTGAGATTATGCGTGATGATGAGAATGGCGATGCCGAGTTCGCCCTGCAAGCGTCCAAGCAGATTGAGGACTTCACCCTGAACGGACACGTCCAGTCCCGCGGTCGGCTCGTCGGCGATGATAAGATCGGGTTGCAATGCAAGGGCCCGCGCCACGCCGACGCGGCGCGCCTGGCCTCCGGAAAGCTGGTGTGGATATCGCCGCCCGAAGTCGGCGGGCAGGCCGACCATGTTGAGCAGGCGTTCCGCTTCGGCGGCGGGGTCGCGGCCGGTAACGCCGTGAATGCGGAAAGGCTCCATCAGCAGCGAGCGTACAGTGAGGCGCGGCGACAGCGATCCGACCGGATCCTGGAACATCATCGCCATGCGCCGAAGATGCGGCTTGCGCTCCGTCGGGGCGAGGCCGTTCAGCACCTGACCATCGAAGCGTATCGTGCCGCCCGTCGGCGGCCGGAGGCCCATGATGGTGCGGGCGATGGTGGATTTTCCCGACCCGCTTTCGCCGACGAGGCCGAGCGTTTCGCCTTTGCGGATCTCGAAGGAAACGCCGCAGACGGCGTCCACGAACGGGTTCTTAACGCCGCTGGCGAGCGCCTTCAGCGCGCCCATGGTGCGGAAGCGTACGCGAAGATCCTCGACTGAAAGCAGGGGGCTCATGCCGGCGCCACCAACGTGTCGTCGAGGCGATGGCAGCGTGCGGTGTGCGTTGCGCCGATAGCGCACTGGACAGGACTGTCATCCACGCACCGGGTAAAGGCTTGCGGGCAGCGCCGACGGAAGATGCAACCCGCCTGGGTACCGAGGAGGCTCGGCACCTCGCCTGGGATCGTCGGCAACTGGCGGGTGCGTTGCCGGATGCGTCCGGGATCACATTCGAGCAGCGCGCGCGTATAGGGATGCCCCGGTCGGCGGAAGATGTCGCGCACGGTGCCGTATTCGACCACCTCGCCCGCATACATGACCGCCACCCGGTCGCAGAGCTCGGCGACAGCGCCGAGGTGGTGAGAGACGAACAGGATCGAGCAGCCGATCTCCTTTTGCAGCTCTTTCAACAGATGGATGATCTGCACCTCCAGCGTCGCGTCGAGCGCTGTGGTCGGTTCGTCCGCGATGAGCAGCGCCGGCTTCACCAGCAGCGCCATCGCGATGCAGATACGCTGGCGCATGCCGCCGGAAAACTCGTGCGGATAGCCGCCGATGCGGCTCTCCGGGTCCGGAATGCCGACCCGATGGAGCATATCCAGCGCGCGCTGGCGCTTGGTCCGGTGCGAGCCGCCCTCGTGATGCTGGACATCGATCATCTGGCTTTCGATGCTGCGCACCGGGTTCAACGCCGTCATCGGATCCTGGAAGATCATCGACATGCGGTTGCCGAGCAAGCCGCGCCGCTCCGCCGGAGGCATGCCGAGCAGGTCGCGCCCCTCGAACAGGATGGCGCCGTTCACCATCTCCGCATTTTCCGCCAGCAGCCCCATCACGGCATAGGCGAGCGTCGATTTGCCCGAACCGCTTTCGCCGACGATGCCAACCACTTCGCCCGCCGACACGTCGATATGGATATCGCGCAGTGCATGGGCGCGACCGCGCGGCGTGCCGAAATCGAGAGACAGACCGCGGATCGCCAGAAGCGGGTCGCGGTTTGGAGAATGTCTTGCCTGAGCGCCGGTGTTCATAGGTCTTTCCGAAGCTTGGGGTCGAAAATGTCGCGCAGCGCCTCGCCGAGGAAAGTGAAGCCCAGCGTGGTTATGACGATCGGGATGCCGCCGGCGATCACCAGCCACACCGTCTTGTGGATATAGCCATAGCCGTCACTGAGGATGGTTCCCCAGTCCGGCGTCGGCGGACGGACACCCATGCCTAGGAAGCTCATGCCGGCCTCCAGCGTGATGACCAGCGGAACATCCATGCTGACCAGGATCAGCAGCGGCCCGATCACATTGGGTAGCACGTGCACGGCAAGGATGCGCACGATGCCGGCGCCCATGGCGCGCTCCGCAGTGATGAACTCGCTCTCGCGCAGTGCGTGGGCCTGCGTGCGCACCACGCGCGCATAGATCGGCACGGACGTGATCGCGACGACGAAGATGACGCTGGCAAGGCTCGGCCCGAGCAGCGTCACCACTGCCAAGGCGAAGATGATGACCGGAAAGGAGCGGATCGTGTCGAAGACCAGCAGCAGCAGATTGTCCAGCCAGCGCGGACCGAAGGCGGCGATGAGGCCGAGCACAAGCCCTGCGCTGAGCGAGGCGCCCAACGAGACGAAGGCGACGAGCAGCGCGATCCTTCCGCCCATGACGACCCGCGAGAAGACATCGCGTCCCAACTGATCGGTGCCGAGAAGAAAATGCAAAGAGGGCGGCGCCAGCCGGGGCCCAACCATGATCTTGATCGGATCGTAAGGCACGATCCAGGTGGCGAAGACCGCAGTCACCACCATCAGCACGACCAGCACGGCGCCCATCATGCCGAGCGGAGACTTGCGCAATTGCCGCAGGAACATGGCGGCCGCGCCCTGCCCGCTGCGTTCATCGACCGCCTCGCGAATGAGTTGAACTTCGGACACGCTACAAATTCTCGCGGATTCTTGGATCGAGCGCCGCGTTTACGAGGTCGGCGAGCGTCGTGGAGATGACGAACAGAACGGTGGTGACGAGGACCGTGCCCATGACGATCGGATAGTTGCGCGAATCCACCGCCTTGACGATCAGAGCGCCGATGCCGGGCCGGGCGAAGACCACCTCGACGAAAACCGCCGCCGAGAGCAGGTGCGCCATGCCGACGCCGATGATCGTCACTGTCGGCAGGATCGCGAGCGGCAGCGCGTAGCGCGCCACGATGCGCCGCTCCGAAAGGCCGAAGGAGCGCGCCATGCGAATGTGGTTCTCGCCAAGAATCTCCAGCATGGAGGCGCGCACGATGCGCGAGATGTAGCCCACCCAGCCGATACCGACGACGAAGGCTGGAAGGATGAGATGGACGAACCCGTCGCGGAAGCCTGAGCCGGCGCCGATGGCCGGCAGCCAGCGCAGGCCGACCGAGAAGATCAACAGCGCATAGATCGCCATGACGAAGGACGGGATGGCGATGGTTCCGACCGCGAATACACCCACGACCTTGTCGATCACGGAGTTGCGGCGCAGCGCCGAATAGCAGCCGAGCGGCACGCCGACGATAACGGCCCAGGCGATCGAAACCAGGATGAGTTCGATCGTGTAAGGCAATTGCTCGAAAACGATGGCCGCGACAGGGCGCTGGGTAAAGACATCGGTGCCGA
This sequence comes from Mesorhizobium sp. B1-1-6, assembly GCF_006443035.1. Classification (NCBI taxonomy): domain Bacteria; kingdom Pseudomonadati; phylum Pseudomonadota; class Alphaproteobacteria; order Hyphomicrobiales; family Phyllobacteriaceae; genus Mesorhizobium; species Mesorhizobium sp. B1-1-6. The sequence goes on along the minus strand of NZ_VFWR01000007.1, from coordinate 308,275 downwards.
GATTACCGTGCAGCAGCCCCCCGAAGAATGAGACGATCTGCACGGGCAGCGGCTTGTCGAGGCCCATTTCCTCGTGCAATTGCGCCTTCAGTTCCGGCGTCGCACGCGGTCCGAGCAGGACCGCGGCGGGATCGCCGGGAACGGCCTGGATCATCAGGAACAGCAGCGTGACGGCAACGACGACAATTGCCGCCGCCAGCACGATACGCTTGCCAAGATATAACCACATGTTTTGACTCAGCCTGTCCCAGCGACCGCGTCAGAGCGGTTCAGCGTTTGATAGAATCGCCGACCCGCTCTAACCCTTTGTTTTTTCGCAATTCCGGACGGAAAACCGCTACGCACTTTTCCTAGAACGCCCTAGGCCGATTTCGGCTCAAAGCCGAGATAGAGTGGCCGCCCGTCTGGGCGCGTCTCGGCCTCGAGTTGCGTCGTTCGGTACATGATCGGCGAGCCTTCATGGGTGAGGAACCGGTAGGAGCCGGAATCTTCCATGATGTCTTGCATCTCATAATACATCTTGGCCCGTTCCTGCGGGTCTTCGACGGTTACCGCCTTGGCGTTGAGCTCGTCGAAGCGCTCGCTGCGGAAGCGCTCCCAGTTCCACACACCGACCTGGTCGCGCACGAAAAAGGTGGTGGCGTAATAGGGATCCGGCACCATCGAGAAACGCTGCACGATCAGCTGCATGTCCTTCCAACGTTCGCCTTCCGATTCCATGCCGATGGTCCAGAACGAACCGGAATCCTGAACATTGACCTCGACCGTGATGCCGATCTGCGACAGCTGCGCCTGGACCATTTCCGCGATCGTGGAGAAGGTGGTCACGTTGAGCGCGTCGATGGTGAGGCTGAGTTCGGTGATGCCGGCCTTCTCAAGATACTGCTTCGCCTTTTCGAGATCGCCCTCCGGCGGTATCAGCGCTTTTTCCCGGTGTCCCACCAAGCCTGGAGCGATAAGGCCGGTCGCGACCTGGGCCTGGCCTGAATAGGCCGCGTCCATGATCTGCGGCACATTGATGGCCCATTGAATCGCCTTGCGGACATTGACGTCCTTCAGCTTCGGATGGTCCGAGTTCATGCCGATATAGACATAGTAGAGCGAAGGCTTTTCTTCGATCTTGGTGTTTTCGGGCGGGCTGTCCTTCAACGTGGCCAGCGAATCGAGGCTGAAATCGGTGAAGTCGATGTCGCCTGCCTGATAGGCGCGCTCGGCGGTCTTGATATCGCTCATCGGCAGGATATGAATTTCGTCGAAGCCCGGCCTAGGGCCTTTCCATTCGGGATTTCGGGTCAACAGGACGAGCTGGTTCGGCTTCCAGTCCGACAACACGTAGGGACCTGAATAGCAGGGCGGCTTCATGCCGAAATCGCCGCCGTCGGCAACTGCCTTCGTCACCGCTTTTTTCGAGACGATGTGGCCGCAACCATAGGGAAGAGTGATGTTCCAGAGCGGCACGAAAGGCGTCTTGAGCACGATCACGCCAGTATGGTCGTCCTCGATCTCGATGCGGTCAAGCGGACCCCAGTCGCCCTTGACCGGAGAATTGTGCTGGATGACGCGCTCAAACGAGAACTTCACGTCCTCGGCGGTCATTTCGCCAAATCCGCCAGTGAAGTTGATGCCCTTCTTCAGGCGGAAGCGGATGTGCGTCGGATCGATCTGCTCGACGGATTCGGCGGCCTCGAGTTCCCAGCCCCACTCCGAACCCGGTTTATAGCGCGTAAGCTTGGTGTAGATGCAGTTCATGACGTCGACATTGTACGCGTTCTGGTAGAAGCCAGGATCGAGCTTGTCGATATCGGAATAGGCGCGGGCCTTGAGTACCTTGCCTTCGGCCGCCCATACGGCCTGCGACAAGGGCAGGCCGGAGGCGATGATCCCCGCGCCGAGGCCGGCGCCTGCCTGCAGGAAATGCCTGCGATTCAATTTCATTCCATTCACGGTTTCGTTCCCCTTTCAACTGAGCGGGTTTCCCGGCGATTGCCGGGATCCCTCTTTTTGGTACCGCGCCGCCTGATGGGGCCGCGAGTTCGGACGGCGCATTCTTCAATTCAGCCGGCAAGCCGGTCAATTTCGCTGCCGACGCAGATGTGAGCGAGATTAGCGTCAGTTCGCGAATGTCACAGCAGGCGACGCTCTATCGCCTCGGTCCATTTCTGTTCGTGGACAAGCTCGTCGCCTTCCCATGCCTCGAGATGCGCCTCGACGTGGAAGTGCGATGGCGTCGCGGTCATGGTCGTTTCGGTCACAGAACGCATGCGCCAATCAGCGCGCGAAAATTCGAACTCCCATTTCGCCTCGGCCCTGGCCGACCCGAAATCGTCGCCGCGGAAGGAATAGCGTTCGCGGCCGAGCGAGGTAATGGTTAGGTCGTTGTCGACGATGCGATAGGTGCCGGCGCCTTCGCCGATCTCAACGACGGTCGAAGCGACTGCCAGATTCTCCGTGATCGTCCAATCCTTTTGCGGCTTTGAGATCGTCTCCACCCGTAAGGGCGGCGCCCCTTCGGGTTCGGCAAAAGGCGCCGGTGCCGGATCTCCGGCGCCCCCGACGCGGACCGGAAGTTCAAGGCGGCAATCCGCCGGATGGACGGTGAGCGTGACCGGCTCGGGCGAAGGCCAAGCGATCGGGAAGTAATTTGTCGAGATGGCAAGGCGTATGCGATGCCCCGCGCTGAAGCGCTGTGCTACGTGCTTGAAGGGGACAGAGGTGCGGTAGCGCCTTGCCGGTTCGAGCGGTTCGGGCCTCTCATGGCTATCGCGATGCGTCAGGTTCAAAAGGCCGTAGCTGACGCGCGTCGTCGCGCCATCGGGGGCGACATCCGAAAGACGGACGGCCACCATGGCGACGGGCCTGTCGCTTTCGAAGACAAGATCGAGCATTGCATCGCCGGCGATCTCAACATCGTGCGCCAGCTCTTGCGTCTCATAGACCAGACTGCCGGCATCGTCGCCGCGCTGGTCAGCCGGCTGGTCGCCGGGCACGGCATAGGAGCACCATTTGCCGCCGCGCAGGCCAACCGACAAGGGCGAGCGGACCGTCTGCGTTCCGGCCGCATCGTCTGCCCGGCGTAGGGACAGGCGCCCATTGCCGGAAAGGAAGAAGGACTGCCGCTCGATATTCGGCGATGGCCATGCCGGCTCCGTGACCCAGCGTCCGGCGCGCGTCTCGTAGGAAGTTTGCGGCGGGGCGCTATCCTGCATGAACAGGCGCAGCATCGGCTCGTCCATGATGCCGGTGTCACGGCCCTTCAGCCATTGATCCCACCAGCGGACGCATTCCTGCAGAAAGCCGATGGCAGGACCAGGCTTGCCGATATGGGGATAAGTGTGCGCCCATGGCCCGACCAGCCCCTTGCGCGGGCCCTGCAGCTTTTCCATCAGGCGGAAGACCGAGCGGCAATAACCATCGGCCCAGCCGCTGACGGCGTAGACCGGGCAGGTGATCGCGCCGAAATCCTCGCAGACCGAACCGTGTTTCCAGAACTTGTCGCGGTGCTGGTGCTCCAGCCAGTTCTTCAGCCATAGCCCGCTTTCCTTCAATCGACTGTGCCACAAAGCGCGCCAATTGTGCGGCTTGTTGCGTGGGTCGGGCGGCAGCGTGTTGCGCCCGAACATGATCGCCGCCCAGGAGAGATTGTCGATGAGCAGCGTGCCACCCATGTGGTGGACATCGTCGGCGTAGCGGTCGTCGGTCGAGGCGCAACTGATCACCGCCTTCAGCGCAGGCGGCCGCATGGCCGCGATCTGCAATCCGTTGAAGCCGCCCCAGGAGATGCCGATCATGCCGACGTTGCCGTCGCACCAGGGCTGGGAGGCCAGCCATTCGATGACCGAGCAGCCGTCGTCCAGCTCCTGCTGAAGGTACTCGTCGAGCATCAGCCCTTCGGAATCGCCGGTTCCGCGCAGGTCGACGCGCACCACTGCGTAGCCGTGGCCGGCCACGTAGGGGTGCATGACGACATCACGCGCGGCGGTCAGATCGTTCTTGCGATAGGGGATGTATTCCAGGATAGCCGGCACCGGCTTTTGTTCGGCACCCTCGGGGAGCCACATGCGCGCCGCAAGCCGGCAACCGTCCGGCATCGGAATCTCGAAATGGTCGACCGAGCGGATCGGATGGGGGAAGTTGGACACTGTGCGCATGACGAGGCCTCTGTTGGAGAGCGCCACTTTGGGCAAATCGGCGGTGCCGCACAATTTCGCGACCCTTCGCGACTTGACACTGTTCTGGCGTCAGTATGCATTAGGTCATGCAGACCGAACCGCTTCCCCAGAACCTCGCCTTCCTGTGCAGCTATTATCCGTCTATCGCCGCCGTGTGCCGGCGCCTGCAGATCAACCGCCAGCAGTTCAACAAATATCTGAGCGGCCAGACCTGGCCGTCCCGCCGCAACATGCGCAAGATCTGCGATTTCTTCGGCGTGAGCGAAGGCGAGCTTTTGATGGACCAGCAGCGCTTTGCCGAGATCGTCGGCCTGCGCCGCCGCCCGCTCGGCGTCCACGCGCCGTCGGACATGCTGGTGCATATGGAGCAGCTCTATCAGCGTTCCGGCGATCTCGGGCGCTATGTCGGCTACTATTTCCGCTATTTCTACTCGTTCGGCTATGCCGGCAAGATCATCAAATGCCTGGTCGTGATCTATGAAAAGGAAGGCCGCTATTTCTGGAAATGCATGGAAAGGCTCGTCCATTTCGGCAAATATGGCGTGAAGACCTCGAAATATTCGGCCGCCCTGCTGCTGCTCGGCGATCGCATATTCGCGCTCGAATCCGAAACCCTGCTCAAGACCAGCATCACCCAGGTGATCCTCTATCCGAGCTACCAGACGAGCGTCGCCTATCTGGTCGGCATCCAGACGGGCATGCCCCTTTTACGAGGGCGGAGACCAGCGGCCTCGGTCGTGCTTCTGGAATATCTCGGCCGCTCCGTCGACCAGCGCAAGGCGCTGCAGGCCTGCGGCCTATTCGACGAAACTGACCCCGCCATCGATGCCGGCATCCGCGCCATGATCACCAACCGCATCCCCGCTGGGACATTCGTGCTCGAGACGGAAGAGGTGTAGACGTTCCTCCCCACGCGACCCGCATCAGCGTGGGCCTGTCCAACCCGTTCAGCGCGAGGTTGTCACCCATGTCTTAGGTACAGTCTGTTACCTATGTCTCCGGGCCGTACAGGTGAGAGGTGGTAGCGGGAGAGGGACTTGAACCCCCGACCCCAGGATTATGATTCCCGTGCTCTAACCAACTGAGCTACCCCGCCAGGGCGGCGAAAGGCCCGAAATCCGCCTTAAATCGCAAGGCATTTCGAGGCGTTCGCCAAGGTCGCGCGGATATAAGGTTGGGAGGGTGAGCCTGTCAAGCTTCGAACCGCTCGGCAGGGGCGCTTATTCTCGCTGCCGAAAAGCTTTGCCGCGCCGATGATTGGTTGCAGCCGCCGGGGTTGAGTTCGAAGAGGCACGTCGCTATGTCTCGGCCACGAGTTTTTAGAGTTTGAGAACAGATGAAGCCGCGCATTGCAGTCCTCGGTTGCGGATACTGGGGCTCCAACCACATCCGCACCCTCAAGGCGCTCGGCACGCTGCACGCGGTCTCCGACGCCAACCGTGCCCGCGCCGAAGGCTTTGCCAGCGAACAGGACTGCCTCGCGATCGAACCGGACCAGTTGTTCGTCCGCAATGACATCGACGCCATCGTCATGGCGCTGCCGCCGCAATTTCATGCCGAGATGGCGGTGCGCGCCACCGAAAGCGGCAAGGACGTGCTGGTGGAGAAGCCGATCGCGTTGACGGTTGCCGATGCCGAGCGCTCGGTGCAGGCGGCGAAGGACAAGGGCCGCGTCTTCATGGTCGGCCACGTCTTGCGCTTCCATCCCGCGTTCGAGACGCTGAAGGCGCTCATCGACAAGGGCGAGCTCGGCGAGGTCCGCTACATCCATTCGCACCGGCTCGGCCTCGGCAAATTCCACACCGAGAACGATGCGCTATGGGACCTGGCGCCGCATGACCTGTCGATGATCCTGGCCATCACCGGCACCGAACCGATCGAGGTGCGCGGCGAAGGGGCGGCGCTGCTCGACAATCTCAGCGACTTCGCGCATCTGCACATGCGCTTTCCCAACGGTTTGCGCAGCCATCTCTTCGCCTCGCGGCTGAACCCTTACCGCGAACGGCGGCTGACCGTGGTCGGCACCAAGGCGATGGCTGTCTTCGACGATGTCGAACCATGGGAGCGCAAGCTCGCCGTCTATCGCCACGCGGTCTGGCAGGACAGCGGCCAATGGGCGTTCACCACCAATGAGCCCTCCTATGTCGCGGTTGGCCAAGGCATGCCGCTGACGCGCGAACTCGAGCACTTCATCCATTGCATCGAAACGCGGGCCGAACCGCGCACCAGCGGCGAGGAGGCAATCCGGGTGCTGCGCATCCTGACCGCAGGTACGGTCACGCACACCAAATCCAATCCCTGAAGAAGATCGGGCCGCGTCGCGGCGGAGAGATCGTTGCCTACTCGGCGGGAACCTGCGCCGGTGACGCGGCAAGTCGGCTCAACATCGCCTCGGCCTCGGCGCCGCGCTCGGAGCGTTCGATGAAGCCGCCGCCGAACACGCGGGCCTCGTTGCCGTCGTCGGAATAGAGCACGCAAGCCTGTCCAGGCGCGATACCGGACTCGCCATCGGCCAATTCGACCGATGTGACGCCCGCCTCGTGACGCAGCATCGCCGGGCGTGGCGGCCTGGTCGAGCGAACCTTGGCGAACAGTTCCAGCCCGCCCGCGGGCATGTCGGCCAGCGCGCCGTCACCAAGCCAGTTCATGTTGCGCAGGTAGATCTTGTGCGTCTCCAGCGCCTCGCGCGGCCCGACCACGACACGGGCGCGCTCGGCGTCGAGATGGACGACATAGAGCGGCTCGCCGGAGGCCACGCCGATGCCGCGGCGCTGGCCGATGGTGTAGCGCAGAATGCCTTCATGGCGGCCGAGCACCCGGCCGTCGATATGGACGATGTCACCCGGATTGGCGGCCGTCGGCTTCAGCTTGGCAATGATGTCGGAATATTTGCCCTGGGGCACGAAGCAGATGTCCTGGCTGTCCTGCTTGGCGGCTACCGTCAGGCCCATCTCCTCGGCAATGGCGCGAACCTGCGGCTTCGGCAGGCCGCCGAGCGGAAAGCGCAGATAATCGATCTGCGCCTGCGTGGTGGCGAAGAGGAAATAGCTCTGGTCGCGATCGGCGTCGACCGGCCTATAGAGCGCGCGATGGGCGCCATTGGCGCCGGAGCGAATGTAGTGGCCCGTGGCCAGCGCGTCGGCGCCGAGATCCTTGGCGGTGGCCAGCAGATCAGCGAACTTCACCGTCTGGTTGCAGGAAACGCAAGGGATCGGCGTCTCGCCGGCGACATAGCTCTCAGCGAAGGGATCGATGACCGCCTTGCGGAAGCGCTCTTCGTAGTCGAGCACATAATGCGGAATGCCGAGCGTCTCGGAAACGCGGCGGGCGTCATCGATATCCTGCCCGGCACAGCAGGACCCGGCCCGGTGCGTCGCGGCGCCATGATCGTAAAGCTGCAAGGTGACGCCGACGACATCATAGCCTTCGCGCTTCAAGAGACCCGCGACAACGGACGAATCAACGCCGCCCGACATGGCGACGACGATACGGGTGTTTTCGGGACGTCCGGGGAGATCGAGGCTGTTCATGGTTCTTTCGTTCTGCGCGGCGCTTGCATGCCAATGACTCGAATATAGGTCAAGCTTGGCGGCTGCGCCAGCTTGCGGGACCGATCGGCGGGCAACTGCCGGCCCGGTGACCGCGCAGATTTTTCGAGCGAATCCGGAACTTCCCGGCAGATATTTCAAATGTTTGCGAAAAGACTAACGCGGCGTTCATGATCATTACCTAGCTGTTAGGGTCTGCTTAGGCAATTTTTAAAGCTGTGGCGGTAACGTGGTGGGGATTGGGTCTTTGAGTTTTTTGTAGAGAGTACGATGACCGATCTGGTTAGACCGCGAGTCAAATATGTTATCGGGCCTGACGGCAGCCCTCTCACAATTGCCGATCTGCCGCCGACGAATACACGTCGCTGGGTTATCCGGCGCAAGGCAGAAGTGGTTGCAGCGGTGCGCGGCGGGCTTTTGAGCCTCGAGGAGGCATGCCAGCGCTACAAGCTGACCACCGAGGAGTTCCTGTCCTGGCAGGCCTCGATCGACGAATACGGCCTGGCCGGGCTGCGCACGACGCGCATCCAGCAATACCGGCACTGACACTCAAGAATCTGCAAAGGGCGCGAAGTTCGCGCCCTTTTGGTCTCTTGACAGCATTTGCGCGTTTCAGACCGTCAGCACCACCTTGCCGACCGGCTTGCTGGCGAGGAAAGCGTGCGCGGCGCCGGCCTGTTCGAGCGAGAAGGTCTTTGCCACATGCACGGTAAGCTTTCCCGCATCGACGAGCCTGCCAAGTTCCAGCAGGCCTTCGCGGTCGGGAACAACGGACATGCGTTCGACGCGGATGCTTCGCGCCTTGGCATCCGCCCTGGTCTTGTCGCTGATGTCGAGCAGTGACACCAGCACGCCGCCGTCCCTGAGCACCTTCAACGATTGATGGGCGTGTTCGCCGCCCACCGTCTCGAGCACCAGGTCGATGTCCTTCGCCTTGTCGGTAAAATCATCCTTGGTGTAGTCGATGACCTCGTCGGCGCCGAGCTTGTGGACGAAATCCAATTTTTCCGTGCTGACGGTGGCGGCAACCCAGGCGCCGCCCGCCTTGGCGACCTGCACCGCCAGATGGCCGACGCCGCCGGCCCCGGCGTGGACCAGCACGCGCTGGCCGGCTTTCATCGCGCCATGACGCACGAGGCCTTGCCAGGCGGTGAGGCCGGCCAGCGGCAATGCGCCTGCCTGGACGTAATCGGCGTGCGCGGGCTTGCGCGCGATTTCATCGGCGGGCACCGCGGCCAGTTCGGCATAGGCTGCCGCCTGCTTTGGGAAGCGCGGCATGCCGAACACCGCGTCACCTGGTTTCAGGCCGCTGACACCAGGCCCCAGCGCCTCGACGGTTCCCGAAAGGTCCCAGCCGAGGATGAAGGGTGGTTCGCCGAGCAGCGGGTAATAGCCGGCGCGCACGGCGCCATCGACCGGATTGATGCCGGCCGCCTTGATGCGGACCAGCACTTCGCCGGCGTTGGGCGAGGGCGCCGGGCGCTCGGCGATGACAAGGACATCGGGTCCGCCGACGGAATTCTGGATAATGGCACGCATAAGATTTCTCCTGATTGACCGGTCCCACTATCATTTGGAGAGTAATGGTCTCTTGTCCAGTATGTACCTTTTTGATATATAGGCACCGTATGGATAGTGATCTCGACTCCCCCTTCGGCTATGATGCATTCCGGCGGACCTGTCCCTCACACACGGTGCTGGAGACGCTGGCCAGCAAGTGGGTTTACCTGGTTGTTTGTGCGCTGCGCCAAGGCCGGCAGCGCAATGGCGAGCTTGCCCGCAAGCTCGAAGGCGTCACGCCGAAGATGCTGACGCAGACGTTGCGCGTGCTCGAGCGCGACGGCCTGGTGCGGCGCGAGGTGTTTGCGGTCGTCCCGCCTCGGGTCGAATATGAATTGACCGAACTTGGCCAGAATCTGGCGGGATTGCTCAACCAGATCAGATCCTGGTCGGAACAACACGTTCCCGACATCAAGGAGGCCCGGGCGCGGGCTGCGGCCGTGAATGAAGGGGAGTGGGCCGTTTAGCGCTCGCCCAATGCGTTGCGCGCCCGCTTGGACGTGCTCAAAGACGCGGATATCGGGCGGTTCAGCCGATCATCGCGCTACGACCGCCAGTTTCGGCCTCGCGAATCTTGGTGTCGCGCGATTCGAGCATTTCCGCCTTGGAAAGCTCCGCTTCAGCTTCGCCGAGTAATGATTCGGCGGCGCTTCGCTGCTGGGCGAGGTCGCCTTGCGAATTTCTGAGGTTGTCGCGGCGCAAACGGGCCGCCTTGGCGAAGGTCGGATAGGCGAAATGATTGATGTCGGTGATACCGGCCTTCTTTTCCTCGGCGCTGATCTGAAGCTCCAGCTCGGCGGCCATGCGTTCGAATTCGGCGATCATCATGTCGAGCTGCAGCAGCTGCCGCCGCTTCTCATTCACCTGAAACTGTTTCAGCCGAACGAGGTTTTCACGTGACTTCATGATTCGGTACTCCCGGAAACGCACACCTGCACATATCGTCCAAACCACTTGGAAAGGCCCAAGCGCTGCCCGTGTCCACCGGCTTTCCCCGCACTATGGGAAACAAAACCCTAAAGTTTTTTGCCGACGGTAACCATTCGTTTACGGGCATTGTTAATCATACGGGTCAGGACTTAAGGCCGGGTAAAAATCCGGCTGGCGACATGGAAGCGATGTCGATGAGTCCCTGGAGTCACTTAGTCCAGGTTTTTAATGTGTTGCATTAGCGGTTTGGTCCTGTGATTCGGTATTAAATTCAAGAGGGTGTAGAAAGTGGTTAAAAAATCTGGTACCGTCATCGACGCGGAATTAGGTTTTGTTAACCATTCCATGGCAGCCTCTGCACCAGGCAATCACTGCTCCGGTCCCGGATGGGTCGCAAGATGGTCCGGCAGCAGAAAAGGGGAATGAAATGCGTGTTCTGCTGATAGAAGATGACAGTGCAACCGCACAAAGCATCGAGCTGATGCTGAAATCGGAAAGCTTTAATGTCTATACGACCGACCTCGGCGAAGAGGGTGTCGATCTGGGCAAGCTCTACGACTATGACATCATCCTTCTCGACCTCAACCTGCCCGATATGTCCGGCTATGAGGTCTTGAGAACGCTTCGTCTTTCCAAGGTGAAGACGCCGATCCTCATCCTTTCCGGCATGGCCGGCATCGAGGACAAGGTGCGCGGCCTCGGCTTCGGCGCAGACGATTACATGACCAAGCCGTTCCACAAGGACGAGCTGGTGGCGCGCATCCACGCCATCGTGCGCCGTTCGAAGGGACATGCCCAATCGGTCATCACCACCGGCGACCTGGTGGTCAATCTCGATGCCAAGACCGTCGAAGTCGGCGGCCAGCGCGTGCACCTTACCGGCAAGGAATACCAGATGCTGGAGCTGCTCTCGCTGCGCAAGGGCACCACGCTCACCAAGGAAATGTTCCTCAACCACCTCTATGGCGGCATGGACGAGCCGGAACTGAAGATCATCGACGTCTTCATCTGCAAGCTGCGCAAGAAGCTCGATGCTGCGTCCGGCGGCCAGAATTATATCGAGACGGTCTGGGGCCGCGGCTATGTGCTGCGCGAACCTGAAGACATCCGCGTCAGCGCCTGAGCGACGGCCGATCGAAATTCCAGACAAAAACCCGGCGGCAGCCGGGTTTTTGCGTCATAGACCGGTGGTAACCGCGATCCGACGGATCAGGCAGCGATCTTCAGGGTGCGAAAGCGCTCGAGTAGCTGCGGGCGGTTGAACGGCTTCAACAGATAGCCTTGGGCGCCGGCGCGTTTGGCTCGCATGATCGAGGCGATGTCCAGTTCGACCAGCGAGATCAGGATCTGCGGCTTGGTCGGGCTTTCCATGGCGCGCACGCGCCGGATCAGGTCGACCGCCTGTACATCCGGCAGTGCACCGTCGACGACGATGATATCAGGCATATCGGCGGCGCACATCTCCAGCGCGTCAAGCCCGCTGGCGGCTTCGATGACCATCATGTCGGAACCGCCCAGGATGCGCTTCGCAACTTTCCTGATGACGCTAGAATCGTCGACGAACATGCAGCGTTTCATTTCCGGGTCCTCTTTGCCTTGTGGCAATCCGGTCGCGTCGGGGTATCTGCGGCACAGCATAGGCCGATCTGGTAAAGAAGCCGAAAAGCCATTAGGTAAAATTTTTGCAAATATGCCAGTTGGCAAGCTTTTCTTTGCAGATGCTTTGGCCTGCGCTGTCAGGCGAAGTTGATCTTCCGCCGGTAGGTCCATTCAATCAATATTACAGAACTGAAATACTTTGCTGCTAGTTTGTGCGGATCTCAGGCCGCCGAAAGCACGATCTCTTCCGCGGTCGCATGGATCGATATCGTCATGTTGGCCTCCCGCGCCAGAAGCAGCGTATAGTAAGGCTGCACCGAATGCGCGTCGATCGGTTCTTCCGGCTTGTGGCCGGAATGCAGTTCGAGGAATTTCGGCGGCACCCGCAACATGGGGCCGCTCGCCGAAAGCGCGAAGCGAGGCTCGGTCTCGAGATTCTCCAGCGTCACCGAAAGCTTGCCGCCGCGTGGAATGGCGGCGTTGGCGACCAGGATCAGGTTGAGCAGCAGCTTGACCTTGTTCTTGGGCAACAGTGCACGGGTTCCATTCCAGATGAGTTCCGGCTTCTCGTTCTTGAGGAAGGCGATAGCGACGGCTTCGGCATCGCCGGTGTCGATCTGCATGCCGGCGGAACCAGCCGCGCCGAAGGCAATGCGGGCGAACTGCAGGCGCGCCGAGGCGTTGCGGGCGCTCTGGCGGATCAGCTTCATGGCGTCCTCGTCGGCGCCGCCTTCATCGAGCAGTTCAAGCCCGTTGTTGATCGCGCCAACAGGCGAGATGATGTCGTGGCAGACCCGGCTGCACAAAAGTGCCGCCAGATCGGGTGCGGAAAGGGTGAAAAGATCGGACATCGGCGAAAATCCCTGCAAAAATCCCATAAATCATGGCCGCGCGATCGATCGACGCCTGCCCACGCGAATCACGCTCTCTTCCCGAGCTTTCTGAATACACAGCGCCCGTGCGTGCAGCAACAAACCCAAAATCGCCGTTGGGGCCTATGGCGCGTTCACGCAGGCTGCTTGCCTGTATGAACGACCCCAACAGCCTTCGAACCGCCATCTTCATGTGCGAGTTTAATGGTTGAAAAAGGATTACGGCATAGTTTGCCCCTAACAGCCATCCTTAACGGCCGCCTAAAGAGCCGTACGGGTGCGAGGCGTCGGCGAAAGTGCTCCCTGACGGAGATTGGAAGCATGTTTTCCCGATTCTACGGCCGGAGTTTTCTCCGTGTCCTCTCAATGGCGATCACGCTCATGGGCGTTCTCGTCTTCTCGACATCGGCCCTGCGGGCCCAGGAGTACACCGCTCAGGAGATTGTCGATTCCGGTCACAAGTTCTTCGGCGCGACATCGGGCGGCCTTGCCACAGTCGTGGAGAAGATTTTTGCTTCCTATGGCTTGCCCAATGGCTATCTGCTTGGCGAGGAGGGATCCGGCGCGCTGATCGGCGGCCTGACCTATGGCGAAGGCACGCTCTACACCAAGAATGCCGGCGACCATAAAGTTTTCTGGCAAGGCCCGTCGCTCGGCTGGGATTTCGGCGGCGAGGGATCGCGGGTGATGATGCTCGTCTATAATCTCGATGACGTCGGCAATCTCTACAACCGTTATGGCGGCGTCGCCGGCTCGGCCTATGTGGTGGCGGGCGTCGGATTCAATGTGCTGAAGAACAACAATGTGCTGCTGGTGCCGATCCGCACCGGCGTCGGCGCCCGGCTCGGCGTCAATCTCGGCTACCTGAAGCTTACCGAACGGGCGACGTGGAATCCGTTCTGACCCGAGGTCACGACCGGAATGTGTATACGCTTCGATAAGAATCCAGATCCGATGACCCATATGCGCCGCGGCGAGCCCTTGCCGCAGCGCCTGATTTCCGTCATGCCAACAGAGTAACGGTCAAAAGTCGCGACGGCTTTTGATCCTCGTATTGTTGCATGTCGGCGCGCGATAACGGATAGTCACTTGGTTCAGTCGGTCCTGTTCTTTGCTCTCGGCTTTCTCTGCGCCGGCTTTCTGGCGCTGATGGTGGCTCCGGCCATCTGGCGGCGGGCGGTCGCTCTGACGCGCAAACGCATCGAAGCCTCGATCCCGCTGACGCAAGCCGAAATTGGGGCCGACAAGGACCGGATCCGGGCGGAGTTCGCCATGGCGACGCGCCGCCTCGAGATGAACGTCAAGGCGCTGCGCGAGAAGTCGACCGAGCAGCTCATCGAGATCAATCGCGGCCGCGAGGCCCTGAAGGGGCTGGCGATGGAGCGCATGGACAAGAACCAGGTGCTCGATGAACTGGCTGCCAAGAACGCGGCGCTGCACCAGCGCGAGGATGAACTGCACCGGTTGTCCGAGCGGCTCAAGGAGACCGAACGCAAACTGGAGAAACGCGCGCTTGAGCTTGAGAAGCTGGAACGCATGTATGACGACGCCAGCTTCTCCTCCAGCAGCCGCCAGATCGAACTTGTGGCGCGCGAATCCGAGTTGCAGAAGCTCGCCAGCGATATCGCGCTGCTGCGCGGCCAGCGCAAGGAGGCGGACAGGCGCAATCAGGAGATCGCGGCCGAAAGCAAGGCCGCGCGTGAGGCGCTGAAGGCCGAGAGGAAAAAAACCGCCGAACTGGACAAGAAAGTCGAACGGTTGCTCGCCGCGCTTGCCGACCGAGAGGAGAAGCTCGAACGCCGCGAGAAAGATCTGGCGCGGCAGCGCGAAAAAGCGAAGGCCGAGGACGGCGCGTCGGCCTTGCGGTTGATCAGCGGGCAGGTACAGGCGGACAGGCGCGACGACGTCGAAAAGGCGATCGCCAGGCTCGATGCCGACCGTGAGCGGCTGGAGGCCAGACTGACGGCACTGGTACGCGAGAACAAGCGGCTGAAGGCGGATCTGTCCGCCGCCGAGGCCGCCGGCCCACAGGGCGATACACGCCACGCAAGTTCCATGTTGCGCGAACAGATGAATGACCTGGCGGCGGAAGTCGTCAACTTGACAGCCAAGCTCGAAGGGCCGGGGTCGCCGATCGCCAAGGCGCTGGAGGCGCAGCAGGATGCGCGTCCGAACAGCGGCGGCCGCAGCCTTGCCGACCGCGTGCGGGCGTTACAGAAGGCGGTTGCGGCAGATTGAATTCAGGCACCGCCGGCGCAGAAATGATGCAGGGCGATGGCGGATGCGGCCGCGACGTTCAGGCTGTCGAAGCCTTCCGACATGTTGATCCGAACAGTATTGAGACGGGCGAGCAGGCTTTCGGGCAGGCCTTGGCCCTCAGTCCCGAGGTAGAGTGCCAGGCGTTCGGCCGGTTTTGCATCGCGTATGTCTGATGTCCCGCGCGGCGACAGCGCAAATTGGGTAAAGCCACGCCGGTCGAGCGTCGCGGCGAACCGCGCGGTGTCGCTGAACGAGGCGAACGGGACCTTCAAGGCCGCGCCGACCGAAACGCGGATCGCCTTGCGATAGAGCGGATCGCAGCAGGTCGCATCCAAAAGGATCGCGTTGGCGCCGAACGCGGCGGCGTTGCGGAAAATCGAGCCCATGTTGTCATGGTTGGCGATGCCGACGAGCACCACGATCAATGCTCGGGCAGGCAAGCCGTCCAGCAGGGCCTCGGCCAGCTGGGGCGTCTCCTTGCGACCAATGGCAAGGATGCCGCGATGCATGTGAAACCCGGCAATGGCATCCATCACAGCTCCGGCGGCGACATAGACCGGCAGGTCAGGAGACGCCTTGTGCAGGATTTCTTCGAGGCCGGCCAAGCGGTTCTCCAGAACCAGCACCGATTCGGCGCGGAAGCGCGCGGCCGACAGTAGCATGTCGAGCACGACCTTGCCCTCGGCAATGAAGCGGCCCTGTCGACCGGCGAGGTCACGCTCGCGGATGTCGAGATAGGCGGCGACGCGCGGATCCCGCGGATCGTCGATGTGGACAAGGGTCATCTGAGCCTCGGCTGACAATCGGAATCGGTTGCCAAGAACATGATGCGCGGATGCAGTGTCAAAGTGTATTTGCGCGCCCAGGATGGACGCACATTGCCGAAGGCCGCTGGTGGCGTAAACGTTTACGCGACCAGCCGTTCAAGTTCCGGCGCGGCGCAGCCTTTGTGCCATCTGGGACAGATCATCCTTGCCGCTGCCGAAAATGCCGTCGAGCGTGGCAAGCAGTTCGCGCACGGCGTCGGATTTGCAGGAATAGTAGATCATCTGGCGGTCGCGGCGGGTGTCCACAAGGTCCAGCGCCCGCAACTTTGCCAAATGCTGCGACAGGGCGGACTGGCTGAGCATCACCTTCTCGGCGATGGCTCCGACCGACATTTCACCGTCGATCAGATAACTCATGATCAAAAGCCGTTTTTCATTGCCCATCAGCATCAGAAATTCGGCCGCCGATCCGGCGTTGGCGATTAGCTTTGTCGAGATCATCGATCCCCCATGCTCTTTGCTCATCGAGGCACCATGGGGGCAATGGTGCCTGAATCCATAAACTCAGTTGTGAATGGTCGCCAACGAGTCAGCGCCACAGCCAAAGGGTAGAACATTTCATTCAAATCTCAAGCGTTGCTTTTGATCAAACGTAATTTAAGTGCGGTTATTTGGCGACGTTGCCGCCCGGCCGCTCTTGGCCATGTCGACCAAGACGTGCCTCAACTCATGCGCTGTGACCAAGGGCTGCGGAAAGAAGACCCTGCCGGCATCGTCGCCAGAGGCCAGATCCATGCCGTCGGCATCGAACCCGGCGATGACCCAGCCGTCGCCGGATGCCCGGGCAAAATGATGCGCGTAGAGGGCGACGGCGTCGAGATGGTCCGCATTCATGTGGTCGATCGCGGATTGCTCGCTGGCCGCCAGTTCCTCGACGATCGGCCCGTCGGTGATGAGATCGGTGCGGTCAAGCAGGTAGGCCTTGCCGAAGCCGCCGTTCAGGCTGGCGCGCTGCGGTTCGAGACGAAAGATCGAAAAGTCGCCGAGGCCGGCATAGAGGCTGGCCTTCGGATTGTGGTTGAGATAGCGGCGTTCGGCGCGTGCATGCGCGTCCGATCCGCGCTCGATCCGCGCTGCCCGGCAGATCAGCGTCAACCGGGGATGCGCGAGCGGGTCGCCCTTGCCCGGCTCGCCGAGCAGCAGCGAACAGCGCGGGTCCGCAAGTATGGCGGGCGTATGGGCCGAAAGCTGCGACACCAGGATCAGCGGCGTGCCGTCGATGTCGGTGGCGACGCCGACCCGACTCGCCAGCGGCGAACCCGTTTGCGGCTCCAACACCGCCAAGGCGCCGAAGCGGGCGCGGCGCATGAGTGTCTTGGCCTGCCGGATCGCCTCGGCGTCGGTCTCGCGGATCACGTCCTTCGTTCGATCGGCCAAAATGCTCGCCCTGCTAAGTTGATTTGGCTATTCCACTTATCAGACGATGGCGCCAGGCTGGCAAGTGCTACTTCGGAGCCATGCGAATGGCGCCATCGAGACGAATGGTCTCGCCGTTGAGCATCTGGTTCTCGATGATGTGCAAGGCAAGGGCCGCATATTCCGACGGCTCGCCGAGGCGCGAGGGGAAGGGCACCGCGGCGCCCAGCGAATCCTGCACCTCCTGCGGCATGCCGGCCATCATCGGCGTCCTGAATATGCCGGGTGCGATGGTGCAGACCCGGATGCCGGAACGGGCAAGATCGCGCGCCACCGGCAGCGTCATGCCGACGACCCCGCCCTTTGATGCCGAATAGGCGGCCTGGCCGATCTGGCCGTCATAGGCGGCGACGGATGCGGTGTTGACGACGACGCCGCGCTCGCCGCCCTGCAGCGGGTCGAGCTTTGCGGCGCGGTCGGCGACGAGGCGGATCATGTTGAAAGTGCCGATCAGATTGACTTCGATCACCTTGCGGTACTGATCGAGCGAATGGGGACCATCCTTGCCGATCGTCTTCACGCCGATGGCAATGCCGGCGCAATTGACCAGGATGCGCGGTTCGCCCAGCTTGGCCGCGACCTCGGCAAGCGCGGCAACACCGCTGTCGGCGCTGCCGACATCGCATTGGACGGCGATGCCGCCGATCTCGGCCGCCACCTTGGCCGCCCGATCGACGCCGATATCCAAGATGGCGACGCGGGCGCCCCTGGCGGCCAGCGCGCGCGCCGTCGCCTCGCCAAGGCCGGAGCCGCCGCCGGTAACAACCGCGACCTCGCCGTTTGGATTCATGGCGTCATCCTTTCACATGAGAGTCAGGCGTGGATCAGGCGCGCAATCGGCGCGAATGGTCAAGCCATCGCGGCAAAGTGCTCGGCGACCCTGGCCTGGTCGGCATGGCAGACCTCGCCCGTGAGCCTTGCAACCGCGCCCGGCATGATCTCGTGCGACAGCAGCCTGTCGAGATCGACGGGGCGTGGCATCGATATCTGGCCGCGCGGGATACGCTTGAAGCCGAGCGGTCCATAATAGGGCTCGTCGCCGACCAGCATGACGGCGGGCGCTCGGGCCTTGGCGGCCGCTTCCAGCGCGATCGCCACCAGCCGGCGGCCGATGCCGAGATTCTTGAAGGCCGGCCGCACCGCGAGCGGCCCGAGCATCAGCGCGCGTCCGGCGCCTGCGGCGATGCGGGTCATGCGAACTGATGCGACCACGAGATCGCCGTCCATGGCGACGAAGGACAGCGCGCGTTCATGCCCGCCGGCCTCGCGGATCTTGTAGGCGGCCAGCACAAAACGGCCGGGCCCGAAGGCTTCGTCATTGATGGCTTCGATCTGAGGGTCGTGCGCCGGAGTTTCCGGCAGGTATTCTACGTCGGCAAGGCTCATGGTCTTTGCGTTCCGGTACAGGAGGAAAGGTTTGCTGCAAACGGCAGCATTCGCCAATCAGCGCTTTATCAAGCGTGGGCGCCCTTTCGTCGTCGGTCGAACCGGATCAAAGCAAAATCGAACATGCGGAGTGTCCGCTAGCATCAATTTCCCGCCGCTGCAATCGGCGGTTTTGCAGGTAGAGAGCAACGGGCGCCGCGACGTGCTTGACGATCTGTTCAGCGCCCGGCGATTCCATGCAACGACTTGGAGCCCTACATGATGTCCTAGACAGGAAAGGACAAGCGATGGGATTGCTGGTCGAAGGCAAATGGCAGGACCGCTGGTACGACACCAAAGGCAGCGGCGGCAAATTCGTGCGGGCGCAGTCGCAATGGCGCGACTGGATCACTCGTGACGGGGCGCCTGCCGAAGCCCGCGGCCGCGGCTTCAAGGCGGAGCCCGGTCGCTATCACCTCTATGTCTCGCTTGCCTGTCCCTGGGCGCACCGAACGCTGATCTTCCGGGCGCTGAAGAAGCTTGAAGGCATCATCTCCGTGTCGGTCGTCCATCATTTCATGGGCGCCGATGGCTGGACGTTCCTGGCGCAGGACGGAGCCACAGGTGACACGCTCTATAGCCTGGACTTCCTGCACCAGATCTACACCAGGGCCGACCCTAACTATTCCGGCCGGGTCACGGTGCCGGTGCTGTGGGATAAAAGGGATGAGACCATCGTCTCCAACGAATCCTCCGAAATCATCCGGATGCTGAATTCAGTTTTCGACGCTTGGGGTGACACCGACCTCGACTTCTATCCGCAGGCGCTACGCGGCGAGATCGACGCGGTCAATGCACTGGTCTATCCTGCCATCAACAACGGCGTCTATCGCGCTGGCTTCGCCACCACGCAGGCCGCCTACGAGCAAGCGTTCGGGGAGTTGTTCGCCGCGCTCGACACGCTGGAGCATCGGCTGTCGAATCAGCGCTATCTCGTCGGCGAGCGGATCACCGAAGCCGACTGGCGGCTGTTCACCACGCTGGTGCGCTTCGACCCGGTCTATGTCGGCCATTTCAAATGCAATCGGCGCCGCATCGCCGACTATCCCAACCTGTCGAACTATCTGCGCGATCTTTACCAGGTGCCTGGCGTAGCCGGCACGGTGAACCTCAATCATATCAAGTCGCACTATTACGGCAGCCACGAAACGATCAACCCGACGCGTATAGTGCCTGTGGGGCCGGAAATTGACTACGGCGCGGGGCATGACAGGGCACGGTTCGCCAAGGCGGCTGCCTGAACTACCAATAGGGTGACGGCGGCTTCCCGCCAAAAACCTCGGCGATGCGCCGCAGCGTTGCCGGGGTCGTACCCTGGGGCAAACGGTCGAGCGGAAAGAAACCGGCCTCGGCGATCTCGCGGTCCGGCAGTTTCGGGGCCGCCTGGCTGAATTTTTCGATCAGGTACAGGCCGACATGGTCGCGGCGGCTGGCGCGGCGGTTGAAATGCATCGAGCGCAGCACCGGCGGAGCGGTCAGCGTGATATTGCCCTCTTCCGCCAGTTCGCGCGCCAGCGCTTCGGCCATCGTCTCGCCGATCTCGACCCCGCCACCGGGAAGCTGCCAGCCCGGCACATAGGTGTGGCGGATGAGGAAGAGGGAGTTGGATGCCGTTTCGTGGATGAGCCCGCGCACGCCAAGCGTCATTGGCCGCCGCAGCACAAAGTAGAGATGGAACAGCCTGGCTCGCAGCCCCGGCCAGCCGGTCTGGCGCAAAGTGCTCTCGGGATCGGTCGTCATCAGTCGCGAAACCGTGGGTGGAAAGCCGCGTGCGCGTCGCCTATGAAAGAGAAATGTTCAGGCTCGCACATATTTCCGATATCCATTTGGGGCCACTCCCTGAAGTAACCTATCGCGATCTCGCCTCCAAGCGGGTGCTGGGCTACGTCAACTGGCAGCGCAACCGCCGCCGGCACATGCACGATGCGGTGATCGACACCATCGTGGCCGATATCAAGGCCAGCGCGCCCGATCACCTCGCGGTTACCGGGGATCTCGTCAACCTGGCGCTCGATGGCGAGATCGAGATGGCCAAGCACTGGCTGGAGACGCTCGGCTCGCCGCATGACGTGTCGGTGGTGCCGGGAAATCATGACGCCTATGTGCCTGGCGCCTTCGACAAGGTGTGCCGGTCCTGGGCGGCATGGATGACGGGCGACGGCGTCAACAGTCCGGTCGATCGCAATTCGTTTCCCTATCTGCGCGTGCGCGGCAATGTCGCGTTGATCGGCATCACCACGGCGCGTGCGACGGCACCCTTCATGGCCAACGGCTTCTTCATGGAAGGCCAGGCCGAGCGGCTGCGCAAAATACTCGATGCGACGGCGAAGCAAGGATTGTTCCGTGCGATCATGATCCATCATCCGCCGGTGCGGGGCGCCGTCCCGCAGCACAAGCGGCTGTTCGGCATCGCCCGCTTCCACAAAATCATTCGCCGGCACGGTGCCGAGCTCGTCCTGCATGGCCATTCACATCTGCCGTCGCTGTTTCAGATCGGCCCGCGCGACGCCAAGGTCCCGGTGGTTGGCGTCGCCGCGGCCGGCCAGGCTCCCGGCGGCAAGCCTCCGGCGGCGCAGTACAATCTGTTCGACATAGACGGTGAAAAAGGCGATTGGCGCATCCGCCTGACGCGGCGCGGCTTGACGGGGCCGGCGATACCACCTTCGGATCTGCAGACGCTCGAGCTCGGGGCGCAACCGGCTATGGCCGCAAGCTGAGCCCCAGCGCCACGATACGGTCCCAGAACAGCACGATCGAAACCGCCAGTCCCACCAGCGCGCCTGCGGCGATCAGGCCAAGGCCGGACAGGACGGCCGACCAGCCCTTGCTGCGCGGTGGCGATCGCAAAGGCGGCTCGGCTTCCGGCACCACGTGCCGCTTCATCCCGGGAACGGCAGCCTCGACGCCACCCTCCATCATTCTCTGACGTTCGACGATCCGCTCGGCGACATAGCGCGTCACGGAATCGGCAACCGGCTTCATCTCGCTCGATTCGGCCAGCACCACACGGCCGATGCGGGTGTCCTTCAGGAAACGGTAGGTGCGGCGGTCGCGCCCCATGGCGACATGGCTGACGGCGTCGATCCACAGGCGCGGCTGCAGACCGGACGAGACGACGAAGTCGAAACTGTCCATGTCGGCGGGAACGTCGGCAAAAACGGGCGCGAGTTCGGTGGCAAGAAGGTCGAGCCGCATGCGATGCGCCTCGCGCATGTCGACGACGACGTCGTCGCGATCGGCAAAGGCATTCTTTACATCGCGAATGGCATCGGACAATTTTCTCGACGGGTCGATGATCTTTTCGCCTGCATCCTTCATGGGCGTGGCCTCGCGGGTTTGGTTAACATGGAGTTAACACAGCCGCCGGCAAAATGCACTGGCGAGATCAATGCATCAAGGGTCGCCGTTGGCGGCGCAGACGGAAGAAGTCAGCTGGCCGCGGCGGACAGTTTCACCCGTTGCGGCCCGACGCGGCGATTGCTGTTGCGGCGAATGATCTCGGCGATCAGGTCGGGCGCTTCCTCGGCCAGCATATGGCCGGCCTCCAGCACATGGTGCACATGGAAGCGCTCCGGCGGGTCATCCACTTGGGTAAAGGGTAGAACGGCGTCATCCGATCCCCACGCCACCATCACCGGCATGTTCAGCGCATCGAGCCGCTCGCGCGGGATGACGCCCTGTCGATCGCTCCTGGTCATGGCGGCCGCGATCTCGACGAGCTTTTCGGTTTGTCCGGGGCGGCCGCGCATTTCGCACAGCAATTCGGCCATGCGACGCGAGGGCGCGGCTCGAGGGCCGGACATTTCGGCGAGGCAGGCCTGGACTTCGGCCAGGTCCTGCGCGCGGGCAAAGCGGCGCAACAACGGTCCATTGATTTCGGGGCCAAAACCGCCCGGCGCCAGGAGCGTCAGCGAGGCGACTTTTGCCGGCTCCGCCAACGCCATCAGCGCTGCAACCGCGCCGCCCATCGAATGGCCGACG
Organism: Mesorhizobium sp. B1-1-6; assembly: GCF_006443035.1. Lineage (NCBI taxonomy): Bacteria > Pseudomonadati > Pseudomonadota > Alphaproteobacteria > Hyphomicrobiales > Phyllobacteriaceae > Mesorhizobium > Mesorhizobium sp. B1-1-6. The sequence continues at coordinate 285,689 of NZ_VFWR01000007.1, read as the reverse complement.
AGGTGGACGCGCTTGATCGCGCGTGCGGAGAGGTCGGCAAGGATGGCGTTTGCCGCGACCTTGGCCGGTCCGGCCGACGGAAAGTCGAGCGACAGGCCGTGTCCCGGCAGATCATAGGCCAATGTGCGTACGGAAGGCGGCAGCAAGGAGATCACCTCGCGCCAGACATCGTGGCTGCCGCCAAAACCATGCAGCAGGACGATGGTCTTCGAACCCACACCCCGTTCGTCGGCATAAAGTGATGAAGTCATGAAAGATTGAGGCTTTATTCGAGAAGGCGCGATGGAAATGTGGCTGAATTGCTCCTAGTCCAGAGCATTCGCCAGTAAAATTTTCGCGATTAGGCGATTGGCCGAACAGCGAGCCGGCTGCTGGTGGATGCCGCTCCCAAAAGCGACCTCGATTTGGGCGAACGACACGCACGAGCAAAAAGACCTAAGGCGTGTCGCATGAATCCGTTTCGACGCGAAACGCTTTTGGGTCTTTCATTATTCGATGGACTCGCTGTCCGCTTGAAGTCCTCATTTTCACGCAACTCCGGAAGGGAACCCGGCACTAGCTGCCCTGGAATGGCTCACATCTAGCTCGCGTTGAAGAGCCCGGCGGCACGCAAGGCGTCGACCAGCCGCTCGGTCAGATCGGCGGGATATTTTCTGTCGATGAAGGTTGCGCGCGGATTGGCGGCGAATTTCGGAAATTCGGTTATCAGCTCATCAAGCAGCCTGCGTGCCTGGTTGTCCCGACCGGCGATCTTGGCGCCGATCAGACGGGCGGCGAGATAGTGCGATTTCGCCGCAGTGGTTCTCAGAGCGCTGCTGGCTATCGCTGCCTTGCTGGTATCGCCCAGCATTAATTCTCCGGCGAAAAGCCCAAAGTCCCACCAGGTCGGGTGGCCGCTCGAGGCATCCACGGCATGCGCCAGAAGAGGTGTTCCTTCGGCGTACCGGCCGGCGAAAACCAGCCCGTAGCCATAGGCGGCGGCCATGGCGAGATCGTAGGGGTTAAGATCATGGGCCTTCCGCATCCATCGCAGGGCCTCGTCGGCATTGCCGAGGCGCGAATTGATGTAGCCGTAGGAGCGATGTGCGTACGGGCTGGTCGGCCCCATCTGCACGGCGCGATGGGCAAACGTCATCGCCTTCTCGATCGTTGCGTCCGGCGGATAGGCGTAGTGGTCGGTCACAGCCTCCAAATGCAATGAGGCGAGTTCCGAATAAACCAGTGACGATTTCGCGCCACTGTTGGCAAGGGCTTCGAGGCAACGATAGGCGGTCTCGTGAGTCCTGGCGTTCTGGTCGAGATAGTATTTGTCGTTGAGCAGCAGGCACTGCGTCAGGCCGGTCTCCGCGCCGGACTGCTCGATGTAATTGTAGATGGTGCCAGAAGCGGGAAGTGCCGCACTGAGAATGCCGGATATGCGATCCTCGACTACGGTTGGTGCGCTGTCGGCGGCGGTCAGGTTGCGCGACAACAGCACCCGTCCGGACGCCAAGCTTTGCAGTTCGATGGTAACGTCGCCCGCGTCTGGTCCAGGCAGGATATCGAAAATGAAACTCGTCGCATCGGCGACCGGATCGGCTTTGTCGGTGTTGCGACCGATGAAGTCGATCGTATCAAAGCCGCTCAGGCCGGCACGCAGCGATGCGGCGACGCGACTGGCATTGGGAGTGTTGGCCCTGAGGGCGATGTAGACGAGCGGCAGCGCTTCGACCATGGGCGACGGCGTGATGCTGCCGGTTTCGCCGGCGGTCTCGGACGTTGCCGGGATGTCGCCTCCCGCCAGCAAGGCACCGCCGCCCTGGCGCAGGATCAGAACGCCCAACATGGCGATAACCACGGCGATCGCGATCCAGAAGAACCTGAGATGGCGCGTCACCGAGAGGCCCGCCGCAGGAACCTGGCCGAGCAAGGCCGCCATGGGTGCGGCATCATCGGCGGCACCGGACTGTTCGGGCAGGCTGGCTGTCGGCTCTGCGTGACTGGCGGCTTCCGCTGCTTGCGGCAGGCGGATGGCATTGAGTTCGTAGGCCGGGACGTAACCGCCGCGCGGAATGGCTATGCGGACCGGCTCGGCAATGCCTTCATTGGCGAAATAATGTTGCAGCAGTTCGCGCAGGCGGCCCGCCTGCACCCGCACGACGGCATCGGTGGACGGATCGAAATCGCCGTCCTTGCCGAAAACATCCATGGCGATGGAAAAGCCCTTGAGCCTGTCGGCTTCCCCGGCCTGCTCGCGCTCGACGAGATAGCGAAGCAATTTGCGCGCGCGCTCGGATCTCCCGAACGTTTCGCTAGCAAGCAGTCGCTCCAGTGTCTCGCGCACTGCGGGGGCGGCAGGCGTGGCATGCTGCAAGTGTCGATCCTCTCGAAGTCGGCACAGGTTGAGGCGCGATCATATCGTTGCCGCACCACCGTACAAGCATACACGTATTATGCGATCGCGTACCACACCGGATAATTTCCCGGTGGTTAATGACACAAAAGTCGGGACCAATCGCTAAACGACGATGGTCCCGAATTCGTTCCAGGCCTGTATCAACCGGCTCTTTTGCCGATAATCCGGTTGGCGGCGGACACCACGGCCTCCAGCGAGGCAGCGACGATGTTGGTGTTGATGCCTGCGCCGAACAGCTTGCCGTCAGGATGTTCCATCTCGACATAGGAAATGGCCGAGGCGTTCGAACCGCGCTGCATCGAGTGCTCGGAATAGTCGAGCACCGACATATCGACGCCGACATGGCGCGACAGCGCATCGACGAAGCCGTCGATCGGGCCTGTGCCTGTGCCTGATATCGTCATCTCCTTGCCGTCGTCGATAATGACCGCCTCGACAACGCGCCGGCCCTTTACCTCGGTGTCCGGATAGGTGTGGTGATCGAGGAATTTCAGCCTGGCGCCCGGCTGGTCGACATAGGTATCGAGGAAGCGCTCATAGATGCGCCTGGCCGGCACTTCCTTGCCTTCGGCATCGGTGATCGCCTGGATTGCCTGGCTAAACTCGATCTGCAGGTTGCGCGGCAGGTTGAGCCCGTAATCCGCCTGCAGCACATAGGCGATGCCGCCCTTGCCGGACTGCGAGTTGATGCGGATGATGGCTTCGTAGCTGCGGCCGACGTCGGCCGGGTCAATCGGCAGATAGGGAACCTCCCACACTGGCGTGTTGGCCTTCTTCAGCGCCTTCATACCCTTGTTGATGGCATCCTGGTGCGAGCCGGAAAAGGCGGTGTAGACGAGTTCGCCCACATAGGGATGGCGCTCGGGAATCTTCAGCTGGTTCGAATATTCGTAGACATCCTTCATCCGGTTGATGTCGGAGCAGTCCAGCTTCGGATCGACGCCTTGCGTGTACATGTTGAGCGCCAACGTGACGATGTCGACATTGCCGGTGCGCTCGCCATTGCCGAACAGCGTGCCTTCGACGCGATCGGCGCCGGCCATCAGGCCGAGCTCGGTGGTGGCGACGCCGGTGCCACGGTCATTATGCGGGTGCAGCGAAATGATCAGGTTCTCGCGCCTGTCGAGATTGCGGCACATCCACTCGATGCGGTCGGCATAGATATTGGGCGTCGACATCTCGACGGTCGACGGCAGGTTGATGATGAGTTTGTTGTCAGGCGTCGGCTTCACGATCTCGGTGACCGCGTTGCAGATCTCCAGCGCCACCTCGAGCTCGGTGCCGGTGAAGCTTTCGGGCGAGTATTCGAAACGGTAGCCGCCGCCGGCACCCGCTGCCATGTCGGTGATCATCTTGGCGGCATCGGTGGCGATGCGCTTGATGCCGGCAACGTTCTTCTCGAAGACGACGCGGCGCTGCAACTCGCTGGTCGAATTGTAGAAATGCACGATCGGGTTGGTGGCGCCCCTGAGCGCTTCGAAGGTGCGGGTGATCAGTTCGGGCCGGCACTGCACCAGCACCTGCAGCGAAACGTCGGCCGGTACGCTGCCCTCTTCGATGCACCAGCGGGCGAAGTCGAAATCGGTCTGCGAGGCCGAAGGAAAACCGATCTCGATCTCCTTGAAACCCATGTCGAGCAGCAGCGCGAACATGCGCGCCTTGCGTTCGTGGCCCATCGGGTCGATCAGCGCCTGGTTGCCGTCGCGCAGGTCGACCGAGCACCAGATTGGCGTCTTGCCGATCACTTTCGAGGGCCAGGTCCGGTCGGTGAGGCCGACGATTGGGTAGGGTTGGTACTTGCGGGCGGCGTCCGGCATGCCGCCGTTCTGCTGGCCCGCCGGGGCCTCGCTTACGCGGATTTCTTCTCGTGCGTTCATCGTCGTTTCTCCCGGCGACCCTCGAATCCGCCTTCAGGCGGATGGGTGGCGAGTGGCGCCTTTACCAGTTTTTCGTTCGCTTGATGTGACTGCCAAGGAGCATGCGCTTGCGCGGCGGCTCGACCGCCGGGCGCTCCTTCAGCGAACCCGGCGATCGCCGATAAGGCCGAGAAGAAGCAGCGTCGAGGCAAGCGCGCGCACGGTCTCGCCGGCAAAGCCGGTCTGACGGGAAGCGGTGGTGGCGCGCGTGTTCATGGCGGTTTTCATACAGGAGCGGCCAGCCGGAGGCAAGCCGTACCGAAAGCCATGCCGACAGTCGGGCGCGTGCCGGGCCACGTTCCGTCTGACGTCGTCGCCGACGTGCGTGCCCTTCCAACAGGCCGAGGCCGGACCTGGCCGCCAACGGGACGTAGCGGTTCAATATATAAGATGACTTATGTATTCAAGTTTCTGTGGAAACTTCGGAACGTCGATGGCATGCCGCTGCCGGCGCGGCCCTCCTGCGGCCGATTGCTTCAAACCGTTTCGAAAGACGCGAACGATGGACCAACTGCGAGCGCAAACCCGGATCAGCGATGCGGCGATCAGGTCGGTGATGGACCGGCTGCGCACCGAGCACAGCGAATTCGAGGTCGAGACCGGTGTTGCCGATCGATGGGAACTTCGCCTGTACTACGGTTCCCTGAGCGCGGCACTCGAGCGTGACTCCATGCTGATCCGCGTCTCGGCTATAGACGAAACCTGCCTGTCCTACATGAAGATGATGGTCGCCGGCCACGTCGCGCAGCATCTCGGAACGACGAGCGGATTGCGCTGGCAAGGCGATGGCCGCGACACCGGCACCCCGATCTTCTTCCGCGAAATCACGGTGGTGTCCTCAACGCGGATTTCTCCGCACATGCAGCGCCTGCGCTTTGCAGGCGATGATCTTGGCCGGTTTACCCATGGCGGCCTGCACATCCGGCTGCTGCTGCCGCCGCGGGGCAGGCCGCCCGTTTGGCCCTCGATGGGCGCCGACGGCCTGCTTGTGTGGCCTGCCGGTGAGGATGCGCTCACCGTGCGCATCTACACGATCCGGGCGGTGGATCCGACAAGCGGTTGGCTCGATGTCGACTTCGTGCTGCACCCCGGCCATGACACGCCCGCCGCCACATTCGCGCAGAACGCGGTGGCGGGAGACGTCATCGGCATGATCGGGCCAAGCGGCGGCGAGACGCCGACGGCGCCGACCCTGCTGCTGGTCGGCGACGACACAGCGCTGCCGGCAATTGGCCGGATTCTGGGGGAACTGCGGCCGTCGACCCGCGTCGAGGCGCTCATCGAGGTCGATGGCCCGGACGACCGCATCGCGCTGGCGCAAGGCGACAACATCGAAATCACCTGGCTTTACCGGCACGACCGCGCGGCCGGCACCGCCGGCCTGCTGGCGGCCGCCCTGCGCGAGCGCAGCCACATGGCGCTTGCCGATAACCTCTACGTCTGGGCCGGATGCGAGTTCACGGACTTCCGCGAGATCCGCAAGATCGTGCGCAAGGAGTGGGGCCTGGGCCGCGACCGGCACCTGGTAACGGCCTATTGGCGTCGCGACGCGCAGGCCGAGGGCGACGACGAGGATTAGGATCGATCCATAAGTATGCCGGCAGCCGGGGCGGAGCAGCCTATTCCTTCACCGCGCGCGCTACCAGCCGCGCGATGCTCGGGCCGACAAGCAGCACGATCAGGAAACGCGCCGACTGGAGCGCCATGATGAAGGAGATGTCGACGTTCTGGGCGGCGGCGGCGATGATGGCGACGCTGTCCATGCCGCCGGGGCTGGTCGCGAGATAGGCGGTCAGCGGATCGATGCCGAGCAGATGGCTGATCATGAAGGCGAGGCCGCCGCAAAAGGCGATCAGAGCCACGATCGAAGCGACGATCTGCGGCAGGGCCCGTGTCGCATGGCGCAGGATCGGCCTGGTGAAGTTCAGCCCGATCGACCATCCGACCATGGCGTAACTGACAGCCAGCAGCCAGGGCGGCAATTGCATCGGCACGCCGAGGCCAAGGTGGATCAACGCGCCGAAGATGAAGGTGCCCAGAAAGGAGGGCGAAGGCAGCCGGCAAAGCTTTCCCGCCAGCCCGCCGACCAGCGCGATGCCAATGGTTGCTGCTAAGGCTTGAGCATCGATCGGCGGAAACCAGATAATCGGCGGGATTTCGACGCCTGACGTTTCGACCCACATCTTGGCGACAATGGCCGCCGTCATCGAGACGAAGATGACACGCAGATACTGCATGAAGGCGACGAGGCGCTGGTCGGCGCCAAAGGCGCCGGCCATCAGCACCATTGCGGTGGCCGCGCCTGGGGAGGATCCCCAGACGGCGGTCGTGCCGGGCAAGATGCGCCACCGGCTGATCAGCCAGCCGAGCAGGCTGGACGCCGCGACGGTGGCTGTCACTGCGCCGAGGAACAGCGGCCATTCGGCGTAGAAGACGCGAAAAATGTCGGCCGAGATCGAAGCGGCGATGAGGCAGCCGACGATCGCCTGGGCGGAGCCGAACAGAAGCCGCGGCACGCGCACGGTGGCGCCGTTGGTGCCGGCGACGATAGCCGCCAGCATCGGCCCGATGAGCAGCGCCGCCGGCAGCGCGGCCAGTTCGAGCGCACCGGCAAACAGCACGGAAATGACGAGGAGGGCCAGCCATTGCCAAGGCTTGCGCATGCGCGCCATGCGCTCGACGGCCGGCTGGCCAGGAGACGGCTGCTTGGGCGAGGAATCCATGTTCTGGTCTTAGACTGAGCGGTAAGGGATGCGAACCCCCGCTGCATCGAAAAGCGATCGCCTCAGATGTCTGTGCCGAACAGTTGCTCGATTTCTCCACCGCTCATGCGATCGAAACGGTCGGACACCGAAAACTGACCAGCCATAAAGCCAACCCGTCGCGATTGTACCGGCACCGATTGATCCATAGGAATGACCTTGACCAATGACTTGCCAGCCTTGGCGATAATGAAAGGTTCGCCGTTGGCGGCTCGCTGAACGAGACGTGAAAGATTGGCCTTCGCATCGCTAATGTTTACGATCTGCGTCGAGTCGTCCACCCGGATCAGCCCGTCTTGTCGTCAGCCAATCCAAAGCCGCCGACGGGGTTGGTTTCCACCTGGAACTCGAAGCCGGCGATGAAGGGCCTCGCCTTGGCGATGGCCGCCTGGACTTCGGGAAGCTGCAGCGAGGCTTTGTGGCTTGCCCGGTCAGTCCACACTTCTGTGACCCAGATGGCATCGGCATCGGCCGGGTCGGTGGCAACGATATAGCTCAGGCAGCCGGGCAGGGCGCCGGTGCTGGCGCGCAGGACGTCCATGACAGCGTCGCGCTGGCCGCGGGCCGCCCGCATCTTGCCGATCAGACCGTACATCCCTTCGTCTCCCTTCAGCGTTTTCGACAAGAGTATACCGTTCGTCAGTATGCAGGTCGCGGCTCAAGGCATCAACTGGCCACCATTCACCTCGATCACCTGGCCGGTGATGTAGCCGCTCAACAGATCGGAGGAGAGGAACAGATAAGCACCGACGCAATCTTCAGCCGTGCCGGCGCGCCCCTGCGGAATGGTGGCAACCATGCCCCTGATCTGCTCTTCGGTCGAGTAGCGTTCGTGGAACGGCGTGAGAATGGTGCCGGGTGCCACCGCGTTGACGCGAATGCCGAAGCCGATCAGTTCCTTGGCCATGCCGCGTGTGACGTTGGAGACGAAAGCCTTGGCCGAGCCGTAAAGCCCGGCGCCACCGCCGGCGCCGTTGCGGGCGGCGATCGAGGAGGTGTTGACGATGAAGCCGCCTTGTCTCTTCAGCCACGGCATCGCCTTGCGCGAGGCGGTCAGCACCGAACGCGCGTTGAGATCCATCACCGCGTCGTAATGCGCCTCTGTCTGCTCGGCGTAGGGCACGCGGCCGAGCATGCCGCCGGCATTGTTGACCAGCCCGTCGAGACGGCCGAAATGTTGCGCACTATCCTCGACGACACGCTCGACATCGGCGGCCAGGGAAAAATCGCCCTGGACGAGAAACACCTCGCCGCCATTGTCGCGGATGGCCTTGCCAAGCTTCTCGGCGGCGTCACGGCTGGAATTGTAGTGCAGCGCGACCAGACATTTCTGCGCCGCATAGGCCAAGGCGAGTGCCGCGCCGATGCCGGTCGAGGCGCCGGTGACCAGCACCGCCTTGCCGGCGAGATCGGGAATGACAAGCCCGAGGGGGGTGGTTGTCGCTGGCACTGTCGTTTCTCCGGGATTTTCGCGGTTCTTAGCGGGTCTTGCTACCCTTGCATTCAGTCCATGCAGCTTCAAGGCCTGAGATAGGCATAACCCTGGCTTTGCAGTTCAGCGAGCTTGACGACGCCGCCGCTGTCGGCCGCATGAAAACCGTCGAGCAGGTCGGCGAGCGAAAAATCCATGCCGTGCATGGTGTTGGCGCAGGCATGCGGATCGAGCCCTTGCTGGACGAGACCGGTGAAACGACCGGAGATCGCCGCCGATACCCCCTTTGACTTGAAACCGGCAAGAGCCGGACCATGGACGACCAGCGCGATATCGACATTGCCGCCGGTGCCTTCGTAATGGTTCTTGATGTTGCCGAGAACAAAATTGACCTTGTCGAGGTCGCTGAGATGGTAGGCGACCTTCAATCTCGTAGGCCCAGTGGCCGCGGCTTGCGCCACCCGCAGCCCAATCAGCGTGCCGGCTCCGGCGAGAATCGCGCGGAACATGTCGCGTCGACGCATTACAGTCGTCCCCGTTGAAAGATGGCCGCGAATTGCGTGGCCGCAGTGCCGAGTGTAGCATAAATTGATGTCGCGTCCTGCCGATGCGGAGGGGTCACATGGCGTTCGAACAGAGACTGGCAAGCGTCCTGTCCGGAGCGGCCTTGTTGAGCCTGCTGGGCGCGACAGCTTTCGCCGACGGGGCGACCAAGCTCACCGAACTCAGTCCCAACGGTCAGGACGCCTGTTTCGGCCGCATCTACGATGCCAACCACCTCAACACGCATCCGGAGCAGAAGGTGGCCCGGATCTTCTTCTACTACGGCCATGATCCGGTCAGCAGGCCGAACGAGGAACCGGCCGCGAATGCCGACACGTCCTACAATGGCTTCGTCACCACCACGGTGCGTGGCGCCAAGGCTCCGGAATGGGCCGGCGGCTGGTGTAATCATCCATCCGAGGATGGCGCATCAAACCCGATCCATTGCGGCATGGAATGCGACCGTACGCTGGCGTCGCTGAAAGTCGACGACAAGGGCCGGCTGATTCTTTCGGACCTGCAGCCCGATATCTATCTCGATGCCGGTTCCGAGGAGGAACTCGGCACGACTGAATACAATAGGCAGGCGCTGGGCTCGCAGGACGACAATTTCCGCCTCGACCCGATGCCGGCAGCGACCTGCAAGGCGGAGTTCGCCCGCATCGACCCGATTGACCCGGCGATGGGTCCGCCGCTGCGCGACCGGCTGAAGCCCGACCAGGCCTTCTGCTACGGACGCGACTACGATGCCGCGCATTTCGGTTCGCATCCCGACCAACTGACGCAGTCGATCCGCGTGTTCCGTGGGCCGGTCGAACTGGCTTCATTCGCGGCGGGCGGCGACCTTGCCAATTGGCCTGACGGCGCCGACATCGCCGTTTCGGTCACGACGCGACAAAAGTCGGGCAAGGCCACGCAGGTCTATTCCTGCCAGGGCGAGGCCGACCAGTGGCGCTGCGCGGCGAGCTCGAAGATGAGCGATTTCTTCTGCGATATCACGCAGAAGGAGATTTTCCTCAAGCGCGGCGCCAATGGCATGATGATGCTGGCCAATCCCAACAACAGCCTGGCGATCGTCGATTTCTGTTCACAGGCAGCCGACGGCAAGACGAAGTCGGACGATAAGATCTACCGGCTGGAACCGATGCCGCAATCGGCTTGCGCGCCTTGAGCGGAGCCCTGTTTAGGTCAGCGCGAAGGGATATATCTTTGCTATATCTCATTTGAGGATAGCACGATGGACAAAGCAAAAGTGTTCTGGTCAGGCAGGTCCCAAGCCGTGCGCCTGCCGAAGGAGTTCCGTTTCGACACAGAGGAGGTCTCGATACGCCGTCACGGGCAAACCGTCATCTTGGAACCGCTTGCGCAGGACTGGGCGTGGCTCGACCAAGTGATTGGACCGCTTGATAATGATTTCGCAGAGGCAGCGCTGGAACGTCAGGACGGGCAGGATCGAGCTGCCTTGGAAGACGTCTTCAAGTGATCTACCTGCTCGACACCAATGCCGTCATCGCGGTCATGAAGGGCGATGAGGGTCTGCTTGCCTGCTGAAACGGCATAGGCCGCAGGACTTTGCCGTCTCGGCGATCGTCGTGCACGAACTGTACTATGGTGCTGAAAAGAGCCAGCGACGGGTCGAAAATTTGGCGCGTATCGAGGCTCTGCAGTTTCCTGTGCTCGAATTCGATCGGGAAGACGCGAGACATGCCGGAGAAATTCGGGCAACGCTTGCCACATTGGGAACTCCAATTGGTCCCTACGATGCGTTGATTGGTGGGCAGGCGCGCGCGCGATCTTACGCTGATGACCCGCAATATCCAGGACTTCGAGCGGATCAAAGCTCTGTCAGTCGAGACGTGGTGAACTGCCTCACGCGAACGGCACCGCCGTCGTGCCCTTCGGCAGCTTGGCCTCATCATCGGGCTCGACATGGATGGTGACGCGCACGGAAGGGATTTCCGCCTGCAGCGCATCCTCGATGCGGTCGCAGATGACATGGCTGGCGCCGACCGACATGTCGGCATCGACGACGAGATGGAATTCGATGAAGGTGGCGCGGCCGGCGATGCGTGTCTTGAGGTCGTGCACTTCGAGCGCGCCTTTGCAATTGGCCGAAATGATGTCGCGGATGCGCATATGCTCCTGGGTGTCGACGGCGCGGTCCATCAGCCCGTTCATCGACGAGCCGATAACATGCCAGCCCTGCCAAAGAATGTTGAGCGCGACGATCACGGCCAGCGCCGGATCGAGGATCTGCCATCCGGTCAGCACCGCGCCGACAAGGCCGGCGAAGACGCCGACCGAGGTCACGACGTCGGTCATGATGTGTTGGCCGTCGGCGACCAGTGCCGGCGATCTTGCGTTGCGCCCTGTACGGATCAGCGCCCAGGCCCAGAAGGCGTTGATGACCGTTGCTACACCGTTGACGGCAAGGCCTTCCCATGGCTGCTGGAGCGGGACGGGGTTGAGCCAGGATTGCCAGACCTCGTTCAGGATCAGGAGTGCCGCGACCACGATCAGCACGCCTTCCAGGACGGCCGAGAAATACTCGGCCTTGTGGTGGCCGAACGGATGGTCCTGGTCGGCTGGCTTGTAGCTGACCTGGATCGCCCAGAACGCGGCGGCCGAGGCGATGACGTTGACGATCGATTCCAGCGCGTCCGAATAAAGTGCGACGGAACCGGTGATGTACCAGGCGGCAAGCTTGAGTGCGAGCACCACGCAAGCGACGACGATCGACCAGAAGGCAAGCCTTGCGACCTTGCGCCTGGTCGCGGCCTTCGCCGCGACCGCCATCGTGTCCCGCGTTTCGACCATCGTCTCTAGGCGGCCTTGTCCTTGGCCTTGCGCGGCAGGTGGGCGACGATGTTCTCGATGATGCGCATGCCGGCATTGTGGCCGAGCGTCATGATCGATTCCGGATGGAATTGTACCGCGGCGATCGGCTCCTTGCGGTGCTCGAAGGCCATGATGACGCCGTCTTCGGTCTCGGCGGTGACCACGAAATCGTCGGGTAGCCGCACCGGATCGGCGAAGATCGAATGGTAACGGCCGACGGTGACTTCCTTGGGCAGACCGGAGAAGATGATGCCGGGCTTGGAGACGCGAATGCGCGACGGCTTGCCGTGCATCGGCACATGCAGCTGCCGCAATTCGCCGCCATAGGCCTCGGCCAGCGCCTGCAGGCCGAGGCAGACGCCGAAGATCGGCAGCTCGCGGGCGCGCGCTCGTCCGATGGTGGCGGCGCAGTCGAAATCCTTGGGCGTGCCGGGACCAGGCGACAGCACGACGAGATCCGGCTTCAGCCGGTCGAAAACTTCTTCCGGCACGGGGGTGCGCACGGTCGAGACATTGGCGCCGGTCTGGCGGAAGTAGTTGGCCAGCGTGTGGACGAAGCTGTCTTCATGGTCGACGAGCAGGATGTTGACGCCGTCGCCGACGCGCGCGGTGGTGCGCTCGGTGCTGGCGGCATTGCCCGTCTTGGCGTCGCGGATGGCGGAGAGCATGGCGGAGGCCTTCAGTTCGGTTTCGGCTTCTTCTTCCTCGGGAATGCTGTCGAACAGTAATGTGGCGCCGGCACGCACCTCGGCAATGCCGTCCTTGATGCGGATGGTGCGCAGTGTCAGGCCGGTGTTCATGTCGCCGTTGAAATTGACCATGCCGATGGCGCCGCCATACCAGGCGCGCGGGCTCTTCTCGTTCTGCTCGATGAAGCGCATGGCCCATAGTTTCGGCGCACCGGTAACGGTCACCGCCCAGGCGTGCGAGAGAAACGCGTCGAAGGCGTCCATGCCTTCGCGCAGCCTGCCCTCGATATGGTCAACCGTGTGGATAAGCCGCGAATACATCTCGATCTGGCGGCGGCCGATGACGCGCACCGAACCCGGCTCGCAGACGCGCGACTTGTCGTTGCGGTCGACATCCGAGCACATTGTGAGCTCGGATTCGTCCTTCTTGGAATTGAGCAGCTTCAGGATCTGCTCTGAATCGGAAATGGCGTCGTCGCCACGCTTGATCGTGCCCGAAATCGGGCAGGTCTCGACACGGCGGCCGTTGACGCGCACGAACATTTCGGGCGAAGCGCCGATCAGGTATTCGCCTTCACCCAGATTGATGAAGAAGGAATAGGGCGAGGGGTTGATTGACTTCAGCTTGCGCGAAATCTCGGAGGGTTGGGTCTCGCAGCGTTCGTAGAACATCTGCCCGGGTACGACCTCGAACAGGTCACCGCGCTTGAAGCTGTCCATCGCGCGGCGCACAAGAGTGGCGTATTCGCCGGGTTCATGGTCACCGCGCGGCGGGATACGGTCGGCAGTCTTGAACGGCTCGGCGATCTCGTCGCGCGGCAGGCCTTCGGTCGAAAAACCCTTGCCGGCGTAGTCATATCGATCGGTCCAGGCCTTGGCCGAATAATGATCGACGACCAGGATCTCGTCGGGCAGGAACAGCACGAGATCGCGCTGGCTTGGCTTGCGTTCGAGCTTGTAGTCGACCGGATCGAACTGGAAGGCGAGGTCGTAGCCGAAGGCGCCGTAAAGGCCGAGATTGGCGTCTTCGGCGGTCTTGAACAAGGCGGTAATGGCGCGCAGAACCGTGAAGACGGAAGGAACGCGGCTGCGTTCTTCTTCGGTGAAGACGCGGCCCGGCTTGGCGACGTCGAGGCGGATCAGCTTTTTCGACGCCTCGGCGATCGTGATCTCGGCGATATCGCCGAGCGTCTTGACGATGACCGGCAGAAGCACCTCGCCCCGCCGGTTCAGCGCCTCGATGCGCATGGACCGGCCACGCGCCGAGATCACCAAAGGCGGGTCGATGATGGCGGTGTCCCAACGCGTATAGCGGCCGGGATATTCATAGTTCGAAGAAAACACCGCGCCCCGGCGCGCATTCAGCCCGTCAACATAGGCGTCGATGGCGCCTTCATAGGGCCGGTCGTGGCGCTCGCGGGTGATGGTGATGCCACCCCCGGTCACAAAACTCTCTGCGCCGTTGTCCAGAACCTTCATCGTCATTGCCGTCTCCATCAGCTTCTTGGGCAACGGACCCGGGAATGGCTTGGAAAAAACAAATGGCCGCCCGGACATTCCGCTGCGGCCACCCTCTCTTTTCACGCGCACGCGTTCGAACAGGCCGCTGTCAGCAGGCCCACCACCAAACGGTCTTGATCGAACGCATGTTCATGGCGATTCCCATAGCGGCGATTGAGCGACCGCGCAACTGGATTCGGTGGAGGCTCAATCTTCCAGGGTGCCGGACCTTGCGTCGGCGCTCTTCCTGTCGCCCACCAGTTTCAACAGATCCTCGCCGGCGCGGATGATGCGGCGCGAGCGCCGGGTCAGGACGATGCCGGCCTGCGGCGCGAACACCTCGGTGCGGCCATCGGCTTCGCCCGGTGCGTGGACGATGACGGCAAGCCGCGTGTCCTTGGCCACGCGGTCGCCGGGCTCCACGTCGTAAAGCACGGCACCTGCCCGGGGCGCCGGCATCATGTCGATGTTTTCGAGCGGTGCGACAACCCCGGTGAAGGCACCGGGTGAGGGCAGGGCCGGGTCGGCGACCACGCCGCGCGCCACCAGCAGCCGGTAGAGCCCCGCGGCGTCTGACGCCGCGAACGCGCCATCGACATCGAGGATGCCGCGATATTCGACCGTCGTGACGACGCGCCGGTCGAGCTTCGCCACATCGGCGGGAACGTTCTGATAGGGCATGATCGAGGCGCCCTCGAAAGTGCCGTCCGTGTCTTCACTCCACAGCACCACCGCCTCGACGCCCATGGCGGCGGCGCAGTCGGCCATTGCCGGCCACAGGCTGGTGTGGACATACAGGTAGGAAAGACCCTCGTCGTCGCAATGCAGGTCAAGCACGATGTCGTGGCCGAGCGAAAGCTGCACCAGTCTCGTCTTCAGCCGCTGGTCGGGCGTGCCATGCGCGGTGTCGGGCAGGAGTGCCGTGTCGGGCGCGGCGAGCAGCGGGAAACCGCGGTTGAAGTTGGTGCGCGTGCCCAGATGAAAACGGCCCTGATGTTCGCCGAAATGATACTGGGCGCGGCCGATCGGATTGGCCCAGGGCACGATGGTGATGTCGCCCTTGATGCGCCCCTCCGCCTCGGCCCTGGCCAGCATCGGCATCAGCGCGTCAATGGCGACTACTCCGGGCAGTTCGCCGGCATGGAGCGCTGCCTGCAGATAGGCCGAAGGCGCGGATTCGTCGGTTCCAGAGAAGCGAAACAGCGGGAATTCGTAGGAAACCCCTTCGCTGTCGCCGGCTATGCGTTCGATCGATTTCTGCATGGGGTCTTGCTCCGTCGAGAGGCGAGAAGACATGCCTCTTCGACTGTGCGCTTGTCGATTGGTCCAGGCTGTCGCGCTATGGGCGCAAGCAGCTACTGCGCGGCAGGTTGAAGAGTGACGACCGGAGCGCGCTGGTCCAGTGCCCGCGAGGCAACGGCTACGGCGACCGCCAGCAGAGCGAGTGCCGCGCCCACCAGCGGCAGGTTGGCATAGGAAACGCCCCAGGAGAGCGCCACGCCGCCGATCCAGGCGCCGCTGGCGTTGCCGACATTGAAGGCGCCCTGGTTCAGCGTGGCGGCAAGGTTCGGTCCCTCGGAAGCGGCTTCCACGACACGGATCTGCAACGGCGGCACGACGACGAAGACGAGCATGCCCCACAGGAAGACGATGCCTATGGCGACACTGGCGATAGCGCCGAACTGCATGAAGCCGACAAACAGGACCGCCAGCAGCAGCAGCGTGCCGATGACCGTCGGCATCAGCTTCCAGTCGGCCAGCCGGCCGCCGATGATGTTGCCGATGGTCATGCCGGCGCCGAACAGCAAGAGCACCCAGGTGACCGCTGAAGTCGAGAGGCCGGACACGTCGGTGAGATAGGGCTTAATGTAGGTGAAGACGGCAAACAGGCTGGCTGAGGCGAGCGCCGCGATCAGCATGGCCAGCCACACCTGCAGCTTGCCGAGCACGCGCAATTCGCCGCGCAAGCCGTCGCCGCTTGGTTCAGTGACATCCGGCGGCACTAGCCAAGCGATCGCCGCGACCGAGATCAGCCCGATGCCGACCACCGCCAGGAAGGTGGCGCGCCAGCCGAAGGCTTCGCCAAGCGCCGTTCCGGCGGGAACGCCGAGGATGTTAGCCAGCGTCAGGCCGGCGAACATCAGCGCGATGGCGCTGGCACGCTTGTTGCGGGGCACCAGGCTGGCGGCGACGACCGAACCGATGCCGAAGAAGGCGCCGTGGCCGAAGGCGGTGAAGACGCGCGCGCCCATCAGCATCCAGTAATTGGGCGCGATGGCGCAGAGCAGGTTGCCGACGACGAACAGTGCGGCCAGTCCGACCAGCACCGGCTTGCGCGGCAGATGCGCGGTGGCCATCGCCACGATTGGCGCGCCGAAGACCACGCCCAGCGCATAGCCCGTGACCAGCAGCCCGGCCGCGGGAATGGTCACGCTAAGGTCGGCGGCGACCTCCGGCAGCAGACCCATGATGACGAATTCGGTGGTGCCGATGCAGAAGGACGCAATGGCAAGCGCAAGGATCGGCAAAGGCATGGGAGGTCCAGACTGAATCGGTTCAAATGGAAACTGCGCGAGCGCCCCATGGCGCACAAGCGCCATTGCCGCAATGCAGCAATGCAGAAAGCGGAGAGCAAAGAGGCACTGGCAGCGGTGCTTGTGCCGTGCCCTGCCGGGCTAGACGACCCTGACCGAACCCGGCCGAGCGGCCGAACCGACCGGCTGAGCCGGAGTTCAGACCAGCGGCTTCAACTCCTGGGCGATGGTAGGCAGCAGTTCCGAGACATTGGGGTGGATGTGCATGGCGCGCGCCAGCGTGTCCACAGGCGCCTTGGCATACATCAGGTCAAGCACGCAATGCACGGCTTCATCGCCGCCGGGGCCAAGCACGCAGCAGCCGAGGATTTCCCTTGTGTCGGCGTCGACGAGGATCTTCATGAAGCCTTGCGTCTCGCCTTTCTCGACGGCGCGGCCGACGCGGGTCATCGGTCGCTGGCCGACCAGCGCGCGGCGTCCCGACTTCTTCACTGACGCCTCGGTCATGCCGCAGCGGCCGAGCGGCGGGTCGATGTAGAGAGCGTAGGCCTCGATGCGGTCGCTGACCTTGCGCGGATCATTGTCGAGCAAATTGGCCGCGACGATCTCGTAATCGTTGTAGGACGTGTGGGTGAAGGCGCCCTTGCCATTGCAGTCGCCCATCGCCCAGATGCCGGGCACGCTGGTGCGCAACTGGTCGTCGACGGTGATGAAGCCGCGTTTGTCGACTTCGATGCCGGCCTTGTCGAGGCCGAGATCGTCGGTATTGGGCGTTCGCCCCAGAGCCAGGAGCACATGCGAGCCGACGGCCGGCGGCTTGCCGGCGGAGAAGGCAACGGCAATATCCTCGCCCTGCCTAGCAAAGCTTATGGCGTCGGCGCCGAGATGGACCGCGATGCCTTCGTTTTCGAGGATCGACAGGATGGCGTCGGACACATCCTCGTCTTCGCGGCCGATCAGCCGCGAGCCCTTTTCGACAATCGTGACCTCCGCGCCGAAGCGGCGGAACATCTGCGCGAATTCGAGCGAGATGTAGCTGCCGCCGACCACCACGAGGTGGCGCGGCAACACGTCGAGGTCCATCATCGAAGAGTTGGTGAGAAAGTCGATGTCGTGAATGCCGGGCAGATCCGGTACCGATGCGCGGCCGCCGGTGTTGAGAAAGATCTTGCCGGCGGTCAGGAGATCATCGCCGACGCGCACCATGTTGGCGGATTCGAAACGCGCATGGCCGCGATAGAGCGTGCATTTATCCATGTCGGCGATCCAGGTTTCCAGATTGCCGCGGGCGTCGTTCGACACCTTGTCCTTGCGCGCCTTGACCTTGGCATAGTCGACGCCGACCGGGCCGGAGAGGGTCACGCCATAGTCCGCGGCGCGCCGCGCCAGATGCGCGGCATAGGCGCTGGCGACCATGGTCTTGGTCGGCATGCAGCCGGTGTTGACGCAGGTGCCGCCGACCAGCTTGCGCTCGATCAGCGCCACGCTCGTGCCGGCCGCGGTCAGCCGGCCGGCCAGCGAAGGGCCGGCCTGGCCGGCACCGATGACGATGGCATCGAAGGTTTTCGCCGTCATGCCACCGCCGCCACGATCAAGAGGCCGCCAACGATCGCGACCGCGTCCTCGATGAAGGCCGCGGGCTGGTCCTTGCCGAAGGCGGCCGCCAGCCGGCCGCGCGCCTCCGCGCCGCCGAGCGTGCCGATAACGGCCCCTATGGCGCCGGCGATCAGGCAGACGATGGTGGCGCCGCCAGTGGCGCCGATCACGGCGCCGCTGAAGGCACCGAGCAGGATACGGGCGCCGAATTGCTGCGGCACCTTGCGGCTCGGCGTCGACGGCAACTGGTCGGTGACCAGCTCGACGATGGCCAGGATAGTGAAAATGCCGACAGCGGCCCAGTGGCTCATGAAGCTTGCCCAGGTGCCGGCAACCGGCAGCCAGCCGAGCCAGGCGCCCCAGGCGACGGCGGCCGGCGCGGTCATGGCGCGCAGGCCGGCAATGACCCCGATCAGAAGTGCAAGAATGTAAAGCATGTTGATCCCCCTCGATCCCGGGCCGGGACAGCCCTGAAAAGGCAGGCTACCATAGGTCCGGTATTTGGCCAGTACTTGCATAGGCGCTCTCTTACGCCGCAACCGTGCGTGGCAATGATGACGGAGGCACCGCATGGCTGAGAGCGAACGCGCAAAAATGGCGGCGGGCGAGTGGTATACGTGCATGGATGACGAACTGGAGGCGCTGCGCGGCGTGGCTGCGGGCGCCGTATTCGAGCACAATTCGCTTGCGCCCCGTCAGCGCGGCAACATCGGGCCGACCTTGCGGGATCTGCTCGGCGGCGCGGGCGAGGGCGCCCGCATCGAGGCGCCGTTCCACTGTGCCTATGGCTTCAACGTCTTCCTCGGCGACGGCGTCTTTCTCAATGCCGGCTGCATCATTCTCGACACGGCAAGCGTGCGCATCGGCAAGGGAACGCTGCTCGGCCCCAATGTGCAGATCTATTGCGCCGAGCATCACAGGGAGGTCGCCGGGCGGCAAGCCGGACTCGAAGTCGCGCGGCCTGTCGAGATCGGCGCCAACGCCTGGATCGGCGGCAGTGCCGTCATCCTCGGCGGCGTCAGCATCGGCGAGGGCGCCATCGTCGGCGCCGGCGCCGTGGTGACGCGCGACGTGCCCGCGAACATGACGGTGGTCGGCAATCCGGCGCGGGCGGTCAAACGCGGTTGAGTGCCCGGCGGGCGCTCAGTGCGAAAGCGCGTGCGGCGACCGGTCGCCCTGGTCGGCCCGCCTGGAAAATTCACGCCGGTATTGCGCCGGGGAGGTCCTGAGACGCGCCGAAAAATGCTGGCGTAGCGAAGCGGCGCTGCCGAAGCCGGCCTCGAAGGCCACGACGTCCATCGATTTTTCCGTCGCCTCGAGCAGACGCTGCGCCAGTTCAAGCCGTTGCTCGATCAGCCAATCGCCGAAACTGGTGCCGATCGATTTCTGGAAGCGGCGGGTGAAGGTGCGCCGGGTCAGGCCGGCGGCTTCGGCGACGCGGTCCAGGCTGTGCGCTTCGCCGAGTGTCGCACGCACCGCGTCGAGTGCTTGTGTGAACCTGTCGGTATCGGCGCTCCTCGCCAGCGGACGCTCGATGAACTGCGCCTGTCCGCCTTGCCGGTGCGGGGAGAGCACGATCTGCCGTGCGAGCCGCAGTGCTGCCTCGGCGCCGTAGCGGGCGCGAACGATATGGAGGCAGCAGTCGAGCCCGGCCGCGACGCCGGCCGACGTCACCACGTCGCCATTGTCGACATAGAGCACCTCGGCGTCCACCGCGATGTCGGGATGAAGCTTCTGAAGCCGCTCGGCATAGGCCCAATGCGTGGCCGCACGCCGACCGCCAAGCAGTCCGGCAGCAGCGACTGCGAATGTTCCCAGGCAAAGGCCGACGATCAGGGCACCACTGCGGTGGGCCCGCCGCAATGCCTGGGTCAGCGGTTCCGGCAGCGGGTCTTCGAGATCCCGCCAACTCGGCACGATGACGATGTCGGCGCCGTCGAGCCCCTCAAGCCCATGCGGCGCGGCGACGCTCAGCCCGGCCTCGGTGTGGACGGGACCGGCCTCGATCGCGCAGATGCGGAAGTCGAAGCGCGGCAGGCCGAACGATGTGCGATCTTCGCCGAACACCAGGCAAGGCACGGAGAGATGGAACGGGCTGATGCCGTCGAAGGCGAGGACGGCGACGACGGCGACGATCTGGTGGGTCATGTCTTCCGGGGATTTCTGCGCGGGGTTATGCGGATTGTCCCAATTCTTTCGAATGATGTCAATCGGGCCACTTTCGTCCGATGGTGGCGGACCTATGCTCGGGCATCACATCAAGCCTGAAAGGAATGCATCATGTCCGAACCAGCCAGCAAGACGCCGCGCCGCGCGCTCGTCGTCGTGGACGTCCAGAATGACTATGACGGCGGCAATCTCGCCATCCAGCATCCGCCGTTCCGCGACAGCGTCGTCAACGTGGCGCGCGCCATGGACGCGGCAGCCGCGGCCGGCATCAAGGTGGTGGTCGTCAAGCAGATGGCGCCGGAGACGTCACCAATCTTCGCCAAGGGCAGCCATGGCGCGGAATTGCATCCCGAGATATCGAGGCGGCCACGCGACCACTATGTCGAGAAGACGCTGCCTTCCGCCTTCACCGGCACCGATCTCGAAGAGTGGCTGCGCGCCAACGCTGTCGATACGATCGTGGTGGTCGGCTACATGACGCATAATTGCGACCTGTCGACCATCATCCACGCCGTGCATATGGGCTTTGCCGTCGAGTTCCTGTCCGACGCGACCGGCTCGGTGCCTTACGCCAATAGCGCCGGCTATGCCTCGGCCGAGGAGATCCACCGCGTGGTGACAATCATCCTGCAGTCGCGCTTCGCCGCCGTGCTCAAGACCGCCGAATGGATCGAGTGCCTGAAGACCGGCACCTTGCCGGAACGCGATACGATCTTCGGCTCCAACCAGCGGGCGCTGGCTCGCAACGCTGCGTAGTCGTCTGCGGAAATACAAAGGGCGCCGCATCGCTGCGGCGCCCTTTGCACTTTTTGGAATTGAGGATTTCTAGAACAGGCCTTCGATCTGGCCGGCTTCGTTGAGGAAGATCTTTTCCGACGACGGCGCCCTGGGCAGGCCGGGCATGGTCATGACCTCGCCGCAGATGATGACGACGAAGCCGGCACCCGCCGAAAGCCTGACCTCGCGCACCGGTACGGTGTGGCCGGTTGGCGCACCGCGCAGGTTCGGGTCGGTCGAGAAGGAATACTGCGTCTTGGCCATGCACACCGGCAAGTGGCCGTAGCCGGCCTGCTCCCAGGCGTGCAACTGGTCGCGCACCGACTTGTCGGCGATCGCTTCCGAGCCGCGATAGATGCGCTGGACGATGGTGTTGATCTTCTCGAACAGCGGCATGGCGTCGGGATAGAGCGGCGCGAACTGCGAGGCACCGGATTCGGCCAGCGCCACCACTTTCTTGGCGAGATCCTCGATGCCGGCCGAGCCGTTGGCCCAGTGCTTGCACAGGATCGCCTCTTCGCCCATCGAGGCGACATAATCCTTCATCGCCTGGATTTCGCCATCCGTGTCGGAGTAGAAGTGGTTGATGGCAACTACCGCCGGCACGCCGAACTGCCTGATGTTCTCGATGTGGCGGCCAAGATTGGCGCAGCCCTTCTTCACCGCCTCGATGTTTTCCTTGCCGAGGTCTTCCTTCTTGACGCCGCCATTCATTTTCATGGCGCGTACGGTGGCGACGATGACCGCCGCCGCCGGCTTCAGCCCGGCCTTGCGGCACTTGATGTCGAAGAATTTTTCCGCGCCGAGGTCGGCGCCGAAGCCGGCTTCCGTCACGACGTAGTCGGCAAGCTTGAGCGCCGTCGTGGTGGCGACCACCGAGTTGCAGCCATGCGCGATGTTGGCGAACGGGCCGCCATGCACGAAGGCCGGATTGTTCTCCAGCGTCTGCACCAGATTCGGCTGCATGGCGTCCTTGAGCAGCACGGCCATGGCGCCGTCGGCCTTGAGGTCGCGGGCATAGACAGGCGACTTGTCGCGGCGATAGGCGACGATGATGTCGCCCAGGCGCTTCTCCAGGTCCTTCAGGTCGGTGGCGAGGCACAGGATGGCCATGACCTCCGAGGCGACGGTGATGTCGAACCCGGCCTCGCGCGGATAGCCGTTGGCGACGCCGCCGAGCGAGCAGATGATCTCGCGCAGCGCCCGGTCGTTCATGTCCATGACGCGGCGCCAGGCGACGCGGCGGGTGTCGATGCCGAGCTCATTGCCCCAGTAGATGTGGTTGTCGATCAACGCCGACAGGAGGTTGTGCGCGGTGGTGATGGCATGGAAGTCACCGGTGAAATGGAGATTCATGTCCTCCATCGGCACGACCTGCGCGTAGCCGCCGCCGGCCGCACCGCCCTTGACGCCGAAATTCGGACCGAGCGAGGCTTCGCGGATGCAGATGATCGCTTTCTTGCCGATGCGGTTCAAGCCGTCGCCGAGGCCGACGGTGGTGGTCGTCTTGCCTTCGCCGGCCGGGGTCGGGTTGATGGCGGTGACCAGGATCAGCTTGCCGTCCTTGTTGCCTTTCACCGATTTGATGAATTCGGCGGAGACCTTCGCCTTGTCATGGCCATAGGGCAAAAGATGTTCGGTCGGGATGCCGATCTTGGCGCCGATCTCCTGGATCTGTTTTTTCTTCGCACCGCGGGCGATCTCGATGTCGGACTTCACTTCTGCCATGACGGCTTTCCTCTGGATTGGACGGTGGAGGGGACGGGTTGATCACTGGTGCATGTTCGATACGCCGCGCGGGCAAGGGCATGTTCTAGCCCTCTCGCTGCCGTGGCGTCAACTTTCATGCAACTATGTTTCCTATGAAGAAAATTCCTCTGCGGCGGGCCGACCTGCCTCCGGTTCTTTCTGGCTCCGCTTGCCGCGCCGTATAGAAGCCAGAGCGGTGACGCGTCCGCCGTCTCAAAACAGCCGCGCAATGCACGGAATGCGACAGACACGGCGGCGCGAATCCGCCATCGCCGGCCTAAAGCGCATCGCGCTTCAGGCATTTGTTTCCATGCATATCGTTCTTCCCAGGCCGGACCACTTTTGGGTGACATGCATTGGGCCGACCGGCCCTACTGCGTCAGCACGTTGCTGATTTCGACCATGTTGGAACGCACCCTGAGCACATAGAAACCCATGGTCGTCAGATGCGTGGGCAGCAGCCAGCCGTCCTCGCGGCCATTGGCGATGATGAAGGGCTGGATGCGCAGCGCTGAGACGAACTGCGCGTCCATCGTATCCCACAGGCTCTGCAGGTGCTTTTCCTTGATGACGTCCTCGAAGTCGGCCTGCGCGCCCTTCATCAGTCCGTAATAGGCGTAGAGCTGGCCATAGGCGAACCAGTAGCGGTCGTCGGCGCGGAAATCGAACCAGCCATTGTTATGGTTTTCGGCGCGTTCCTTGAGGATGGCCGAGGTCGAGCCGATATCGCTGGCGATACGGTCGATATATTGCTTCAGATTGTCGGCGCGGGCATCGAAGGTGGCCTGGCAGGTGGCGAGGCGGGCGTTGAAGGAGCGCAGCTTGCGCACGGCGTCGCGATAATAGCTCGGGGTCGGCGTCTTCGGGCCGAACGGGCTTACACCGAAATACCAGGTGTACTCGTCGAACTGCAGATTGCCGCGCGCATCCTGCAGGTCGGCGTCGATCTGCGATGTCGTGCGCACACGGCCGAGATTGTCGGCGAGCTCGGTCGCGGTGCGGCGCACCGCCTGGTTGATGCCGCGCTGGAACGAGGCCTTGTTGTCCATCCACGGCGTGTTGTCCCAGCTGATGCCGAACAGGCCGAGCTTGTAGAGGATCATCGACGAGATCCAGGCATTCTGGTTGACGTTGAAGTCGGTCAAATCGGCGGCAATCTGGGCGATGCCGGAGTTGCCGCAGGTCCTGGCAGTGTCGGCACCGGCACCGGCGGCTACCTGTTCGCCCGCCGAGATGTTGCGCTTCTCGAACGTGTAGGTGTCGGGATAGTTCGGGTTGAAATTGTTCCACCACTGTGTGGCGTAGAAGAAATTGGCATAGAGGCCGAGCAGCACGAGCAAGGCGAGGCCGAGCACGGCCTTGAGGATCCAACCGCGCTGCGTATACCAGCGCCCGGCCCAGATGAACGGCCACAAGATGACGCCGATCAGAAGCCCGATGCCGCGGCCGATCCATTGGAAAATCCTGACGAAGAAGTTCACGATCGGATCGAGCATGCTGTGTCACCCCCTCAAAGCATAATGTCAAAAAGTTGCGGACTTTTTGGATAACATCATGCGCCAAAACAACAAGTTAGAACGAAATGACGGCCGGTTTCGTTCTAGTCAGTCAGGCCGTAAAGGCGCGTGCGGAACGCCACCTTGTCCTTCAGATATGTGGTTTTCAGAACGTCCACAACATGCGATCGCCAGGCGTCGCTGAAGCCCTCATAGTCCTTGTAGAAGCCCTGTTTGTTGAAGACGTAGCGCGAGACGAAGTCCGACGGCACGAAATCCGAGATCAGCCGGTTGGTCAGCCAGGCGTCGGGATGGTCGGGCTTGGCGCGGACCACCAGGAAGCGCTCCTGCGGGAACACATCCTCGATCTTGAGATGGCCGAGCTGGGCAATCTCGCGCTTGGCGGCATTGAGGAAGGGGAAGTTGCCGTCCTTGGCGATCACGTCGGCATGGCTCTGGATCCAGGTCTGCAGCCAGACCTTGTCGACATCGGTCAGATTGCGATCCGGCTCGGCGTCGCGGATCAGCGCACGCACCACCATCTCGGCGCGGTGCTCGAGATAGCCCGAGGCTTCGATCCAGGAGGCGCGCGGCAGTTCGATGCGGCCGGTGGCGGCGAGAAACTTGAACACCTTGTCGGCGTCCTTGATCGAGAGATAGCTTACCTGCCACGGCCGCGAGCGGCGGAAACCGGGGGCCGCCGGATCGCTGATGACGGTCGTCATGTCGGGGTCGACGAACACGTAAAGCCCGCCAAAATGACTGGTCCAGTAGGCGTTGTGGCGGAAGATTACCTGGTCGGGCACCAGCGCGTTCTCGCGGATGTCGCCGCAGATCTTGGCCAGTTCCACCATGCGGGTGAGCATGGCGTTGTCGCGCCAGGCGTCAGGCTCCTGTTTCAGGCGATCGACGAGCTTGCCGAGCTCGGCGGCCTTGCCCAGCACATCCTCGGCCGACAGCACCTTGAACTCGACCTGGTTGATCGACAGCAGATCCTCGATGTCGTTGACCTTGGGAATGGAATCCTCGATCTCGCCGTAGATGACGTCCTTGATGGTCAGCGCGTCTATGGCGCGCTGGTTCCTGGACATGAACTCGAACATCAGCTGCGAGGTGTTGGAGAAGGCGGTGTGCACCACCGGCAGATCGATCTGCGACGGCGTCAGGATGATGAAGCGGCGGTTGACCTCATTGGGATCGAGGTAGCCGTAGTCGCCGCATTCCTCCGCCACTTCCGGCGAAAAACCGGTGCGGTCGATCTGGAAGCTCTTCAGCTTGGTGGGCTCGAGGCCAAAGGCGGCAAGCGCCTTGTTGTAGCGCTCGATGAGATGCGGCTCGTCGACGACGAGCAGCCGGCCGTAAATGAGCTCGTTGTCGCGCAGGAGATCGGGTTTGCGGGCCATTATTCCTTCTCCCACAAGGGGAGAAGGAAAGGCCGGAGCGCATCACGCATTCCACAGCCCCTTTTTCTTCATCTCCTCCATCTCACGCGCTGCCCGTTCGCGCAGCCGCGCGTCACGCAGTAGCTTTTCCACGGCGGAGTCGTCGGACTTGTCGGAGTAGCGGAACTCGCTGTCGGCGTAGCGGTTGATCTCCTGCATGACCATGTCCATCGAGAACGGGCCGCGCAGTTGCTCGATCATCGCTTTCTTCTCGTCATAGCTCTTGTGCATGAAAACCTCTGGTTTTTCGAACCAGTCGTCGGGAAGCTCGATGTCCATGGCGCGCATCTTGATGGCGTCGGTGACGTTCTTGATGGCGCGGCCGGTGAAGCGCGGCTCGGCCTGCTTGATCAGGTGCAGATAGGTGCCGATGTCGGCCATGGTCTTGGGCGCGCCATTCTCCTTCATGTAGCGCTCATGGACCCGGATCAGCCCGTCCTCCTGCGGCTTCTTGTGCTCCTCATAGGCTTCGGCCACGGCGCGCTGGATCTCCTGCGCGGCGTAGAGTTCGTGGTCGCCGAGCGGGATCTTGTGGTTCTTGCCGGCGAGCAGCACGAAAATGTCGATGTAATCGTCACGCGTCTGCGGCCCGTCGACCAGCCAGCGGGCGCCGGCGCGCTGGCGCAGCGCATCGTCGACATTTTCGGGATAGTTGGAGAACATGCCGAACGAGCAGTTGCCGCGCACCACTGTGGCGGCACCGGCGAAGGCGTCCATCAGCACGCCGGTGATCTCCTGCTGGCCGGCCGAGGCGCGGTCGTCGGAACGGCGCGCCGCCACCTGGTCGATGTCGTCGATGGTGCCGAAGCCGATGACGCGCGGGTTCAACACATTGTTTATGAACTGGCGGCAGTTCTGGCCGGACTTGCCCTGATATGACGAGATCTGGTCGACGCCGAAATTTTCGTAGGCGAAGGGATAACCGGCGACCTGGCAGTAACCATTGACGAGACCGGCAATCATCTGGATCAGGGTCGTCTTGCCGGTGCCCGGCGCGCCGTCGCCGATGAAGGTGAACAGGAAGCCGCCGAGTTCGACGAACGGGTTCAGCTCGCGCTCGAAGTCATAGGCCATCAACATCTTGGCGAGCTTGACCGACTGATATTTGGCGATGTGGTTGCCGACGACCTCTTCCGGTTTCTTGAAGGTCATCACCAGCGGCCTGGAACGCTTGCCCGGCGCGACGTCGAAGCCGTCGAGCGTGAAATCGTCGGCATCGATGCGGACATGCGCGTTCTCGAACGGGCCGATGCCGTCGAAGCGGCCTTTTCGTGCCAGGAGGCCGTCGATGGCGACACGGGCGAAGGCGCGCGCCCTGGTCATCAGGTCGGCATCGTCGGATGCGCCCGAAATCGCCTTGTCGAGACCGGCCAGGATCGACTTCACCGCGTCCTGCGGCGTGTCGAAGAGGAAATCCGGCTCGGGAATGTCGTTGGGCGCCTCGCCGTCGCTGTCGATGAGCTGGAACAGATAGGAGGACAGGCTGAAGGCGGCAATGTAAGCCGAGGCCGACAGAAGCTTCTTGAACGTGGCGGCCTCGTCGCCTTCGAGGGGAGCGCGGGTGTTCCTGGCCTGCAGGCTTTCGAGATCCGAGCCTTCGGCGAAAACATCCGATATGGCGAGCGCGAGCGCCGTGCCGCGCCGGGCGCGAAACAAAAGTGTGTGCTGCGGGATGGTCAGCAACTGGTCGTCGGGGTGAACGGCGCCGACGGTCTTCGCCAGCTCGACCTCGCGCGTGCGGCGCACCGAACCGACAGAGACGGTGGAGACGAAGCGGCGATTGGTGCCGGCAAGCGCGGTGCCGGAGGAGCTAGACGGGTCTTCCAGCACGACGATGCGGGTGATGAAGCTCTGCGCGGTGGCGCGGTGCTTCTCGATCGCCGCTTCCGGGATGGTGGTCAGGCCGGTATCCATGAAGGTTGCTCCGTGGTGTGACGGTCAGACGTCCGAGATGACCTGTCCGTTGGACAGGATGTGGACCTTGTATCCGGAAAAGATCTTCTGCGCTTCGCCGGCGGCATAGAGTGCCTGGTATGCCTCGTGCGGGATCAACGCGTGGGTTTCGTAGCTCGACACGCCCTGGCGCGCGGCCTCGAGGTCGTCGGTGTTGATGAAGAACTCCTGCGTCGTCTTCTCGCTCGAAAACAGCCCCCTGCGGCCGGGTTTTTCGCCCTTGGAGTAGACCTCCTGGATGGTCCAGGTCAGCAGCCAGGCGTTCTCCGGCTTGCGCACCTTGGCCAGAACCTCGGTCACCGTAGAATTGTTGTCGGTGATCCCGGCCGAATAGAAGGGGCCGAGCACGACGCGCCGAAGCTGCTTGGGGTGCAGCGGCTCGAAATCCTTGTCGAGGTTGACGGCGATCGTTGCCGGCGACAGCGTATAGGCCGAGTTCTTCTCGGTGAAATCGTCGAAGCGATGGGCAAGCTCGGGATTGAGCAGGCCATCGACTGGCAATGGAATGTCGATCTGGTCGTTGAGCTTGCCATTGCGGTCGACGAGCTGGCGGATCATGTCTTCGGAGGAATCTTCCACCGTCACCATGTAGACCAGCGGCAGGTTGGCGCTGCCGTCGAAGGTCGCCCAATGGACGAGGTAGTAGGGCCGCGCCGTCTTCGGATTGACGGAAACCTTGGCCGTCTGCGCCAGGGTGAAGGGGCCGAAGGTCTGCTCGCTCTTGACGTCCTCGAGATAAAGCCTCTCGGCCATCGACTTCTGCAGCGCTTGGGGGAATTCCTTGTGGCGCAGGATGAAGTCGGCCATCTCCTCGCGCAATTCGTCGGCCAGCGGGATGTTGGCGAGCCGCGTGTCAGCCTGGCGGCGGTCGTTTTCGAGCTCAAGCAGGTTCTGGAACACCGGGAATCCGCTTTCGGCGCGCGAAATGCGGAACGTGTCCATGAAGCCCAGCCGGTTGCGCCAGCAGGAGAACGACTTGTCGAGCCGGGCGATGTATTCCGCGACGATCTTGGCGACGATGCCGTGCCGGTAGAGCGGCGAGCGATCGTCGCGCATGAACACTTCCAGCCCGCTGAGCGCTGCCGTGATTGCCGAGAAATACCGCGCCGCCGCGTCGTTTTCGGAGGTCATGCTATTGGCCATGGCATTGTCGCACCGGTGCGGGCGGCAATTACGACTGCACGTAATTGGCCGAATTGTGCTTCTTCAGCACTTCGTCGAAACGGCGGGCGAAGGCGTCGTCGGCCAGCTTCTTGCGGCGCTGGATGTCGGCGGTGGCCACCATGTTCTTCTCGTGCATCTCGAGCAGGTCGCCAATGTGCTTCTGCGAGGCGGCACCAATGCCGGCCATGGTCTCCTCGGCGGTGTTGTCGACCTGGCTGCCCAGCGTGTTGATCTTGTGGGCGACGTCCTGCTGGGCCGCGGTCTTCAGCGAATCCTCCAGCGCCTTGTAGAGAACGATGCGCTGCTCGGTGTCGATGGTCAGCTTGTTGATCAGGGTCGACTGTGCGGCGATCTGGTTGTTGAGCGAATCGACGAAGGTCTGGAACATCGAGGTGTAGCGCTCCAGCGTCTGGCTCTCGGCCAGCAACTCCTGTTCCTTGGCCTGCTTCTCATTGTATTCCGTGGCGAGCTTGGAACGTTCGCCCTCGAGTTGCGTGCGTTCCTTCTGGCTGGTGGAGGCCGCGATCTTGTTTTCGATGTCGAGCAGCATCGGATTGAGCTCCTCGATGCGCTTCTGCACGGTTTCCAGGTTGGACATGGTGGCCTTGCGGCGCTCGATAACCTGCGACAGGCTGGTCTCGGAGGTTTTGTAGCGCTGGTCGAGGACTTCTTTCTGCGCCTTCAATATGCCGACGATGGTGTCGGACTTGGCCAGCAATTCCTGCAGGTTGCCGGCCAGTGACATGTTGCGGACGCGGTCGGTGCGCAGACGCTGCTTGCGTTGGCTGGAGAAGATGCCGATGAAGTTTTCCCAGCCGGTGTAGTTCTTCATGCTCTCGAACTCGGCGCCGAAAACGTTGGTGGCGTCCTCCAGCCCGATGATCAGGTCGGCAATATTGCCTTCCATCACCTTCTGCTGCTTCAGCACGTCTTCGATGCGGGCGTTCTCGATATCGAAATTGGCGTCGCCGATCTTCTTGTCGGCGGTGGCAAGTTTGTCGAGCACGGCGCCGGACTGGTCTATCTTGGTGCGCATGTCCTGGACGACCTGCTTGGTCCTGGCAATTTCGGCATCGAAATTCTGCAATGTCGCCATAAGGGCCTCCCGCTCCGGCATCAGGTCGCTGATTGCGAACAGCGGCGAATATATGTGGGGCTTCAGGGGATTGAAAGACGTGAAGACAGGGGCGCTTCGAAAACAAAAACCTTGCCCACGCCCTTGAAACGCAATCGATCCGCGATCATGGCGAAAGGATCGTTTGGAATACGCGTGGTTCAACTGTCGTTGAACTTCAACGTCGGCGGATGTCGGCCAGGCATTCAGTCCCCCGCTGCCACGAATGCCTGAAATCCGACGGAGCATCGAGCGCGGTGAGGACGGTGGCAGCTCGGCGTCCATCGCGGGGACGGAATAATCCTGGCTCAGGGCTTGGGATCGGCCTTCAGATAAGCGATGACATTGGCGATGTCCTCGTCGTTGTTCAGGCCGGCAAAGGCCATCTTGTTGCCGGGCACTTTTTGCCGCGGCGCCTTCAGATACTCGGCGAGGTTGGCCTCGTCCCAGACGAGACCGGCGGCGCCTGCACTCTTCATCGCTTCGGAGTAATGGCCGAGGAAGCTCTCGGCACTGCCGGCGGCGCGGCCGACGACACCCATCAGATGCGGGCCGACCTTGTCGCGGTCGCTCGCTGCTTCATGGCAGGCCATGCATCGGTTGAAGACCCTCTTGCCCAGTGCCGGATCGCCGCCGGCATGGGCGGCAAGGACGCCGGCAAGCAGAAAGGCTGCGGCAGACGAAGCGGCTCGAAACATGGCTATCCCCGACGAGTTCTGGCTGGAACGAGAGGACGCAGAATAGGACCGGGGCCTTAACAAACGCTGCATCGTGGCGGGATCGCGAAAGCCGATCGATGGCGGCAAGTGTGGCGGCCGTGATGCCACAGCCCGGTCAAGGCGCGACAAAGCCGATGAAATCGTCGGGGGCGGCGCGACCCATTTCTTCTTCCCAATGGCGACGGCAGAGCGAGACATAGACGTCCTTGCCGATCGCCACCTGTTCGCCCTGCCGAGCGACCTTGCCGTCGGGGCCGAGGCGCACCACCATCGTCGCCTTGCGGCCGCAGCGGCAGATGGTGCGCACTTCGCGCAGCTCATCGGCTATGGCCAGCAAGGCGCGCGAGCCGGAAAACAGCTTGCCCTGGAAGTCCGTGCGCAGGCCATAGCACATGACCGGGATGTCGAGCCGGTCGGCGATCCGGGCGAGCTGCCAGACCTGTTCCTCCTCGAGGAACTGCGCCTCGTCGACGAAGACGCAATGCACGGCACCGTGCTGATGATGTTCGGCGACGCGGGCGAACAGGTCGTCGCCGTCACGAAACATCTCGGCTTCCGTTTCCAGTCCGATGCGTGACGAAATCAGGCCGGTGTCGCCCTTGCGGTAGTGGCCGGCGACGAACAGCATCGTCGTCATGCCGCGCTCGCGGTAATTGTACGACGCCTGCAGGAGCATCGTCGTCTTGCCCGCATTCATCGTCGCGTAGTGGAAATACAGTTTGGCCATGGCGCCCTTTTAAGCCCACTTGGCCGGGCCCGGGGAAGGCCCCTGGCAGGCCTTCCACCAAAAAAGCCGGCTCGCATGGAAAAAGCGGCTGACGTGTCGCTGATCGGCCAGCCAGCGCCGTTGATCGTGATTGCCTTAATGCTTGAAACCGCACGAGAATGGTGTTTGGCTGACGAAACAAGGCGGGCACAAAAACCGTGACTTCGCCTCGCCAAAGAATCGAAATGGGAGAAAGTTCATGTCGCGTATGAATTCCTTCGTCGCAGGCCTCGGCCTTGCGGCTTTCTTGTCGACGAGCGCTGCCTTCGCCGGGGATCCGGCTAGCTGCAAGGCGGTACGCCTTTCCGATGTCGGATGGACCGATATCCAGGCGACGACCGGCATCGCCTCGGTGCTGCTCACGGCGCTCGGCTACGAGCCGCAGGTAATCCAGCTGTCGGTGCCGGTGACGATGGCGTCGCTGAAGAACAAGGACCTCGATGTCTTCCTGGGCAACTGGATGCCGTCGATGACCAACGACATCAAGGACTACACGGCCGACGGTTCGGTGGAGACCATCAGCACGAACCTGACCGGCGCCGGCTACGGCATCGTCGTGCCGACCTATGTGGCGGATGCCGGCGTCAAGACACTCACCGACCTCGGCAAGTTCAAGGACAAGTTCGACGGCAAGATCTACGGCATCGAGGCCGGCAATGACGGCAACCGCATCATCCTCGACATGATCAAGAACCCGAAGGATAATCTCGAAGGCTTCGAACTGGTCGAATCCTCGGAGGCCGGCATGCTGACGCAGGCCGAGCAGTCGATGAAGAACAATGAGTGGATCGCCTTCCTCGGCTGGACGCCGCACCCGGTGATGGGCGCCATGAAGATCACCTATCTCGACGGCATGGGCGACAGCGGCTTCGGTGCCGCCACCGTCCACACCAATGTGCGCAAGGGCTACACCACCGAGTGCCCGAACGCCGGCAAGCTCATTGCCAACCTCAAGTTCAACCTGGACATGGAAGGCCAGTTGATGGACGCCATCCTCAAGGGCGGCGACGCCCAGACTGTCGCCACCGACTGGCTGAAGAAAAATCCGGATGCCGTGACACCCTGGATCGCCGGCGTGACCACCTTCGACGGCGGCGATGCGGCAGCGGCCATCAAGACCGCACTGGGGGGCTGAGCCGACTGACTTCGGCATGCACGCGTGAGAACAAAAGGGCAGCCACTGGAAAAGGCTGCCCTTTTTCATATGCTGTGAGAAGATGACGTGACGACAGCGGACACCGCGGCAAAGCGATGCCGGTAGGAGAGGGGGCAAGATGGATCCGATTTCCAAATTCCTGGTCAGCTACAAGATTCCCATCGGCCCATGGGGCAAGGCGTTCTTCGGGTTCCTCACCGACAATTTCGACAACGTCTTCAGGGCCTTTTCCAACGGCCTGAACTTCATCCTCGACGGCCTGGTCGACCTCCTGCTGGTGGTGCCGCCGGTGCTGCTGGCGCTCATCATCGCCATCATCGCCTGGCTGCTGCAGCGTTCGCGCCCGCTCGCGATCGGCGTCTTCCTCGGGCTGATCTTCATCATCAACCAGAACCTGTGGAAACAGACGGTGCAGACGCTGGTGCTGGTCGTGGCCGCCGCCGCCATGGCAATGGCCATCGGCGTGCCGCTCGGCATCTGGGCGGCGCACAAGCCGAAGGTCTACCGCTTCATGCTGCCGGTGCTCGACCTGATGCAGACGCTGCCGACCTTCGTCTACCTGATCCCGGTGCTGACCCTGTTCGGCCTTGGCAACGCGCCCGGCCTCATCGTCACCATCATCTTCGTCATCCCGACCGCGGTCCGGCTCACGCATCTCGGCGTCGTCTCGGTGCCCAAATCGATCATCGAGGCCGGCGAGGCCTTCGGCGCCACCAGGAGCCAGCTGCTGTGGAAGGTCGAGCTGCCCTCGGCGCTGCCCACCATCATGGCGGGCCTGACCCAGTCGATCATGCTGTCGCTGTCGATGGTGGTGTTCGCGGCGCTGATCGGCGCCGGCGGGCTCGGCACCGAGATCAACCGCGCGCTCGGTTCGCGCCGCATCGATCTCGGCCTCGAGGCCGGGCTCGCCATTGTCGTGCTCGCCATCGTGCTCGACCGCATGACCCGCATTGGCGTTGGAGGCAAGAAATGACCGTCGCCGTCGATTTCAGGAACGTCGATATCGTCTTCGGCGCCGACCAGGCGGGTTCGCTGGCGCTGATCGACAAGGGTGCGACGCGCGCCGAGATCCTCGAGCAGACCGGCAATGTGCTCGGTTGTGCCGGGGCCAGCCTTACCGTGCATGAGGGCGAGATTTCCGTCCTCATGGGTCTGTCCGGCTCGGGCAAGTCGACACTGCTGAGAGCGGTCAATCGCCTGAACGTCGTCTCGCGCGGCCAGGTTCTGGTCAAGGATGGCGACCGCACCGTCGATGTCGTCACCTGCGACGAGGCTACCTTGCGGCGCCTGCGGCAGAAGCAGGTTGCCATGGTGTTCCAGCAGTTCGGCCTGCTGCCGTGGCGGACGGTGGAAGAGAATGTCGGGCTTGGCCTCGAACTTGCCGGCGTGCCGGACGCCGAGCGCAAGGAGCGCGTGCACAGGCAGCTCAAGCTGGTCAATCTCGAGCAGTGGTCGAAGAAATACGCGCATGAGCTTTCGGGTGGCATGCAGCAGCGCGTCGGGTTGGCGCGCGCCTTCGCCACCGAGGCGCCGATCCTTCTGATGGACGAGCCGTTCTCGGCGCTCGACCCGCTGATCCGCACCAAGCTGCAAGACGAGTTGCTGCAGCTGCAGGCCGAACTGAAGAAGACCATCATCTTCGTCAGCCACGACCTCGAGGAAGCGCTGAAGATCGGCAGCCACATCACAATCATGGAGGGCGGACGCATCGTGCAGACCGGCGCGGCGGAGGACATCGTGCTCAAGCCCGCTAACGATTATGTCCGCGACTTCATCGCCAATGTGAATCCGCTGTCGGTGCTCACCGCCTGGAACGTGATGCGCGACCGCCGCGATCTCGAACAGGGCAAGGACGGCTGGGTGTGGCTCGACCGGCGCAAGACGACGCGCTTCAAGATCGACGACCATGGCCTCGTGGCGGCGGCTGAGCGTGACGGCAAGCCGGCGGTATGGGTGTCCTGCGCCGAGGTCGAAGGCCAGCCCGAGGAAGCGGCCCAGGTGTTCTGGGCCAATCCCGGAACGTCGCTGAAGACCGTGATGCTGGCCATGCACCGGTCGCAGACTGCGCCCGTGGCGCTGTTCGATGACCAGTCGCGCTTCGTCGGCGCGATCGGCATCAGGGACGTGCTGAGCGCGGTGCTGCGGCGGTAATCCCTCAGTCGCGTCTCAAGTCGCCAGCGGCAGGCGCAGCTCCGTCAGCAGGCCGCCGTCCGGATGGTTGGACAGGCGGATCTCGCCGCCGGCGGCACGCGCGATGTTGCGGGCGATGGTGAGGCCGAGGCCGAGGCCGCCGGTCTGGCGGTTGCGGGACTGTTCCAGGCGCACGAAAGATCCGAACACGGCGTCGATCTGGGCTTGCGGAATACCCGGCCCCTCGTCGCGTATGGCCAGCGTGATCATGTCGCCCGACCGGTACAGGCTGAGATGCGCCTTCTTGCCGTAGGTGACTGCATTTTGCACAAGATTGGTGACGCAGCGCTTGAGCGCGACCGGTCGCGCCATGCAGATCAGGCCGCGCGAGCGCGTATCATCATTGTCGAAGGAGACCTCGGCGTAGCCGTCGGCGATCGATTCCACCAGCGACCAAAAGTCAATGCGCTCGCTCTTTTCCTCGTTCACCTCGAAAGTGGCGAAGTCGATGACCGAACTGGCGATGCTCTCGACATCGGCGAGATCGTGCGCCAGCGCCTCGCGAACCGCCGACTTGCGCAACAGTTCCAGGCGCAGCCGCATCCTGGTCATCGGCGTGCGCAGGTCGTGCGCCAGCGCGGCGGCCAGGTGCTCACGGTCCTCGACATATTCACGCAATCTCGCCTGCATGGCGTTGATCGCCTTGGCGGCGGCACGCACCTCGCGGCTGCCGCTTTCGGCGATCGGCGGGCTCTTGAGGTCATTGCCGATCCGGTTCACGGCGGTTTCCATCATCCGGTAGGGCGCGGTCAGCCGGCGCAGCGACCAGATCGACATGATCACCACCAGCCCCGCTATCAGCGAATAGAGCGGCAGGCTGTCGAAGCTCAGGATCGGGCCGACCGGCGTGATCGGCTCGGTGAAGTTCAGCCATTGGCCGTCGGCGAAGCGCAGCGAGGCGGTCAGCTTGTCACTCTGGGCGAAATTCGCCGCCAGCACCAGGAGATCGCGTTCCACCTGGCCGACGTCCCTGTTCATGACCTCGCCACCGGGGCTGTCGGATTCCTGCGTCGCCGGATCGCGCCGGACGCGCGCGTCGGTGACGCCGAACTTCGACAGCCGTCCAACGAGAATGTCTTCCAGCTCGGCGAGTTCATCGTCGCCGGCGATCGACGAGGTGACCGCGGGGCTGTCTGAAACCGTGAGAGCGTAGGTGGCGTTGAACAGGCCGGATGCGGTCGCCTTGCGCTCCTCGGGCGTGGCGGCATGCATCAGCTGCACCAGCGAATAGGCGCGGTCGTTGAGGCGGTAGAGATCGACCACGTCATTGGCGGCCGCGCGGTCGCGCGACACGATGTAGAGCGTCGCGACCTGACTGATCAACAGGCCGGCAATGACGATCAGCAGCACCCAGACAGGCAGGGTCTGCGGCAGGAAACGTCTCATTCGGAATTCGTTTCGGGGAGGAACTGATAGCCGCCGCTGCGGACCGTCAGGATCAGCTTGGGCGTCTTGGGATCATCTTCCATCTTGCGCCGCAGCCGGCTGACCAGGATGTCGATGCTGCGGTCGAAGGAATAATCGCTGTCGCCGCCGGAGAGTTCGATGAGCTGGTCGCGGGTCAGCACGCGCTGTGCGCTCTTGACGAAGGTCTGCAACAGGTTGAACTCCGCCATGGTCAGTTCGACCCTGACATCGTCGGGCGCGGTCAGCCGGCGCCGCGAACAATCCATCGTCCAGCCGGCGAAGCGGTAGATCTGCTTCGATGTGGCGCGCTTGGGCTCGGGGGCGCCGTTGCGCCGCAGCACGGCGCGTATGCGGGCCAGCAATTCGCGGGGGTCGAAAGGTTTGGGCACATAGTCGTCGGCGCCCATCTCGAGGCCAACCACGCGGTCTGTCGTCTCGGTGACGGCGGTCAACATGATGATCGGCGTCGAATACTGGGCCCGGATGTCACGGCACAGTTCCAGCCCGCTCCTGCCGGGCAGCATGACGTCGAGCACGATGAGATCGACCTGTGCACGGCGCAGGATCGTTTCCATCTCGGTGCCGTCGGCGGCAACCGATGTGTGCAGACCGCGCTTTTGGAAGAACTCCTGCAGCAGGTCGCGAATGCCCTTGTCGTCGTCGACGATCAGTATGTGTGCGTCGGATTTCACGGGGATCCTGTCTTCGTTGACCTGCCAAGCCGGCAGGCGGCCACCCACACGATAGAATTCGGGCCATATGTTGGCCAGTGCCTTGGATTTCAAGGCAAGGTAAATCTGGCAATCTCCACACTGAATGCGCTGGAAGCCTCCCGCCGGGGCGCACAGACACAATCCAGAAACAAAATTCTACAATCGGGAAAAACTCCTGAAAAACTAGGCCGGCATAACGGTGCCGTGGCGGTCAGGTCATTTGGCCGCGACGCAAGTCTCCGGGTTCACGGATTAACCGATGCCAAGGTTGTCGATCAGTTTGTTGGGTGCGTTGATGGGCATTTCGCTCGTCACAGCCGCTGCTGGACAATCGGATGCAAAAGTGACGCCCACCACCCGGACCGAGCGGTGTGCCAATCTCAGCCACCAATTCGACGAAGCCCTCGAAACCCATGCCACGGCAACGCAGGTCACCGCGGCAAAGGCACTTCAGAGAAAGGGCAACCGGTACTGCGCCGCCAAGAAACAGGCACAGGGCATCCGGATGCTCGCCAACGCTTTGAAGTTGCTGGGGGTGACACCGAACGACCCGGTTCAGTGACACTCGAAACCCGACCCGCATGAAAAGGAAATGAAGCCATGAAAAAGTCCATCCTCTCCGCCACCGGTCTCGCCGTTGCTCTTGCCTTCGCCATGCCGGCTCTCGGCAACGCTGCTGCCACCACGACCGCCGCTCCGGCTGCTTCCTCGACGACCACCGCTCCGGCGACCACGACCGCCAAGCCTCCGGTGAAGAAGGTCGTTGCCAAGAAGCACAAGAAGGCGAAGAAGACTGTCAAGAAGACCGACAAGAAGGTCGCTCCGAAGGCTTAATCCAGATCGGGCACACTGCCTGCCTTATGACAAGGCCGCTCCAGTCGCGTTTTGCTGGAGCGGCCTTCTTCCTGTCCGAAAAAGCCGAAGGCCGTGTATCGGCAGTGAAGCGAACGGACAGGTCCGAACGATGTGGCCGAAGCCGGCGCCGGCGGCTTTGTCTCGATCGGCCTTAACCCGATTGCAAGGCCGGCGCCGTAGGACAATCCGCATGAAGAGGCGGCTTTCGTCCATTCTGCGCTCGATCGTGTTCGGCAGCCTGGTCGCCACCGGCGCCGCCCGGCTTATGATCCTGTTCACCGCCAGTCCCGTGCCGGATCCGGCCAGCGGCCGCACCGAGCCGTCACTGTTCGCGCCTGTGATTTCCACCGACTGGGATTACATCACGCCCGCGCAGACCTGGCTGCTCATCGCACTTGCCAGCGTGACGCTGATCTGCGTCGTCGCCTGGCCGGTCGCATCCTGGATGGAACGCCGGTCGGATGCTGCCGGAAACTTGCCCTCCCGGAGCGGCTTCGGCCGCCAGGGCCGTTGAACCGCGGGCCGCACTTCCCACATAGCTCTGTGATTGGACGCTCGCTTTCGCCCGTGCGAAAATAGGGGCGTAGCCGAGGCTCGCGCAATTGCCGGTTCCCATGCCTGAAATCACGACAAAACCCCGTACGCAGACCCTACCCAAGACC
This sequence comes from Mesorhizobium sp. B1-1-6, assembly GCF_006443035.1. NCBI lineage: Bacteria > Pseudomonadati > Pseudomonadota > Alphaproteobacteria > Hyphomicrobiales > Phyllobacteriaceae > Mesorhizobium > Mesorhizobium sp. B1-1-6. The sequence goes on along the minus strand of NZ_VFWR01000007.1, from coordinate 247,152 downwards.
GAGCGGCCGAAGCTCTACAAGGTCATCCTGCTCAATGACGATTTCACGCCGCGTGAATTCGTGGTGACGGTGCTGAAGGGCGAGTTCAAGCTCAGCGAAGACCAGGCGCATCGGGTGATGATCACGGCGCATCGGCGCGGCGTCTGCGTCGTCGCCGTCTTCACCAAGGACGTCGCCGAGACAAAGGCGACACGGGCCACCGACGCCGGCAAGGCCAAGGGCTATCCGCTGATGTTCACGACGGAGCCGGAAGAGTAGAGCAGGTTTCTTCCCTTCTCCCACAAGGGGAGGAGGGAAAATGCTCCTATCGTCCTTCGCGGTACCACATCGAACCCATCGCCAGCAGCAGCAGGCCGAGGCCGAGAAAGCCGCCGAACAGCGGAACGCGCGAGACCGCCTTGAGCACGCTGTCGTCGGTGGTGCGCAGGCCGATCCAGTCGGCGCCGGACGCTTCTCCCGAGGACCGTACGGGGACGATCGAGGGCAAGGTCACGTCGCCGCCTCCAAGGGTCGATCCCGCAAGCCTGCGAACGCTGCCGCCGGTGGCTTCGGCGGGAGCCTTCAGCCGGTCCTGCGTGGAAACGACGTCGGCGAATTCGGGTGCGTTGACCGGCCCGACATGGGCGAGCGCGGTAAGGTCGCCATTGCCGACCTGGTAAAGGCCGATCTCGGAGGTCTGGGCGCTGCCCAGGAAGACACCGGGTTCGGATTTCTCGAGCTTGACGGTAATGGTCTTGCCGGAGGGCGTAATGATCTGGGCCGGGCCGGGGTCGTCGGCCATGGTCTGGCGGCGGATTTCCAGCACCATGCCGCGCCCGTCGGCGGTCAGCCGTTCCTCCTCGAGCTCTGGCTCCTTCATCAGCCAGTGGGCGATGCGGCGGTAGAGCTGGACATGCGGGCCGCCGCCTTCGAAGCCGCGCGCCCACAGCCAGCCCTGGTCGGACAGAAGCATGCCGACGCGGCCTTCTCCCTTGCGGTCGAGCAGGAGCAGCGGCCGGTTGTCGGCCCCCTTCATCACCACCTCGCCTTCGGGATTCTGCACGCCTATGGTGCGGAACCAGCGGCTCCAGTGCGGCGGCTCGCTGGCAGAACCGTCGAGACCGCGCGTCACCGGATGGCGCTGGCCGATGTCGGTGAGGCGTGGGTAGAACGCCTTGTCGACGACCTCGCCGGTCGGCATCGCCGGCAGCGCCGACATCAGCGGCGTGCGCGCGATCGAGCTTTCACCGGCATATTCGGGTCCGGCCGCAATCAGCAGCGCGCCGCCTTTTTCGACATATTCGGAGATGTAGTCGTAATAGAGGATCGGCAGCACGTCGCGGTGCTGGTAGCGGTCGAAGATGATCAGGTCGAAATCCTTGATCTTCTCGACGAACAGTTCCCGCGTCGGGAAGGCGATCAGCGACAATTCATTGATCGGCGTGCCGTCCTGCTTCTCCGGTGGCCGCAGGATGGTGAAATGGACGAGATCGACCGAGGCGTCGGATTTCAACAGATTGCGCCAGGTGCGCTCGCCCGCATGCGGCTCGCCGGAGACGAGCAGCACGCGCAGGTTCTCGCGAATGCCGTCGACCAGCGCGATGGCACGGTTGTTGGTGTCGGTGAGCTCGCCCGGCTCGCGATCGATGGCGAGTTCGATGATGTTGCGCCCGGCGCTGGGAATGGTCACGTGGAGCGGCATGGCCTGGCCGACGGTGGCATGCTCGACCGCGACCTGCTCGCCATTGACCGAAACGCGCACATCGACCGGCCCGGTCTCGTTGCTGGTTGAAATGACGCGATAGGTCATATCGAGCGGCTTGCCGACGAGGGCGAAGCGGGGCGCGTTCTCGAAACGTATGCGGCGATCCTTCTCGTGGTCGTTGCCGGTGATCAAGGCGTGCAGCGGGGCATTGAAATCAGGCGCGCCGGCGGGTGCGTCATGCACTTCGCCATCGGTGATCATGACGGCGCCGCCGATGCGCGAGGGCGGCACGTCGCGGAAGGCGTTTTCGAGCGCGCCGAACAGCCGCGTTTCCGTGCGTTCCTCGGCGGCTTCCGACTTGCCGGCCTCGACGACGCGGACGTCGAACTGCTTGAAGCGGCCGAGGCGCTGCTCAAGCCCAGCCAGCGCCTCGTCGGTCTGTTTGGTCCGTTCACCGATGTCCTGGCTCTGGCTGCGGTCGACGATCAGGGCAACCACGCTTTGCTGCGGCTCGCGCTCCTCGTTGAGGAACACCGGATTGAAGAGAGCGGCGGCGAGCGCCAGCAATGCGACGAGGCGCAGGACCGCGCCGCGCTGGCGAAACCACAGGCCCACGGCCGCGAGCAGGGCCAGCGGCACCAGCACAAGGGCCAGCAGCGGCCAGGAGATCAGCGGTTCGAAGGAGATCGACCAGTTCACGTCTTACCCTCCCCCTTGCAGGGAGGGCCGATCCGCGGGGCGGGCGCAAGAAGGAGCGTCATCTTACTGGCCCAACCGTTCAAGCAATATGGGCACGTGCACCTGGTCGGATTTGTAGTTGCCGGTCAGCATGTACATCATGATGTTGACCCCGGCGCGCAACGCATAGATGCGCTGCATCGGGTCGTTGGGCACGGTCGGCAGCAGCGGGTCGCCATTCTCGTCGACGGCCCAGGCGCCAGCAAAATCATTGGCGGTGATCATGATCGGCGAGACGCCGTCACCGGTACGCACCGGCCGGTTTTCGGCATTGCTGGCGTCGAGCGATGCCTCGACCCAGAGCGGGCTGCCGGCGAAGCGGCCAGGGAATTCGGGCAGGATGAAGAAGGATTTGGTCAGAACATGATCCGACGGCACCGGCTCCAGCGGCGGCACGTTGAGGTTGCCGAGGATGTCGCGCAGCCGCTCGGTGGCGGGGCTGGTCGAGTCGGCGCCGATGCCGTTGGCGAACTGGTCGCGCGTGTCGAACAGCACGGTGCCGCCCTGCTGCATATAGGCATCGATACGGGCAATCGCGGCCTGGCTGGGCATGGCTGCGGCCGGATCGATCGGCCAATAGATGAGGGGAAAGAACGAAAGCTCGTCCTTGGAGATGTCGACGCCGGCCGGCGCGCCCGGCTCGAGCGCGGTCTTCTCGATGAGGAAGCGGGTCAGGCCCTCGAGCCCGGCGCGACTGATCGAATCGTCGCCGGGCACGCCAGTCAGCACATAGGCTATCCGGGTCTTGGAGATGTCCTCTATCGCGGCGGTGTCGCCAGGCTTGGCATCGTCGGCGCGCGCGGGGCCGACATGGCCGAACAGCGCGCCGAGCCCGATCAGAATGGCCGCCATGGTGGTTACGGCCGCAGCGCGGCGCGGCCTGCGCGTCAACAGGCCGCCCATCCAGAACACCGCCAGCGTATCGAGCACCATCAGCGCCAGCGCAGCGGCCACCAGCGCGCCCTTCAAATTACGCGATTCGTCAAAGGCATACTGAATTGTGGTGACCGGGACAGTGATTTGCGGGCGCGCCAGCGGCGCAAGCGTGCTTGTCGCATCGAGCAAATTGTGGGCGAAAACGCCGGCTTCCGAGCCATAGAGGCCGGGCGGGTTTTCGAAGGTCACCGGCAGTGTACCGGCGCCCGGCACCAGCGGGCGCGCATCCGGCGTCGGCGGCACCAGCATTCCGTCGGCCGCTATCATGCGGTAGGGCGCCAGCGAGGTGGCGGCGGCTTCGGCATTGGCGATGGCGGCTCCCTGGTTGCGCGACAGCTGCACGATGCGGCGCAGCATCTCGACGAAGCTGCCGGAGATCGGCAGGTTCGACCAGGTTGCTTCGGGCGTGACGTGGAACAGCACGAGCGTGCCCTTGCCCTTCTTCAGGCCGGTGACCAGAGGCGTGCCGTCGGCAAGCGCTGCCCAGGTGCGCTCGACGATATCGGGCGTCGGTTCGGCCAGCACCTGCCTGGAAACGGTCACCTCGGTCGGCGGCGCCAGATCGGCGAAGGGGCCAGCCTTGGGGAATTCGGTGACCGGCTGCGGCGTGGTCCAGGACAATGCGCCGCCGAGCGAGCGTTCGCCGGTGCGCAGACGCACCGGCAGCAGGTCGTCGTCATTGCCGGCGGCGGCCAGCCGCGACCCGGCGAAACGCACCAGGGTGCCGCCCTTTTCAACCCAGTCGACGAGCCTTGGCCTGATCTGTGCGGGAATGGTACCGATATCGGCCATGACGATCATCGCCGGCTTCTGGTCGAGTATCTGCGGAATGGCGTCGGCCAGGTCGGCGCTGGAAGGTTCGACCAGGTCGGCGAAGGGCTGGAGCGCGCGCCTGATATAGTAGAGCGGCGACAGCAGCGGCTGCGCCTGGTCGGCCTCGGCCTGCGACAGGAGTCCGACGCGGCGGCGCTTGGAGCTTTCGTCCAGCACGCGCACCGCGCCCGCCTGACGCTCGCCGTCGAGCGCGATCGAGGCGAAATCGTTGCGCAGCTCGAACGGCACCGCCATGGTGCCGGTGGCGGTGGATTGACCGGGTGCGAAAGTCAGCGTCGCATCGGCGATGCGGCGGCCCTTGTCGTCGAAGGCGCCAGCGGTGACTTGCGCCGGGGCCGCATCGCCGGGCGCGCGGATGGCGGTGAGGGCAAAACCGTCGACGTCGTTCTCGGCGCCTGTCAGGCCGGTCAGCGACATCCGGTCGGCAACGGCCCACACGACGCGGGCGGCGTTTTTGGACAGGAGAGTGTTGAAGGCGGCCTCGTCGCCCTTCGCCGCCAGTCCGTCGGCCAGCACGGCGACGCTGGCGCCCGGCAGGCGCTCCAGGGCGGCGGCGACGCGGGCGTAGACCGCCGGTCGGTCGGTCGGGATCGGCCGCGGCTTTGCCGCGCGCAGGCGGTCGAGCGCCGCGGCCGCATCGAAGGGGCCGATCTCGGCATTAGGTTTTTCGGCGGTGAAGGCGATGATGACCGGCACGCCGTTCGAACCGGCGTCGGCGATCAGCCGCTCGGCGGTTGCGATGCGCTTGTTCCAGTCGGCGGCGCTTGCCCAGCCATTGTCGACGACCAGCGCCAGGGCCGCGCCCTCGGCCGGCAGTTTCTCGCGCGGATTGAAGACCGGTTCGGCAAGGGCGGCGACGATGAGCGCCGCCATCAGCAGCCTGAGCAGCGTCAGCCACCAGGGGCTCTGCTGCGGGGTTTCCTCGCGCTTCAGCACGCGCGCCAGGATCTTCAGCGGCGGAAACACCTCGGTCTGCGGCCTGGGCGGGGTCAGCCTGAGCAGCCACCAGATCACCGGCAGCGCCAAAAGACCCCACAGCAGCATGGGCGCGCCAAAGGAAAGCGGCAGCCAGCTCATGCGACGGCCTTTCCTGGCTGATCGCCACCAGCGATCATGCCGCCACGATCGCCAGCGATGGGCCTGGGCTGATCGCCACCGGCGATCATGCCGACGTGGCCAATAGCGGTCAGCCCGGGCTGACCGCCATCCGTCATCGCCATGTGCAGGCGTACCAGGGCGTCGGAAGCCAGCCGATCGGTGTGGTTGACGGTGAAGCTCCAGCCGAGCCGTTTGCACCAGCTGGCCAGTTCCTGGCGTCGGGCGCCATAGAGCAGGCGATACTCATCGGCCAGCATCTCGGCGCGGCCGGCGGTCAGCTTGTCGCCGCTCTCCGGGTCGGTGAATTCGGTGCGGCCGGCATAGGGGAATGTCTCCTCGGCCGGGTCGGCGACCTCAATCAAATGCGCGCGCACGCCATGGCGGGCGAGCACGTCGAGCCAGGCCATGGTTTCCTCGACCGGGTCGAGGAAATCACTGGCGATGACGATGTCGCAGAAGCGGCGGATGCCGGAGAGATCGGGCTTGGCCGGCAAGTCGCCGGCATGCATGAGCTGGGCGGCGATGCGCTCGGCGCCGTTGCGGGCGGTGAACGGATCGGTAAGGCCGGGCCAGGCGATGCGCTCTCCGCTGCGCGACAGCAGCTCGGCCATGGCCAGCGCCAGCACCAGGCCGCGCGATTGCTTGGAAACGGCGGCACCGGTCGATTTGTAGAGCATGGACGGCGAGGGATCGGCCCACAGCCACACCGTATGGGCCGCCTCCCACTCGCGGTCGCGTACATAGGTGTGGTCGTCGCGGGCCGAGCGGCGCCAGTCGATGCGGGAGGAATCGCCTTCGACATAGGGCCGGAACTGCCAGAAATTCTCGCCGATGCCGCGCTTGCGGCGGCCATGCCAGCCGGCGATCACGGTGTTGACGATGCGGCGCGCCTCGACCAGCAAGTCGGGCACGAGCGAAGCCCGCAACCGGCCGCGGGCGAGCGCATCGCGCGTCGCTGCCGGAGCCTGGAGCTCGCCGATGCGCGCCATCAAATCCCTTTCACGAGCTTGGCCACCACGTCGCGCACGCTGGTGCCTTCGGCGCGGGCGGCGAAGGTCAGCGCCATGCGGTGCTGGAGCACCGGCTCGGCCAGAGCACGCACATCGTCGACCGACGGCGCCAGCCGCCCATCATAGAGCGCGCGCGCCCTCGTGCACAGCATCAGTGCCTGGCTGGCGCGGGGACCCGGGCCCCAGGCGACATGCCTGTCGGTTTCGGCATTGCCCTGGCCGGGGCGCGCCGAGCGCACCAGGGCCAGGATCGCCTCGACCACGCTTTCAGGCACCGGCATGCGGCGGATCAGCGTCTGGATATCCCTCAGCCGCGCCGGCTGCAGCACATTCTGTGCCTTCGCGTCCTCGACGCCGGTGGTTTCCAAAAGGATGCGGCGCTCGGCCTCGAGTTCGGGATAGAGGATGTCGACCTGCATCAAAAAACGGTCGAGCTGTGCCTCGGGCAGCGGATAGGTGCCTTCCTGTTCCAGCGGGTTTTGCGTCGCGAGCACATGGAAAGGCGAGGGCAGGTCGTGGCGGGCACCGGCAATGGTGACGTGATACTCCTGCATGGCCTGCAGCAGCGCCGACTGGGTGCGCGGCGAGGCGCGGTTGATCTCGTCGGCCATCAGCAACTGCGCGAAGATCGGCCCGGAAATGAAGCGGAAGGAGCGCTTGCCGAATTCGTCCTGCTCCATCACCTCGGAGCCGAGAATGTCCGAGGGCATCAGGTCGGGGGTGAATTGGATGCGGCGCGAATCGAGGCCGAGCACGATGCCCAGCGTCTCGACCAGCTTGGTCTTGGCGAGGCCCGGCACGCCGACCAGCAGCGCGTGGCCGCCGGCCAGAAGCGCCACCAGAGCGCGTTCGACGACACTTTCCTGGCCGAAGATGATGCGACCGACCCCGTCGCGGACCCTAGAAATGTCGGCCAGCGCCTTCTCGGCCTCGGCGATCATGTCTTTTTCGCTGATCGGGCTTTCCTTGACCATCACGCTCATGCAGCATCGATCCTTGTGGTTGGAAATACCAGCTTGACGCAGAATGCCGCGATTCGGCTCCGTCTGGCGCCTGCCTTCAAATTTAAATCACAGAGTTAGGCTGACAAGCGCAACAACAGTGACTATTTCGTGACGATGGCAGAGGGCTCCGAACAAAGACAGCAAAGCCTGGCGGCCGCGACCGAGGCGCGCGGCCTCGAGGCGCTGATCTCGCGTGCGGCCCGCGCCGGCAAGGGGCCGGCCCCGGTGGAGCGCTGGAATCCCGACTTCTGCGGCGATTTGGATATGGAAATCAAGGCTGACGGCACCTGGTTCTATCTCGGCACGCCGATCGGCCGCATGCCGCTGGTACAGCTTTTTTCCTCGGTGCTGCGCAAGGACGCGGACGGCAGGACCTATCTGGTGACGCCGGTGGAAAAGGTCGGCATCCGCGTCGCCGACGCACCCTTCATCGCCGTCGAGATGGATGTCTCGGGCAGCGGCGAGGGCCAGATCATCACGTTCCGCACCAATGTCGGCGACGTCGTCGAGGCCGGACCGGAGCGGCCGCTGCGCTTCGTCGACGAGCACGAGACCGGCGGGCTGAAGCCTTATGTGCTGGTGCGCGGGCGGCTGGAGGCGCTGGTGGCGCGGCCGGTGATGTACGAACTGGTCGAGCATGGCGAGGAGATCGAGATCGGCGGCAGGTTGATGTTTGCCGTTCGTTCGAAAGGCCAGGCCTATCCGATCATGCCGGCCGACAGGCTGAGGCAGCTGAGCGCGTGACGGACAGTTCATGATGGACCAGGTGACGCCGACGCCCTTTTCCATTGCCGATTTGCGCGCGCGCTTTGCCGCGCAGCCGCAGGCGCATGCCGGCGACGACTATGGCGATCATCGCTTCAATCCAGGCCATCCGCGCCTCCACCGGGCGAAACCGCTGCGCGAAGCGGCGGTGCTGATCCCGATCGTCGATCACCAGGACGATGCCACGGTTCTTTTGACCAAGCGGGCCGAGACGCTGCGCAACCATTCCGGGCAGGTGGCCTTTCCCGGCGGGACGATCGATCCGACCGACGCCAGTCCGGAAGCGGCGGCGCTGCGCGAGGCTTTCGAGGAAATCGGCCTTGGCCGGGACCATATCGAGGTCATCGGCCGCATGCCCGATTATGTCGCGGGCAGCGGTTACAGGATCGCGCCGGTGCTGGGCATCGTGCGGCCGCCTTTCCAGTTGACACTCAATGCCGAGGAGGTCGACTTGGCCTTCGAAGTGCCGCTGCGCTTCCTCATGGATCCGGCCAACCACATCAGGGACAGCCGCATTTGGAACGATCTCGAATGGTTCTTCTACGATATGCCCTATGGCGACCGGCGCATCTGGGGCGTCACCGCCGGCATCATCCGCACGCTCTATGAAAGGCTCTATGGGTGAAGGTCTCGATCGCTGACAGGGCCGACTGGCTCGGCGACAAGCATCTGCAGCGCCTGCTTGCCATTCTGGCGAGCGGCGGCGAGGCAGCGCGGGTCGCCGGCGGCGCGGTGCGTAACACGCTGATCGGCCAGCCCGTCGCCGACATCGACATCGCCACCACCTGCCTACCGCAGGAGACAATCCGCCGCGCCGAGGCGGCGAGGTTCAAGACGGTTCCGACCGGCATCGAGCACGGCACGATCACCGTGATTGCCGGCGGCAAGCCTTATGAAATCACCACGCTGCGCGCGGATATCGAGACCGACGGCCGCCGCGCCAAGGTGTCGTTCGGGCGAGACTGGAAGCTTGATGCCGAACGGCGCGACTTCACCATCAATGCGCTCTACGCGGAAGCCGACGGCACGGTCGTCGATCTGGTCGGCGGCGTCGCCGACATAGAGGGGCGCCGGCTGCGCTTCATCGGCGATCCGGAAGCGCGTATCCGCGAGGACTATCTGCGTATCCTGCGCTTTTTCCGCTTCTTCGCCTGGTATGGCGAAGGCCGGCCGGACGCCGAGGGGCTGAAGGCTTGCGCCCGGCTGAAGGGAGGGCTCGTGCAGCTCTCGGCCGAGCGCGTCTGGTCCGAACTCAAGAAACTGTTGTCGGCGGCCGATCCGTCCCGCGCGCTGTTGTGGATGCGGCAGGCGAGCGTTTTGACCAGCGTGCTGCCGGAAAGCGAGAAATGGGGCATCGACGCGATCCACGGCCTGGCCAGAGCCGAGAAGGATCTGGGCTGGACCGCGGACCCGCTGCTCAGGCTGGAGGCGATCGTGCCGCCGGATGCGGCGCGCATGAAGACGCTGGTCGAGCGGCTGAGACTGTCGACGGCGGAAGCAAACCGTTTGCGCGACTGGGCGCTTACGCCGGGGATCGCGCCGAAAACGACCGAAGGCGAACTGGCCAAGACGCTCTACCGCGGCGACCGGCAGGGGGTCGTCGACCGGCTTCGCCTGTCACTCGCAGCGGCACGGGTGCGCGCGGTGGACCAGACCGATGCGCTCATCGAGGCAGGCGGCTTTTCCCGACTTCTCGCCTTCGCATTGAGATGGGAAAGGCCCGTGTTTCCGCTCAAGGGCGCCGATCTGACGGCGATCGGGGGGATGCCCGGGCCAAAACTCGGCGCGATCCTCAGGAATCTCGAAGCGGAATGGGTCGATGCCGGGTTTGGGCCCGATCGCGACGCGCTGCTCAAGCGCGCCGCGCAGGCCCTGAAGGCCGGATAAAGCATCAGTCAACGCAATCCGGGCGGAAATCGCCGCGATTTCCGGAACTTGCTCCAAATCAGGCCGCGTCGCGGACCTTCTCGATGCGCGAGCGGATCGCTTCGATCATCGTTTCGCGGATGATCGTCTCGCCATGCGTCTCGCGCATATGTTCGACGGCACGGCGCATGACCTCGGCTTCCTCCTCGGCGCGCGTGTGCCATTCACAACCTGGAACGAGCGAGCCGCAGTGGAATTCCTTCATGGGATTTCTCCTTTTCCTCCATGGAGTCCGGTCGACCGTCCTGCAAAAGGCGGCAGGGACTCCGCATCTTCTTGGCGCGTTGTCCGACCTTGAGACTGGTTGGACCACGAGCGGGTGAAACCATAACACAGATGGGGTGGCATTGATTGCCGTCAACGACAAAAAGGCGGAGCAGCGCTGCTCCGCCCTCTTACGCCAGCCCTATGGGCAGGTCATCACTTCATGATCTTGACTGCCTCGGCAACCTTATCCTTGCCGCTCATGTCCCATGAAACTCTGACCTTCTCGCCGACCTTCAGGCCAGGATCCTTGAAGGTCCGGGGAAGCGTAAAAGACGATCCATTGTCGAGAACCAGGCTTTTGGACGCCGTATCAAAGGTCTTGATCGTGCCGGTGGTGTGCTTGACGGCGGCGAATGCCACCGAACCGGAAGCAAGAATGGCAGCCGCTGCGGCCGAAACAATGATCTTGCGCATTGCGAAGTACTCCTGGAAAGCGCGGGCACCCTTTTGGCAGAGGTGTCCCGCATCGTCCTGGGCCGTCCGGTTGCGTCGAGTCGCGATCCGCTTCGTTCTGACGCAATTCCGAACGGAGAACCGCTCTGCACTCCTGGAATTGCGCAGGCGAACCGCCGGCGCTTCCCGACCCGTCCCGACAAATAGCCTAGTCTTTTCCGATGCCTATTAGACGAAAAAGAAACTTTGCGACGGCTCCCGCGCCACATTCGGTGCCCATTTCGCAGCGAATGGGACATCAATGCGGCTCACGGCGCGCTCACCATCTTTTTACGGCCAGCGAGCCTCCGGCGGCAGGCTGGAGAGGATCGAGGCGACGTTTCCGCCGGTTTTCAGGCCGAAGATGGTGCCGCGATCGTGAAGCAGGTTGAACTCGACGTAACGGCCGCGACGGATGAGCTGTTCGTCGCGGTCGCCATCGGTCCAGTTCTCGTTAAAATTACCCCGCACCAGATGGCCGTAGACCACGAGAAAAGCGCGCCCGACATCCTGGACGAAGTTGAAATCGGCATTCCAGCCGCCTTTGTCCTCGCCCGAATGCAGCCAGTCGAAAAAGATGCCGCCGGTGCCGCGCGGCTCGTTGCGATGCGGAAGGAAGAAATACTCGTCGCACCAGGCCTTGAATTTCGCATGGTCGGCGATGCCGGCGTTCTTCTCGCAGGCGAACTGCATGGCGCGGTGGAAGGCCATTGTGTCAGGGTCGTCCTGTGTGCGGCGTCGGTCGAGCACCGGGGTGAGGTCGGCGCCGCCGCCGAACCAGTGGCGCGAGGTGACGACCATGCGCGTATTCATGTGCACGGCCGGAACGTTGGGGTTCCAAGGGTGCGCGATCAGCGAAATGCCGGATGCCCAGAAGCGCGGGTCCTCCTCGGCGCCGGGCATCTGCTTCCTGAATTCGGGCGAGAATTCGCCGTAAACCGTCGAGGTGTGGACGCCAACCTTCTCGAAGACTCGGCCGTGCATCATCGACATGGTTCCGCCACCGCCCTTGCCGGAGTCACGCTCCCACGGCGTCCTTTCGAACCGGCCCGGCGACCATGAAGCGAGCGGGCCCTGGAGATCCTGCTCGATCTGCTCGAAGGCGCCGCAGATGCGTTCTCGCAGCGCCTCGAACCACAGCCGTGCCTTCATCTTCTTTTCTTCGATGTCGGCGGGCAGGCCAACCGGTATTTCAGGTCGTTCCAAGTGCTGTCTCCGGTTTCGGGGCGGCCGGCCCCTACAAATGACTCGTCTTTTGCCGGCGCGATCCCTAATCTCTTAGGGGAAAGGGTCAAGTCTGATCTGATCGGAGCAAGGAGACCTTCGTGCGCACCCCGGCAAGACCGCCGTTGGATGGCCTGAAGAAAAGGCTCGATCAAAGCCGGGCTGAACGCGCGCGCATGCCGCGCGACGGATTTTTGCGCGAAACCTTCGTCCTGCCGCGTTCGGACGCTCGCCTCAAGGCAAAGGAATGGTTCGAGCGCTTCCCCAAGCAGGCTTACTGGACCGAGATCGAAAGCTGGTTCGAACGGCCGGGCGATTTGATCGAATTCACCATAAGGCGCCTGCCGGCGGCGGATTAGAATTCCTCGCCCTGTTTACGGGGACAACCCAATACAGGCGTCGCCCCTTGTATCCGCCTTCACTACGCTCAGGCACCTTCTCTCCGTGAACCGAGAGAAGGAAGAACCAGTCTTCTCGCCCCTGTTCCTTCCCTGGCCAGCCGGTCATCCTTGTTGCGGAGCGGACATTTGTCGATCGACATGCAGCCGCAGCCGATGCAGTCGGTCAGCCCGTCGCGCAATTTCTTCAATTGACCGATCTTGCGGTCGAGCCCGTCGCGCCAGGCGGTCGACAGCAGGCTCCAGTCGTCGCGCGTCGGGGTGCGGCCCTCGGGCAGGGATTGAAGCGCCGTCGCTATCTCGGCCAGCGAAATGCCGACCTCCTGCGCGATCTTGATGATGGCCACGCGCCTTAGTACGTCGCGGCCGTAGCGGCGCTGGTTGCCTGCCGTGCGGTGGCTGCGGATCAGGCCGCGAGCTTCGTAGAAATGCAGCGCCGACACCGCGACACCGCTGCGCGCGGCCACTTGGCCAACCGTTAATTCCGCTGCTGGCGCCATCTCGCACTTTTCCGCTTGACCTCAAGTTAAGTTGAGCTTGTAGCGAAGAAGCCATCGACATGCAAACGACAGGAGATGGCGATGTGCGCCTGGGTGAGAATGACGGGCGAGGGCCGTGTCGCGGGCGCCGGCGGGACCGTGGCCGCCGCTTCAGCGGATGGCATTCTGGCCCAGTTGTCGCGTGGCTTCGCCGGCCACCATGGCGGCGGAGAGCGCCACATTGATGCTGCGCGCGCTGGCCTGCATCGGGATCGTCAGCCGCGCGTCCGCCGCCTGATGGACCGGATCCGGCACGCCTGCGGATTCACGGCCGAACAAAAGGATATCGCCAGTGGCGAAGTTGAAGCTGGTGTATGGGGTCGCGGCCTTGGTCGACAGCAGCACCAGCCGGCGCGCGCGGGCCTTGCGCCACTCCTCGAAGGCGTGCCAGTCGACATGCCGGGTCAGGGCAGCCATTTCGAGGTAATCCATGCCGGCGCGCCTGAGCGCTTTATCGGAGAGCGGAAAGCCAGTCGGTTCGATGATGTCGACGCCGATCCCGAGGCAGGCGGCGAAGCGCAGGATTGTGCCGGTGTTGCCGGCGATGTCAGGCTGGTACAGGGCGATGCGGAGACGGTCGTTCATTTCCGCATCCTTCTATTAAGTGGCAAATCGGCCACAGCGGCTTCGCGGTTTTGGAAATTGCTGGACCTGCGGGTGGCCATTTTCTGCGAAGTCGGGTATACAGCGTACATTGTCAACCCGAACCGAAGGAGGGGTAATTCATGATGACCATGCACATCCAGCACCCTCTCCGTGGGCTTACATGCCCGCTGGCGGTTTCGGTACGACGGTTCTCCTGATCTCTTAGACGCTTCCGCACCGATTTCCGCCGAAACCATTCCCTGGTCTTCGAAGGAATCCTGCGATGTTTTTCAAGCTGCCGAAGGGGCCGATGGCCCCGCCCCAACGCGTCTCGACTGATCAGCCGCCGATCCCGCGGCAGGACGTCGAACACCCTTTTTATCTCTATTTTCACACGGAGGACGGACCGATGTTCGATCCCTACAGAATACCGGGCTCGAGGAGCCTGCATATCCACCGGCTGCCGACCTGGGCGCTGCTGATCGGCGAAACGTATTCGTCGGCGGTCCACGCCGAGGTTCGCCGGCGTCCGCATCGCGGCATGCTGCCCGATGTCGATTTCTCGCGCGCGGTTCCCGACCCGAGCCGGCCCTCGTTGGTGCGCCGTATCATCCGGGCGATCCGGCCGGGCGCGAAGATCCGCCTTGTCGACACCGCACCGTCAGGATCAACAAAAGAGCCTGTCGGCGAAAAGCCCGCGAACCCCTATATAGCGCGAAGCAAGGCCGACGGTCCGGATGATTCCGGACCGTCGGCCCTCGGCGCCATGCGGTCCGAGGACTTCGTACGTTCACGCGCCGCGTGAGCGGAAACAGATTTCATGAGCATGACCTATGTTGTTGTTTAGCTGGTTTGAAAAAAGGCTCGATCCGTTCCCGGGCGCGGAGCCGGTCGAGCCGCCCAAGACGCTGGTTGCCTTCTGCCTGCATTACACGCGCGGCGCATGGCCCTATATCCTGGTCGATGCGGTGCTGGTGGCGGCAATCGCCATCGCGGAAGTGTGGATGTTCGGCTTCCTCGGCCGCATCGTCGACTGGCTTTCGGCGCAGAACCGCGAAACCTTCCTGCAGACGGAGGGCTGGAAGCTCGCCAGCATGGCCTTCATCGTGCTGTTCGCGCTGCCTGGCACGGTATGGCTGCATTCGCTGCTCAACCAGCAGACGCTGATGGGCAACTATCCCATGCGCATCCGCTGGCAGGTGCACCGCTACCTGCTGAAGCAATCGATGAGCTTCTACCAGGACGAATTCGCCGGCCGCATCGCCACCAAGCTGATGCAGACGGCGCTCGCCGTGCGCGAATGCGTGATCAAGGTGATCGACGTCCTGAACTACGTCATCGTCTATTTCCTCGGCATGCTGCTCATCGTCGGCTCGGCCGACTGGCGGCTGGCCGCACCGCTCGGCGTGTGGATGGTCGGCTACATCCTTCTGCTGCGCTATTTCATTCCTCGGCTGGGCAAGGTCGGCGAGGAACAGGCCAATGCGCGCTCGGTCATGACCGGCCGCGTTGTCGACAGCTACTCCAACATCCAGACGGTCAAGCTGTTCAGCCATGCCCGCCGCGAGGCCTCCTTCGCCAAGGAGGGCATGATGGGCTTCCTCGACACGGTCTACCGGTCGATGCGGCTGGTGACGGTGCTGTTCGGCTCGCTCTACATCCTGAATGCGCTTCTCCTGTTCTCGGTTACCGCCATCTCGTTGTGGCTGTGGCTGGGCCAGGCGGTGACGATCGGCGCGGTCGCCGTGGTCATCGGCCTGGTTCTGCGGATGTGGGGCATGTCGCAGTGGATCATGTGGGAAATGTCGGGCCTGTTCGAGAATATCGGCACGGTGCAGGACGGCATCGCCTCGATTTCGCTGCCGCGCCTTGTCGAGGACAGGCCCGGTGCGAAGGAGATCACGGTCTCCAAAGGCGAGATACGCTTCGAGGACATCCGCTTCCACTATGGCAAGCAGAAGGGCGTCATCGAGAACCTGTCGCTGGCGGTGAAGCCGGGCGAGAAGGTTGGCATTGTCGGCCGCTCCGGCGCCGGCAAGTCGACGCTGGTCAATCTTCTGCTGCGGTTCTACGACCTCGAAGCCGGCCGTATCCTGATCGACGGCCAGGAGATCGCAGCGGTGAAACAGGATTCGCTGCGCGCCCAGATCGGCATGGTCACGCAGGACACCTCGTTGCTGCATCGTTCGGTGCGCGAAAACATCCTCTATGGCCGGCCCGACGCCAGCGACGACATGCTTGTCGAGGCTGCGCGGCGCGCCGAGGCGCTGGACTTCATCGCCGGGCTTTCGGACCATAGCGGCCGCAAGGGATTCGACGCCTATGTCGGCGACCGCGGCGTCAAACTGTCCGGCGGCCAGCGGCAACGCATCGCCATCGCTCGCGTTATGTTGAAGGACGCGCCCATACTTATCCTTGACGAGGCGACGTCAGCGCTGGATTCCGAGGCGGAAGCGGCCATCCAGGAGAACCTCTACAAGCTCATGCAAGGCAAGACCGTCATCGCCATCGCCCACCGGCTGTCGACCATCGCGGCGATGGACAGGCTTGTGGTGATGGACCAGGGACGCGTCATCGAGGAAGGTTCGCACGAGGAATTGGTGGCCAGGGGCGGGCTCTACGCGCAGCTCTGGCAGCGCCAGTCGGGCGGTTTCCTGCTGGATGACGGCCCGATCGGTGCCGCAAGCGACGTTGTTGCCAATGACGTTGGCGCAAAGGGACAAGCCGCTGAATGATGGCCGCCGCCGCATGATGACAGCCGTCTATCGCTGGTTCGAGAACTGGGTCTATCCGTTCAGGGAGCCCACGAATCTTCGGCCGCCGTCCGGCGTCGCCGGTTTTCTCTGGCACTATGTCGGCCAGGCCAAGTTCGCCTTCTTCGCCATGCTGGTCATCGGCGGCATCGCGCCGCTGGTCGAGGCCGGGCTGTTCTACTTTGTCGGGCGGCTGGTCGACATCCTCGACCAGCTTCCCGGCGAACGCAGCTGGCATGCGTTGTGGACGGCCGCCGGGCCGGAACTTGTGTTCATGATCGTCGTGGTGCTGGTCGTCCGCACCATCGTCGTCGGCCTGTCGGCCCTGGTCGACGAGCAGACAATCACGCCCGGCTTCTACAATCTGGTGCGTTGGCAGGCGCACCGGCACGTGTCGCGCCAGTCCTACTCCTTCTTCCAGAACGATTTCGCCGGCCGCATCGCGACAAAAGTCTGGCAGGCTGGGCAAGCGACCGGCGACCTGATGGAAAGCTTCATCGAGGTCGTCTGGTTCATGATCGTCTATACGGTGACGACGCTGGCGCTGGTCGCGGGGCTCGATATCAGGCTCGCAGTGCTGGTGGTGATCTGGATCGCGGCCTTCGCCTGGCTGGCCAGGCTCTATCTGCCGGCAATCCGCAAACATGCCGAGGCGACCGCCGAGGCGGGGTCGATGATCACCGGCCGCATCGTCGATTCCTACTCCAACGTACAGACGCTGAAACTGTTCTCCGCCGATGGCGACGACCGCTACATCAGGAGCGGCTTCGACATCTATCTCGACGCGTTGCGCCCGTTCACGCGCCGGCTGACCGGCGTGCGCATGGCGCTGACGACGCTGTCGGGCATCATGATCACGGCGATCGGCTGCTTTGCCGTCTATCTCTGGGTCGAGGGCTCGATCACCGTCGGGGCGGTCGCCTTCACACTGTCGCTGGTGCTGCGGCTCAACATGCTGCTTGGCCGGCTGATGATGCAGCTCAACAGCATCCTGCGCAATCTCGGCGTGCTGGAGAATTCCAAGGCGCTGATCTCGCAGCCGCTCGGTCTGGTCGACGCACCCGACGCCCGGGAACTGGTCGTGGCCGGCGGGCGCATCGAGGTGAAGAATGTCGAGTTCCACTACGGCAAGGGGTTCGGCGTGCTCAACGGCATCGATCTCGTGGTGCGGCCGGGCGAGAAGGTCGGGCTGGTCGGGCCGTCCGGCGCCGGCAAGACCACGCTCGCCAACCTTATCCTGCGGCTGTACGAACTCGAAGGCGGAAAGATCGCCATCGACGGCCAGGATGTCTCGCAGGTGACGCAAAATTCGCTGCGCGCCAATATCGGCGTCGTCAGTCAGGACACGGCACTTTTCCACCGTTCGCTGCGCGACAATATCAAACTCGGCATGCCCGACGCCACCGACGCGCAGGTGATCGCGGCGGCCAGGAAAGCCGAGGCGCATGATTTCATCCTGACCTTGCGCGACAATCGCGACCGACAGGGCTACGAGGCCTATGTCGGCGAGCGCGGCGTCAAACTGTCGGGCGGCCAGCGCCAGCGCGTGGCGATCGCGCGTGTCTTCCTCAAGGATGCGCCGATCCTGATATTGGACGAGGCGACCTCGGCACTTGATTCCGACATCGAGGCGGCGATCCAGGAAAACCTGACGCGGCTGATGGAAGGCAAGACGGTCATAGCCATCGCCCACCGGCTGTCGACGATCGCCGCGCTTGACCGCCTCGTCGTGCTCGACGGCGGCCGCATTGTCGAACAAGGCACGCATGACGAACTGGTGGCGCTCGACGGGCTCTACGCGCGGCTGTGGAAGCGTCAGTCCGGCGGCTTCCTCTATCATGAGGAAGCCGTGCTGGAAGAGACGCGGCCGGCGGAGTAGCGGCATGGGCGCGACGCATGAGACCGACTATCTGCTGAAACGGCTGCGGCCGACGACACCGGCCTTCGATGCGCTGATGGAAGAGAGCCGGCGGGAAGGCTACTGGATGCTGGTGCGGCTCCGCGACGGCTGGGCAGGCGGCCGCAACAAGTTCCTGAAACAGGGGGAGGCACTGTTCGGAGCATGGCACGGCGTCGAACTCGCCGGCGTGTGCGGGCTGAACATCGATCCCTATTTCGAGGGCAGGGACCATGGCCGGGTCCGGCATTTGTTCGTCGGCGCGCGCCATCGGCGCACGGGCCTTGGCCGCATGCTGGTCGAGACCGTTGTCGACAGGGCACGCCGCTATTTCGCCGTGCTCAACACCCGTGCGCCGCAGGAAGCCTTCGGCTTCTATGAGCGGCTTGGCTTCGCGCCGGTGGCGGGCGAAGAATTCGTCACGCACCGGATGATCTTCGAGAAAGGAGGTTGAAAATGTCCCTGCGCCCGCCGTCCCGTCTGACCAGTGCCTCGGCCGCCGAAGCCGCCTTCGACGCGCTCGGCCATGAAGTCCTTGCCGAGAAGGCGGCGGCACTCGGCCGCGCCGGACAACGCGTCGAAGAAACGCTGGCCCGACTGCGCAACAATGGCGACGAGCAGTTGCGTCCCCGGCTGCTCAAGGAGGCGGCGGTGGCGGTGCATGGCTACTTCATCCAGCGCGAACTGTGCGGCCTTCGAAAGCACGATGCCGTCATCCGCGAATACAACATCCCGAAGGCGGTGCTGGTCAGGCTCGGCGCCATGTAGGGTTGGCGCTTGCCGCGCCGATCTCCCTGTGGAATCTCGCCAGGCGGCTGGCGAGCGCTTCGGGGTTCTCATCGGGGACGAAGTGCCCGCTGTCGGCAATGATGTCGCCCTCGACATTCGACAGCCCGGCGGCCCTGAGGCCCTCGACATAGTCGCCGATGTCGCCGGACTCGGCCGAGCCCCTGAGATACAGCACCGGAATCGCTGTCGGCGTCGCGGGCCGCGCGGCATTGGCTTTGGCATCTTCGGGGAAGGCGCGATACCAATCGAAACCGGCCTGGAGGCTTTCAGGCCGGGAATAGGCTCTCGCATAGATTTCCCTGGCCTGCGCCGGGATCGATGTCCGATCCTTCGAAAGCACATTGAAGAAGAAGTCGAAATAGGTGCTTTGGTGGCCGCTCACCAGCGTTTCCGGCAGCGCCGGGACGGCATGGAAGGCAAAGTGCCAGATCCGCGGATTGCGAATGACCTCTTCCCATGGCGCGACACCCGGAACAGCGACATCCATGATCGCCGCGCCGGAAAGGATCTCGGGATGGTCGCGCAGCAGGGCGAACACGATCTGGCCGCCGACATCATGACCGGCCGCCAAGAGGTGCCGCAGCCCGCAGGCCTCGGCAACGCCTCTCATCAGCCTCGCCAGAGTTCTCTTGTCGCCGGCCTCAGGCATGCCTTGCGAGCCGCCGATGCAGGGCAGGTCAGGTGCGACGAAACGGTAGTCGGCAGCCAGCCGGCCGATCACCCCTTCGAACGCATAGGAGCTTTGCGGCCAGCCGTGCAGCAGCAGGAATGCAGGCGCTTCAGCCGGGCCCGCCTCGCGGATCGCTATGCTAAGCTCTTCGATTTCGATGTTCGAGGTTTGCATGTCCTGACCCTGCCGGCTGCCTATGCCATAGATCTAGGCGGCGATCGGAAGACCGACAGGGCTGGATTGTTTGACCCGTTTGCGGACGGAAACCGTTTCATACTTTTCCAGGAATTGCGCTTTTCCAGGAATCACCTGGTCCTGGATCACTCCAGCCACTGGGTAATGAAAGTGCCGTTCTCGTGGATGTCGGTCGTCTCCAGCGGGCCGGGGCCGAGATTGGTGAATTTGTGCGGCGTGCCGGGCGGCACGATGACGATCTGGCCGGCAGAGGCCTCGATCTCCTCACCGCCGACCGTGAACAGGCCGATGCCCTGGCGGATGATGAAGATCTCGGCGTAGGGATGGGAATGCAGGCGCGGTCCGCCGCCGGTCTCCGGCAGGTAGTTGAAGATCAGGCAGGAGTTGGAACCGTAGGGGGCACATTGCAACTCGCCCTTCCAGCGGTCGGGGCGAACAGCCCATTCTTCGCGGTCTAAGACATGCGCCATGGGGGCAGGATAGACCCCCCGGAGCCAGGTGTCGAGGCGAAGCTGGCCCCCGGATTCGCTACTGTTTCCCGGCTGTTTGGCGGTGTTTCACGGTCATCCGCCGCCTTGTCGCGCGGTGCCGGATTTCGTCCCCGCGACAATCTGCCCTTGTGCCTTCACCCGTCTGGACAAAAACGGGCTTCACGCATAAACCGAAGTCCAAATGCCGGAGGAATTCGCTAGCCTGTTCGCCATGCGCTGTCGGGTTGGCGTGAATGAGCGGGGAACAAGGCTCGCCCACCGGCACGGAAGAGGCGAAAGGATCAGGCACCCGTGAGCGCAACCGACACCCAGGATCCCAACCGTCGAGATTTTCTCTACGTCGCCACCGGCATGGCCGCCGTGGTCGGCGCGGGCGCCGTCGCGTGGCCGTTCATCGACCAGATGCGCCCCGATGCCTCGACGCTGGCGCTCGCCTCGGTCGAGGTCGACGTCTCCTCGCTGACGCCGGGCATGTCGCTGATCGTCAAGTGGCGCGGCAAGCCGGTCGTGGTGCGCAACCGCACCGAAAAGGAGATGAAGGACGGCGAGGCCGTCAATCTCGCCGATCTCAAGGATCCGATCGCCCGCAACGCCAACCTGCCGGCCGACGCGCCGGCGACCGACGCCAACCGCACCACGCCCGGCAAGGAAGCCTGGATGGTGATGGTTCAGGTCTGCACGCATCTGGGCTGCATTCCGCTCGGCCAGGAAGGCGATTTCGGCGGCTGGTTCTGCCCGTGCCACGGTTCGCAATACGATACCGCCGGCCGCATCCGCAAAGGCCCGGCGCCCGAGAACATGGCTGTGCCGGTATTCAAGTTCATTTCCGATACCAAGATCCTTATCGGTTGAGGCAGGGGATATTTCGATGAGCGAGGGACACTCGACCTATACGCCCAAGACCGGTATCGAGCGCTGGTTCGATGCGCGCATGCCTCTGCCGCGGCTGATCTATGACAGCTTCGTCGCCTATCCGGTGCCGCGCAACCTCAACTATGCCTGGACCTTCGGCGGCATCCTGTCGATCATGCTGGTGGCGCAGATACTGACCGGCATCGTGCTGGCCATGCACTACACATCCGACACCAATCTCGCTTTCGATTCGGTCGAAAAGATCATGCGCGACGTGAATTCCGGCTGGCTGCTGCGCTACATGCATGCCAACGGCGCCTCGTTCTTCTTCGTCGCGGTCTACATCCATATCTTCCGCGGGCTCTATTACGGCTCCTACAAGGCGCCGCGCGAGCTGCTGTGGATCCTTGGCTGCATCATCTACCTCCTGATGATGGCGACCGGCTTCATGGGCTACGTGCTGCCGTGGGGCCAGATGAGTTTCTGGGGCGCCACCGTCATCACCGGCTTCTTCAGCGCCATTCCACTGGTCGGCGACTGGATCCAGCAGCTTCTGCTCGGCGGTTTCGCGGTCGACAATCCGACCCTCAATCGCTTCTTCGCGCTGCATTACCTGCTGCCGTTCATGATCGCCGGCGTGGTCGTGCTGCACATCTGGGCGCTGCATGTCGTGGGCCAGTCGAACCCGACCGGCATCGAGGTGAAGTCGAAGACCGACACCGTCGCCTTCACCCCTTACGCGACCATCAAGGACGCGTTCGGCATGATCGTGTTCCTGTTCTTCTTCGCCTATTTCGTCTTCTACCTGCCGAACTATCTCGGCCACCCCGACAACTACACGGTCGCCAACCCGCTGAAGACGCCGGCCCACATCGTTCCGGAATGGTACTTCCTGCCGTTCTACGCGATCCTGCGCGCCATTACCTTCAACATCGGGCCGATCAACTCCAAGCTCGGCGGCGTGCTGTGCATGTTCGGCGCCATCGCCATGCTGTTCCTGGTGCCGTGGCTAGACACCTCCAAGGTGCGCTCGGCGGTCTACCGGCCCTGGTACAAGCTGTTCTTCTGGCTGTTCGTGGCCGATGCCATCCTGCTTGGCTGGCTGGGCTCGCAGCCGGCGGAAGGCAGCTACGTGTTCATGGCGCAGATGGCGACGCTGTTCTACTTCGCCTTCTTCCTGATCATCATGCCGGTGCTCGGCCTGATCGAGACGCCACGCAGGCTGCCGAACTCGATCACCGAGGCGGTGCTCGAGAAGAACAAGGGCGGCAGCGGGCATCCGGCGGGCGCCACGGCCGCACCTGAGACCAAGGGCTGAGCGGTAGAGAATCTAAGGGGATTTGGCATGAAAAAGATTCTCACCTCGCTTGCGCTGATCGGCCTTGTGGCCGCCGGCCTTGGGGCCACGGGCACCTGGGCGATCGCGGCCGAAGAGGCGCATAACGCGGCGGCGCCGACGCATTTCCCGATCAACGAACCGAAGGAAATGGACTGGAGCTTCACCGGCCCGTTCGGCACCTACGACAAGGCGCAGCTGCAGCGCGGCCTCAAGGTCTACAAGGAAGTCTGCTCGGCCTGCCATTCGATGAACCTGGTGGCATTCCGCACGCTTTCGGACCTCGGCTATTCCGACGCACAGATCAAGACGCTGGCGGCCGAGTACACCATCCATGACGGCCCCAACGACGCCGGCGACATGTTCGACCGTCCCGGCAAGCCGTCGGACCATTTCCCGGCGCCGTTCGCCAATGAGGAAGCCGCGGCAGCCTCGAATGGCGGCGCAGCCCCGCCCGACATGTCGCTGCTGGCCAAGGCGCGGGGCGTGGAGCGCGGCTTTCCGCAGTTCGTCTTCGACATCTTCACCCAGTATGATGCCGGCGGCCCTGACTACATCCACTCGCTGCTGACCGGCTACGACCAGACGCCTCCGGCTGGAATGGTCATCCCGGAAGGCACGCACTACAATCCGTACTTCATGTCCGGCGTGTCGCTGAAGATGCCCAAGCCGCTTTCCGACGGCCAGGTGACTTATGACGACGGCGCGCCGCAGACCGTCGACCAGTACTCCCGCGACGTCGCCGCTTTCCTGGCGTGGGCGGCTGAACCGCATATGGAAGCCCGCAAGAAAACCGGCTTCCGGGTGCTGGTGTTCCTGCTCCTGTTCGGCGCACTGGTCTACATGACCAAGCGCAAGGTTTGGGAAGCAGTCGCGCACTAAGCCGCGCGGCCGGAGATTGAAGAAAGGGCGCCCGCGAAGCGCCCTTTTTGCTTGCCGAAGAGGCTGGCGCGTGAGGTGATCGCTTTGTTGTCGAACAAGCCGGTTGGCAGCGCGGCAGGCGATTGCTATTCGACGCCCCGACGGCGGCGAAGGCTTTGCCGCCTATAGGGCGTTTGGGGTTCCATGATGCGGCTCAGCGACTGCCACAACTTCTCCGATTTCCGCCGCATGGCGCAGCGGCGGCTGCCGGGGCCGATCTTCAACTACATCGACGGCGCGGCGGACGACGAGGTCACCTATCGCCGCAACACCGAGAGCTTCGAAACCTGCGATCTCGTTCCCAACGTGCTGCGCGGGGTGAGCGAGGTCGACATGTCGGTGACCGTCATGGGCCAGAAGCTGGCGATGCCGTTCTACTGTTCGCCGACCGCTCTCCAGCGGCTGTTCCACCATCACGGCGAACGGGCGGTCGCCAGGGCCGCTGCAAAATACGGCACCATGTTCGGAGTTTCCTCGCTCGGCACGGTCAGCCTCGAGGAAGTCCGAAAAATCAGCAGCGGCCCGCAGGTCTATCAGTTCTACTTCCATCGCGATCGCGGCCTCAACCGGGCGATGATGCAGCGGGCGCGGGAGATCGGCGTCGAAGTGATGATGCTGACCGTCGACAGCATCACCGGGGGAAACCGCGAGCGCGACAAGCGCACCGGTTTTGCGATTCCCTTCAAGCTCAACCTGGCGGGAATGGCGCAGTTCGCGATGAAGCCTGCCTGGGCGATCAACTATTTCACGCATGAGGCGTTCAAGCTGCCGCAGCTGGACGAGCATATCGACATGGGCGGCGGCACGATGTCGATCAGCCGCTACTTCACCGAAATGCTCGATCCGTCGATGACGTGGGACGACGTCGCCGAGATGGTGAGGCTTTGGCCGGGACCGTTCTGCCTCAAGGGCGTCATGTCGGTGGAGGATGCCAGACGCGCCGTCGAGATCGGCTGCAAGGGCATCGTGCTGTCGAACCATGGCGGCCGGCAACTGGACGGTTCGCGCGCGGCTTTCGACCAGCTCGCCGAGATCGTCGATGCGGTCGGCGACCAGATCGACGTCATCATGGATGGCGGCGTGCAGCGCGGCACGCATGTGCTAAAGGCGCTGTCGCTCGGCGCCAAGGCCGTCGGCGTCGGACGCTACTATCTGTTTCCGCTGGCGGCGGCGGGCCAGCCTGGCGTCGAACGCGCACTCGAACAGATGCGCATCGAGATCGAACGCGGCATGAAGCTGATGGGGTGCAGCTCGATCGAACAGTTGACCCGCCAGAATTTGCGTTTTCGGTGATGGCCATTGCTTCGATGCGAAAGATCGCAGCGCCGGCAGAGGCAAGCCCTTGGACGTATGTGCTCCTTTCGCCGGATGCGCTTGTCTCGGCCGCCACATCGCGCTAGCCGTTGTCGGTCGCGCCGGGATAGGATTTGGCGCTGCGCCATTTCACGCCCTTCCGCCGAAACTGGACCACCCGGAGCCGCCTCATGAAACCTTCGCTCGAAGACACGCTGCTGGCGGCGATCCGCACCATCCCGGACTATCCCAAGCCCGGCATATTGTTCCGCGACATCACCACGCTGCTTGGCAACGCGCGCGCTTTCCGCCGCGCGATCGATGAGCTGGTGCATCCCTATGCCGGCGAGAAGATCGACAAGATCGCCGGCATCGAAGCGCGCGGCTTCATCCTCGGCGGCGCCGTCGCCCATCAGCTCTCCGCCGGCTTCGTGCCGATCCGCAAGAAAGGCAAGCTGCCTTATGAGACAGTGCGCGTCGCCTACAGCCTGGAATACGGGCTGGACGAGATGGAGATGCACAAGGACGGCGTGTCGCCGGGCGAGAAAGTGATCCTGGTCGACGATCTGATCGCCACCGGCGGCACGGCGGAAGCGGCGGTGAATCTCCTGCGCCAGATCGGCGCCGATATCCTTGCCGCCTGCTTCGTCATCGACCTGCCGGATCTCGGCGGCCGCGCCAAGCTGGAAGCGCTCGGCGTGCCGGTGCGGACGCTGATCGGGTTCGAGGGGCATTGAGAGAGCAGTTCCTCCTTCTCTCCCTGGGAGAAGGAAGAGGCGCCATTACTCCACCTTGACCAGCACGGCGCTTTCGAACTCCAGTACCTTGTCGCCGGTCGAATCGAAGGCTTCCGAGCGCAAGGTCAGCACCCGCCAGCCCGGACGTGAGGCGATCGGGCGGTGGGAAAGGGCGGTGCGGGTGAAGGTCACGGTCTGCCCGGCATAGACCGGCTTCAGCCATTTCAGGTTCTTGAAGCCGGGCGAGGGGCCAAATTCGGGCGTCGGGCCAGGGCCGCTCCACTCGGCGTCCATGCGGGTTTCGAGGTTGAGTTTCATCCAGGTGGCGGCGGTATGCCAGCCGGACGCACACAGCCCGCCCAGCACGCTCTTCTTCGCGGCATCCTCATCGATGTGGAAGACCTGGGGGTCGTATTTGCGGGCGAAGGCCTTGATCGCCTCGGCTTCGAACGTATGAGAGCCCAGCGTGACGGTGGTGCCGACGCGGAAGAATTCGTCGAGCATCATGCAAGGCTCCCCGCGGCATTGCGCGTGAGGAACATGACGGAATTCTCGAGCTCGAAGACGCTTTCGCCGCGTTGGTTGACCAGCTCGCTGCGCATGGTCACGAAGCCGAGCTGCGGCTTCGATTTCGAAGGACGCTTGGCCAGGACGACGAGGCTGCCCTTGAGCGTGTCGCCGGCCAGCACCGGCTTCTTCCATTTGACCTGATCGACGCCGGGCGCGCCCTGGCAGGTCGAGTCCAGCAGGAAGGCATCGCATAGCATGCGCATGAACATGGCGCAGGTATGCCAGCCCGAGGCCGAGAGGCCGCCCAGGATGCTTGCCTTGCCGGCCTCCTCGTCGAGATGCATCGGCTGGGCATCGAATTCGCTGGCGAACTCGATGATCTCGGCCGCGCTCACCTGTTTGGTGCCGAGGTCGAACGAGGCTCCTTCGACGAAGTCCTCATAGGCCCATGTCTTTCCAGTCATGGCGTGGAATCCGGTTGCAGAACGCGCGATCCACATGGATCGGCAAACCCGGATGCAGGCCGGACGGCGTTTGGTCAAGCCCTTTCTGGTGAGCCAGCCGCGGGCGCCCGGCCGGCCGTTGCGATCATAACCAGCCGCGGCGGCGGAAATACCAGAAGGGCAGGATCGCCGACAGAACCATCATGGCGATCGCGAACGGATAGCCGAGCTCCCATTTGAGCTCGGGGATGACATCGAAATTCATGCCGTAGATCGAGGCGACCAGCGTTGGCGGCAGGAAGATGACGGCGGCGACCGAGAAGATCTTGATGATGGCGTTCTGCTCGATAGAGATCATGCCGAGCGTGGCGTCGAGCAGGAAGGAGATCTTCTGCGACAGGAAGGTGGCGTGGTCGGCAAGAGAAAGCACGTCGCGCGACAAGGTCTTGATGCGGGCGCGGACGTCCTTGCTCATCTTGGCCTGGGTCGCGACATGGGCGAGGAAGCCGGCCAGCCGCTGCAAGGAGATCAGGCTGTCGCGCACGGAGGAAGCGATGTCCTCCTTGCGGCCGATGCCCTTCAAGAGCTCCTGGAAATCACGGTTGCGCTTCGACACCTTGGTCGATCGCGCCTCGAAAATGTCGCGCGAGATCGCTTCGACGTCGCGGCCGGCGCGCTCGAGGATGTCGGCGAGCCGGTCGACGATCGCTTCCAGCAGGCCGATCAGGATGGTGTCGCCGCTGGTGCAGCCGGTCGCCACCTTCTCGGCGCGCAAAGGGAAGGTCTTGAACGCTTTCGGTTCGTGATAGCGCACGGTGACCAGCCTGTTGCCGGCGAGCGCGAAGGTGACCGGCGAGATCAGGGGATCGTCGACGTCGGTCTGGGCGGGCAAGGTGGCGGTCATGAAGTAGGCGCCGTCCTCGATATAGAGGCGGCTGGAAATCTCGATCTCCTCCATCTCCTCGCGGGTCGGAATGGCGATGCCGAGCCAATTCTCGATTGTAGCCTCTTCGTCCTTGGTCGGATTGAAGAGATCGGCCCAGACGACCTTGTCGCCATTGGCCAGGAGATCGTCCGTGAGACGCAGGCGATCATTGTCCACGACGAAAGCCTTGATCATCGCCAGATCTCCTTGCCGGAAAGCGCGTTCGGATTGCTGCGTCGTATCGGATCGCACTAGCCTTCGTGCGCCGAGCCTGTGCCCGCCGCTTAGACTTGCGGCATGACAAAATCAAGACAAGCCGGACTTGGGGCCGACACCAGGGGCGCTCAGAAAAATTCGTCGAGCAGCCGGCAGCATGAAAGCTTCGACGGGTCGGGTCATCGACCGCGCTTCGGGCTTATCGAGGAGAGCAGGCCGGACCCGCGGGGGCCGGCCTGCGAATGCCCCTATCGGGCGCTCGGCAGGATCTGGTGCAGCACGATGGCCCAGACGGCGCCAAAGGCGATGGACGAGCCCAGAATGTACTGCACGATATCGGGAAGCGTCTTGACGAAATCCGGCGGCGCAAGCGTAGCAAATAGGGCCATCAGGATCGGCAGGCCGACGACCAGCATGTTCCTTTCCGTCAGCGGCGTGCCGCGCACGACGCGGAACCCGTTCATGGCGATGACGACGCAGAGCACGCCGAACACGCCGCCGATGACCGGGCCCGGGATCGAGGCGATCACCGCCGACAGTTTGCCGATCAGTCCGAACAGGATCAGGAAGATGCCTGCCGCGGCGAAGGCGGCGCGGCTGGCGATACCGGTGATGGCGATGATGCCGGCATTCGACGAATAGCCGGTGACCGGCGTGCTGCAAAGCAGTGCGCTGACCAGGCAGCCGAGGCCTTCGCCGGTGGCGCCCCTGTCGAGCTGTTCGTTCGACAGGGGCTTGTCGATGACGGCGCCGACCGCGAACCAGGTGCCGGTGGTTTCGGCGAGGACCACGATATAGACGATGAGCATCGTGAGCGTCGCCGAGAGCGAGAACGTCACGTCAAGATTGAGGAAGGCGATGCGCGGCATCGAAAACCAGGTCGCCTCGGAGACCGCTCCCATGTTGAGTTGGCTCATGGAGGCGGCGGCCACGCAGCCGGCCACAAGTGCGATGATTACGGAGAGCAGGCGCAGCCAGGCGCCCTTTGCACCGAGTGCCATGCCGGTCAGCATGCAGCCGACGAGCACCGCCGCCGCAACAAAGGCAAGGATGATATTGCCGCCGACGGTGGCAGTGCCGTGGACCGCGAACACGCTTTCGCGGAGTGCGACCGGCATCAGCGCGATGCCGACGACGATGATGATGGCGCCGCCGACGATGGGCGGAACAAAGCGGTCCACCAAGCGATGGAAGATTCCCGTGGGCGAACCGAGCAGCATGACCAGTATGGCGCCGGGAATGAGCGCTCCGATCACCGCGGAAAGACCGGCAATGCCGCCGCCGGCGCCGAAGGCGATAGCCAGCACCGCGCCGATCGGCACAAAAGACGGCCCCTGCACCACCGGCAGGCGCATCAGAAGCTGCGACTGGATCAGGGTGGCGATGCCCGCCGCGACGAAGGCCGACTGGATGAAGGCGCCGGCATCGCCCGCGCTGAAGGCCAGGACCGATGCGATGATGAACGGCACGATGTAAACATCCATCGCCAGCACGTGCTGGAGGCCGAGCAGGGCGGCCTTGCCCAGTGGCAGCGGATCGTCCGGCTGAGCAATCAAAGTGATTTCCGGTGCAGTGCGTTCCATGATGTCCCCTCTGGAATTTCCCGGCCGATCATGGGATCAGTCGGCGCCAAAGGACAGCGGCGCAAAGGTTTGCCAACTGTTTTCTTGCGCGCCATGCAATAACGGCCACACGCGCCAGCGCAACCGGAGCGATCCATGACAAGAGAGGCCTTCACGCTGCTTGGCACCGCCTTCCACACGCCGGAGCGCGGCCGGCTGGAGGTGCTGAAGGACCATCTGATCAGCATCGATGCACAGGGACGGATCGCGGAGATTCTCGCACCCGGCCATCCCGAATACGCGGCGAGGAAGACCGATGCCCGCCAGGCGGGCAGCCTAGTGGAGCTCGGCGAAGGCCAGTTCCTGCTGCCCGGCCTGATCGACCTGCACATCCACGCGCCGCAATGGCCCCAAATGGGCAAGGCACTGGACGTGCCGCTCGAGGTCTGGCTGCAAAAATATACGTTTCCGCTCGAGGCGCGCTATGCCGACACCGGCTACGCCCGCGAGGTCTATGCCGACCTGGTCGACAATCTTCTCGCCAACGGCACCACCACGGCGCTCTATTTTGCCACCGTCCATGTCGAGGCCAGCTTGGCGCTTGCCGAGATATGCCTCGAAAAGGGCCAGCGCGCTTTGGTCGGCAAGGTGGCGATGGACGATCCCGAGCAGTGCCCGTCTTTCTATCGCGATGCCGACGCGGCAAGCGCGGTGTCGGACACCAGGCGGTTCATCGAGGCGGTGAGGGCGATGGCTTCGGGCGAAAGGCCGCTGGTCCGGCCGGTGATCACGCCGCGCTTCATCCCAAGCTGCACGGATGCGGCGCTGCAAGGCCTGGGCGAACTCGCTTCCGAGTTCGGCTGCCACGTGCAGACACATTGCTCAGAGAGCGATTGGGCGAAAAAATTCGTCGAGACGCGCTTCGGCCGCACCGACGCGGCTAGCCTGGACGATTTCGGCCTGCTGACGCGCCGCACCATTCTGGCGCATTCAAACTTCATCGACGGGCAGGATATGGACCTCAT
Source organism: Mesorhizobium sp. B1-1-6 (assembly GCF_006443035.1). Taxonomy (NCBI): domain Bacteria; kingdom Pseudomonadati; phylum Pseudomonadota; class Alphaproteobacteria; order Hyphomicrobiales; family Phyllobacteriaceae; genus Mesorhizobium; species Mesorhizobium sp. B1-1-6. The sequence goes on along the minus strand of NZ_VFWR01000007.1, from coordinate 217,097 downwards.
CAAGGGGAAGGGGGCTGGCGTCGCGCATTGCCCGCTTTCCAATTTCTATTTCGCCAATGCGGTGTTTCCGCTGCGCGACGCGCTTGACCGGCACATGCATGTCGGGCTCGGGACGGACATTTCCGGCGGCTACAGCCCGTCGCTCTTCGACGGCTGCCGGCATGCGCTGTCAGCCTCGAGGACGCTGCAGAGCGGTGTCCATGCCGGCCTGGACGCAGCGCAGCGCGGCGCGCCCGGCGCGCCGATCACGCATCAGGAGGCGTTCTGGCTGGCCACCGCCGGCGGTGCCGAAGCGCTCGACCTGCCGACGGGCAGCTTTCGCGTCGGCCATGAATTCGACGCGCTGCTGATCGACACGACGGCGAAGGCCTCGAACATTCATGTCAGCATGGCGGACGACACGCTCGACGATGTCTTCCAGAAGATCGTGCTCAACGCGGCACGCGCCAACATCGCTGCTGTCTGGGTGAGTGGACGGGCGGTGGTGGGGCAGTAGCCACGTCGCAGTCTCAGATCGGGCCCTATGCGCGCGATGGTTCCTCGGTAAGAGGTTGTTTTTGCGACTTCAGCAACACGTCCTTGGCGGCGATCACCGCGCCGACCGTGATCAGGACGCAAGCGAGCGCAACGGACCAGTGGAAGACGCCGAACCCGGCCAGCAGCAGCACGATCACCGAGAACAGCGGCGCGGCATAGGAAAGCGCGCCCAGGATCATGATGTCTCCACGCTTGCAGCCATGGTCCCATGCGTAGAAGCCGGCGCCGAGCGGTATCATGCCTAGAATGACGATAGCGCTCCATTGCGTCATCGTCTGCGGCCAGACAGTGATCTCGAGCGCGAGATGGAGAGTGAAGGCCACGGCCGCGGTGATCAGGCAGTACACCGCCACCACATCGGTCGGCACCTGGCCGAAACGGCGCGACAGGACGGAATAACCGGACCAGACGAAGGCGCAGAACAGGGCAATGACGTGGCCCGGCTTCACGCCGTCAGCAAGCCCCACGCTGCTGCCCTTGGTGATGACGACGATGGCACCCGCCAGGCCGAGCATCACACCGGCTATGTGGTGAGACCTCAGCCGCTCTCCCGGCAGGAAGGCGGCGAAGACGACGATCAGCAATGGCCAGAGATAAGCAATCAGGCTCACCTCGACCGGCGGGGCGGACTGGATGGCGAAAAAGTACGCGCAGTGATAGATGCACAGCCCTGCCGTGCCGATTGCCCAGACCTGCCATGGCTGCCGCAGCGACTTGAGCGCCGACGGGCGGACAATCCAGCTGGCCGCCCCGACTGAGCCTCCCAGCAGAAACGTCATTGCCGCCAATTGAAAGGGCGGGATCGGCCCCGCGGCGGTCGAAAGCAGCGCGAGGAACGACCAGGTCAGAATGGCCGAGAAACCGATCAGGGTCGGGATGGTCCTTTTCATATGGTCCCCTTCCGCGTTCACTGAGCCAATAGCGGAAAGGCCTAGCGAGGGCAGCCCGTGCACGGCCTTACCCTGTCGGGAATGCGACCCGGCCTGGTCTGTTCACACTCTGGCCTGTGGTCCCTGCGGAGATGACCGAAGGATCACGTATTAAACTTGAACAGCATGATGTCGCCGTCCTGGACGACATACTCCTTGCCTTCGTCGCGCGCCTTGCCGGCTTCCTTGGCCGCTACTTCGCCGCCCAGCGTGACGAAATCATTGTAGGCGATGGTCTGGGCGCGGATGAAGCCGCGCTCGAAATCGGTGTGGATGACGCCGGCGGCCTGCGGCGCCTTGGCGCCCTTGTGCACAGTCCAGGCGCGCGTCTCCTTCGGCCCGACGGTGAAATAGGTGATGAGCTGCAACAATTCGTAGCCGGCGCGGATCACCTTGTTCAGGCCGGGCTCGTCGAGGCCGAGCGAGGACAGGAATTCCATCTCTTCCTCGTCGGAGAGCTGCGCAACCTCGGCTTCGATCGCGGCCGAAATAACGACGGTGCGTGCGCCCTGCGCGGCGGCCATCTGCTCCACGGCCCTGGTGTGCTCGTTGCCGGTGGCCGCGTCAGCCTCGGCGACGTTGCAGACGTAGAGCACGGGATGTGAGGTCAGAAGGTTCAAGCCTTGCAGAATGCGCAGGTCTTCCGCCGAGATGCCGTCGAGCAGGATGCGGGTCGGCTTGCCTGCCTGCAGAAGCTCAAGCGCTGCCTCCATCATCGGCAGCACGGTCAAGGCTTCCTTGTCCTTGCCGGACGCGCGCTTGCGGAATTGCGCGATGCGGCGTTCGAGGCTCTCGAGGTCGGCGAGCATCAGCTCGGTCTCGACCGTCTCGGCGTCGGCGACCGGGTCGATGCGGCCCTCGACATGGGTGATGTCGTCATCCTCGAAGCAGCGCAGCACATGCACGATGGCATCGACCTCGCGGATGTTGGCGAGGAACTGGTTGCCCAGGCCTTCGCCCTTCGAGGCGCCGCGCACCAGGCCGGCGATGTCGACAAAGGAGATGCGGGTCGGGATGATCTCCTTCGACTTGCCGATCGCGGCGATCTTCTGCAGGCGCGGATCGGGCACCGCCACCTCGCCGGTGTTCGGTTCGATGGTGCAGAACGGGTAGTTGGCGGCCTGCGCGGCGGCCGTCCTCGTCAGCGCGTTGAAAAGCGTCGACTTGCCGACATTGGGCAAGCCAACGATGCCGCATTTGAAACCCATTTTGTCCGGTCCTATCGGGAATTTGAGATTTGGTGAGGGCTATGGGCGATAGGGGTGATGAACGTCAAGCCCTGTAACGCCGTATGGACCCGAGCTCAGTCCTTGTTGCCGAACAGCTTCTTCAGCATGGCGGCCATCGGGCCGCTCTCCGGCAGCTTGGCGGGCGCCTGTTGCGGCCGTGCCTGGCGGATGTGGCTTTGCTGCTTGGGCGCCGGCTTTTCCGGTTCCACGCCGGCCTTGCCCTGAACGGCGAGGGCGGCCTTGTTCATGAAGCCGGATTCGTCGCCCTTGACGATCATCGCCGCGTTGTCGGCGACCGCGTCGAGCAGCGGGTCCAGCCAGTCGCGGTCGGTCTTGCCGAAATCGCCGAGTACATGATGCTGCACCATCTCCTTGACGCCGGGATGGCCGACACCGATGCGCACACGCCGATACGCGTTGCCGACATGGCCGTCGATCGAGCGGATGCCGTTGTGGCCGCCGGCGCCGCCGCCGGTCTTGATGCGCAGCTTACCTTCGGCAAGGTCGATCTCGTCGTAGAAGACGGTCAGCGCCCCGGGGCCGAGCTTGTAGAAGCGCAGCGCTTCGCCGACCGACTGGCCGGACAGGTTCATGAAGGTCTGCGGCTTGATCAGGATGATCTTTTCACCGCCGAGCGTGCCATCGGCGATCAATCCCTGGAATTTCTTAGACCAGGGCGAAAAGGAGTGGCGGCGGGCGATCGCGTCCACCGCCATGAAGCCGACATTGTGCCGGTTGGCGGCATATTTCGCGCCCGGATTGCCGAGGCCTGCAAAGACAAGCGGCATCGTCAGCTCCGGGCGTGAAAAAGTTACTTCTCTTCGGCGGCGGGAGCCGCCTCAGGTGCAGCCTCGACCGTCTCTTCCGTCTCCGGCTTCATCGCCGACGAACCGGCGACGGTCGCGATGGTGAAGTCGCGGTCGGAGATGACGGGCTTGACGCCGGCCGGCAGCTTGACCGACGAGATATGGATCGAATCGCCAATGTCGGCGCCGGTGAGATCGACGGTAATGAATTCCGGGATCGCATTGGCCGGGCAGTGGAACTCGACCTCGTGACGCACGATGTTGAGCACGCCGCCGCGCTTGATGCCGGGCGACTTGTCCTCGTTGATGAAGTGGACAGGCACGTCGACATTGACCTCGGTGTCCTTGCCGATGCGCAGGAAGTCGACATGGACAGGGAAATCCTTGACCGGGTCGAGCTGTAAGTCCTTCGGCAGGACCTGGATCTTCTTGCCGTCGACATCGATCGTGGCGATCGTGGTCAGGAACCCGCCGCCGTGGATCTTGTAGTAGATGTCCTTGTAGGTGAGAGCGATCGCCAGGGGAGGCTGCTTGTCACCGTAAATTACTGCAGGCACTTTACCGTTGCGGCGAACTGCACGGGCGGACCCCTTACCGACCTGTTCGCGCGCTTCGGCCTTGAGCTCGTAAGTATCGTGGCTCATGGCACTTCCTTTCGCGTTGTTCTGGAGCGTTTGCGGTTGGCAATGGGCCTGGACCGTAAACGTCGAAAGCCGCCGGGTGAGGCGGCCTTCCGCCGCGTTGCCTCCAAGGGTGTCTACGCGGGTGGCGGCTCTATAGCGGAAGGCGGCCGGAGGTGCAAGCCAAAGGCAGTCATCCAAAGGCAATGGTCCGGGACGGGACGCCTCGCCCGGCCGAAAGCGCTCGAGGCTTCACGCCGGCGCCGGTCCAAGGTTGTCACTGGAGCGGTTCAGCGTGATAGGATCGCCGACCCGCTCCAGTTCTTTGTCTTAGGCAATTGCCCGGGAAGGCGCTACGCACTTTCTCCGGGAAAACCGCTGCACATTTTTCCTGGAATTGCCCTATCCGCGCTTTTCGATGACGCCATACAGCACGTTGCGGTTTTCGCCAAAGAACACCTGCGCCTCGACGGTGTTGCGGTCGACGCTGGCATTGATGATGTTCCACATGTCGGCCTCGGAGCGCAGCAGCAGCACCCAGTCCATGAACGTTTCCCGATAGCCGGCGTCGGGATTGCCCTCGGCGTAGTTGGCAAAAAGGAACCTGCCGTTCGGCTTGAGCATCTGCAGGCAAGTCTTCGTGAGTTTCACGGCGACGTTGTGCTGGAGGTAGTCGTAAAGGCCGGAGGCGTAGATGAGGTCGAACTTGCCCAGCTTGTGGCCCCTGGTGAGCACGGTCCGCACCGAGCCGTCGACGGCCTCGACCGCGGTGCCCTGGAAGTCTCGCGCGATCAATCCAACGCTCTGGGGATCCTGATCGAGCGCAACCCAACGCTTGAGGCGGCCCTCAGCCAAGGCGGTCGAACGATTGGCCTCGCGCAGATGACCGGCGGCGATCGCCAGGACCTCGGCTTGCGGTCCGCTCTTGTCCGCCGTCTCGTCGACATACCGGGTCAAGAGATCGCGCCGTTCCCGCGCCGCCACGCAGGACGGTACGTCCTTGGTATGGCTGTAGAGTGCCTTCCCTGTGTCCGAGGCACCGGCCACGCTTTCGGCCACGTGCGGATCACAATAGATGTAGTCAAGCAACTGCGCGTCGCCGGAATAGCCCCTGGGCTTGGTGAATGACCACCGGGTGAGCGGGTCCTGGAGAAAGTAGTCAAGGATCGGATGGTTTTGCGCCACCGGTATCAACGACTGCCAAACGTCGGGGTGAACCTTGGCCCGCAGGGCGTTGAGATAGGACAGCAGGCGACGAACGATCTCGGCAGGGTCTTTCTCTTCCTCGACCTGCTGGTGTGTCGCGTGGAGAATGAGCGCGAGTTCCGCGCGGGCGGTTTCGAACGCCTCGCCGTGATGCTCGGGCTTTCTTCGAGGAAAACTGCCGGCAATCATCTCGGCAGTAATCAGGCTTTTGCCATCAAAGACACTTTGCACTCGAGCACTCCATAGTTAACAGTCAGTTAACTTATTGCGTACAATGCTCGATTTGCCAATGTCGTCCCGAACGCATTTTAACGGTATGCTTAATTTCCCGCCAACCATGTTCGCGCGTTAAAACCCACCGCATTGGATTCACGGCCTGAATTAACCGAAATTTGTTTCGCGCCGTTGCATTGTCGTGCGAGGTGCGCAGTCGCCGTCGCGTCCAAGGAGTTGGCCCGCGTGGGGGCAGAAGCCAAAAAAGAACTTGGAACGCAAAATCCCCTTCAACCAGGATTTGTCGAGAGCGAACGCGTGTCATCCAGACTGGCCGACATGGCGCATGTAGAGCCGTACGAAGCCCGCTACGAGCCGGGGCCCGACGAGCTTCGCGTCCTTTACCGGAGGGAAGCCCAGGCGAAGCGAAGACTGGAAGCCCGGCCTGGGCTTTGGATCGCCGTGGCCATCTATCTCCTGTTTTCGGCAACGGATCTGCTGCTGATCCCGGACGTGGCGGCCTATACGATCATGGCGCGCTTCGCCGTCGGCGTGACCGCGCTGTCGATCCTGGAGGCGCAACTTCGCCGGGGAGTGGCCACGGAATGGCTCGACGTGACTTGCGCCGGGGCCATCATTTTCGGCTATATCGGCTGGTTGTTCCCGGCCTTTATGAGCGCGGACAAGGAAAGCGTCGCCTACTATATGGTATTCGGCACCATTTTCATGATGAGTGCGAATCTATTCTTTACATTCAGTTTTAATTTATCGATCGTGACATCAACCATCATTATGTGTGTCTTGTATGCCGTGAATTACTTTGTGCCTGCCACGGTAACATACAAGATGGTATTTGGCGCCTTCTACGTTTCGTGCTTCACATTCACGTCCTATGTGAACTGGAAGCTGAACGAGGAGCGCTACAACGTCTTCCTGAACGCGCTGGAGGCCAAAATCCAGCACAAGGAAGCCACCGAACGCGGCAAGGCCCTGCTGCGGCTGTCGCGGACCGATCCGCTTACGGGTCTGGAGAATCGACGGGCGATCGACGAAAAGCTCAGGGACTACTGGGGGGAGTGGCAAAGGGTCGGCACCAGTTTCGTGGCGATGCTCATCGACGTGGACTTCTTCAAGAAGTTCAATGACTGCTACGGCCACCAGGAAGGCGACCGTTGCCTTATCCATGTCGCCAATGCCCTCCGGGATATGATCAGGGAATACAATGGCTCGATCGGCCGCTACGGCGGTGAAGAATTCATCGTCCTGGCCCGCATGGAGAACAAGGATCAGATCATAGATATCGCGGAAGCCATCTGCCGCACCGTCGAGAATCTGGCGCTTACCCACGAACTGCGGCGCGACGGTATCTCGGTTGTGACGGTAAGCGTTGGCGCCGCATTCACCAGGAGGCAGACCGGTGCCAAGCTGGAGAAGATCATCCACGAGGCCGATCGCGCACTCTATCTGGCAAAGGCAGGCGGTCGAAACTGTGCCCGGCTGTTCGACCCAACCGATCCCCAGAGCAGCGACGAGAGCGAGAACATTGCGGCTTTGCTGAAGATCGCGATCGGCCAGGATCTCGTTTCACTCGTCTATCAACCGATCCAGGATGTCGCGACGGACCGGGTTGAAGCGGTGGAGGCCCTGATGCGCCTCAAAATGCTGGACGGCACATCGGTTCCGCCGAGCCTGTTCATCCCTGTAGCGGAGCGAACCGGCGCCATCCTGGAACTCGGGCGCTGGGCCATCAGGACTGTGTGCGCCGAGCTCCTGGCGCACGATCATGTGCGCGTGGTCAGCGTCAACGTCTCTCCGATCCAGCTCAAGACGCCCGGCTTCGCGGCGTCGGTCGCGACCATCCTGGGCGAGACCGGCGTAACCGGCAACAGGCTGGCCTTCGAGATCACCGAGGGGCTGGAGATGGAGATGCATTCGGACATTCTTCGCTGCATCAGCGACCTGAAGCTGCTGGGGATCAAGATCTGGCTTGATGATTTCGGCACCGGCTTCGCTGGCCTCTCGTGGCTTCGCCTGATCGATTTCGATACGGTGAAGATCGACCGCTCCTTCCTTCACGACTGCGCCACCCCGAACGGCAAGGCAATGCTCCAGGACATTGTCGCCCTGGTCCGAAACCGCGGCCACAAAATCCTGGTCGAAGGGGTGGAAACGGACGAGCAGATGGCTCTCATGCGCGAATTCGGCATCGACAAGGTCCAGGGTTTTCATGTCGGCCGTCCCGCTCCGGCCGGGAGTTTCCAGGCCAAGCGGACCGTCAAGCGCCCATTCACCGTGCTGAAATCCGCCTGATCAGGCTTGGCTCAGGTCCCGCCGACCCGCACGGCGGGCCGTCGATTTGATCCTCGCCCCGCACAATCCATCCTTCGGGACGGCTGCCAGGCGCGGGTGTGGCTAACGATCGCTCGTCAACGCCGCGCACAGCGGCTGGATCTCTCGGTTCAGGCATCGAGTTCGGCCAGCGTCCGGTCGGGGTCTCATTCGAGCGTTGCAGTGGACGGGCAGCTTGCGGCGGCGGTCGGGTCGACCTGGATCTGTCGCTCGTCGGCCTGGCGTCCGAGAATGGCGACGTCCTTGGCCGGAACCGCGCATCTGCCGAACCACTGAAGGGCGCTGCGGCGCAAACTCAATCTCCCTATTCCGCCAGTTTTGAAATCTTCTCGCTCATTTAATTCTACAAAATCGATAGTCTTAATGAATAAGGACCGCGAGGAGAGCCCGATGACGAACAAGCTGGTGGTGGGAATATCCGGCAACCTGACCCGCCCATCGAAGACCAAGGCCTTTATCAGCCACATCGCCGGCGAGACGGCGAACCGCATCGGGGCGACCTCGGCTATATACGACATTGAAAATCTCGGTCCGTCGTTGCCGGCGGCTCGGCGCCTCGGCGATCTCGATCCTGCGGCCCGCGCCATCATCGAACAACTGGTCGGCGCCGACGTGCTGGTCGCGGGGTCGCCGACCTTCAAAGGCAGCTATACCGGGCTCTTCAAGCATCTGTTCGATCTGCTCGATCCGTCGTCGTTGCGCGGGAAACCGGTCATCCTTGCCGCGACGGGCGGCGGCGAACGCCACTCGCTGATCGTCGAACATCAGCTGCGGCCGCTGTTCGGTTTTTTCGAGGCGCTGACCGTGCCGACCGCAATCTACGCATCGGACAAGGATTTCGCCGACGGCGTCCTGGTGTCGGAGGCCATCCATGCCCGCGCCCGGCAGGCGGTTGCCGAGGTTTCCCGCGTCGTCGGGACGGCACGCAGCGTCGGCCTCGCCGCCTGAACTCCAAATGGTTTTCGAACAAAGGGACCCAGCCATGACCATCAAATCAAGACAGATCAAGCTCGGCGCCTTTCTACCCGGTGGCGGCCAGCATGTCGCCGCCTGGCGCCATCCCGACGCTCCGGCCGACGGCGCGACCAATTTCGAGTTTCACAAGCAGCTCGCGCTGACCGCCGAACGCGGCTTGTTCGATGCCTATTTCCTCGCCGACAACCTGACGGTCGGGCTTGGCGCCCGTGAAGGCGGCAACGCCAAGATCGCGGGTTTCGAACCGGTGACGTTGTTTGCGGCGCTGGCGCCGCTGACGACGCATCTCGGATTCATCGCCACGGCCTCGACCACCTATGAGGAGCCCTACACGCTTGCCCGCAAATTCGCCTCGCTCGACCTCTTGTCGAATGGCCGGGCCGGCTGGAACGTCGTCACCTCGGCGGGCGACGACACGGCGCGCAACTTCAACCGCGACATCCAGCCCAACCATGCCGAGCGCTACGCACGAGCGCATGAGCATGTCGAGACGGTCAAGGCGCTGTGGGACAGCTGGGAGGACGACGCCTTTATCCGCGACAAGAAAACGGGCCGCTTCTACGACAAGGACAAGCTTCACGACATCGACCACAAGGGTGAGCATTTCAGTGTCAAAGGGCCGCTCAACGTGCCCCGCCCGGTGCAGGGCCACCCCGTGGTCGTGCAGGCGGGCCAGTCCGAGGATGGGCGCAAGCTCGCGGCCGCCTCGGCCGAGGTCATCTTCACCGCGCATCAGAACCTTGCCTCCGCGCAGGAATTCTATCGCGACATCAAGGCCCGCGTGGCGGCGGCCGGCCGCGATCCCGAACAGGTGCTGATCATGCCCGGCGTGGCGCCCTTTGTCGGCCGCACCGAAGAAGAGGCGCGAACCAAGTATCAGCAATTGAACGACCTGATCCTGCCCGAGGACGGCGTCGCACTGCTCAACGGGCTTGCCGGGCAGACGCTCGATCTCAGGGGCTATCCGCTCGACGGACCGCTGCCGCCGAGCCGCGAAACCGAAGGCATGAAGAGCCGCCAGGCGCTGATCCGCCAGATCGCCGACGAGCACAACTTCTCCATCCGCCAGCTCTATCAATGGGTCGCGACCGCACGAGGCCACTACACCGTGATCGGCAGCGCCATTCAGGTCGCCGACCAGCTGGAGGAATGGTTCAGCAACGAAGCCGCCGACGGGTTCAACGTCCTGCCGCCATGGCTGCCCGGCGCGCTAGACGATTTCGTCGACCTGGTGGTCCCCGAATTACAGCGGCGCGGCCTGTTTCGTACAGCTTACGAGGGCAGGACGCTGCGCGAGAATCTTGGCCTCAAGCGGCCGCAGAACCCCTGGACGGTTGCCCGTTCGACCGTGCTCGCCGCCGAATGATGCGTTGAAGCGAAAGGCATGACGATGACTTTGCAGCACATTGAACGGCCGACCGGCGTCGGCGCGCATGAAAACGGCAACGGGCTCGGCGCCGATATTCTGAGCCTGGCTGGCCGAACCCTCACGCGTCTGCTGTCGCGCTATGGCGTGCTTTTGGGGTTCCTGGCGCTCTGGCAGGCGGCGGCGAGTGGCGGCTGGGTCAATGCCGCGGTATTGCCGCCGATCGACATGATCGTCGTAGCGCTCTGGAAGGGCCTCGCCGGGGGCAGCCTGCTCGGCGACATCGCCATCAGCCTGCAGCGCGCCGGCCTCGCCTTCGCCGCGGCGGCTACGGTCGCCATCCCGCTCGGCCTCGTCATGGGTCAGACCCGCAGCGTCGAGACGGCGCTCGATCCGATCCTGCAACTGTTCCGGCAGACCTCGGCCCTGGCGCTCTATCCCGTCTTCATCCTGCTTCTGGGGCTAGGCGAAGCCTCCAAAGTGTTCGTCATCTTCTGGGCAACGCTGTTTCCGCTGCTGCTCAACACGATCAGCGGCGTCAAGGAGGTCGATCCGAAGCTGCTCGAAATGGCGCGCGTCTACGGCGCCCGGCGGCTGACCATATTCCGGCGCGTCGTGCTGCCGGGCGCCGTGCCTTCGATCTTCGTCGGGTTGAGGCTCGGCGCGACCACCGCGCTGCTGCTGCTGATTGCCTCGGAAATGATCGGCGCCAACAAAGGCATCGGCTTCCAGGTGATGAACGCGCAGTACAATTTCCAGATCCCGCTGATGTTCGCGTCGATCGTCATCCTGGCCGCGCTCGGCCTGATCGCGAACCAGGTGCTGGTCAGCCTGCAGCGGCGGCTTTGCCGCTGGAGCAGTTCCGCCGGCTGAACAGCCGCCCCCATCATCGTCATTTTTGAAAAGTGAAAGGCCGGATCATGACCATCACACGCCGCTCGCTGCTTCTGCGCGCCCCTCTTGCCGCCGGCATCATCGCCGTCGGGCTACCATCGATCGCGCGCTCGCAGGCCGCTTCCGTCAAGATACGCTATCTCGCCAGCCGCGGCAGCATCTCGCCGCATGAGCTTGCCGACCAACTCGGCTACTTCAAGGGCCTCGGCATCGAGCTCGAGAATGTCGGCTATGCCGGCGGCGGCCCGGAATCGCTGTTTGCGCTCGCCTCCGGCAGCGTCGACCTGGGTTCGGCCGCCACGCCGGCCGTGATCAACTCGATCGCCGGCGGCAACGACTTCGTCGCCGCCTATCCGAGCAACGGCATCAACAGCCAGGTCAAAAGCGTCTTCTATGTGCTGGAGGACAGCCCGATCAGGTCGATCGCGGACATCGCCGGCAAGACGATCTCCGTCAACACGCTCGGCGCCCATCTCGACTACGCGGTGCGTGAGGCGCTGCACAGCGTCGGCCTGCCGCCGGACGCCGCGAAGCTCGTCGTGGTGCCGGGGCCGCAACTCGAGCAGACGTTGCGCTCGCATCAGGTCGATGTCGCCGGGCTCGGCTACTGGCAGGCGACTTTCGCGGGCGCCCTGGTGGCCAATGGCGGTGTGCGCGGCGTGTTCAACGACGCCGACGTGCTGGGCGAGATCGCGGGCGGCTTCATCGTGCTGCGGCGGGATTTCATCGCCGCCAATCGCGACGCCGCCAAGAACTTCGTCGAACAGTCCGCGCGTGCGGCCGACTGGTCGCGGCAGAATCCCGACGAGGCCCGCAAGGTGCTGGCCGAAATCCTCGACAAACGCGGCGAGAACGGCGAACTGGCGCGCTACTGGACGGGCTTCGGCCTGCGCGAAAAGGCGGTGGCGACCGACCGCGACATCGACTTCTGGGTGGCCGTGCTCGAGCGCGACGGTCGCCTGCCGAGAGGCAAACTCAAGGCTGCCGACATCCTCTACCGGCCAGGCGAAAGCAAGACCAATTGAGCAAGGAGGCACCCAGCATGGCCACAGCACGCGGCGAGGTCACGATCCGCGACCTGTCGAAGTCCTTTGCGCTCGGCGGGCGCTCGCTCGCCGTGCTGCGTTCGCTCAATCTCGACATCCGCTCCGGCGAGTGCCTGGTCATTGTCGGCGCCAGCGGATCGGGCAAGACGACATTGCTGCGCATCCTTGCCGGCTTAGAGATCGCCGATGAAGGCGCCGTTGCGATCGACGGCAAGCAAATAAAAGGCGTCAGCGCGGAGCGGGCGGTGATCTTCCAGGAACCGCGCCTGCTGCCGTGGCTGAGCGTACTTAGCAATGTCGCCTTCGGCCTCGAAGTTCGCGGCGTGCCCAAGGCGCAGGCCGAGCAGAGGGCGCGCTTCTACATAGCATTGGTCGGTCTTGCCGAGTTCAGCGATGCTTACCCGCGGCAGCTTTCGGGCGGCATGGCGCAACGCGTCGGCATCGCCCGGGCGCTGACGGTGCAGCCCGAAATCCTGCTGCTCGACGAGCCGCTCGGCGCCCTCGACGCCATGACCAAGATCTCCATGCAGGAGGAACTGGCGCGCATCTGGAGCGAGGAAAACGTCACCATGGTTATGGTCACCCACGACCTGGAGGAGGCGATCTATCTCGCCGACAGAGTGCTGATTCTGCCCAAGGAGAAAGGCGGCGCGGCGCGGCTGATCACCGTCGACCTGCCGCGTCCCCGTGACCGCAGCGAAAGCCGCTTCGTGCGCCACCGTGAGGAGTTGCTGCGCGAATTCGGCCTGCACTAACGCCTCGACGCGCTCGCACGTGTCGAGGCGCTTTCCCAGGTTAGGCCTTCCGCGCTTCCTTCATATTGGGCAGGAACACCGTCAGCAGGCCCAGGAACGGCAGGTACGAGCAGATCTGGAAGACGAAGTCGATGCCCTTCATGTCGGCCACGATGCCGAGCACGGCCGCCGCTATGCCGCCGACGCCGAAGGCGAAGCCGAAGAAGATGCCGGCGATCATGCCGACGCGGCCCGGCACCAGTTCCTGCGCGAAGACGACGATGTTGGAGAAGGCCGACGACAGGATCAGGCCGATCAGCACCGTCAGCACCATCGTCCATTCCATGTTGGCGTAGGGCAGCGCCAGCGTGAAGGGCAGCACGCCGACAATGGAGAACCAGATCATCGCCTTCTGTCCGTAGCGGTCGCCGAACGGGCCGCCGAGCAGAATGCCCAGCGCCGAGGCGCCGAGGAAGAGGAACAGCATGACCTGCGACATCTGCACCGAAACGCCGAACTTATGGATGGCGTAGAAGGTGTAGTAGCTGGATAGGCTGGCGATGTAGGCGTTCTTGGTCAGCACCAGCAGCGTCAGCACGGCCAGGGCCCCCATCACCTTGCGGCGCGGGAAGGGCGAGACGAAACTGGACGTCTTGCGGTTCGCCTGTGTGGCGCGCAAGCGGCTGTACCACCCGCCGACCTGCCACAACACGACGATGCCGATAAGCGAGCCGACGGCGAACCATGAAATGCTGGTCTGGCCGAAAGGCACGACGATAAATGCCGCCAGCAGCGGTCCCATGGACTGGCCGAAATTGCCACCGACCTGGAACAGCGACTGCGCCAGGCCGAAGCGGCCGCCTGAGGCGAAGCGGGCGATGCGCGAGGATTCCGGATGGAAGATCGCCGAGCCGATACCGATCAGCGAAGCGCCGATCAGGAGCAGCGTGTAGTGGCCGGCATAGGCAAGCACGATCAGGCCGATCAGCGAGGAGGCCATGCCGTAGGGCAGGGAATAGGGCATTGGCCGCTTGTCGGTGATCATGCCGATCACCGGCTGCAGCAGCGACGCGGTCACCTGGAAGGTGAAGGTGAGAAGGCCGATCTGCCAGAAATCGAGGCCGTAATTCTCCTTCAACAGGGGATAGATGGCCGATAGCAGCGACTGCATGATGTCGTTGATGCAATGGCAAAAACTCACCGCCAGGATGACGGTGAAGGCCGTCGCCTGGGCTGAAGCATGGCTGGCGGTCGCGGGAGGGGCGACGGCTGTCGTATCGGTCAAGGTAGGCTCCGTAGTCTTTTTGGCGGGCATACCCGCGGGCAAGCTGGCGGACGCTCCTGCGGCCGCCTTGGGAACGGATGGCTTATAGGCTGCTTGCGGGACGACTTCTTTCGTGGTTTGGTCCAATAGTTTCGCAAGTGGGCCATAGCTTATGCCGCACGGCAGGGAAATTTTTCACGCTGGTAGTGCCGACCTCGAGCAGTTGCACGAGCGCCGCTGGCTATGGCTGGAGCAAGTGGCCGGGCCGGCGGTGGCGTTGCCGACCGAATATCCCGACGGCTACCATGTGCCGCGGCACCGCCACAGCCGCAGCCAGTTGCTGCATGCGCTGGTCGGTGTCGTGCTGGTGACGACGCGGCACGGGCGCTGGATGGTGCCGCCCGATCACGCCATGTGGATTCCCGCGGGCACCGAGCATTCCGTCGAGATGCTGGGCGATGTCTCGATGCGCTCGGTCTATGTCATGCCGGGAGCGATCCCCGGACTGCCGGAAGGCCTGCGCGTCGTCGGCGTCACCGACCTGATGCACAGCCTGATCGTGGAATCGGAAAAACTGCCGCAAGGCGGCGTGCTGGAAGGGCGCGGCGGGCTGATCATGAATCTTCTGCTGCACGAAATCCCGACTTTGCCGGAGCGGCCGCTTGGCCTGCCGTTTCCGTCCGATCCCAGGCTGGCGGCGCTGTGCCGGCGTTTTGTGGCGGCACCGTCGCCGCGCGCGACGATCGACGAGTGGGCGGATGCCGCCGGCATGAGCCGACGCTCCTTCACGCGCGCCTTTCATCGCCAGACCGGACTGTCGCTATCGACATGGCGCCAGCAAGCATGCCTGTTCGCGGCGCTGCCAAGGCTCGCCGATGGCGAGCCGATCACCCGGGTGGCGCTCGATCTCGGCTATGACAGCGTGCCGGCCTTCATCACCATGTTCAAGCGCATGCTGGGTGCCTCGCCGCGCGGCTATATGCGCGGCGCGCGAGATGCCGGCGAAAACCCGCGGCGCATAGGCGGTCCGATCGCCGCTTGAGGCATGCCGAGGGCATCAAGCTGATGCGGCAACCCTCGGTCTAAGGTCCATTGCAGGAGCACTGATTGCACGTTGTAATCTGTTTTGCTGCGCTACGCGCCCGCCGGGATCGACAATTAGTCGAACAGGCTCGACACCGATTCCTCGGTTGCCGTGCGCGAGATGGCTTCGCCCATCAGGTCGGCGATCGAGATGACGCGGATATTGGGGGCGTCGAGCACGCCCTGGGTCGGCTGGATGGAGTCGGTGATCACCAGTTCCTGCAGCTTGGAGCCGCTGATGCGGGCGACCGCGCCGCCCGACAGCACGCCATGAGTGATATAGGCGGTGACGCTGGTGGCGCCGTTGGCCAGCAGCGCATCGGCGGCGTTGCACAGCGTGCCGCCGGAATCGACGATGTCGTCGATCAGCAGGCAGTCCTTGCCGGCGACCGCGCCGATGATGTTCATGACCTCCGATTCGCCGGGACGCTCGCGGCGTTTGTCGACGATGGCGAGCTGTGCGTCGAAGCGCTTGGCCAGCGCGCGTGCACGCACCACGCCACCAATGTCGGGCGACACCACGACGACGTTGCCGAGCTGCTTGTATTTCGCCTTCACATCGCGGGCCATGACCGGCACCGAGAACAGATTGTCGGTCGGAATATCGAAGAAGCCCTGGATCTGGCCGGCGTGGAGGTCGAGCGTGAGCACGCGGTCGACCCCGGCGCGGGTGATCATGTTGGCGACCAGCTTGGCCGAGATCGGCGTGCGGCCGGAGGCGCGGCGGTCCTGCCTGGCATAGCCGAAATAGGGGATCACCGCCGTAATGCGCTTGGCCGACGAGCGCATGAAGGCGTCGATCATGATGAGCAGTTCCATCAGGTGATCGTTGGTCGGAAAGGAAGTCGACTGCAGGATGAAGACATCCTCGCCGCGCACGTTTTCCTGGATCTCGACGAAGATTTCCTGGTCGGCGAAGCGCCTGACACTGGCTTTGCCCAGCGGGATGTTGAGATAGCGGGCGACCGCCTCGGCCAGCACCCTGTTGGAATTGCCCGCGAAGAGTTTCATGCACCGTTCCTGGTGGAGGATGGAGAGCCCCAACAGACTCGCCTACGCCCTTTAACCGGGCTTTTAGCGGCCCGCGCGGCTATTGCAAGCACCGTGATTGGAAATCCGCCGGCTAATCCTGGGAAATGTTCGCGCCATCGCGTATGGGCAACACCGGGCAGCGGACCCGGCGCCGCTGCTCCTTCCCCTTATTCGAGCATCGGATTTCCCCGCGACCGTTTCCATTCGGGTCCGATGGTCTAGCCCGCCTTGCCGCCGAGCCATGCCGCGAACTGGTCGATGGTCTGGTCGGCGATCGCCTGCATGGTGGCTGGCGCCACCGCTTTCCAGCTGTCGCCGCCCCCGCTGGCGCCGGAACTGGCCGAAGCCGCCTTCTGCTGGCCGTTGATGCGATGCAGGCGGTTGCCCGAGGGATCGTAGACGTCCCACACATAGATGACGGTGGTGTCCTTGCCTTCGGAGATCACCGAGAAATAGCCTTTGAGCACATGGGTCGCCGTCTGGTCGGCGCTGCCGGCCAGCGTGATGCCGCGCTGCCTGGCGCGCGTCTGCAATTCCGCCGTCAGCGGCGTCGCCGCTTCCACCGAAGCGCCGACGATCGGCGCGATCTGCAGGCGCGTCCTGGCAAGGATTGCGGCGGTCTGGGCCGGCGTTGCTGACGTCGTGGTCGTTGCAGAAGCGCCCGCCGTGGTCGTGGCAGGGCCAGCAGGCGCCGGGGTGGCGGCGCTGCCCTGGGTTGCCGGCATGGCCGGCGCCGCGGCCGTGGGCGGGGTGATGGCGGAGGGTTCGAGGACGTCTTTTGCGTTGGTGCAGGCGGCGAGCGCCAAGACCACGAGCAATGACACGGTCGTCAGTTGCGATCGTCTCATTTGCCTTCTAACTCCTTGGCGAAGAACGCCTCCCATCGTGGATTCACTGTACGATCAAGTCGAGATCATGGCGGGAAAGCGGCTTCGGCTGTGATTCGGTCGTGAGATAGGTGCGGCCAAGCGTCATCGCCGTCTCGGTTTCGGAATCCATGATGATCATGTGGGCGAACAGCGTCATGTTCGGCGCGATCGGCTCGGGATTGCCCTGGTAGAACATCGGCATGTCCATCCAGGACGGGGTGAAGCGGGCGCCGACCGAATAGCCGCAGGCATTCAGCCGATGCTTGGTCAGTCCACGTGCCTCCATGACACGGGCATGCGCGTCGAACACGTCGCCGAAACTGTTGCCCGGCGTCATCGCCTTCTCGACCGCCAGCAGCGCGGCACGGGCCGCGTCGAACAAGTCCTGGTGACGCTTCGAGGCCTTGCCGGTCAGCACCGTGCGCATCATCGGCGCATGATAGTGATGAAAGACTCCCGCCCATTCGAGCGTCAACTGGTCGTTCTTGGTGAGCTTGCGGCGACCGGCCTTGTAGCGGCACAGCAGCGCGTCGACGCCGGAGCCGATGATGAATTCGTTGGCCGGATAGTCGCCGCCACCGGCAAAGATCGCGCCTTGCATGGCGGCAAGGATCAGCGCCTCGTCACCGCCCTGCTTGATCAGCGGCAAGGCCGCATCCAGCGCGTCGTCGGCCAGGTTCGCCGCCTTCTCGGCCTTGGCGATCTCGGCCGGGCTCTTGAACAGGCGCAGCCGACCGACGATGCCGGATGCATCGGCGATCTGGCCGAAGGTCTGCAGCTGCTCGTCGAGGCGGCGGCCATTATAGGCGGTCAGCCCATGAGTGTCGTATTCGACCCCGATGCGGGCGCCGAGCAGGTCGAGCTCGTTCAGCAGATTGCGCAGGTCGACGGCCGGATTGGCGCCATCGCGATCGGTCCACAGCACGATGTTGTCGATGATCGAGGTGTGGCGCGCCTGACGCAGGTCGGCCGAGCGGGTCAGCAACACCATGGACCCGTCGGCTTTCACCACCAGGCACTGGAAGAAGCAGAAACCGAACGTGTCGTAGCCGGTCAGCCAATACATGCTTTCCTGCGCGAAGAGCAGGATGGCGTCGAGCTTCTTCTCGGCCATCTCGATCACCAGCCGGTCGCGGCGCGCGTCGAATTCGGATCGTTCAAAATGCAGCGCCATTATTCACTCTCCAAAACGATTGCCGATATCTGCCGGCCGTAATCGGGTTCCTTGCGGTGCGTCGTGCGCCGGTAGGAGTAAAACAGATCTTCCTCGGCATAGGTGCAGCGGCCGAGACCTTGCGCGGTCACACCCGCCCTGTCGAGCCGGTCCACCGTGTAGCGGTTGAGGTCGAACATCGAATGACCGGGATTCGCCGAAGGCGCGAAATATCTGTCATTTTCGCCATCGGCCTCGACGAAGCGGGCGACGAATTCAGGCCCGACCTCGTAGTTTTCCGGGCCGATCGAGGGGCCGAGCACGGCGACGATGTTTTCACGCCTGGCGCCGAGACTTTCCATGGCGGCAATGGTGTTCTCGAGCACCCCCGTGAAGGCGCCTTTCCAGCCGGCATGCGCCGCGCCGATGATACGCGCCGCGGCATCCGCGAACAGCACAGGGCCGCAATCGGCGGTCGAGGCGCCGATGGCGATGCCCGGCCGGTCGGTGACGATGGCGTCGGCCTTGGGACGCTCGCCTGCAAAGGGTCCCCTGGCGACGACGACATCAGGCGAATGGATTTGCCAGGCGGTCAGGAGATGGTCCGCCGGCACGCCCATCCAGGCGGCGACACGGCGGCGGTTCTCGGCGACCAGCGCCTGGTCGTCATCCGAGCCGGTGCCGATGTTGAGGCCCTGATAGATGCCGGTCGAGACGCCGCCGACGCGGGTGAAATAACCGTGGCGGATGCCTTGTGCCTGCGCCAGGTCCAGCAGCGGCGACCGCACGGGATCCAGTTTGGTCTGATTCAGCATGTGGGCGTTGTTGTCCGTGTGGGCGGTTTCGTCAAGAAAAAGTCCGAAGCGAGACGGCCGGCGTTCAGCCGCTCTTTTACCGGACGGGAGATTGGGAGGGGTGACGGTGAAAAGTCAATCCGGCGTGGCGAAGGGGCAACGCAACCAATCCGGGGTAACGGTTCCTTCGCCGCTGCGCGGTGAGGGAGCATTGAACGGAAAAACCCGCCTGTGCGGCGGGTCCCTAGCGCAACTCAGCACCATAACCAAATATCTACCATAGTTGCCTTCACCTTGTCAAGAAAAAATTCCTATCATGAGAAGTTGCCGGCCATGAACAGCTACCGACACAACCGGACTGGCCGTCGTCACGCCTTGTCAATCCGAGCTCGGTGCCTGGGCAAACGGGCGAACGGCAACGCCGCGCGGCACTATGGCAAGCACCTTGAACAGGTCGCCCATGGCCTGCGGCCCGGCGAGGCGTTCGACATCGCCAGCGATCTTGTCGCGTGCCGCCTGGCTGGCATCGGCGCCAAGCCGGCCGGCGCGCTCCAGAATGCCCAGGCCGAGCAGGAAATCGCCCTGCGTCGACAGATGGGCGTCGAGACCATGCGCGCGCACCACCCCGGCAAGGGCGGCGAAATCGACATGGGAGGTGAGATCGGCTTCGCCGGGATTGGCCAGCACATCTTCGTGATCATGACGGCGCAAGGCCTGCAACGTGTCGCCGACACCCGGCCGCAGGTGGCCATAGTCGACAAACAGGCCGGAGCCGCCATGAGCGGCCATGCGCTCGGCGATGGTCGCCATCAGGGCGCTGCGCGCCGGCGCCACTTCGACGATCGCGCCTTGCGGCGCCTCGCCGGCATCGGCGGGCAGCAGCGTCGGGTCGAGCGAGCCGGCGCCGGCGAAGAAGGTAAGATTGTCAGCGCCGTCGAGACCGACCACGCGCTCGCGCCAGCCGGTGCCGGTGCGGACGAACTGGCGGATGGGGATGGCGTCGAACAATTCGTTGCCGACGATGAGGAGCGGCTGTGGCGGCAGCGTGTCGATGGTCTCGTGCCAGCGAATCGAGAACGGTGTGGCGCCGAGCGTCTGTTTCTGCACCTCGGTCAGGCGAGGGCTGGTCTCGATCATGGCGAAGGCAGCGTCGTTGGCCAGTGCCGGTTCGAGCCGTGACAGGGTGCGAAGCATGTCCTTCATCAGCGTGCCGCGGCCGGGGCCGATCTCGGCGATGGTGACCGGCGTCGGCCGGCCGACCGCCAGCCAGGCCTGGTAGAGCCAGACGGCGACGAGCTCGCCGAACATCTGGCTGATCTCCGGCGCGGTGACGAAATCCCCGGCGGCGCCGAACGGTTCGCGCGTGGTGTAGTAGCCCGCTTCGGGATCGAACAGGCACAATGCCATGTATTCGTTGACGGGGATCGGCCCTGTTGCCTCGATCAGATCGACGATGCGTGCCTTCAGCCGCGTCATGTCGCCTGCGGCCGTGACTGCGGCACCGGCTTGGCTGTCGTCATCGCCCAAATGCCGGCCAGCACCATCGGCGAGGACAGGATCATGCCCATCGTCAGCCAGTTGGTGCCGAGGAGATAACCGAGCTGCTGGTCGGGCTCGCGGAAGAATTCGACTGCTATGCGCGACACGCCATAGCCGCAGATGAAGGCGCCGCCGACGAAGCGCGGCGTCTTCAGCTTGAGGCGCGAATGGGTGAGGAAGCGCAGCACGAGAAAGAGCACCAGGCCTTCAAGCAGGGCCTCGTAAAGCTGGCTCGGATGGCGGGTAAACGGCCCGCCATTGGGAAACTCGATCGCCCACGGCACGTCGGTTGGCCGGCCCCAGAGCTCGGAGTTGATGAAGTTGGCGACGCGCACGAGGCCAAGACCGACCGGCACGCCGGCGGCCACGACGTCGAACAGCGACCAGGTGCGGATGCCGCGCTTGATCGAAAACAGCGTCATGGCGAGGATGACGCCGAGCAGGCCGCCATGGAACGACATGCCGCCCTGCCAGACGGCGAAGATGTCGAGCGGATGCGCGATATAGCGCGGCAGGTCATAGAACAGCACGTAGCCGGTGCGCCCGCCCAGCACGACGCCGATGGCCGCCCAGATGATGAAATCATCGAGGTCCTCCGGCTTCATCGGCAGGATGCCGTCGGGCCAGAGTTTCGGATTGGCGGCGAGCCGCTTGGCGTACCACCAGGCGAACAGGATGCCGACGATGTAGCCGACGCCGTACCAGTGCACCGCCAGCGGCCCGATCTGAATCAGCACCGGGTCGATGTTGGGAAAGGGCAACGAGGCCAGCGGCAGCAGGAAATATTCGTTCAACGGGAGCTCTCGGTTGCGTTTGGCGCGGACCATGCGGCAGGGTTTTGGCGGGGTCAAGGCAAAGTGGTCGGCCTCAAAGATCGGATCGGATCACCGCTTGCAGGCCCATCGCGCCGTGCGGGCGGTGAGCTCAGTCCCTTGGCTTGGCGGCCACCAACTGCCGCAACGCGTCGTTGATCCTGTCCTGCCAGCCGGGGCCATCTTCCTGGAAATGATCGAGCACGGCCCGGTCGATCCGGATCGAAACAAGCTCGCGGACGTTCGGCGCGGCCGAAGCTTCGCGAATTGGCGGTGCCGGCTTCTTCACCGGTTTGAAGGCAGCTTCGGCGGCTGCCATCGGATTGGTCGGTCGGCGCGGAGGGGTTGCCATTGGTGACCTGACTGAAGTGTGCTTGAGGCAATACGAGACGAGAACACAATAGGCGAGCTTGCGCCCTCAAGTACAGCTCTGGCGTCGTCCGGGAGCTTCTTACAGGAATGGCACCGCCATGCGCCACAGCAACGCAGATGGAACGGCAACCCTCAACGTTCTTGCATTCGGCGCGCGGCACTACTAACTCAATTCCAGCAACCGAGGATTTGCCATGTCGACCGGACCGAACCGCATTCTCGACGAATTCGCCAAGCTGATGACCGATGCCGCGGGCGCCGCGCAGGGCGTGCGGCGCGAGGTGGAGACCGCCTTCAAGGGACAGGCCGAACGCATCCTGAATTCGATGGACGTGGTGCAGCGCGAGGAGTTCGAGGCCGCGCGCGAGATGGCCGCCAAGGCCAGGGAAGAGAATGCTCGCCTTGCCGACCGCATCGAGGCGCTTGAGGCCAGGCTTGCCGAACTGACCGGGCAGGCCACACCTGCGGCTTCCGCAAAGCCCAGGCCGAAAAAATAATTCGTTAAACTTTTCCACAAAGCACCAGCCTGAAAAGCGCTTTGCCGTGAATCGCTTACCGGCATTGCGTGACTCTGTGTGACAGCGCCTTTCCACATGCGAATGACGCAGCGCGAAAAATTGGGCTGTTCACGCGACTCCCGATCAATAGACTGAATTTGTTGCATGATTCGGAGCAGGGTCATGCGCCGGGCGGTGGGGTCCGGTCTGGGGTCTTTGCGTCGAGAAGTCCTGGCCGTCCGAGTTCTAGATCAGATTGTTCGTCGTGTGTGCCCCGCGGAGCGTGTGGCGCTCCCCTGAACACAGGAAGCATTCCATGGAACTTCTCGAACTCGAATTCTCCCGCGAAATCCATCCGGTGGATGTCATTGAGCAGGTGGCCCACAACAATGACTGGTCCTTCGAACGGGCCGGCGACGACGAAATCTCGATCTCGGTCGCCGGAAGCTGGACCGACTATCACGTCTCCTTCTCGTGGATGGAGGATTTCGAGGCGCTGCATCTGGCCTGCGCCTTCGACATCAAGGTGCCGGAGGCGCGCGCGCTGGAAGTGATGCGGCTGTTGTCGCTGATCAACGAACAGATGTTGTTCGGCCATTTCGACCTGTGGGAGCAGGAAGGCGCGATCATGTTCCGCCAGTCGCTGCTTCTGGCCGGCGGGGTCGAGCCTTCGAGCCAGCAGGTCGAGGTGCTGCTGTCGTCGGCGCTGGAGGCCTGCGAATGCTACTTCCAGGCGTTCCAGTTCGTCGTCTGGTCCGGCACATCGGCCAAGGACGCGCTGGCCGGGGTGCTGTTCGAGACTTTCGGCAACGCCTGACCAAGATGCCTTCGACATGAGTTCAAGCAGCGAGCGCAAGCCCGAGATCAGTTTCGCCGATTTCGATCGTGTCGACATCCGTGCCGGCACGATCATCGAGGCCGAACCGTTTCCGCAGGCGCGCAAGCCGGCGTTCAAGCTCAAGATCGATTTCGGCCCCGAGATCGGGGTGAAGAAATCGTCGGCGCAGATCACCAAATATTATACGCCCGAGACGCTGATCGGCCGGCAGGTGTTCGCGGTGGTCAATTTTCCGCCGCGCCAGATCGGGCCATTCATGTCGGAAGTGCTGACGCTCGGCTTTCCCGACGAGGAGGGCGCCGTGGTGCTCGGCGCCATCGAGCGCAAGGTGCCGGACGGCGGGCGGCTGTTTTAGCCGAGAGGGAGCGTCAGGCGGCCAGCTTCCGCGTCGTGCCCAGCGCCTCCTGGACCGTATCGAGAAACATTTCCGCACAGGCTTTCCAGCTGTAGCGCATGGCGCGTTCGCGCGCCTGGGCGCGGTCGACATCGAGGGCGGCGAGCGAGGCTTCGCGCAGGTCGCTGGAGACCGCGCCGCCGAAGCCGTCGCCGACGATGTCGATCGGTCCCGTGACCGGAAAGGCGGCGACCGGCGTACCGCTGGCCAGCGCTTCGATGATGACGTTGCCGAAAGTGTCGGTGCGGCTCGGAAAGACGAAGACGTCGGCCGAGGCGTAGATTTCGGCCAGTTCGTCGTTGGGGCGGTGGCCAAGGAAATGGGCGGCGGGGTAGCGCGCCTTGAGCTTCGCCAGTTCCGGGCCCTCGCCGACAATCACCTTGCTGCCGGGCAGGTCGAGATCGAGGAAGGCGGAGAGGTTCTTCTCGATGGCGACGCGGCCGACACAGAGGAACAACGGGCCGGGGAAGCCGAGATCCTTCCTCTTGTCGGGCCGGAAATGATCGGTGTCGACGCCGCGCGTCCATGGCCTCAGCTTGTTGAAGCCGCGCGCTGCAAGATCATCCGCCAGAGACTGCGTCGCGACCAGCGTGCCTTGGCCGGAATTGTGGAAATCGCGCAGCCAGCGATAGGCCCAGCTTTCCGGCACCGGCAGCCGGGCGCTGAGATATTCAGGAAAGCGTGTGTGGTAGCTGGTGGTAAACGGCCGGCCGGCATTGCGGCAGTAGCGCCGCGCCATGATGCCGAGCGGACCTTCGGTGACGATGTGGATGTGGTCTGCCTTGTAGGCCTCGATCAGGCGCGCGACATGACCTGGCGTGGTCAACGCCAGGCGGATATCGGGATAGGTCGGCAAGGGCAAAGTGCGAAAGATGTTGGGCGTCAGGAAATCCACCGCGACATCGAACGATTTCAGTGTTTCGGTGAGCCGCTCCAGCGTGTGGACGACGCCATTGACCTGTGGGCGCCAGGCGTCGGTGACCATCAATATGCGCATGACGGGCCTTTGCTCGAAAGGTCGGCGGTTGCCTCGGCCCGATGCCCGGACGGCGACCAGCCTGCTGCCCTCGCTTCGCTCCAGCACACCCGGGCGGGCACGGGATCGAAGTGAGACGGGGGGCTCGAATCAAGTGAGGTCGCGCGCTTCATGCGCGCTCTTCAGCATGGTTTCATGACGCGCCAATGAAATCGGCCGAACATGACCTCGTCCGGAACCGGTTTCCGCTTCCCGCGATTAAGTCCCTGTCAGGCCGGAACCTTGATCACGGCGCGCAAGCCGCCGAGCGGGCTGACATCGAGCGTGATGTCGCCGCCATGGCTGCGGGCGATGTCGCGGGCGATCGACAGGCCGAGGCCAGTGCCGCTGGCATCGAGATTGCGGGCCTCGTCGAGCCGCATGAAGGGTTTGAACACCTCTTCGCGCTTTTCGGCCGGAATGCCTGGACCGTCATCGTCGATGGTGACGACGAGCGAGCCGCGGCCATGATTGGCGGCCACTTCCACCGTCTTGGCGTAGCGGAAGGCGTTGCCGATGACATTCGACATCAGCCTGGCGAAGGCGTTCGGCCGCACATGCACGGTCGGATCGCCGGAAAGCGTCGTCGACAATTTGCATTTGCGCAACCGAGCTTCCTCGCTCAGCTTCTGGAAATAGGCTTCGAGATCGAAGCGCCCGGTGTCTTCCGAGGCCTCGCCGCGGGCGAAGGCAAGATAGCCTTCGAGCATCGACTGCATGTCGTCGATGTCCTGGTTGAGCGCGGCCTTGGTCTCGGCCTTGCCGCCCGCCAGCGCCAGCTGCAGCTTGAAGCGGGTGAGGATGGTCCTGAGGTCATGGCTGACGCCGGTGAGCATGGCGGTGCGCTGTTCGATCTGGCGCTCGATGCGCTCGCGCATCTGGATGAAGGCAAAGCCGGCGCGGCGGACCTCCTCCGCGCCGCGCGGGCGGAAATCACGCGGCATCGGCCGGCCCTTGCCGAAGCTTTCGGCGGCTTCGGCCAGCGTCAGGATCGGCCGGATCTGGTTGCGCAGGAAGGGAATGGCGATCATCAGCAGCACCAGCGAGGTACCGACCATCCAGATCAGGAAGATGTGCGTGTTCGAAGCATAGGCCTGGCTGCGGCGCACGAAGACGCGCAACACCTTGCCTTCGAGCTGGACGCGCACCTCGATGATGTTGGAATTGCCGACCGTGTCGATCCAGAACGGCCGGTTGATCTGGCGGGTGATCTCGGCGGAGAGAACGTCGTCGAGGATGGAGAAGAACGGCTTTGGCCCAGGCGGCGGCAGCGGGTCGGGCGGCAGGAGGTCGACCTTCAACTGCATACGGTCCTGGGCGATGCGGATGATGTTGGCGTAGTCGGCGTCGTGCGGATAGGTCTCGATAAGGTCGATGATGGCGGCGATGTCGCGCACGGTCGCCTGCGATAGGCGCTGCGTCACGGTCGCCCAATGCCGCTCCATGAAGACGAAAGCGACCACCGATTGCAGCAGGATCATCGGCGCGATGACGATGATCAGCGAGCGCGCGTAGAGGCGCTTGGGCATATAGAGCGAAACGAGGCGCCAGAACCGGTTCCAGACGCGCGGAACCCTTTTGAGCAGCCGGGTGGAGCGCGTGCTCAAGCCGTCAGATTCCGGCTGTTCCAGTTCCGTGGTCGCCATTCACCTTTCGCTCGCTCCGTGGCCGTCAGGCAGGCCGAAGGCGGTAGTCTATTCGACGCTGAGCCGATACCCAATACCGCGGACCGTCTGCAGCCAGACCGGATTGGAGGGATCGCGCTCGATCTTGCGGCGCAGCCGATTGATCTGGACGTCGATGGTGCGTTCGCCGACATCCGATTCGTCGCCGACCAGTTCGTGGCGTGGAATGGTTTCGCCGGCGCGCGCGGCGAATATCGCCAGGATCTCCTGCTCGCGATCGGTCAGCTTCAGCGCCTCGCCGCCACGCTTCAATTCGCGCCTGGCGATCTGGAACGTGTAGGGGCCGAAGACGAGCTGCTCCACCTTGGGCGTGGTCGCAGGGCCGCCGCGGCGCAAGATGTTGTTTATGCGCAGGATCAATTCGCGCGGATCGAAAGGCTTTGGCAGGTAATCGTCGGCGCCGGCCTCCAGGCCGGTGATGCGGCTGTCGGTTTCCGATAGCGCCGTCAGCATCAGGATCGGCACGTTCTTCTCGGCCCGCAGTGCCTTGGTCAGATCGACGCCGTTTTCGCCGGGCATCATCACGTCCAGCACAAGAAGATCGAAGTCGAGGCCGGCGAGCTTGCGCCGGGCTTCGCCCGAATTGCCGGCGACGGTGACGCGAAAACCGTTTTCGGTCAGATATTGCTTGAGCAGGTTGCGGATGCGGGTGTCGTCATCGACCACAAGCAAATGCGGCGCATCGTCGTCCGGTGCGGCCGCGTGATCAGCGCGTTCAGTGCTCTCCATGGCTTTTCCCTGACATTTTTGCGGACCCAACGTCGATCTGGGCTCTCAGTTCCGGATTGACCATTGCTTCGAGGAAGCGTTCCACCTGGGTCCGTTCGGCGGCTCCGGAATCTTCCAATGCAGCATGGATGCGGCGCGACTGTGGCCGTGCCAGTGCCAGCGCCAGCGCGCGGCCCTTGGCGGTCGGATACAGTTCGCGCTGGCGACGATCGCGCGGCCCTTGCAACTGCACGACATGGTCGGTGTCGATCAGCTGCTTCAGCACGCGCGCCAGGCTCTGCTTGGTGATCTTCAAGACATCGAGCAGTTCGGCGACTGTCAGGCCCGGCCTGCGGTTGACGAAATGCAGCACCCTGTGGTGGGCGCGGCCGAAGCCATAGTCGGCCAGGATCTGATCGGGATCCGAGGTGAAATCGCGATAGGCGAAGAAAAACAGCTCGATGAGGGCGAAATCAATGCCATCCTCGATTGACATCGCGGTCCTGATCGGTGTCCCGGCTGCTCGGCTTCGATCCGTCATCTTTTCTCCATGGGTAGGGAAGATTATGTCAGTACTATTGACGTAATTTCCCTGCAATGGTAATTTTTGACAAGGTTTTGGGCGGATTGCGAACGAAAAGGCAAGACAGGCCGGGTTTTCCGGAACTTCCTGAGTTTGCCAGAGCACGATTATCCGCCTACCTTTCCAGACAGCGGCAGGCGCCCCAACCAGTTGGCGCGGCCGACAAGAGCACGCAACGAACAACGATATGCGGGCTGCCGCCCGCGGGAGGTTACCATGGCATCCGTTCCCTTTGATCAACTGGACGGCTTCATCTGGATGAATGGCGAGTTCGTGCAATGGGGCGAGGCCAAGATCCATGTGCTGACCCACGGCCTGCACTATGCCAGCGCGGTGTTCGAGGGCGAGCGCGCCTATGGCGGCGAGATCTTCAAGCTCAACGAGCATACCGAGCGCCTGCATGAATCGGCGCGGCTGCTCGGCTTCAAGATCCCCTATTCGGTGGCCGAGCTCAACGACGCCTCCAGCACCCTGCTGAAGAAGCAGGGCTTCAAGGATGCCTATGTCAGGCCGATCGCCTGGCGCGGCAGCGAGCAGATGGGCGTTTCGGCGCAGAACAACCGCATCAATTGCGCCATCGCCATCTGGCAGTGGCCTAGCTACTTCGATCCGGCGCAGAAGCTGAAAGGCATACGTCTCGATATGGCTGAGTGGCGCCGGCCCGACCCGCGCACGGCGCCGTCCAAATCGAAGGCTGCAGGCCTCTATATGATCTGCACCATGTCCAAGCATGCCGCCGAGGCCAAGGGCTATGCCGACGCCATGATGCTCGACTGGCGCGGCCAGGTCGCGGAAGCCACCGGCGCCAACATCTTCTTCGTCAAGGACGGCAGGATCCACACGCCAAAGCCGGACTGCTTCCTCGACGGCATCACCCGCCGCACGGTCATCGGCCTCGCCAAGGACCGCGGCCTGGAGGTGGTGGAGCGCGCCATCATGCCGGAAGAACTCGAGGGCTTCGAGCAGTGCTTCCTGACTGGAACGGCAGCGGAAGTGACCCCGGTTTCGGAGATCGGGCCGTACCGATTCGAGGTCGGCGAGATCGCCAAGACTCTGATGAATGACTATTCTGCGGCCGTTCAGCCGAAGCACGCGATCGCCGCAGAATAACGAAAGTCACAGCTTTTCATGCAAGCAGGGGCGGTTTTCGGGGCGCCCCTTTTATTTCAGCGTTTCTGCATTTGACTTTCGCCGAATTCAGCGTCTCCATGATGGTGTCGGCCCGGGAGGCTGGCAGCTATGGAGGGACTGGTAAGATGGACATGAATACGCTTCTTCCGATCATCGTTCAGATCATTACAGGCATCATCGGTGGTCAGGCGGTCGGCGCGGCGATCAAGACGGCGGCGCTGGGGCAGCTTCCCAAGATCCTGGGCGGCGCCATTGGCGGCGTCGGCGGCGCGGCGATCCTCGGCAGCCTGCTCGGCGGCACAGTCGATCCGGCAGCGGCTGCGGCAGCGACGAGTGGTCTGGGCAGCGCGCTCAACCTGCAGAACATCGTCGGCGGCGCCGGCGGCGGCGCGATCCTGACCGGCATTATCGGCGCGGTCATGGGCGCCATGAAGAAGTAAGCCTGCGATCTCGGGCTGGCCAAATGGGCGGCTTCGGCCGCCCATTTCTGTTTCCAGAGCGCGCCGCATGAATGCGTTTCGACGCGACGCGCTTTGGAACGACCGATCCCAAGGGTGGACGCCCTTCGCTCGCGCCTCTACATCACGGCGAGAACATCGAAAGGACGATCATGGGTCAGCTCAATGCCGGCATCGTGCCGGTCACGCCTTTCCAGCAGAATTGCACGATCCTGTTCGACATGGACGACAAGCACGGTGTCGTCGTCGATCCGGGCGGCGATATCGACAAGGTGCTGGCGGCGCTGAAGGACAATGCGATATCGGCCGGCGCGATCTGGATCACGCATGGTCATATCGACCATGCCGGCGGCGCGATGGAGTTGAAGGAAGCGCTCGGTGTCGAGATCATCGGCCCGCACGAGGCCGACAGGATGTTGCTCGACAATCTTGAGAACCAGGGCGAGCGCTATGGCATTGCCGGCGTGCGCAACTGCGTGCCCGACCGGTTTCTCACCGAAGGCGAGACGGTCTCGTTCGGCTCGCATCTCTTCGAGGTGCTGCATTGCCCCGGCCACGCGCCCGGCCATGTCGTCTATTACAACCGCGCGGCCAAATTCGCCCATGTCGGGGACGTGCTGTTTCGCGGCTCGATCGGGCGCACCGACCTGCCGGGCGGCGATCATGCGGCACTCATCGCCTCGATCAAGGACAAGCTTTTGCCGCTCGGCGACGACATCGGCTTCATCTGCGGCCACGGTCCGGGCGGGCGTTTCGGCGAGGAGCGGCGGAGCAATCCGTTTTTGACGTGAAGCGCGTCGCGCCGAAGCCGGTGCCGGCTTGACAAAAAAGCGCCGGCCTTGCGGTCAGCGCTTTTGTTGAGGCAGGGGAGCCCTTGATCAGTTAGCGGTGCAGAAATGCTGCTCGCCGTCATTGCCGGTGAAGGTGCCTGTGCGGGCGTTGAAGGTGCGGTACCGGTCGGAGCAATAGTCGTACCAGCCGCGCGTCCACGGTTCGGCATAGCGGTCGGCGTAGACCACTTGCGGTTCGGCATAGTAGCGGCGGACCGGCGCCGGGCGAATCCGCACATCGCGATCGTAATAGCCATCATCGTAGTAGTCGCGGGGCGGCGGCTGCTGGTTGGCCAACGCACCGCCGATCAGCGCGCCGGCCGCGAGGCCGAGGACGCCGGCGGCAATGGCATCGCCATGGTCATGATGGTGGCGGTGACGCCAATCGCCCGCATTGGCCGCGGGCAAGGCCGCGAACGTGGTGGCAACCACTGCGGCGGACAGCACGGCTGTCTTGAAAATTCGGTTCATGTCGATCTCCTTCGTGCCGGCCCGTAAGAATTCCGGGGATGCGGTCCGGCTTTACGAAAGATTAATATGAGACCGTGGCTGAACGGGGGCTGAACGAATTTTTGCCTGACCGGAGGGCACGGGCATCAACTATCGAACGCTCCAGGGAGCGAAGCTGTCCTGCCAGAACAGCCGCCGTTCCGGAGCAGGCTCAGCCGATCGACAGGTTGACGGCCTTGGGACCCTTGCCGCGCTTGTCAGGCTCGGTGTCGAATGTCACTTTCTGCCCATCCTCAAGACCGGGAAGACCCGACGCCTGCACGGCCGAAATATGAACGAAGACATCCTTCGCGCCATCATCCGGTGTGATGAAGCCGAACCCTTTGGCATGGTTGAAGAATTTGACGGTGCCGGTCTGCGGCATGGGAAGCTCCTTTGATCCCATAAACTCCAGTCTCGGGCCGGCAAATGCCCGAATGGAAATTTGTCCTTTATTTTAGCGTCATCGGCAAGAGAAAGTTTTGCGGGCACTTAAAGCGCGTCGCGCTTTAAGTTTTCATTATGATGCATGTCGTTGACCCGACACCGGATCCACTTTGGGGCGACAGCATTTTTGCTGCGCTGCGACATGAAAAAGGCGCGGCGAAAATCGCCGCGCCTTCAAAATTCGTTTGCCTCTTCCGAAGTCATTCAAGCTTCGGAGCCTCAGTCGCACGGCCAGGAAGGGCGTGCTGCTGGCCGATGGCTCAGGCGGCGCGGAGGTTGACGGCCTTGGGGCCTTTGCCCATCCGATCCGGCTCGACGTCGAAGGTGACCTTCTGGCCGTCGACGAGCGTGCGCAGGCCCGAGGCCTCGATCGCGGAAATGTGGACGAATACGTCCTTGGCGCCACCGTCGGGCGTGATGAAACCGAAGCCTTTGGTCGCGTTGAAGAATTTAACGGTGCCGGTCTGGGCCATTGGGGAAACTCCTTCACCCGTTCAGTCTTGATGGTCCTGCCCGCCACCTCGCGTCGAGGGCAGTTCCCGGTGGTAGCTTTCGGCAGTCATGCATTGGCGCATGGTCAAACCCCCCGCCGAAAAACGGGGCCGTCAGAGATTCACAGTATCGGGGAAAGGTCGTCCAAAACGTTCCGCTCTCCGGGTCGCAAATGCCCGAACACGGAATTTATCGCACGGAAAAGTGAAGGTTGCAAGATAGCGCCGCGGGCCGCCCCCGATGGGCGCGTCCCGACGCATGAATCGACCAATCCGAGCATCGACGCGCCGCAAATAGGCCTCGTTGCCTGAGGGGTCATCGGCCACAGCCCCGTCACGCATGGGCCAGCGGCGGCGACGGCTGGCGGTGCGAGGCGCCGGGATAATCCAGGCGACGTTCTTTTTAGCAGCCGGCTGCAAACGAGGGTTGCAATCGGCGATGGAATGCGGAGGATCGCAACAGCGCGACTGGTTTGAGCCTTTGCTTCGTGAATATCATTGTCCCGAACAGCTGCGTATTTGGAGCGGCACGCAGCGAGGCGAGGATCGAGGGAGAGACGATCATGAGGTTTCTTGCGGCAATCTTCTCGCGACAGGGTTTTGTCGTCCTGTTCCTGTCGGCTGTTCTTGCCGCCTGTACAGTGGTCGTCGACGACGGCCCGGGACCGCGGCCACGGCCGCCGCGGCCGGGACCGCAATTCTGCACCAAACAGTACGAGCCCGTCTGCGCCCGGCGCGGTGGCGACCGCCAGACCTTCGCCAATGCCTGTCTTGCCGACCGGGCGGGTTATCGCATCGTGCGCGACGGTCCCTGCCGTGACGGCGGCGAGGGTGGCGGCGAGCAGACTTTCTGCACCCGCGAATACGCGCCGGTCTGCGCCCGGCGCGGCGGAGAGTTGCGAACCTTCCCCAACGCCTGCGAGGCACGCGCCGCCGACTACCGCATCGTTGGCGGGGGCCGCTGCTGAAAGGCCGGGTGTTCGTCTTTTCCGCACCTTGGGAAAACGCGGATGCCGTCTAAAACAAATTTCGGGGACGTGTGACGGTCACAACGCGGATGGATAGGCGCCGTCGGCCGGCCCGGAGTAAAGCTCGCTGCCGTGCTCATCGCAGATGCGCACGCGGTCGGGGATTTGCGGCATTGCGAGCGTATGGAAGAGCGCGGTGGCGCCCTGCCAGGCTGCGCGCAGGGTAGGGGCTTCCAGCGACACCTTGTCGAGCGTCGCTTCCTCGGCTTCGCGCGATCGGTAAAACTCGATGACGAAATTCAAGGACGCCTCCATGATGCGTTGTTCCGCCAGGGAGATTCTCCGGCAGGAGATTCTGCGGCAGGGATGGGCGCGGAAGAAGTCGTCCGCGATCAGCTCTTCGATTTAGGCTTCAGGCCGCTCTCGGCCTGCTTGACCGACGAGCCGAACGGGGAGGCGGGCTTGGCCACCACCTTGTCCTTCTTGGGCTTTCGTGTTTCGCGGTTGCTGCGCTGTTGACCCTTGGCCATCTTGTCTGCTCCTCGTGCTGGTGGTCTGGCGGCGCCGGGGTCTCAGACCGCCGGATTGTTGCCAACAGTCGGATTGTCACCAATCGGATTGTCGGCTGGTTCGAGATTGTCTTCCGTGGTGACCCGCTCGTGGGTCTCCTGCTCGCTGCGGATGCGGTACTGCGGGGAGCCGTCCTTGACCGGCAGCCTGCTCTTGATCTCGAACAGCTCCGCAGTCTTGTTGAGGAGCCCTGTGCGGCTCTTCATGCGCACGGTCTGGCCGACGGCGAAGAGATGCGAGGGCGTGTCGGTGCGCGGACGCGCATTCTGCTGGAAACGGATCATGCTGCATTCTCCCTGTCGCGCTTCAGCGCTGTTTCGAGGTCCAGGTAATCGATGGCGACGAGTTGACTGGTGGTCGGGTTTTTCACCGCCCTTGCCGGCAAATGGATGAAGGTGGCGACGCGGCGCCAGGCAAGCCGCGACATGCCCTCGATCAGCTCTTCGTCGTGATCGATGTCGTAGTCGCCCGCCGGCAGTTGCCCTTCCAGCCCGCCGAGTACGAAAGGAGCCATGAAATGTGCGACGGAATGGGTCGTGCGGTCCGGCATTGTCCTGCCTTGATGTTTTAAGCCCTGTGGCGACATGCGAGGCGGAGAGCCTCAAAGCAAAAAAGCGGGGACGAGCCCCGCTTTCCTATTTCCGGCAATCGCTGGAAATAAGCCATTTTCGAGAGCTGCCAGTACATCCGTGGTCAGCGGTCATCGAATTCGGCCGGATCAGATCAGTTGCAAATTGGCGGCCGACTCGCGGCCCTTGGCATCACGCTCCAACTCGAATTGCAGCTTCTGGCCTTCGGCGAGGCCAGGAAAGCCCGCGCGTTCCAATGCGCTGACATGGACGAAAACGTCCTTACCGCCGTCGGTTGGTTGAATGAAGCCAAAACCCTTCTGGCCATTGTAGAATTTCACGGTTCCGGTGTTCATGGGTGTCTTTCGAAGAATGAGAACGGTCGCGGAGC
This sequence comes from Mesorhizobium sp. B1-1-6, assembly GCF_006443035.1. NCBI lineage: Bacteria > Pseudomonadati > Pseudomonadota > Alphaproteobacteria > Hyphomicrobiales > Phyllobacteriaceae > Mesorhizobium > Mesorhizobium sp. B1-1-6. The sequence continues at coordinate 183,211 of NZ_VFWR01000007.1, read as the reverse complement.
AAATGCGCCGCGTTGCCGATATCGATGATTTGGAATGAGATTGGCGGGTCGAGAACCTCTGACGCCGCGAAATGCCAATTCTGGCCCAAACGCTCATATATATGTAGCTCGACTTTGCATAGTTTTCAAGAAGATTTGGAAAAATAAGTAAGCCAAAGGAAAAAGATTGCTGCGTTAATTTGAAAAACTCTGCTATGGTTTGATGATATTTTCCAAAAATTCTCAAAAAATCATTTTGGGGTCCGCTCCCGAAATTTGCGTTTTATTTCTCCAAAAAAAGGACAAAAACCATGGTTTCTGCGAGAAGCTCACGAGGCAATACCACAGCGATCAACCCGCCCATCAGGCCGGCCACTGCATATGCCGTCGCCATCGGGCGTACCGGCAAACCTATGATCGTCAAGTCGGCGCGGCTGACCGTCAGGAGCGACGAGGCGGAAAGGCGGACGATCGCCGATACTGACGGAACGGTTCGGCGCGCCAGGCAGACGGCCGAGACCAACCGGCTGATTTGATCTTGTCCGCGCCGATGGCAAGCGCAAGAAACCAAGCAAAGCCTTGAACCCGCCGCGCCAATGGCCTAGATCGCGGCAGGCGGACAAACACGGCAGGTTTCCCATTAACAGAGATCAGAGACGAGCGGCGGGTGCTGGCGCCAACTCCGGCTCGGGCGGACAGCCGCCGTCGAGTCTCGACCGGCATGTGCAGAGGGCGCTGCAACTGCATCAGGCGGGGCGGCGGCAAGAGGCCGAGGCGCTCTATCGGCAAGTGCTGACGCACAAGGTCAACCATGCGGCGGCTGCGCATTTTCTCGGTCTTTTGCTGCACCAGACCGGGCGCAGCGCCGAGGGGCTCGGTCTCCTCGAGCAATCAGTGCGCTTGCAGCCGAAGAATCCGGATTTCCTCAACAACCTCGGCACGGTGATGCGCGATCTCGGCCGTGTCGCGGCGGCCGCCGACTTCTTCCGCGGCGCGGTGGCGCTGCGGCCGGACCAACTCGCGGCGCGCGACAATCTCGGCTCGTCACTGAAACAGCTTGGCCAGTTCGAGGGCGCCGAGGAGATCTATCGCGGCACGGTCGCGCGCAATCCCTTCCATTTCCGCGCCCGCATCGGGCTTGCCGAAACCTTGCAGGAAGCGGGGCGCCTGGACGAGGCGCTGGCCGTCTTCCGCGAGGCGCTGTCGATCCGTCCGAAGGACGCCGAACTGCTGCACGGGCTGGGCGTCGGGTTGATGGAAAAAGGCGAGCTCGACGAGGCGGCCGACCTGTTCCGGCAGGCGCTGGCGGCCGATCCCGGCATGGCGCGCGCCTGGCTGATGCTGACGCAGGTCAAGCGCCAGAAGGAGCGCGATCCCGAATTGACCGGGATGGAGGCCCAGCACGCCAAGGCGCTGCCGGACAGCCTGGCGCGCATGCAGCTTGCCTTCGGCCTCGGCAAGGTCAACGACGATCTGAAGGATTATAACAGAGCCTTCGACTATTTCGCCGAAGGCAATGCCATCCGCCGCAAAGGCATCGACTACGACGCGGAAAAGACACGCGCCGAATTCGAGGCTATGAAAACGGTGTTCGACAGGGATTTCTTCCAGAAGCACAGGCCGAGCCCGATCTCCGACGATACGCCGATCTTCGTCGTCGGCCTGCCTCGTTCCGGCACGACGCTGGTCGAGCAGATCATCGCCAGCCATCCGCAGGTCTACGGGGCCGGCGAGCTCGGTATCCTGAAGACGGCGGTCGGCAGGCAGTTCCCGGCGACCATGCCCGGCGGCTTCCCCTGGGGCGTTTCGGATATACCCGATACGGATTTTGCCGAGGCGGGACGTGCCTATCTCGACATGCTGCATGCCCGCTATCCGCACATGCGTCACGTTACCGACAAGATGCCGGGCAACTTCCTGCTTGTCGGCTTCATCCACATGATGATGCCAAAGGCCAGGATCATCCATTGCGCCCGCGATGCGGCGGCAACCTGCCTTTCGATCTACAAGGTACATTTCCGCGGCGACAGCCACCGCTACGGCTATGATCTGGGCGAACTCGCCGATTTCCACAATCTCTACACGGACATCATGGCGCATTGGCACAAGGTGCTGCCCGGCGTCGTGCACGATGTGCGCTACGAGGATTTCGTCGCCGACCAGGAAGGCCAGAGCCGGGCGCTGATCAACTATCTCGGGCTGCCATGGGACGATGCCGTGCTGTCGTTCCACCAGACCGACCGGCCGGTGCGCACGGCTTCCGCCGCGCAGGTGCGCCAGCCGATGTATCAAGGCTCGGTCGACCTGTGGAAGCGCTACGGCGACAGGCTGAAGCCCCTGCTGGACAGACTGGCTTAATGCGGCTCGGCATTTCCGGCGGAGCGCTCCCGCTCCGCCCAAGTGCGTTGCCTACAATTCCATGAACGTCTGGAATCCGCCGAAGATCATGCGCTTGCCGTCGAACGGCATTGTCGACATATCCGGCTGCAATCGTGGATCGGCCATCACCTTGGCCATGACCGCGTCGCGGTCCTGCCTGGATTTGTAGACGATCCAGGAAAAGATGACGACTTCGTCGTCCTTGGCCTGCACGGCGCGTGGAAACGACGTGACCTCGCCATAAGGCACATCGTCGCCGACGCACTCGACATAGGCGAGCGCGCCGTGTTCCTTCCAGACGGCGCCGGCGGTGTTGGCCAGCTTCTTGTAATCGTCGAGTTTTGCCTTTGGCACGGCAAGCACGAAACCGTCGACATAGGACATGGCAATCTCCTTGTTTGCTGCATCCGGCGCCGGGCCGGCAGGGATGCGACCCGCGGCAGGTGGGCGCGCACTTCTCGCCGAGAGTGCTGACGCCCGCTATCGAATTGCGACGGTTATTGCTCCACTGGAGCGTTCATCGCCCATGCGACTCCGAAAGGGTCCTTCACCTGGCCCCAGCGGTCGCCCCAGAACATCACCTGCAGCGGCGTCACGATCTCGCAGCCGGCGTCGACCGCGCGCTGCCACCAGCCGTCGATCTCGTCGCTACCGAGATGAAGCTGGAGCGTATAGCCCTGCGGCGCCTGGTGCGGGTGGCCGTGCTCGGGATAGGCGTCACCCAACATCAGCGTCGAGCCGTTGATGTGGAGGTGGACATGCATCGTGCGGCCTTTTTCGTCCGCGGGGTAGGCAAAGACCTGTTCGGCGCCGAACGCCTTCTGGTAGAATTCGGCAGCCTTGAAGGCGCCGTCCACCTGCAGATAGGGGGTCAATCCGCCGAGCACTTTCGCCTTGGGCTGAACAGGGGTCTGGTCGGTCATTGCGTGTTCCTCTTCACGTTTGATTTGGCCTTGCGGACATAGGACGCGTGAGGTGACGGCGGTCCTACATGGGCTTGAAATTTTTCTCGTGGGCCGGGCCCGGACTGGCCGGGCGACCGGCGAACTCCAGCAATAGACGCATGGCTCGGCCGTTCATATGACCCTGGCCGGGACGGCGGCTGAGCGGCGGCTGTTCTGCGCGTCGAAGAGTTCTGGAAAGCCGATGTCCTTGCGCAGTTCGACGGGCAGCGAAAGCAGGATGCGCTCGCTGCGATGGCGGGCACGCGCCGCCGCATATCGGGTTGCGATGCGGCCGATGGAGGAAAGGACGGACATGATGCATTCTCCCTGGGTTGGCGCCGGCATCATCGTGTCGGCATCCCAAGGACGAGGCAGGTTCAGGCGATCCGACAGGTCGTCGATTTTTCTCGCAGCGTTTAATTTCTCATTCGAGCGCCACCGCCTACGCGACCTTGAGCGTCGGAATAGCCGAAACATCCACCTCACGTTCGGCATGCCAGGCATCGAAAGCTGCCTGCATGCGAAGCCAGATCGCGGCTCCATCGCCGAACAGCTTCCCAAGGCGGGCGGCCACAGCCGGTGAAACCGGCTTCTTTTCGCGGATGATATCATAGAGCTGCTGCCGGGAGATGCCGAGCAGGTTTGCAATTTCCACCTTGGTCTTTCCAGTTGCCGGGATAATGTCCCCAAGCAGCGCTCCCGGGTGGGAGGGACAGCGCTCGATAGGACGCGTCGGCTCGTGCACGCTCATTGGTCGAACTTCTCCAATCTGGCCGCCTCAGTGGTATTGCTCGAAATCGACGCGGGCGGCGTCCTTGCCGTCGAATTCAAACGTGATGCACCACGGGCCGTTGACGTGGACCGTGTAACGGATGGGATCGAAGCCTCTCAGCGCATGGAAGGCAAAGCCAGGAAGGTTCATCTCCTCCGGCTTTTCTGAAGCTTCCAGGCGGTCAAGCCGGACAAGAACGCGCTTGTGCATCTTGGTGTCGATCTTGCCGGTTTTCCCGGCTTGAAAGAGCTCTGACAGGGCCTTGTTCCTGAAAGACTTGATCATGACGTATGTAAACAGATCGCTTACAAGACTCAAGGACCTGTAAGCGGATAACTTACAATCCGATCTATCCCGCCCCTTCAGCCACTGAGCGGAAGAACTCCTCGGGATCGTCGACTTCGGTCAGCCGCCGCCTCTCGATCAGCCAGAAGCGGTTGCCGATGGCACGGATGAAGGAGCGATCGTGCGAGGCGAGCACGCAACTTGCCTGGTGCTTGAGCAATTCCTCCTCCAGCGCTTCCTGGCCGTCGATGTCGAGATGGTTGGTCGGCTCGTCGAGCAGATAAAAATTCGGATTGGCGAGCCTCAGCGCCAGCATCATCAGCCGCGCCTTCTGGCCGCCGGACAGCACACTGATCCTGCGCTCCTGCATCTCGATGCCGACGCCGGCGCCGGCAAGCAGAGAGCGGGCGCGCTGTTCGCCGACATCGTAACGGCGCGACACCATCGCCAGTGGCGTATCGTCGCCGATGCCGGACAGCGCCTGGTCGCTGTAGCCGAGCACCGTCGACGGCGTCACCTTCACGTTCTGAACCGTGTCGGGTTCGATAATGGCGTTGCGGATCAGCGTGACGAAGCGCGACTTGCCGACGCCGTTGCGGCCAAGCAGCACGATGCGGTCGCCCTGGCAGATGTGGCGCTTGCCGGTCCTGAACAAGAGCGTGCCGTCGGGCGTTTCCACCGCCGCGTCGTCGAGCGTGATCAGCACCTTGGCGTGCGTGCCGCGATTGGCCAGCCGGATCGCCCCCGCCGACTTCTCGTGATGCGCCGGGGCCGCCGCGTCCTCAAGTCGCTCCGCGCGCTGCTTGAGCTGCTTGGTCTTGACCGTGAGAAGGTCGCTGCCCGAATTGATGCCGATATTGTTGAGCTTGGCGGCCTGGCGTCGCAATTGCTGCGCCACCTTCATGTCGCGCTGGAATTTTCGCTCGGTCGAGGCATCGACCTCATCGAGGGCCTGCCGGGCGCGGGAATAGGGAAGGGAAAACACCGGCGACTGGTCCGGGCGCAGGAACAACGTGCGGTTGGTGGCGGCGTCGAGAAAGGCGCGGTCGTGGCTGGCGATCACCACCGGCACCTCTCGCGGTAGCGCGTTCAGCCAAGTTTCGAGCTGGCTGATGCGGGCAAGGTCGAGATGGTTAGTCGGTTCGTCGAGCAGCAGCATGTCGGGATCGGTGACCCAGACACGCGCGATCAGTGCCAGCCTCTGCCAGCCGCCGCTCAGCGCCTGCATCTCTCGCTCGCGCATCGCCTCAGGAACGTCGAGCGAATCCAGCACCACATCGACACGCCATAGTTCGCTTTCGGCTTGCTCGGGCGGCAAAGCGTCAGCCACCACCTGATGAAAGCTGCGGCCAAGCAGGGCAGCAGGAACGGACTGCTCGACATGGCCGACGCGCAAGCCGCGCGTGCGGGTAATGTCGCCGGAGGTCGGCTCCATCTCGCCGGTCAGGCATTTGAGCAAGGTCGACTTGCCGCGACCGTTGGCGGCAACGATGCCGAGCCGGTCGCCGCTGCCGATGGTGAGGTCGAGATTGGAAAAGAGCGGCGCACTCATCGTGACGCCGAGGGATTTGAGGCTGATCAGGGCCATGTCGATTTCTCTGGTCTATCCGGAAAGTCCGGCTCAATGCACTTTGTCAGTGCGCAAGCGGCCATCAGGCTCGGCAATGCGCACCACGAAGGGCAGACCAAAAAATCGAAGCGGGAAAAACCCGGACCGTCCCTGGTCAGCCCTGCAAGCAAGCTCGCAGGGCGGAAATCGGGCCACGCTGACGATGGTGATCGATAAACACGCAGCCCTCCTTTCAAGACGTTTGGGTGTGGGGACTGAGTACACCAAAGGTCATGCGCTGGGCAAGAGGAGGGTAGTGTCGAGCGGGGCGCTGAAGCTGCCAATCTCCCCACTCGTGGGGGAGATGTCCGGTCCACCCTCCGCAGCTGCAGCGCAGCTGCTGCGGAGGACGGGCAGGACAGAGGGGGCGCCGTCCCGCCGGCATTTCGAACGAACTACTTTCCGGGCCGTCCTGTCTTCGCGGGCCGGCGCTTTTCGCGGCGGGCGTCGCCGGGGTCTTCATAAGAACCAATGCCGGCGCGTTGGCGCACGATTGGTTTGTCCTCGCGTTCCTTCGCGCCCCCGTCTGTCCTGCCGGCCCCAACAACGGGAGAGATCGGCTGAGGCTTCGCCGGCACTTTTCCCTCGACCGGTTTCTCGGTGCGGCGCACGGTCATCTCGTCGAGAGAGTTTTTCTTGAACAGCGGTTTGGTCGGCTCGCCGGGAATGCCGAAATCCGAGCCGTGTGCTTCGGACGCCGATTGTTTCTTGAACAGCGAGCGCGACACCGCACCGGCCGGCGTCGGCATGTCGGTGCCTGGGCCCATGTCGTCGATCGATGGTTTGGCGAAGAGGGGCTTCTTCACCGGCACCGCGCCGTCGGCACCCATCTCGTCGAGATCGGGCTTGCGGAAGAGATTGGGCCGGGCAGCCTTGGCTGCCTCTTCGGCTGCGCGTGCTTCGTCGAGCCTGCGGAAACGCTCCTGTTCCTCCGATGTACGATGCCTGGCCACGCCCTTGTTGTGCTTGCCTTTTTCGCGGCCCGAGACCGGGCTTTCCATATCGGCGTATTTGGCCAGCGGATCGTCGGAGATCGACATCTCCATCTCACGCAGCCGCTTGATCTCGTCGCGAATGCGGGCCGCCTTCTCGAAATCGAGGTTGGCGGCGGCGTCGCGCATCTGCTTCTCCAGCGCGTCCAGATGGGCCTTGAGGTTGTTGCCCATCATGGCGCCGGCGCTGTCGGTGAACTGTGAGATGTCGGCGCGGACATGGTCCTTCTCGTAGACCGAATCCAGAATGTCGGAGATGCGCGACTTGACCGATTCCGGCGTGATGCCGTTGGCGGCGTTCCACTCCATCTGCTTTTCGCGACGGCGATTGGTCTCGGCCATGGCGCGTTCCATCGAGCCGGTGACCTGGTCGGCATAGAGGATGACCTTGCCATCGACATTGCGAGCGGCGCGGCCGATGGTCTGGATCAGCGACGTCTCCGAGCGCAAAAACCCTTCCTTGTCGGCGTCGAGTATGGCGACGAAGCCGCATTCGGGGATGTCGAGGCCTTCGCGCAAAAGGTTGATGCCGACCAGCACGTCGAAGGCGCCGAGGCGCAAATCGCGCAGGATTTCGATACGCTCCAGCGTGTCGATGTCGGAGTGCATGTAGCGCACGCGCACGCCTTGCTCGTGCAGATATTCGGTGAGGTCCTCGGCCATGCGCTTGGTCAGCACGGTGACCAGCGTGCGGTAGCCGGCCTTGGTCGTCTCCCGGATCTCCCCGACGACGTCGTCGACCTGGGTCTTGGCCGGGCGCACCTCGACCGGCGGGTCGATCAGGCCGGTCGGTCGGATGACCTGCTCGGCGAACACGCCGCCGGACTGCTCCATCTCCCAGCCGCCGGGGGTTGCCGAGACAGCGACCGAGAGCGGGCGCATGGCGTCCCATTCCTCGAAGCGCAGGGGCCGGTTGTCCATGCAGGAAGGCAGGCGGAAGCCGTATTCGGCAAGCGTCGCCTTGCGCCTGAAGTCGCCGCGATACATGCCGCCGATCTGCGGCACGGTGACGTGGCTTTCGTCGATGAACACCAGCGCGTTGTCGGGAATATATTCGAACAGGGTCGGCGGCGGATCGCCCGGCTGGCGGCCGGTGAGATAGCGCGAATAGTTCTCGATGCCGGCGCAGGAGCCGGTGGCTTCCAGCATCTCCAGGTCGAAGCGGGTGCGCTGTTCCAGACGCTGCGCCTCCAGCAGGCGGCCGGCGCGCTCGAGCTCGACCAGACGGTGCTTGAGCTCTTCCTTAATCGACTTGATGGCCTGGTTCAGCGTCGGGCGCGGCGTCACATAATGCGAATTGGCGTAGATCTTGACGCTTTTCAGCTCGCCCGTCTTCTGGCCGGTCAGCGGGTCGAATTCGGTGATCGCCTCGATTTCGTCGCCGAACATGGAGATGCGCCAGGCGCGATCCTCAAGGTGGGCCGGGAAGATCTCGATCGTGTCGCCGCGCACGCGGAACGAGCCGCGCACGAAATTGATGTCCTGGCGCTTGTATTGCTGGGCGACGAGGTCGGCGAGCAGAGCGCGCTGGTCGAGCCGGTCGCCGATCTGCATCTGGAAGGTCATAGCCGTATAGGTTTCGACCGAGCCGATACCGTAGATGCAGGAGACCGAAGCGACGATGATGACGTCGTCGCGTTCGAGCAGCGAGCGCGTCGCCGAGTGGCGCATGCGGTCGATCTGCTCGTTGATGGAGGATTCCTTCTCGATGAAGGTGTCGGTGCGCGGAACGTAGGCTTCCGGCTGGTAATAGTCGTAGTAGGAGACGAAATACTCCACCGCATTGTCCGGGAAGAATTTCTTGAACTCGGAATAAAGCTGCGCCGCCAGCGTCTTGTTCGGCGCCAGGATCAAGGCGGGACGCTGCGTCTCCTCGATCACCTTGGCCATGGTGAAGGTCTTGCCCGAACCGGTGACGCCGAGCAGCACCTGCGTGCGATCGTTGTTTTGGACGCCCTCGACCAAGTCCTTGATGGCGGTCGGCTGGTCGCCGGCCGGCTCGAAATCCGACACCATCTTGATGGTGATCCCGCCCTCGGACTTTTCCGGCCGGGCCGGCCGGTGCGGCGTCCACAGCACGCCGTCCTTGTGCAGCGGATTGCCGGATTCGATCAATGCCGAGAGAGCCGCCACCGTCGCGGTGACGCCGCTCGACGTCATCGTCTCGGCTTCCTCGAGCGAGACGTCGAGGCCGGCGACGGGATTGAGGCCGGCCGCCGCGCGCTCGCGGGCTGTCGCCGCGCCGCCCATCGAGGTGCCACGCGCCGTGCGCCCGGGCGCCGCGGAGCGCTCGGGGATCTTCTTCGACGGCTTCGGCGACTTGCCGCCGTCCTTGCCGGCCTGGCGCCCTTCGCGTTCGGCTTCCTGCTCGATCTGCTCGGCCCAGTCCGCGACCGAACCGGTGAGCGGTGTGCCGGACAGTTCGGGCTGCGGCATCTCGGCGAAGCCGCCTTTGTGCAGCGGTTCCGAGGCGTCGAGGAAATCGGTCAGCGGGCTGCGCCGCTTAGGCGCGGCGCGGTCGTCATTCGCCGTCGACGGCGTTCTCTTTTCGGTGGATTTGGCCATGGCCGGAATATGGGAGGTCTTGGCGAAAATGGAAAGAGCGCGATCAGCCGAGGCGCACCACCAGATGCGGCTCCTGACAGAAGGCTGTCAGGAGGAGGCAAGTGCCGGTGATGCCTGCCTATTGCGGTCAGGCGCCGCGTGCGTTGTCCGCCACGCGTGTCGGCGATCCGTTCAGGCGCGGCACCACGACGAGGCGCTTGATTTTGCCCTTCTTGAAGGCGGCGAGGAAGCGCGCATAGTCCTTGAAGGCGACGCATCCACTGGACTGTGCGTAGCGGCCCCGAAGCAGGTAGGTGTGGGCCAGCAGCCCGTCGCGGTTGTATTTATTGCGGCCATCGACGGGTGTCAGACGCAAAGCCTCGACACCATGAAAGCGCGACTCGCGCAAGGACAGATTGTAGGTGTTGGGCGGTGTCGGTCCGCGGTTCTTCTGATCGGCATAGCGCGGCTGGTCCGCCATGGCGCCGATGCCCGAATGCGCTTCGAGCCTCGAACCGTCGGGCATGTAGACGGTCTTGGCGCTGATGTCATAGATGGCGACACCGCTGCCGGCTCCGCTCCTGGAGCCGCCCGGCGCGTTGAACAGGTTCCTGAACGCCTGACCGAGGCCGCCCGAAGGCGTGTCTGGCTTTGCATAGGCCAACGCGTCGCCGCCATCCGCCGGCCGGCCCTGCCGGGCCGGCTTTGCCGGCTGGGCTTGCTGGATCGGCTTTGCCGGCTGGGCTTGCTGGACCGGCTTTGTCTGAGGTGCCGGCTTCTGCTGCACGACCTTGGGCTGTTGAGTCGGCTTTTCCTGCTCCACGGACTTCAACGGCTCCGGCGCGTCGAATTGCGGCCGACGGGTCGGCAGCGGCACGTCATCGGTGAGCGCGTCGGGCAAGGCCGCGGCGTCGCCCGGCTGTTCCTGCTGGGTTTCAACAGGCGAAACCGCGACATCGGCCGAAGACTCCGTCATCGGCAATGGCGAGGCGAATGCCTCGTCCTCGACCGGCAGCGAGCGGGCGAGCGCGAGGGCCAGTTGCGAATTGTCCGGCGTGCCGGTATCCGGCTGGGCAAAATGCATCGGCTGCGGCGCTGTCTGAACAACCACCGAGCCGGTGTCGATCCGGGCGAAGCGCTCCGCCGCGGGTGCCGGCAAGTCTTCAGACAGGCTGGCGATGAGCTTGGCGCCCGGCACCAGCGATGCTTTGGCGACCTGTGGAGCGGAGGTCGAGATGATAGGACGGGCGGGTGCGCCGGCCGTGGCCACGGGCTTGGCCGCGTTGGCGAAGGCGGCGGCGAGCTTGCTTGGCGAGAGAGATGCTTCCATGCGCTCGAAGCGCTCCTGCGAGGTCGTCTTGGCGACCGGGACAGGGTGTGCCGTGGACGCGGCCACGAGGCGCGCCGACTTTTCCGCCCGAGGAGCGAGCGCGGCCAGCCTGAAGCATCCGGAGCCGCATTGCACGGCGTGGTTCTGCAGCGCCTGCGTGCCGCCATCGGCGTTGGCCAGTGCGAATGGCGCAGCGGGCATCAGGAAATGCTGTTTCAGCGGATCGGCAAGAGCGAGCGAGCCCGGCATGGCCAGCCTCTGCGGCAGGACACTCGACGTCGACGACAGCGAAGCGCCGACTGAGCTCAGACCAGCCATTGTCCCGACCAGCCACAGGCCAACGGCAGCGCTGACGCCGGGCACGGCGACCCAGCGGACGATCCGCTTAGAGTTGAAGGATGAGGCACGTGACGCGTTGTCGGCAGCTTCGCCGTCCCAACGCCTGTCCCCGACAATTTTCTTACTCAAGAACGCCATTCAACCAATCTTGCTCCAATCGGCTCCCACGTCCGCGGCTGTGATAGCCGCGACGACCATTCTGTGAGTGATCCCAGGTGGTCCCCGACGCGTTTGCCGCGCCTGTCTTTGGTTGCCGATTGCTTCAAAATATGGACAAAGTTGGTTAACCAATCCCTCTCAAAACCAACCGAGAGACGTGGACTTTGTGCCAAAAAAGGCTCGTCCACGACCATGAACGCGGTATTGCAGCCCTTCCAAGAGTATTTTGCTGCCTGCTTTTAACGGCCGAGTCAAGCAAAACAGCTCTTGCTAATTGAAGCGAATGGCCGCTTCAGCGGGGCCGCGACGGTGGCGCGTGTCATTCCGTACTCCCGAGAAGGCCCAGCGCGTCGCCCCAAAACTGCTATCCGCCCGCAGCAGATAACCGGCCCGTACCGCGGTTTCGCGGCGACCATTGATCGGCCACCGTGTTGGCGCGGCGGTTCGCGCCGGAGGAGGCGGAAGCGGTGCTGTACCAGGGCGCGATTTTCTAGGGTTTGCAATGGAGCTTCTACCTCCCCCTTGTGGGGAGGTCGGAGCGCAGGTCCGGGTGGGGGGCTGGCGCCGACCGCCCAGGAACGCAGCCCTGTTAGGCCGTTAATTGAACCACAGCGCAAACGTCAGGAAACCACCGCCGCCGAATTCGCTCTGGATCTGGTCGAAATCGTCGCTGGTCAGGATTGTGCCGCTTTCGAGATACGGCGCGATGGCCGGGCCGGTGATCGACAGCACCAGGTCGAACGGTTTCGGCTCGTCGAAGAAGCGCTTCATATTAATGCCCTTGCCGGTGATGCGGAAATGCGGCAGCAGCACGCGGCCTTGGAGCAGGTCCTCGGCCATGGTCAAGGTGGCGAGCCAGGCCGCGACCTGCTGCTCTCCGACTTCGAGGCCGGTGAGCGGGTTTTCGCCCTTCTGTTGCGGTCCCGGCAGCCATTCGCGGTCATTGTCGGTCTCGGCGCGGATCGCCTTCCAGTCCTCGCGCGACAGCCGGATCATCTCCAGCAGGTGACGGCGCGCCGCCTGCCGCCGCTCGGGCTCGACCACCGGCCAGTTGACGAGATGCACCAGCGAGATAAAATCGGCGATGCGCCATTCCGAGGAGAAGATGCTGCTGCCCATGTCGCCAGCCGGCGGAACGAGGATGTCCTGCAACGGCAGTTTTGCGCGCGGGAAGAGCATGTGGAAGGAACCGTCGAACGTGCTCCTGAAATCATGCGCCAGCCAGAAATCGGCCTGCGCCATCAGGAACTCGGCATAGCCCTGCAGCCAATAACCGTCGGCGCGGTCGAAGCGGAAGGTGAGCGCAGGCGCGGCATCGTCGGGAGCCACGCCGCCGCGCGACAGCGAGGCCATTATGGCGGCCATGCTTTCGTCCGGCGCGATCGTGCCGTCCTCGTCGAGGTCGATACCGACCTGGGTGAGGTCGATGACAATGCCGATATCGGCATCGGCAGGCACCGAGCCCAGCGTGGCTGCGGATTTCTCGAGCCGGTTGCGGAAGGCGACCAATATGGCGCGGAACTGTTCGTAGGTCAGCGGTTCGGGGTTCGGGTTTTCCGGCACAGGCAGCCGCATCAGCGGCAGCATGAAGGATCGCGGGCTCTCGAAGCCGTGGCGGTGCAGGCCGCTGGCCAGCAATTCCAGCGCGGTGAAGAATTCGCCGGCGCCGGCGGCATAGGCGGATGCCGGGTCGGTGGATGCGGCTGCCTCCAGCGTCGAGAGCGCCGTGTCGCGCGCGACCACGGTTTTGGCCTCGAACAGAGCGGCCGCGGTTTCGGGCATGGCGGCCTGCGCCGAAGACATCGGCAGAACCAGAGCAAGTGCCAATGCCAGCAGACTTGCCAGTGGTGTCATTTTCCCCCTCCCATGCGCGTCGTGCCGGCAATCATACACGCATTTGCAATGCCGCGTCTGCCGGGCGCTGATGCATGATTGCCATTGGCTGGCTTCAACGCGCCCGGCAGACGGTCTACACAGGGCAAACGATTGGACATCGCGTGTCGAACTATCCGCTCTCCTACAAACTGTCGTGGCTGCCGCGATTCCTGAAACCGTCGCTGTCCGGTGGTGTGCAAGGCTTCGCGCCCGTGGCCGGAACGATGGTGGATCGGGCGCCGAAACGGACGGTGCGGCTCGCCTTCGTCGGCGACATTTCGGCGGTGGCCAACCGCAGCGCGCCCGACTGTGATCCGGTGATCAAAACGCTGCTTGGCGCGGCCGACCTGGTGATCGGCAATTGCGAAAGCCCGATCGTGGACAAGCCAAGCGCCGTGCTCGGCACCAGGCTCGGCACCCATCACGCGATGAGCGAGCGCTTTCTCGGCGACGCGTTGGCGGCAGTCGGCATCTCGCGTGAAAGACTGGTGCTGTCGCTGGCCAACAACCATGTGCTCGACCAGGGCGTCGCCGGTTTCGATGAGACCGTGGCGGCGCTGAAGCGGCTCGGTATCGGCACTATTGGCCTCGCCGGCAACAGCCCGGTGCAGCCTGTCGAAGTCGGGCCGCTGACTGTCGGGTTCGCCGCCTTCACGCTGTGGCGCAATGCGGGCGAGGACCTGTTCGCCGGCCGCGTTTCGATGGCCGGCGATATTGCCCACCTGCGAGGTGACGGGTTCGATCTCCTCTGCGCCGTGCCGCATTGGGATTGGGAGTTCCGCCACTTTCCGCGCGCCGAAACGCGGAGACTGGCGAGGCGCCTGGCAGGGCAGGGCGTCGGGCTGATCGCCGGCCACCACGCCCATGTCGTGCAGCCGGTGGAGTGGATCGGCGATACGATTGTCGCCTATGGACTTGGCGATTTCCTCGGAACCGCCCTTATCCGCCAGCCTTGGCCGGGACGCATTGGCGGGATTCTTGTCGCCGACGTCAGCGCCGATGCGGGAACGCGGGGGTCAGTCATTTCCTACCGGATGCATCCCTTTGTGCGGCTGCGCGCCGGGGATCATGAGCGGCTGGCGCCGGTGGAAGGATTGGAGGGCCGCATGCGTGACAAGGTGGAGAGGCGGTTGAGCGCGGTCTTTCCGTAACTACAGGTGGTGGACATTGGCCAAGATCGCCATGTCGGCGCTTTTCCAAGCGCTGATGATTGGCGAATGGAGAGGCGGCGCAAGCATCTGTTGAAGAGGCGCTACAGTCGATACTTCAGACAAAACCGGCTATCATGAACCGGTCCAGGCAAGCGGGGGTGGCGGTGGAAACAGCGGATTTCATGCCTGGCGACGCCGTGGTTGCCGGCATCCGGAAAAACATCGAGGCTTATGAAGCGGCGCGGGCCTCCGTGGTGCGGCAGGTACGCTGGCGGGTGCCGCTGTTCGTCGGTTTGGTGCTGGCGACGGTGGTGCTGATCGCCTGGCTGTTCAACAAGGTCGCCGATCCCAACGAGCAATGGTTCTCGACGCCGCATGTGTTCCTCTATGTCGTCGGTTTCGCAGCTTCGATCCTGCTTTATTTCCAGGCGATGAAGCCGGCGACGCGGCTGCAGCAATCATTTCGCCAAACACTGCTGCCCATCATCTTCGGCTTCATCCGCGACGTGCGCTACGCGCATGGCGGGCGGCCAAATTCCTTCGACCGGCTGCCGCGCGAGGCGGTCGGGCCGTTCAACCGGCAGTCGTTCGACGATGTCGTTTCCGGCCGCTACGAAGAGTTTCCGTTCGAGTTCTACGAAGCGGAACTGCGGGAAGGGACAGGCAAGGGCTCATCGACGGCCTTCAAAGGCGTGATCGTCGCCTTCGAAGCCATCGAACCGTTTCCGGGAATCCTGGTGGCGACGCGGCGGACCAATGCCGTCGTCGGCTTCTTCCGTGGCATGTTCGCCAGCAAGATGCAGGAACTGTCGTCCGGCGTGCCGGAACTGGATGCCGCCTATGAGTTCCGCACCGACAATGCCGAGGCGGCTCAGCCATTGGTGAGCGGCCGGCTCGCGCAGGCGCTGAAATGGCTGGGCGAAACCTGGCCGGAGGAACCGGCGCGCGTGGCCCTCAACGGCAGCGACGGTTTTCTGCTCCTGCCGCAGGCGAAGAATTTCTTCGAGCTGCCCGCCATTTCGGTGCCACTGGACCACCAAGCCCATGTCGCGCCGATGATATCGGATATGGGCGCGATGCTGGCGACGGCAGCGCTGGTGCGCAAGATCGGGGTGAGGGACGAAGCGGCTTGACCAGCCGGCGTTCCCGTCAGCAGTCGAAGCCGTACTTTTCGCGCATATTGTCCGCCTCTTCTTTCGACATTCGCTTGAACATCACGCAGATCGTGAAGCTGCCGACCTGATGGCCGTCCCGCGTATATCCCCAGTCGGAAATGTCGTCCCTGGTGAATTCTATGTTCTGGCCGAGCACGACGTTGTGCACCGCCTCCGGCTCATTGGCCAATATGCCGACAAACCCTGTCCCGGCACGGCGGAACGGTATGACCCAGAAGTGCTCGGTGACATGCCCATCCCGCACCTTGACCTTCAACTTGAACCTACCTGTGCCGGAGGGAGGCATTTCGGACAGTGCCAGGAATTCATCGAGGCCGGCGAGCGCCTGCGCGGTCGCCGCCGCCATGTCGGGATCGCCCGGAGCGAAGATGATCCCCTTGTCGTCACCCGGATCCACGCCTTGCGCGCCGACCGATCCCGGAGCAAGCGCCAGCATCAAGGCTGCCGCAGTTCGAACCGCTGGTTTCATGGAAGGCCCCCCTTCATCGTTGCGGTCGACACAATGCTGCATCCCCATCCGGTTTGCAACCTTTGCGCGAGTCTTGTCTCTTCAGGTCCAAGGTGGCGGCGACCGTTGATGACAGACCGGGATGGTGACGCCGGTGAAGAAAGTTTCGTCCCTACAGCTTGCTCGGCACCAGGCCAGCCAGCCAGTTGGCTGACCGCTTGGCCATGTCGGCGGTCGCCGATACAGCGCGGCCAAGATCGGTCTTGACGACGGCATAGCCGTTTTTCGTACGATAGAGCACGCCGGTGCCGCCATCGACCACCTGTTCATAGGCGACCGGCCGCGCGGCGGCCGCTTCCATCGCCGTCGTCGGCGAGCCGACCGGGACCGTCGGCCTGTGGCTCAGCTCGGGCGGCAGCGTCGGTTCAACGGCGCGGCTGGCGGGCCTCAGCTCCGGGCGCGAAGCGGTCGCGGCCAGTTGCGAGGAGGACGCGGAACCTTTCGCGCGGCAGATGCCAGAGACGAGCGGATAGTTGAAATTGCGCTCGTGCAGCATCTGGCTCTTCATCGCCGCTTCGCACTCGGCGATGGTCGACCACTTGGCCGGTGTCTCGCCGATATATTCGCAAAGCTTGGCGTCGCAGTCGCAGCCGACGATGGTCATGGCGACAAGGGCGGTCTTGATCACGGTCTCGTCCCCTCGATGTGCCCCTCGGCAGCCCATTCAGGTGCATGTCGCTGTCCAAACCGGTCCCTGAGCGGAGCCCGCGGGCACGCTTTGGGCGACATGCGACAGTCCATCGCGCGCGAACAAGGCGGGATTTGGCCGCGATTGTGAAATGAGCGTGGCGTGGCGCTCGACACGGCCGTTCTCCGCGCAGCGTGGCCGAAAGGCCTCAGTAGTCGTAGACGTGCTCCAGCCTGGCGCCTGACTTGATCAGCGCCGGCAATACCAGATGCAGCCTGGGTACGGCTACGACCATGCCGGTGCGGCGTGTCGATGGATCGGCCGGCAGCGGATAGCTGAACAGGATGCGCATGCCTTCGGGGACGGCGATCGAATCCGTGGAGAGCACGGTGATCATGATCTCGTCGTTGCCGCCGATCTCGACGAATGAGACGCCCTTGTCGATCAGGCGCGGAATCATGTCGGTGAACATCTGGTAGCGCTTGGTGACGAAAACGGTGCCGTCGGGGCCGTAGTCGCGTTCGAGCAAGGTGTCGGCTTCGTTGCGCGTCGCTTCGCCGACCGGTCCCTTGGCCCAGACGTGGATGTCGAGCAAGGCCGGATCGGACGTTGCCGCGAGTGCCTGCCTGATCAGGCTGGCATAGAACTGCTTGATCGTGTCGGCGAGGCCGAAGGCAAGCTTTCGTTCGCTGGAGCGCACGGCGCTGTCGCCCGGCGCCGGCTGGACCGCGAAAAGCCCGGCGCGCTTCTCGGCATAGGGAAACTGGTACCACGGCCCCTGGTCGAGGAAGGCGGCGTATTCGGCCGCCACCTTGCCCTGGTAGATGTCAGTCGCCGTGCGCCTGCCCGCAATCGCCTCGGTGATGCGGCCGACCGTGTTTTCATAAGCCCATTGCACGGCATGCTCGATCGTGTGGCTGGTGCCGATGACGACCGGCATCTGGTGGTTGGCGTAGTTGAACTTGTAGGCGGAGCTGGCGCGGATCACCATGGCGTAGTCCTGCCAGAAGCGGCCGACATAGGCGAAATAGGGAAAGCCGCTCGGCTGGTCCTTGGCGACGAAGCCGGCATATTCGCGCGCGGCATAGACGATGGCCCATTCCGGGTAGGTGAGGAAGGTCGATTCCTCAGGTCGCTGGTAGCCGGGGATTTCGGCGCGCACCCTGGCGGCGAGCGCCGGCTGCGGTGCACCTTCGGCGATGCCCGGCAACGGTGTCTTGTCCAGCGACGGCGTCGTCAGGAAACCGTAGGCCAGCCCGGCGATCGGGATCAAGACAATGATGACGATCAGCCAGAGGATCGTCCTGATGATACGCTTCATGAAGCGAAACAGGACCATGGCCGGTCAGGCCATGGCGGCGGCAAGCTTCTGGATCAATGTCATGAAGTATCCCCCTTCAGCGAACCCGCCAGCAAACGCAAACGGACTCTGACAGGGCGATACTAACCGATTTTGGCGCGCGGTGAAGCGGCGCCCGCAACTTCGCCGGGAAGGCGCTTGAGCGGGAAGCAAAAAGACAGTCGGCGCCGGGATTTCTCCCAGCGCCTCCCTGTCAGACCAGGACACGGTCACGGCAGCAACTCCCCTAAAGTCGTCGCACCAAGCCGGCCTTGATTTTGACGGTCCTGCCAGTCGCCGCCCGAAGGCCGCGCCCGTTCCAGACCACGCCGGTCTCCACCCTTGCGGGCTTTGCCCTGCGGCCATCGAAGGTTTTTGCCGTCCTTCATGGCAGCATCGGTCCGCCGTCGGCGTTGGCACGCTTTCCGCGGCCCCGTAGGTCTCGGCTTCCGTCCCTCGAAGCAGGCGAGCCTGCTCTCGCTTCGGGCCGTACGGGCCTCAGGAAATCCGCCTTTCACCTTCGCCTTTCGGCTGGGCGATCGGTAGCCGCCTGAGATGGGTTAAACTTACGCCGGCCAAGGATGTTGGGGAATGCCCGCGGGCCTGTGGATAGCGGGATTATCGGGGACCATTGCCAGAAGTCTCGGAATTTCGCCCTCCAAGGCCTTAGACAGCCTGCCCTGCTTTTTCGGGACGCGAACCGAGAGCGCCTATTGCTCAGCCGACGGGCGCGGGCTTCAATGCCGGCAAAGGATCGGGCAGTGCGTGCCTGGCGCCTTGCGGGGAGGGATGCGCATTGAAGGTCGGGGTGGTGCTCAATCCGATTGCCGGCGGCGGCTGGCTGAAACGGCACTGGTCCGAGGTCGCCGCTTCGCTGAAAAATCACTTCGGCGATTTCGAGCTGCGCGAAACGCAAGCCGAAGGCGATGCCGAAAGGCTGGCGCTCGACCTCGCGGCAAACGGATTCGACCTGGTGATCGCGGCCGGTGGCGACGGCACTGCCAGCGAAGTGGCCGACGGCCTGTTGCAGGCATGCAAGGAAAACGTCCGCGCGCCCGAACTCGGCCTGCTGCCGTGCGGCACGGGTATCGATTTCGCGCGCGGGCTCGGCCTGCCGAAGGAGGTGGACGCGACGCTGAAGCGGATCGCCGGGGCCAAGGGCAGGGCGGTCGATGCAGGGCGCATCTGCTATATCGACGATCATGGCGCGCTGGCCAGCCGGCACTTCGTCAACATTGCGAGCCTGGGGCTCTCGGGCGCTACCGATCGCGCCGTCAACGCCGACAAGCGCAAGGGCAAGGTTGCGGCCAAGACGTTGTTCCTGTGTCGCACGGTGGTCGAATTCGCCCGCTACCGGTTCCAGGATGTAACGATTTCAGTCGATGACGGCGCGCCGGTCGAGGCGCGCATGGCGCTGGTCGCGGTGGCCAATGGCAAATTCTTCGGCGGCGGCATGATGATCGCGCCGGACGCCGAACTGACCGACGGCCAATTCGACATCGTCATCCTGCGCGCGGCCAGCAAGCTGAAGCTGATCTGGGATATCCGCCTGCTCTATGGCGGCAGGCATCGCAACCATCCGGCCATCACCATCCTGCGCGGCAAGAAAGTGGTTGTCGAACCGCTCGGCGACGTGGAAAAGAACGGCGCGCTGGTCGACATCGACGGCGAGTCGCCCGGGCGCATACCAGCGACTTTCGAGATCCTGCCCGGCGCTCTGACGCTCAGATATTGAATCAAGACGTTGCGGCTTTGATTCAGGTCGCTCCGGTCCTGATTCCGGATGAGCGCTCAACCTTTTGAAACCGCTTCAAGTTTCCCGGATTCAGATTTCCAGTTTGGACGGAAAACCGGGCGCGCGCAGGTCGGCGCCGACAGCGTCCTCGAGCAATTTGACGATCTGGGTCGACCAGGCGCCGCCGCCGTAAGCCGCCTTGCCCTGCTCGAAAATCGCATTGACGCGCGATGCCAGTTCCACCGGCACACCGAAATCCCGACCCATGCCCAGCGCGAAGCCGAGGTCCTTCAGCGCCAGGTCCATGGTGAAGCCGATGTCGTAGGAGCCGTTCAGGATGAGTTGGCTTTCGGTTTCGTGGACGAAGCTGTTGCCGGAGGAGGCAACGATGGCGTGATAGGCTTGGGCGAGGTCGAGCCCGCCTTGCCTGGCCAGCATCAGCGCCTCACCGGCGGCGACGAGATGGATGAAGGCCAGCATGTTGGTGATGACCTTGATCACCGCCGCCGAGCCGATCGGGCCCATCAGGAACGACTTCGCGCACATCGCATCGATGGCAGGGCGATGACGCCCGTAAAGATCGGCATCGCCACCGACCAGCGCGGTGATTTTCCCGGCCGCCGCCAGATGCACGCCACCGGTGACCGGGCATTCCAAGGTCTCGATTCCCCTGGCCGAGGCAAGGCCCGCGAGGCGCACGATCTCGTCGCGGCCATTGGTCGACATCTCAATCCAGGTGCCGCCGGCGGGGAGGCCGTTGAGCAGTCCATCAGGACCGGCGAGTACCGCCTCACTGACCCTCGGCGATGGCAGGCAGGTGATGGCATTGCCCGCCCGCTCAGCCGCCTCGGCGGGGCTGCCGGCAGCGATAGCGCCGAGCGCCACGAGGCGCTCGATAGCGGCCGGGTCGCGGTCGAACACGGTGACAGCAAAACCATTTCGGACCAGGCTGGCGGCTAGCTTGCCGCCGAGATGACCAAGGCCGATGAAGGCGTAGCCTTCGCTCACGGCATCAACGGCGTTTGCATCATCTGCAAATGCAGGTCCTTGCCGGTGTACGGATGGGCGTCGCAGACGTCTTCGTTGAGTTCGACGCCGAGGCCAGGTTCCTTCGACGGGATGACGTTGCCGTCCTGCCACTCGATCTTCTTCTTGAGCAACGTGGCGTGGAAACCGTCCCACTGCTTCAGCGATTCCAGGATCAGGAAGTTGGGCAGCGTCACCGCCAGCTGGATGTTGGCGGCGCCGACGATCGGTCCGCAATAGCAATGCGGCGCGATCTGGATGTGGTAGGCCTCGGCCATGGCGGCAATCTTCTTGGTTTCCAGAATCCCGCCGGAGCGGCCAAGATCCGGCTGCAATATGGTCGCGGCACGGTTCTCGATGACGCGGGCGAATTCGAACTTGGTCGTCAGGCGCTCGCCGGTGGCGATCGGGATCGAGGTCGCGCGGGCAACTTGTGCCATCACTTCGGGCATGTCGGGTGGCACCGGCTCCTCGAACCACAAGGGGTCATAGGGCTCGATGGCGCGCGCCAGGCGCAGGGCGCCGGAGGCGGTGAACTGGCCGTGCGTGCCGAACAATATGTCGGCACGCGTGCCGACCGCCTCGCGGATCGCCTTGATCATGCGGGTCGAGACATCAATGTCGAGCAGGCGCGGCTGGTGGCCGTCAAAGGCGGTGTAGGGACCGGCCGGGTCGAGCTTGACGGCATTGAAACCCTGCTCGACATATTCGAGCGCGCAGGCCGCCGCCATTTCGGGGTCGTTGTAGACATTCCTGCCGTCCGGGGCGTCCTCGGAATGGACGCTGCCGGTATGCGGATAGAGGTAAGTGTAGGAGCGCAGCGTCTCGTGCACCTGGCCGCCGAGCAGCTTGTAGACGGGTTTGTCCGCTTCCTTGCCAATAATGTCCCAGCAGGCCATTTCCAGCGCCGAGAAGCAGCCCATGCCGGACACGTCTGGCCGCTGCGTGAAGCCGGAGGAATAGGCGCGGCGAAAGAAATTCTCGATGTCGTGCGGATCGCGGCCGACGAGATAGCGCTCGGCCATGTCCTCGACCATCCTGGCCGTGACATGGGCGGAGAAGGTGGCGTTGTAGGCCTCGCCGTAACCCACCACACCGCCATCGGTGGTAAGCTTGACGAAGATGAAATACTTGCCGCCGATGCCGGGCGGCGGATTGCCGACAACCCAGGTCTTGACGTCGGTGATCTTCATTCTTGGTCCTCCAGAACCAGTTCGGCGCCTTTCCATCCGGTCAGGATCGAGGCGGCGTTGGTGTTGCCGGTTATGTTGTCGGGAAAGATCGAGGCGTCGATCACGCGCAAGCCTTCTAGCCCATGTACCTTGAGCCGCGGATCGACCACGGCGCGCGCGGGATCGGGTCCCATGCGGCAGGTCGAAACCGGATGATAGACGGTGCCGGAGCGTTTCCTGAAATCCGTGATCAGGTCGGCGTCCGAAGTGATTGATGGGCCTGGCAAAACCTCCTCCGCGATGATCTCGGCCATAGCCGGCATCGAGGCGATCTTGCGCACGAATTTCACCGCCGCCAGCATCTCCTCGACATCGGCATTGGTCGAATAGGCGTTGGCGACGATCTTGGGATGGTCCAACGGATTGCTGGAGCGGATCATGATCTCGCCGCGGCTCGACGGGCGGCAGTTGGACAAGCCGATGGAGAAGCCAGGCCAAGGGTCCGGCGTCAGGATCGGGCGCTCGCCACTCTTCGGGATGACGGTCGAAAACGCCTGGAAATAGAGCTGCATGTTGGGGCGCGAAAAGGCCGGGTCGGTGCGGAAGAAGCCACCGCCGTGGTTCATCGACAGCGACAGCGGGCCGGAACGCGTCAGGATGTACTGCATGCCGACCATGAGCTTGCCCCACCAGGGACGCAGGATCTGGTTCAGCGTCGGCAACCTGCCCTTGAAGGTGTAGTTGATGCCGACATGGTCCTGCAGATTGGCGCCGACATTCTCGTTGGCGTGAATGACCGGGATGCCCAGCCCGTGGAGCAGCGCCGCCGGACCGACGCCGGAGAGTTGCAGAAGCTGCGGCGAGTTGATCGAGCCGGCGGACAGGATGATTTCGCGGCCGGCGCGGGCCGTCTTCGTCTGGCCCTTCTGCAGATATTCGATGCCGACCGCACGCTTGCCTTCGAAAAGGATGCGGCTTGCCAGCGCGTTGGTCTCGACACGGACGTTTGCGCGCTTCATCGCCGGGCGCAGGAAGGCGCGCGCGGCCGACATGCGGCGGCCGTTGCGGGTCGAGATCTGGTAGACGCCGACGCCTTCCTGTGCAGCGCCGTTGAAATCGGGATTGAACGGCAGGCCGGCCTGCTGGCCGGCGGCGAGGTAGCGCCTCGTCAGCGGGTGGACGGCATCAGACGTATCGCTGATGTGCAGCGGGCCACCTCTGCCACGCCATCTGTCGGCCCCGGCTTCATTGTCCTCCAGCGCCTTGAAGGCCGGCAGCAGGTCGTCATAGCCCCAGCCGGGATTGCCCGCGTCGCGCCAGTCGTCGAAATCCTCGCGCGCGCCGCGGATCCACACCATGGCGTTGATCGAGCTGGACCCGCCAAGCAACTTGCCGCGCGGCCAGTGGTCGACATCGCCGCCAAGACCGGTATCCGGCTCGGTCTTGTAGTTCCAGTTGACCGTGGGATCGAAGAAGGTCTTGCCGTAGCCGAGCGGCATCTGCACGTAGAAGCGGCGGTCGCTGCCGCCGGCTTCGAGCACAAGCACCGAAAAGCGGCCCGAGGCCGACAATTTATCGGCGAGCACCGAACCGGCCGAGCCGGAGCCGACGATGATGAAGTCGTAGGTCTGCATGATGGGTATGGCCGGCTCCGGAAATCTGGCCGCAGCCTAGACGGGGCGGGCTTGCCGCGTCGCTGGGCCTTCCGGCATGCGTTGTGAAAAAAGCGACCGCGATGCCGGATCCAGTTGCGGGGAACCCTTAACAATCCCGCTTGATACGCATGGGGTCGACAGCTTATGCGAGGACATCGGCCAATCTGCGCAAGGCAGGAGATCCCATGCGCGTCCTGTCGGATGCTTTCATTCCCGAACTGCCGGGTCACTACAAGGGCAAGGTCCGCGAGAATTACGACCTCCCGGACGGGAGGCGCATCATCATCGCCACAGACCGCCTCAGCGCCTTCGACACCATCCTGACCTCGATCCCGTTCAAGGGCGAGGTCCTGACGCAGACGGCGCGGTACTGGTTCGAGGAAACCGCCGATATCTGCCCGAACCATGTTCTCGAATATCCCGACCCGAATGTCGTCGTCGGCACCAGGCTCGACATCCTGCCGGTCGAGATCGTCGTGCGCGGCTATCTGGCGGGCACCACCAGCACCTCGATCCTGACCCGCTATCGTCGCGGCGAACGGGACATGTATGGCATGCGGCTGCCGGACGGCCTGCGCGACAATGAGAAGCTGGCCGAACCGATCATCACGCCGACCAGCAAGGCCGCGCATGGCGGCCATGACGAGCCGCTGTCCAGGACCGAGATCATCGAACAGGGCCTGCTCACCCAGGCGCAGTGGGACACCGTCTCGGATTACGCCTTGAACCTGTTCGCCCGCGGCCAGGCGCGTGCCGCCGAACGCGGCCTGATCCTCGCCGACACGAAATACGAATTCGGCATCGACCAAAACAGGACGATCATCCTGGCCGACGAAATCCACACGCCCGACAGCAGCCGGTACTGGATCGCCGGGAGTTACGAACAGGCCCTGGCGAACGGCACTCGGCCGGAGAGTTTCGACAAGGATTTCATCCGGTCGTGGGTGACGGCGCGCTGCGATCCCTACAGGGAGCCTATTCCGGAAATCCCGGATGAGATCGTCGAACAGGCCTCCAAAGTCTATGCGCAGGCTTACGAGGCCATCACCGGCAAGACGTTCGTCCCCGACGTTTCCGGGCATACTGTTCTCGATCGCATTCGAGCGAACCTCGAGCGCTATTTATAGAAGGCCGCGAGCCCTTGCGGGGGGACTCGAAATGAAGGTCCGAGCCGTGGATCGCGATCGTCTCGCGTTGACGCGTTGGCGCCTTGACGATACGGGATCAGGGCAGTCAATCTCTGGGGATAACTCGCATGGTGCATTACGCGGACGGGCGGCCGATCGGCGATCTGACGCTGCGCACGCTGGCCATGCCTTCGGACGCCAATGCCGCCGGCGACATTTTCGGCGGCTGGGTGATGGCGCAGATGGACCTGGCCTGCGGCATCCGCGCCGCCGAGCGCGCCAAGGGCCGCGTGGTGACGGCGGCGGTCAAGGAGATGTCCTTCGCCAAGCCGATGAAGATCGGCGACACGCTGTGCATCTACACCCATGTCGAGCGCGTCGGACGCACCTCGATCACGCTCAAGGTCGAGGCCTGGGCGCAGCGCTATCTCTCCGACCTGATGGAAAAGGTCACGCACGCCGATTTCGTCATGGTGGCGCTGGACGGCGAGGGCAAGCCGAAGGCCGTTCCAGCCGAAAACTAAAGCCTGGGACCGCTGTGAAACTGTCTTTCAGCCCTGCGGCGGCGGTGCAGGCACGAAGACAATCAGTCAATGATTGCTGAACGACTGTAGAATTTCAGCCATGCAGGCCATCGAATTTCGCACGCGCGGCCCGCACGCGCGTGGTGTTCCTGCGCGCCCATTCGCCGAGCGCGCTGACGGGGACCAGCAGTTCATGGCCGAGTTCGGTCAGCTCGTAGTCGACGCGCGGCGGAATGGTCGGGAACACGGTGCGGGTGACGAAACCGTCGCGTTCCAGCCCTCGCAAGGTGGTGGTCAGCATCTTCTGCGAGATGCCGCCGACAGCCGCGCGCAGCTCATTGAAGCGCAGCGGTCCGTCGCCGAGCTTGCCGACGACGAGCACGGTCCACTTGTCGCCGACGCGCTGCAGGATTTCCGAAACGGCACGGCAGTCTTCGGTGTTGTGCGGGTTCCTCAGTAACAAAAAGGTGCCTCCTTGCGCATGAAGTTGACAGGAACTCATATAGCCCCGGTATCCAAACGATACCAGTCTTACCTGCCCAGGAATTGCTTACCAGGAGAGCCCCTATGTCCAAACCCAAGATCGCCATCATCGTCGGTTCGACACGCGCCGCGCGCTTCGCCGACGTGCCCACCCAATGGATCGCCAAGATCGCCAAATCACATGCCGATATCGAGGTCGATGTCGTTGACCTGCGCGATTTCCCGATGCCCTTCTTCGACGAGGTCGCATCCTCCGCCTGGGTGCCATCGACCAACGAGGTGGCGCAGCGCTGGCAGAAGAAGGTCGCCGAATATGACGGCTTCATCTTCACCGCCGCCGAGTACAATCACGGCCCGACGGCCGTGCTGAAGAACGCCATCGACTACGCCGCCAATGAATGGAACAAGAAGCCGGCCGGCTTCGTCGGCTATGGCAGCGTCGGCGGTGCCCGCGCTGTCGAGCAGCTGCGCCTCCACGCGGTCGAATTGCAGATGGCGCCGGTCAAGTCGGCCGTCCATATCGCCTGGGGCGATTTCCTCGCGGTGCGCCAGGGCGAGAAGAAGCTCGAGGAGATCGAGCACCTGAACCAGGCCGCGACCGCGCTCGTCAACGACGTCGCCTGGTGGGCCAAGGCGCTCAAGACCGCGCGCCAGGCCGACGCCATAGACGAGGAAATCAAGGCGGCCTGACCGCCTCGAAATCATCCTCCCAAGAATGTGGGGCGGCGCTTGCGCCGCCCTTTTCAATTGCGAAAGGCTGCTTGCTCGTCCCGCCCTGGTCGTGGCCGGATGACGCAGTCGGCAAGACGATGCTTTTCGTTCAGTTCGTCGGCGTGGTGCTGGCCCCATTGGCACAGCGCCAGCAGGATGGGCTCGAGGCTGAGGCCGAGCGGGGTGGCCGAATATTCTACCCGCACGGGCACTTCGGCGAAGATTTCGCGGCTGACGAGACCGTGCTCCTCCATTTCGCGGAGCTGCTGGATCAGCACTTTCTGGGTGATGCCCGGCATCAGCGCCTTGAGTGCGGTCAGCCGCCTTGGGCCGTCGAAGAGATGGTAGAGGATGACCGCCTTCCAGCGCCCTGCGATCACTTTCAGGGCACGCTCCGCCGGCAGCAACGGCAGTCTCTTGGTTATTCCGGCCATGGTCACCACCTGGTCAGCAGGGGACAAATGAGTATGTAGTCGAGGCCCCGCAGATAGTGGCAAACCGCGGCCGATGCCATAGCGATCGGAGTTTGCCATGAAAGCCGTACAATTCAGCCGTTTCGGCGGCCCCCAGGTGCTGGAGATTGTCGACCTCCCGACACCGGAGCCGCAGGCCGGCGAGGTGCTGATCCGCGTTCATGCCGCCGGCATCAACTTCTTCGAGGTGCTGATGCGCGCGGATCGTTATGCGGTCACGCCGCAATTGCCGATGGTTCCCGGCGTCGAGGCGGCGGGGGTCGTGGAGGCCGTCGGGCAAGGGGCGGACGATACGCTGATCGGGACCCGGATCGCGGCGCCTTTGTTTGCCTCGACACGCCCCTTTGGCGGCTATGCCGAGTATGTGACGATCGACGCAGGCTTGGCAGTGCCCCTGCCGGATCCGCTTTCGTTCGAGGAGGCGACGGCGTTGATGGTGCAGGGGCTGACCGCCTTTCATCTGTTGCGACAAAGTCCGCCGCCGAACAGGACGGTTTTGGTTCCCGCCGCCGCGGGCGGGGTCGGTTCGCTGCTCGTCCAGTTGGCGAAGCGCCAAGGCGCGCGCCGGGTCATTGGGCTCGCCGGCGGCAAGGCCAAGCTCGACGTCGCCATGTCGCACGGTGCCGACATCGCCATCGATCGTCATTCCGGAGACTGGGTGGCCGAAACCAGAGACGCCGCGCAGGGTGGTCTCGATACGATCTATGACACCGTCGGCGGAGCGATGACCGGGGACTTCCTCGATATCCTGGCGCCCGGTGGCGAGCTCGTGTTTGCAGCACTTGGCCGCTATGCGCTTGGCGTTGCCCGGCTTGAGGCGATGATCGGCAGGAATCAGTCGTTGAAGGGCTTCGCGCTGCTCCCGCTGCTGTCCCCTGGAGTGCTGAGAGCGAGCCTTTCGGAGCTTTTCGATCTGGCTGCCAGCGGCGACATTGTCGTCACGACTGGCGGGCGCTTTCCGCTCGGCCAAGCCGGCGAGGCGCATCGCCTGCTCGAAGAGCACCGCTCGATCGGCAAGGTCGTGCTGATACCCTAGCGTCGGGCTGCCGCGCAATCCGCTGGGGATGGAAATAGCCTTCGGCCCAAAATCGTGCGTGTCAAACGCCGGCGACGGCGAAAAGCCAGGCCAGGATATCGAACAACAAAAGAACCAGCGCGATCTGCAATGCTACCCGAAGCCGCTGGATGATGCGCCAGTTGCTGGCCATGTCGGCCTTGATGCGAAGGGCAAGCGCGCGCTGCATGGCCGATATCTTCAGCGGCCTGTCGCCATCGACATAGTGATGGAGCAGCTCTTCCGGATCGAAGCGGAACGTGTATTTGTGATAGGGCCAAAGCAGGAAGACGATCAGTCCGCCAATGCCGAACAGCAGGGCCACTGCGATCCAATCCCAGAGCCCGAGCCCGTCGGAAAGCGCCCTTGCGCCAAGCAACGAGTTTACAAACGCGGTGGCGAAGATGAGGCTGCCCGCGCGCGTGTTCATGTTCTCGACGAGATTCTGCTGATGATTGAGGCCTCGCACTGCCTCCTGATAGATAAATGCCAGGCGAGGATCGTCGTCGGCAGGATCGCTTGCGACTGCCGTGTTGCTGCCTCCGGCGCCGGTACGTTCAGTCATGAGAATGCTCTATGCCGTATCGGTGATGCGTCACCTTAGCTCAAAATCCCTTGGCGCTAAAACGTGCCGGAGCATCAGTGGCGAGGTGAAACCACTTGGCGTCGCAGAAAAGCCGAACCAGGCGGGAAACGCCATGCACGTTTCCTGGAGTTGTTCTAGCCACCCCATGAAAGCGCGAAGCGCCGATCATTGTAGTCTTTGAGATATCGGGAGTGGATCGGCGCGGCGAGATGCCGGGATTTCATGTAGACATACGCCGAGACAGGCGGCCCGCCATCGACAGGCTCTGCTTCGATCAGCACGCGCAAATTTCCGGGCTTGCCAACGGATTCGATCCTGTCGAGGTTTGCCAAGGCGCGATCGTCCACGGCGTAGAGTTCGCCGCCGACCTGGAAGCCGACGCCTGGTTCATTGAACATCATCGGAGCGAAGCGAGGTCCAGCGATCAGCATCGGGAAGCGCTCTCGCGTCCTGTAGGCGCCCAGAAATGCGGCTTCGGACAAACCCTCGCCGTGAAGGGGAAAGCCTTTCTTCAAGGTACCAAACACGAAGAGTTTCCGCATCATGCGCGGGGAACGCCGGCCAAGCTTGGAAGTTCATCTGTTTTCATCGGCGTTCGGGGCAGCGGAAGTGAGCAAGACAGCGGATTCAGCATCGTATCTGGGCTGAGGCGTGGAGCTGTGAAGGTTGCTTTCGCGCGATGCCGGACCGATACGGGTTGGCCCTCCATATGGGCGGAGCTGCCATCTGGCTCGGCCGTTCTGCCCTGATATATCCGGCCGCGATCCATCACATGAGCAAAGCCCCGTGAAGTCATCCAGCCTGGCAGGCGTCGTTTCCCCCATGATCCCGGTGCTGGTGTGCGCGCTCGGCATCTTCCTTCTGTCGGGGATGGATGCGGCGATGAAGGTTCTGGTCATTGCCGTGGGCGTCTACAACACGGTGCTATGGCGCAGCATGCTGGCGACCGTGGTCGCGGGCGCCGGCTGGTCGGCAGGGTCGCGTTCATTTCCCGCCCTTTCCGTGTTGAGGCTGCATGCGCTGCGTGCCGTTGTTGTCGGCATTGTCTTGCTGTCGTTCTTCTGGGGGCTTGCCAGGCTGCCGCTGGCGGAGGCGATCGGCCTCAGTTTCGTGGCGCCGCTGTTTGCGCTCCTGCTGGCCGCGCTGTTGTTGGGCGAACGGATACAACGGCAGGCGATCTGGGCATCGCTGGCCGGCATTGCCGGTGTCGCAATCATAATAGCCGGGCAGTTCGGGCATGCGACCTATGCCGAGGATGCCCTGCTCGGCACGGCCGCCGTGCTGGTATCGACGGTGTTCTACGCCTACAACCTGATCCTTGCGCGGCAACAGGCGCTGCTGGCCAAGCCGATCGAAATCATGCTGTTCCAAAACCTTTGCGTTGCCGTCATCCTCGGTCTCGCGGCACCCTGGCTTGCCATTGCGCTGCCAAGCGAGCTCTGGCTTCCTCTCGCCGGGGTGACGGCGCTTTCGCTCGCCGGCCAATTCCTGATGAGCTGGGCCTACGCGCGCGCCGAAGCGCAATATCTGATCCCGACCGAATACTCCGCCTTCATCTGGGCGATTGCGCTTGGGTGGTTCTTCTTCGACGAGGCGGTGACCTGGACCACGCTGGCGGGAGCGGGCCTCATCGTGGCCAGTTGCCTGATCGCCTCGCGCTCGAACCCGAAGCTTTCCGAACCGATCGAAGCCGCGGTTTGACGGTGTTCCCCTGCGACAAATAGCAGGCACTGCGCCGCCGGCCCGAGGCCTGTTCCCTCGCTCGATGCGCCAGCCCTCGAATTCGCCCATCGCTCCAGAGCGGCAATGTTACGGCCCGCCAGAAAGCCGGAATCGCTTTTTTGTGACCTACGCCAAGCGTGGCAGCAAGTATATCGCCGTTTTCTCGGTATAAGCGAAAATTTTATTAAAAGTTTTACTGACCTCATTACGATTTATAGACCATTTCTTGGCCTCTAGTGCTTTCGTTTCGAAAAATGTCACCCAACAGTCGATGTAATGCTGAACTGTGTGGCAAGCTCCTGGAACGACATCGTGCATGGCAACGTTGCTCCGTAAGCGGTTGCCGTTTCGAATGACCTGAACAGGCGCGAGGAAAGGATTTCCTGATGAGCACCGTCGTGAACGCCAAAGGCATCCCTCTCCCCTACACGGGCACGTCCACCCATTGGTTCTCGGCGACCGGATCCGGGCCGGAATTGCACGGCACCTCCGGCAACGACTCCTTCTGGGGGGACGCCAGCGTCAACGTCACCATCTATGGCGGCGCGGGCGACGACTACTATCACCTCTATTCCACCAACAACAAGGTGGTTGAGGATCCCGGGACTGGCATCGACACGATCGACACATGGATGAGCTACAAGCTCCCCGACAATTTCGAGAATCTCGTCGTCACCGGCAACAATCGCTATGCGTTCGGAAATGCGTTGGACAACATCATCAAGGGTGGCTCGGGCCATCAGACGCTGGATGGCGGTCAGGGCAACGACGTGCTGATCGGCGGCAGCGGCGCCGACACTTTCATCATCACCAAGGGCAATGGAAGCGACCTGATCACCGATCTCGGCGCGGACGACACGGTCCGCCTCAATGGCTACGACTTCATGTCTTTCGACGACGTCAAGGCACATATGACCCAGGCAGGATCGAACCTTCTGCTGAACCTCGGATCCGACGAGGTGCTGGTCTTCAACAACACGACGGTGGACAAGCTGGCGCCCAGCCAGTTCGAACTGCCGATCGACAAGTCCGGAATGACGCTGTCCTTTTCCGACGACTTCAACACGCTCAGCCTTTGGAACGGCCATGATGGCACCTGGAATTCCAACTTCTGGTGGGGAGCGCCGAACGGAAGCACGTTGAGCAGCAATGGGGAGCTGCAATGGTACATCGACGCCAATTACGGCCCGACCAGCTCAGTCCACCCGTTCAGCGTGGAAAACGGGGTGCTCACCATCACTGCGGCGCAAGCGCCCGAAGACATCAAGCCACTGATCAACAATTACGAATACACCTCGGGCATCCTGACGACCCACGAAAGCTTCTCGCAGACCTACGGCTATTTCGAAATGCGGGCGGACCTGCCCGAAACGGCCGGAGCCTGGCCGGCCTTCTGGCTGCTGCCGGAAGACGGCTCGTGGCCGCCGGAACTGGACGTCCTGGAAGCGCGCGGGCAGGATCCGAACACGCTCATCATGACGGCGCACACGAACGAGACGGGACAGCACACCAAGGTCTCTTCCTCGGTGAATGTTTCGGACACCGACGGCTTCCATACCTATGGCCTGCTGTGGACACCGGATACGCTCGTCTGGACCTATGACGGCGTAAAGGTCGCCGAAGCCGCGACGCCGTCCGACATGCACACGCCCATGTACATGCTGGCCGATCTAGCCGTCGGCGGTTTTGCCGGCGCGCCTCCCGACCATCTCGCCACGCCGGCGGAGATGAAGATCGACTATATCCGCGCCTATACGCTGGATGACCTGCAGCACCACCCCCTGGACGTTGCGGGCGACCACTCGGTCTGAGCGCCGATGTCTCGGGACATGAGCCGCCAAGGGAGCGCGGGAACGATGGGACAGTCAGGTCTGCGGGCGGTCTTGTGGCGCGCCATCGCCGATGTCGGCGTTTTCTCGTTGCTGATCAACGTCCTGCTGCTGGTGATCCCGCTCTATCTGTTGCAGGTGTATGATCGGGTCCTGCCTTCCTCCAATGTCGAGACGCTTGTCTACCTGTCGGTCATCGCGGTTCTCGCGCTGGTCTTTCTGGGCTTTCTGGACGCGGTGCGCTCCATTTACACGCAGCGCGTCGCGGCCAGCATCGACAGCAAGCTCGGGGCGGAGACGTTCGCCGCTTCGCTTGGCGCCGACCACGCCTCCGCAGGCCTGTCGCCATTGCGTGATCTCGCCTCGGTATGCGCCTTCATCAGGTCGCGCGGCGTGGCGGTCCTGTTCGACCTGCCGTTTGCTCCGTTCTTCCTCGGACTGCTCTACCTGATCCATCCCGTCCTGTTCTGGTTCACCCTGGCTGGCGTGGCGATGCTGCTTGCACTGGTCCTGGCAACCCAGCTTGCCATCGGCAGGAACGACGCTTTGTTTTCACGACGTTCGGCGGTCGCCAGCCAGTCGGAGCAGGCCTTTGCCCGCGACGCCGAGACGCTGCGCGCCATGGGCATGGTCCAGAACGCCGCGCGGGCTTGGGGAAAGCACGTCGCCGAAGCGCTGATCGTTCACGACCGCGCGTCGACGGCTAATGCGATCTTCAGCGGAACGTCGCGGGCGGTGCGGATGATGCTGCAGCTGGCGATACTGGGCGTGGGTGCGTGGCTGGTCCTGCAAGGCAAGATGACGGCCGGGATGATATTCGCGTCTTCCCTGGTATCGTCGCGCGCGCTGCAGCCGCTCGACCAACTGATCGGCTCGTGGCGGCAGATCGTCGACGCCAGACGATCGTGGAAACGGCTGGAGGCAACCCTTTCGGCACGTCCGTCCGCGGTGCAAAAACTGGCCTTGCCTGATCCGTCAGGCGCGATTTCGGCGCAGGATCTGATCTACGTCGCGCCGAATACGCCCGGCGGTCCGCCCATCGTCAAGAGGCTGAATTTCCACATCGGGGCCGGCGAGGCGGTGGCGATCGTCGGCCCGAGCGGAGCCGGCAAATCGACGCTCGCCAGATTGCTTGTCGGTGCGCTCCAACCGGTCAGCGGCTCGGTCAGGATCGACGGTGCCGATCTCAGGACCTGGGACGAAAAGCAGCTTGGAAGGCATATCGGCTATCTCGCGCAGGAGGTGGAACTGTTCCCGGGATCGATCGCGGAGAACGTCGGCCGCTTCGACCCCGACGCGGATGACGCCTCGATCGTCGAGGCGGCAAAGCGTGCCCAGGCCCATGAACTGATTTTGACGCAGCGCGACGGCTACCAGACGATGATCGGTCTCTCTGACAGGGCGCTGTCGGGCGGCGAGCGCCAAAGGATCGGGCTGGCGCGCGCCCTGTACGGCAACCCCAGAATTCTCGTCCTGGACGAGCCCAACGCTCATCTCGACGGCGCCGGCGAAGCGGCGCTCGAAGCGGTGCTCTCGGATGCGCGGTCGGCGGGGATTACCTTGATCGTGATCACGCACCGCCCTTCGATCGCAGCGGCCTGCGACCGCGTGATGCTGCTGCGCGACGGCGCGATCGAAGCCTTCGGCCCGAGCAGCGATTTGCTGCGGCAGCCGCTCGCCGGCAATTCTTCCCGGCAGAATACGGTGGTGACGGGGTCGTTCGCCACGACCCTCCGCAGCGCCCCGCAAAAAACCCGCTTTGGATCGTAGATGATGGCAGTGCACAGCCTCGCCGGGGAACGCAATCCACGCACCGACACAGGGCGCGTGGCATTCGGCAGCTATGCGGCGATAGCGATATTTGCAGGTTGCTTCGGCTATTGGGCGGCCTATGCCCCCTTGTCCGGCGCGGTGATCACGCAAGGCACGATCTCGGCGATGGGCGGGAACATCCTCATCCAGCACCCCGAGGGCGGCATCGTCCAAGAGTTGCTGGTCCACGAAGGCGATCGCGTGCAGCAGGCGCAGGATCTGATAGTGCTGGATCCAACCGCCGCGCAGGCCGAGCTCAACCGGCTGACGAGGCAGTCGATCGCGCTCAGGGCAAGCGCGGCGCGGCTGGAGGCGGAGCGGGACGGGCTGGACAGGCTGGCGCCGATCACAACAGCGGCGCCGGCGCCGCTTCAGCACGATTTCGAAATGCTGGTTCGGGAACAGCAGAAGGAGTTCGACGCCAGGCTCGCCCGGTTCCGGTCGGAACGATCGATCCTCCAGCAGCGGGTCGTCATGCATCGGCAGTCCGTCGTGGGATTGGACGCCCAGAAACAAGCCATCCAGCAGCAGGTCGAGGTGGTGAAGAAGGAGCTCGGCATCAAGACCAGCCTTTTGGACAAAGGCCTGACCAACCGCACCGAATACTCCCAGCTTCTGCGCAGCGAAGCCGACCTCGTCGGCCAGGCGGGAGCGCTGGAGGCCAGTCTTGCATCGGCCAGCACCCAGATCGTCGAGGCGCAGGAGCAGACCGAGCGCTTGACCACGCAACGGGTGGAGGAGGCGCTGACGAAGCTGGACGAGGTTCGCTCCAACCTGGCCGACGTCGAGGAACAGATCAGGGCGGCCGCGGCGGTGCTGCGGCGCACGACAATCAAGGCGCCGGCAGCGGGCATCGTGGTGTCGTCGACCTACAATTCCAAGGGCAGCGTAGTTGCCCCGGGCGAAAAGATCATGGAGATCCTGCCGACGGCATCGGGATTGGTCGTCGACGCGAAGCTGCGGCCGAAGGACATCGATCAGGTGCGCGTCGGCCAGCCGGCGAAACTGCGATTGTCCGCCTTGAACACGCGGCTCACGCCCGAGGTTCCAGCCACCGTGACACAGATTTCCGCGGATCGGCTGATCGACGAGGCTACGCGTGAACCCTATTTCCGGGCGAAGCTGAAGATCGACGACCTGCCATCCCGCGTGAAGCCCGAACAGCTCTATCCCGGGACGCCGGTCGAGGCGTTCATCAGCACTGGCGACCGGACTTTCCTGGAATATCTCGCGCGGCCGATGCTCGATTCGTTCGCCCGCGCCTTCAGGGAGCAGTAGGCGCGGACGGACGGCCAATGACCGCTTGGCCCGAGGCAAAGTTGGAACAATCAGCGCACCACTTCGCGGTGGCCGCTGGGCAGGCGCGTGGCGATCAGCTTATCGATGCGGCGGCCGTCGAGATCGACCACCTCGAAACGCCAGCCTTGCGCGTCGACGCATTCGCCGGTCGCCGGCAGATGGTGCATGTGTGACAGCACATAGCCGGCGACGGTCTCGTAGTCGCGGTTTTCCGGCAGGTCGATGCCCAGCACCTCGGCCATCTCGTCGGCCTGCATATAGCCGGCAAGCAGCCATGAGCCGTCGTCGCGCTTGACGGCATTCTCCTCCTCGCCGGCTTCGAGGTCGGAACGGAAGACACCGGTGATGGCCTCCAGGATGTCGGCGGGGGTGACGATGCCTTCGAAATGGCCGTATTCGTCGTGCACCAGCGCCATCGGCACGTCGGATTCCTTCAGCGTCTGCAGCACGTCGAGCGCGTCGGCCTGATCGTGCACGATGGGCGCGGTGCGCACGTGCCGACGCGGGTCGAGCGCGCGGCCGCCCAGCAATGCCGCGAGCACGTCGCGCGTCTGGACGACACCGATCATGGCGTCGACGCCGCCGTCGCCGGCGGGCAAGCGCGAATGCTGCGTATCCATCAGGAGCTTGCGGGTGGTCGCATCGTCGGACTGGAGGTTGATCCAGTCGACCTCGGTGCGCGGCGTCATGACGGCGCGCACGGCGCGGTCGCCAAGCCGCATGACGCCGGCGATCATGCGGCGCTCGTCGGACTCGATGGTGCCGTGATGCTCGGCCTCGGCGACCAGCATCTTGATCTCCTCATCGGTAACCTTCTCCTCGCTCTCGCCGCGCTGGCCGAGCAGCCAAAGCACGGCGCGGCCCGAGATATCGAGCAGGAAGACCAGCGGCGCCGAGACGGTGGCGAGGACGGTCATGGCCGGGGCGGCGCGCACGGCGACCCGCTCGGGGTCGCGCAGCGCGATCTGCTTGGGCACGAGCTCACCGATGATCAGCGAGGCATAGGTGATGATGGCCACGACGATGCCGACGCCGAGCGGATCGGCGATGTTTTCGCGGATGCCGTTCGAGGCCAGGAACTGCGCCAGCCTTTCGCCGAGCGTGGCGCCGGAAAAGGCGCCGGACAGCACGCCGACCAGGGTGATGCCGATCTGTACCGAGGACAGGAACTTGCCGGGGTTGGAGCCAAGCGCAAGCGCCCGGCCGGCGCCCTTAACCTCGCGATCGATCATTGCCTTGAGGCGGGCCGGCCGCGACGAGACGATGGCAAGCTCGGACATTGCCAGAAGGCCGTTCACGCAGATGAGGACGACCGCGGTGGCGATTTCAACATATAGCATCAGGGGTCAATAGCATTGCCGTGCTGGATTGGAAAATAGTCAGCAGCCGTTTTCAGGAAGATGACAGCGCATGCGGCCCCGTCAGGCGGCATCCCAGGGCGGCGCCGAAAAATGCTCGACCAGCGCATCGACGACGACGCGGACCTTCGGCGTCACTGCTCGCGTCACCGGCCAAACGGCGTGGACGGCAATGTTTTCGACGAGGCGGTCCGACAGCACCATTTCGAGCGCACCGCTCCTGAGGCTGTCCGCCGCCAACCATGTCGGCAGGAAGGTGATGCCGCAGCCGGCAAGGGCGGCGTCGAGCATCGGCTCGCCATTGTCGAGGACCAGCCTTGCCCGCGGTGTGAACTTTCCGATTTGGCCGTCGGCGTGCCTTATGGTCCAGGGATGGGCGACGCCGTTACGGGTGTAGCCGATCAGCTTATGAGCGGCGAGCTCCTCGATCGTTCGCGGCCTGCCGTGCTCCTCGAGGTAGGCGGGGGCGGCCAATACGCACGAGCGTTGGACATAGAGCCGCCGCGCCGCGAGCGACAGGCTGTCGTCGAGCTCGCCCATGCGAACTGCCAGGTCGATGCTTTCTTCGATGAGATCGACGCGACGGTCGTTGAAGGAGATCTCCATCGCCAGATCGGGGAAGCGCTTGGAAATGTCGAACAAAACTGGGGCAACGCAGCGCTGGCCGAAGGCCGACGGCAAATCGACCCGAAGCCGGCCCGAGGGCACTTGCCGGTGCGAGGCAAGCAGCGACTGGGCGGCTTCGATTTCGGACAGCGCCCTGACGCAGGCTTCGTAATAGCTGAGGCCTTCGCTTGTCGGGCTCAGGCTGCGGGTGGTGCGATTGAGCAGACGCACGCCAAGCCGATGCTCCAGCTGTGCGATCGATTTGCCGACCGCCGATTTCGTCACGCGCAGCCGTTCTCCCGCACTGGTGAAGCTGCCGGCTTCGATCGTTTGAACGAAGGCGACAATGCCCTGCAGATCGGCGGATTCCATGGCTGTGCCCCTATTGTAGAATAATGATCTTCAATTCGTTTCCAATTATGCCACATAGAAGCACTTTTTTCTATAGTGGAATGACGTAAAGATCTCGCCAGCAACTCAATCCGGAGCAGACGAGATGAACAGGGACATCAACAGATCCTGGCAAATGACCGGTTTTGGCCTGTCCAAGCTGCAACCGGCGCAGGGAAAGGTACCCGCACCCGGGCCTCGTGAGCTGCTGGTGCGGATCAACGCCATATCGCTGAATTACAAGGATCGAATGGTCCTAGACGGGGTGCTGATCCCGGACCTCGTCTTTCCCTTCGTGCCGACATCGGATGCGGTGGGCGAGGTCGTGGCGGTCGGCGGCGGCGTCAGCCGCTTCCAGGCCGGGCAACGCGTGCTGGGCCAAGTGATCGCCGACTGGCCTGACGGCGATGCGCCGCCGGTGCTTCACCAGCACACGTTGGGATTGTCACTGCCCGGCACCTTGTCCGACTACGTGCTGCTTCACGAGGATGCCATCGTGCTGGCGCCGCCTTCGCTCAGCGACGCCGAGGCCTCGACGCTGCCGATCGCGGCGCTGACGGCGTGGTTTGCCTTGGCGGAGGCGACGAAGCCGGTGCCCGGCCAGACCATTCTTATCCAGGGTACCGGCGGCGTGTCGCTGTTTGCACTGCAATTCGCGGCCGCTTTCGGCCTGCGCGCCATCGTCACCTCGAGCAGCGACGACAAGCTCGAACGGGCCAGGAAACTCGGCGCCTGGCAAGTGATCAACTACCGCACCCAGCCGGCATGGGACGAAGCCGCGCGTGACCTGACGGGTGGAACCGGCGTCAACCATATCCTGGAGATGGTCGGCGGCGACAATGCGCGGCGATCGCTCGATGCCCTGGCCGCCGACGGCCGCCTGTCGGTCATCGGCCTGCTGGGCTCGATGGAACTCAGCTTTCCGATCGTGCCGTTCCTGCGCAATCGCATCGTCGTGCAAGGGATATCGATCGGTCATCGCCGCGCCTTCGAGCGGATGAACCAGGCGATCGAGGTGCTCGGTATCCGGCCGGTGGTCGACAAGGTCTCGGCTTCGAGGAGGTGGAGCAGGCCTTCCAGCATCTGGAGAAGGGACCGTTCGGCAAGGTCGTGGTCGCCACGAGCTGACTTCAGGCATCACGGCAGTTGCTTCAGCACGCCGAGCACGGCCTTGCCGTCGGTGAAATAGGGGTCGCCGCCGCCATTGCGCCCGTGCGTGGTGGCGCCGATGCCTTCCAGGTCGCTGGTTGAGATCAGCATTCCGGCGGCGGTCAAATCCTGCATAAGAAAGTCGCGTTCGGCGTCGATGTCGGGGCCGATATGATGGGTGATGGCGCCGGTGTCGTGGCTCAGGCCCACGCCACGGTCGAAACTGGCCGAGCCCAGCCACAGCGGACGGCCATCGTCGCCGGTGGCATCAGTCTGCCAGAAGCGCACATGGTGACGGCGGTCGGCGCTGCCACCTACCGGCTTCTCGAAGGCAAGATCCTGGGCGCGACCTTCGAACAGCAGCCGGCTCACCGGCGCGTCCGGATAGGGGCGCGAAAACAAGACGCTTTCGCCGATGTCGATCGCTGTCCTCAATGTGATGGCGTCGGCCGTGTCCCAGCCAGCGACGGCGAAGGCATGGACAACCTCCTTTTGCGTGCCGATCAGGCCGATATTGATGGGGTCGCCCGGAATGCCTTGCGGCGTGTGCGTCACCATCTCGAAGCTTTGGCTGCGAAAGCCGCGATCGTGAAACGTCCAGAATTCCGGCGCGGCGACATAGGCCAGCACCAGATAGGTCGCCATGAGCAACACCAGCCAGGTCGCAGCGCGTCGTCGGAAGCTTCGTTGGCTCATCGATGCCGCTCGAGTTCTACGACGTCACTGT
The DNA here is from genome assembly GCF_006443035.1 of Mesorhizobium sp. B1-1-6. Lineage (NCBI taxonomy): Bacteria > Pseudomonadati > Pseudomonadota > Alphaproteobacteria > Hyphomicrobiales > Phyllobacteriaceae > Mesorhizobium > Mesorhizobium sp. B1-1-6. The sequence continues at coordinate 143,765 of NZ_VFWR01000007.1, read as the reverse complement.
ACGCGGCGAAGCCGCCGCCAGGCAAAGGGATCAGCGGCAGGCGCGATAGCCGCTCTTGCGGTTCTTGATGTCGAAGTGGAAATGGTTGCGGTGGTCGTAATTGTAGCCGGGGCCGAGCACGGTGGTGAAATACTGGCAGCCGTCGGCGCGCACATTGTTGAGGAAGCCGCGGGTGCGGAAGGCGAACAGGCCGGGCTTGCGCACGTCGATGTCGTCGCCATTGTTGAGTTCGATGCTCATCACGTCGAGCGCGTTGCCCTTGCCGTGTTCCGACAGCACGCCTTCGCCGGCGATGTTGCGACAGGAATAGCTGGAACCCTGGTGGATGGTCCTGACGCCGGAGAAGTAGCGCCAGCGGGCGGAAGGAACGAGCTCGTTCTTCGTCCACGCGGCGAAGCTGGCGGCCATGTCGCAGGTCAGCGTCGCGGCGGGCTTCATCTCGACGCTGCCGATGGCCGAAACCTTCACCGGATAGTCGATGCCGCACTGGCCTTCATGGATCGGCGCCAGGTCGGTGAAGGTGACGCCGAGGCGCCTCAGCTGCTGACGGCAGTCGGTCTCGCTGGCCGGCATCTGCTCGACCGGCGACATCGGCTCGTCCATGCGTGGATAGGCGGCCTGCGTCATGTAGGGATTGGAAGGAACCAGCCGCTGCATGCCTGAATATTGCGGCACGGCCGCGGTCTGCGCGCCGACATCGACGGCTGGCTCCAGTGCCAGCACGTTGCCGGTGTTGCAGGCCGACACCGCGGCCAGCGCAAGCAGGGCGGCCAGCCCGCCGGCAGCGGCGCGCGCGCGTTTCGATTGCCGCGCAAGCGCCAGCGCGGCACGAAATATCCCGTCCATCGGCAGTCCCTTTCCCGATAGGCGGGATTTTAACGATCAACGGTAAAGGAAAAATCAGCGCCGGCGTTCATGCCTGCGGCCGAATTGCGGCATCGCTTCTGAGCCGGCCCTACTGGCAGAAGGTACCGCCGTGGCGGCGCGGCTCGAGGTCGAGGTGCAAATGCAGCGAATGATCGGCATCGCTGCCCGGGCCCAGCACGGTCTTGAACGGCCCGCAGGCGGCCTTGCGCACCGCGTCGAGGAATTTGGCGTCCTTGTCCGGTGGCGCCGGGCCGACCTCGATCGTCCTGCCGTCCGCAAGTGTGAAGCTGGCAATATCGAGCGCATTGCCGAAGGCATGTTCGGACAGTTTGCGCGTGCCGTTGCGTGGCCGGCACACAAAGGCCGATGCCTGGCCGATCGATTTCAGGTCGGCGCCGAATTCGGCTTTCGCCGCCGGCTGGATGACGTTGCCGGCAAAGCGTGCCGCCGCCTCGGCCATTGCGCAATTGAGCTCGGCGCCCGGGGCAATGGCGATCGACTTGCCAAGGCTCTTCAGCACCAGGGGATAGGGGATCGAACAGCCGATATCGCGATCGCTTTCAGCCTTGTGCTCCTCGAATTCGACACCGAGACCCCTCAGCCGCTCGCGGCAGGCGACTTCCTCGGCAGGCATTTTCGCGTCTGGCAGGTCAGCCGAACGCGGATCGGGAAGCATCTCCTTTTTGTCCGCGTCCGCCGGCTTTGGCGGCGGTGGCGGGGCGAGGGCCGGCGGCTCAACCTCCGGTTCCGCAGTCTCAGGCCTTTGTGTCGGCGTCGGCGCCACGGCTGGCGGCTCCGGTTCGCCTTTCGCATCGGCTGGCGGCTCGGGCCGGGCTTGTTGCTTCCGAGGGGATCCTTCCTCCTGAAACCGGTCGGATGTTGCGGCTGGATTTTGCGTGTTCGGTTCTGTCGCCTCTGGCGCGTCAGCGGGGCGCGGTTCAGGCACTGGGACATCCGCACGTACCGGCTTCGGATTTTGCGTCCTCTGCCGTGCCGGCTTCGGCTTGCGATGCCTTTCGCCGCGCGGTTTCAGCGGCCGGTCAACCCGCGGCGTCAGCGGCTGTTCCACCCGTGGTGAAAGCGGCTCGTGATGCCTGTGACGATGCCTGGCATCGGCCGGCGTCACCAGCAGTGCTGTCACGACCATGACCAATGCAATCCTGTATTTTCGGGAAAAGCTCAGTGTTGCCATCGCCTCGAAACGGTGCCGGGATGCTCGAAGTTGCCTGGAAGGCGCTTAGGCCCGATCACAATCGATTACCGGCGCGTTACGCACCGATCGCTTCCAGCCCTTCCTCCAGCCAATCGGCGAGCAACGGCAAGCCGAGCAGGTATTTGGCCGTGTGCTTGTTGGCGCGCTCGCGCGCGGCGGCGACGGCGTCGGCCCATTCCGAGGCATCGTAGTCGCCACGGCCGACCCAAGCGAGCGCGACGAGCTCGGCCGCCTCGTCGACATTGAGGTCGTTGATCAGCTCGCGCAGTTCCTCTTCGGTCAGGTTTTCCGAGCTTTCCTCGGCGAGTCCGTCATGATGATGATTGTCACGGGTGTTTCCATCGAACTCGATTTCGTGTTCGGCGCCGTCGGCATAGTCTTCATTGATCGCGGCGCTCAACGCCTTGCATTTGAGGATGAACAGCCGCACGGTGTCGGGCCCGATCGTCAAATCCCAGTTCTTTTCAAGCCGTCGCTGCACTGGCGGTCTCCGCTGGCTCAGCTTTCATCGCCGCCGATGATAGCGGATTTCGAGCATCCGTCACCTCATGTTAGCCCCTTGCTTTTTTCCGGGATGAAACCGCCGACACGCTGCGTTAGTGTTGCATTCTCACCCCTCCAGGAGGCTCCGATGCATAAAAGAGTGCTGATCCAGGCGGCGAGCGCGCTTCTCGCTCTGCAGTTCCTTGCCGTTCCGGTGTTTGCCGCAGGCAGCGGTGACGACACCAGTACGACCACCAAATGCAAGAAAGGCATGGTCTGGGACAAGAAGAAGAACAAGTGCGTCGCACCCCAGGAAGGCATGCTGGACGACGACAGCATCTATGATGCCGGGCATGACCTGGCGATGGCCGGCCGCTATGACGAGGCGATCGCCGTGCTCAGCCTCGCCGCCAACAAGCAGGACCCGCGCATCCTCAACTATCTCGGCTATTCGCACCGCCATTCCGGCCGCGTCGCCGTTGGCCTCGGCTATTACGAGGAAGCGCTGCGCATCGATCCCAACTACACGCTGGTGCGCGAATATCTCGGCGAAGCCCATCTCCAGATCGGCGACCTGGCCGGCGCCCAGCAACAGCTGATGGAGATCGAAAAGCGAACCGGCAAGGGTTCACGCGAATACGGCATGCTGGCCGAACAGATCGACCATTTCATGAGGAGCTGACCCCCTCAATGCCTTTTCGAACCGGCCGCGAGCAATCACGGCCGGTTTTTTGTTGCCATGCCGGCTCCTGCGACGGCGCGCGCGAAAACGGTGATGATTTCTTCAGAAACCGATTTTTGGGCGTGAAAAGCCCGCAAAGATTGCTATATTCAGGGAAATTGCGGTGAACGGTTCCGTTAGCCCGAGGCTGCCGGACCGTTTTCTTTTTGCACCATCGATAAGGCTTTCCCCGAAATGCGGGGGTGGCGGCAGGAAAGGTCAGGTATCATGAACAAGGTCCCGATGACAGGCGAGGGGTTCGCGTCATTGAAGGAAGAACTGCGCTGGCGCCAGCAGGAGGAGCGGCCGCGCATCATCGAGGCGATCTCCGAAGCGCGCTCGCACGGCGACCTATCCGAAAATGCCGAATACCATGCCGCCAAAGAGGCGCAGAGCCTCAATGAGGGCCGTGTCAACGAGCTCGAGGATCTCATCGCCCGGGCCGAAGTCATCGATGTCACCAAGCTCAGCGGCGACAAGGTCAAGTTCGGCGCCACCGTGGTGCTGGTCGACGAGGACACCGAGGAGAAGAAGACCTACCAGATCGTCGGCGATCAGGAGGCGGACGTGAAGTCCGGCCGCATCTCGATCTCCTCGCCGATCGCGCGGGCGCTCATCGGCAAGGAAGTCGGCGACGCCATCGAGGTCAACGCGCCGGGTGGTGCAAGGGGATACGAGATCGTCCAGGTGCAGTTTATCTAAGGGGTTCGAGGGGCGCTGATCTGCGCGTTTTTAGCCAACGTTGGCGCTGCCCCTCATCCGCCTGCCGGCACCTTCTCCCCGTATAGTGACGGGGAGAAGACGGCTGAACGCGAAGTCGGCGTCTATTCTGCAAACGCTTAAAATTGGCGCAGTCATCGGTGAAGGTGTCCTTCTCCCCGGCAGGGCGATGAGGGGCAGCGCCAGCTTTCCGATTGAATAGATCAGTTCTTGCCAGCGCCGGCCTGACCATGCGTCTGGTGCTCCAGCAGCCTCTCAGCCTCAGCCACCACCCTCGCGGGCGACACTCGCTCACCGGGCGCGGCCTGCAGCGTCAATGCATAGGGGCCGCGCGGACCGGTCAAACCCGGCTCCGTGGCCAAAAACACCGCGACCGTCGGCAGGCCGAAGGCGCTGGCGAGATGCGTGAGCCCCGTGTCGGCGCCGATTACCAGCCTCGAGCTGCCCAGGATCGCCGCGATGTCGGCTAATGGTGATTTTGGCACGATGCTCGTCGATGGAACTGCCCGGGCGATCGCTTCGGCCACCGCCTGTTCGCGCTCGTCCGACCAGGTCGTGACCGGCGTCATGCCGCGCTCAACCAGCAGGCGGCCGGTTTCGATCCAGTTTTCAACAGGCCACTTCTTGTCCTCACGGCTGGTGCCGTGCAGCAGGAAGGCCGTGTTGCCGGCTATGCCGGTCAGATTGCCGGGCGGCGGCACAATGCCCGAATCCAGTATCGAAAGATCGGGCCGGTAACCCAACGCCTGCCCGAAAAGCCGTCGCGTCCGCTCGATGGCGTGGAGGTTGCGGGGGACGGCGTGGCCGACGTCGTAAAGCAGCGTTGCCGAAGGCTCGCGCGCGCTTGAGCGGTCGAAGCCGGCGATCGGCGCCTTCGCCTGCCTGGCCACCAGCGCCGACTTCAACAGGCCTTGCGCATCGATGACCAGATCATAGCGGCACGCACGCAAGGCGCGTCGCAAGGCGGTCGCCTCGCGCCAGGTGGCCTTGTCAAAGAGATGTTTTCGCCAACGCCGGATGGCGACCGTGTGGATGGTTCCGACTGCGGGGTGCAGCGCGACGATGCCGGCGAAAGCCTCCTCGACGCACCAGTCGAAAGCAATATCGGGCCGTGCGCGGCGCGCATCCTGGAGCGCCGGAAAGGTGTGGACGACGTCGCCCATCGACGAGGTCTTGACGATCAGCACCCTCATGCGGCGGCCGGGATGTCCAGCAGCCGGTCCGCCGCCGCCATGACCCGTGCGACCTCGAGCGTCTTCAGGCAATTGAGGTGGCCGAGCGGACAGATCTTGCGGTGGCAGGGCGAGCAGGACAGGCCGAGCCAGACCAGTTCGCGCCGTTCGGCCAGCGGCGGCGTGTTCTGTGGCGAGGTCGAACCATAGACGGCGACAACCGGCGTGCCGACCGCCGCCGCAACATGCATCAGCCCGCTGTCGTTGGAGACCGCCAGCCGCGCGGCCGCGATCAGGTCGATGGCGTCCTCCAGCCGCGTCTGGCCGGCCAGGTCGACCACGCCAGGAGCGAGGGCTGCGATCTCCGCTGTCACCTCGCGGTCGTTCTTCGACCCGAACAGCGCGACCTTGAACCTTCTGGCCATGAACTCCCGGGCAAGGCCGGCATAGTGTTCGCTCGGCCAGCGCTTGGCCGGGCCGAACTCAGCACCTGGCATCAGCGCCACGAATTTCTGCGGCCCCAGGCCGAAACGGTCGAGCAGGGTGGCCTGGTTTTTGGCGTCCACCGTCAGATGAGGCGCCCGAAAATCGCCACCCCGTGCAAGGCCGAAATAGGCCTGCGCGGTGCGCCGTTTCACGGCCTCCGGCAGCGGAACAATATCGGTCAACAGGCCGTAGCGCATTTCCCTGAGATGGCCGAAACGGCGTGGAATGCGGGCAAAGAACGGGATCAGCGCCGACTTCCAACTGCCCGGCAGGATATAGGCGCTGTCGTAACGGCCGCGCAGCAGGCGGCCGAAGCGGCGGCGGTGTGCGAATTCGAGCGCGCCGGGTTTCAGCGGGAAATCGATCTGCTGGCGGACCTCAGGCATGCGCTTGACCAAAGGGGCCGCCCAGGCTGGCGCCAGCACGTCGATCGCCGCATTTGGATGAAGCTCCTTCAGCGCCGAGAACAGGCACTGCGCCATCACCATATCGCCCACCCAGCGTGGGCCGATCACGAGGATCGCTGGGCTTTCAGCCATTCGACATAGTCTCTGACGCCGGTTTCGACGCTGCGGAATTGCCCGTTGTAACCGGCCGCGCGCAGACGCGACATATCAGCTTGCGTGAAGCTCTGGTAGCTGCCCTTGAGGTGGTCGGGAAAGGGGATGTACTCGATCTCGCCCTTGCCCAGCGTGTCGATGACGGTTTCGGCAATGGCGCGGAAGGGTTGCGCCCGGCCGGTGCCGCAGTTGAAGATGCCGCTCGCGCCGCGCTTCCACAGCCACAGATTGACATCGGCGACATCGCCGACATGAATGAAGTCGCGGCTTTGCTCGCCGGGGCCAAAGCCGTCATGGGCGCCGAACAGCTTTGGATTCTCGCCACGCCCGACCTGGTTGAACAGATGAAAGGCGACCGAGGCCATGGCGTCCTTGTGCGCCTCGCGCGGCCCATAGACGTTGAAGTAGCGCAGGCCCGCGACCTGCGAATGATCGGTATCGAAGACATTACGCCTGACATAGTCATCGAACAGCTTTTTTGAATAGGCGTAGACGTTGAGCGGCCGCTCAAGCTCCGCGTCCTCGCGGAACTCGGAGCCGCCGCCATAGACCGATGCCGAGGAGGCGTAGAGGAAGGGCACGCGCAGCGCCAGGCAGGCATGCAGCAGCCGCTTCGAATAGGCGTAGTTCACCTCCATCATGAACTTGCCGTTCCATTCGGTGGTGGTCGAGCAGGCGCCCTGATGGAAGACGGCCTTGATGCGGCCGAGCCCGCCGTCCTCGAGGCGGGCCAGGAAATCGTCCTTGTCGAGATAGTCGGCGATCCGCAAGTCAGCAAGGTTGGCGATCTTGTGGCCATCGCTCAGGTCGTCGACGACCAAAATGTCGTCGTGGCCCTCCGAATTGAGCGCGGCGACGATGTTGGAGCCGATCATGCCGGCGCCGCCCGTGACGATGATCATGAACGCCTCTGGTTGCTTGCGATTCCGGTCCTTATAAGGGAGGCTTGCGAAGCTGTCGACAAAGCAGCGTTGCCGGGCGGCACTGGGATCCGCAAGAACAATCGAGGGGTGGACCCGTCCGCGATTGCCCTGCGCGGGGCAGCGCGCCACAGTGGCGCCGCAAAGCTGCCGCTTCAGTCGGCTCGCGCCGCCGGGCGCGATCATGAGGGACCAGGAATGCCGTCGACAGAGCTGCTCGTCGCGTTTTTCGCCACCACGGCGATCTTCGCCTATATTCCAGGCCCGGCCATGCTCTATGCCGCCGCGCAGACGATGGCGCGCGGCCGCTGGTCCGGCCTGACTGCGGCGCTCGGCATTCATCTGGGCGGCTATGTTCACGTCTTTGCCGCTGCCGCCGGCCTGTCCGTGCTTTTCCACGCCGTGCCGCCGCTCTACATGGCGGTCAAGCTCGTCGGCGCGCTCTACCTAATCTGGCTCGGTGTGGCGCTGTTCCGCAAACGCGCGGAAGGCGACATGGCACTGCCGGCGATCGAGCGGAAATCGGCTTGCCGCGCCTTTTTCGAGAGCATCGCCGTCGAGGTGCTCAATCCGAAGACCGCGATCTTCTTCATGGCCTTCCTGCCCCAGTTCATCGATGCCTCTGCCGCATTCCCGGTCTGGCTGCAATTCGTCGTGCTGGGCACGACAGTCAACCTGATGTTCTCCTCGGCCGATATCGTCTGCGTGTTCCTGGCTGGTGCCGTGATCGGCAGGCTGCGCCGCTCCAGCAGCGCCCAGCGCATGATGCAGCGAGCCGGCGGCGCGGTGCTGGTCGGGCTTGGCGTCCATGTCGCCTTGCAGAAGAGTTGACGAGGCCAGCCGGCGTTGCGCTGGCTCGAATTGCGGTATATCGGCATCGCCATGAACGACCGATCCCGGCCAATTTGTCCTCCATGCATCTTCAAAACCGGTTTTTGCGCGTTGCCAGTGACATGACCAAGCACGACCCACTTTCCCCCGAGCCCTTGCACCGCGCCATCGCGCACTTCGGCCAGGCCACCGTGCTGGTGGTCGGCGATCTCATCCTTGACCGGTTCGTCAACGGCATCATCGAGCGGATTTCGCCTGAAGCGCCGATCCCGGTGCTCCATGGGCGCGGCGAGAGCCTGGCGATGGGCGGCGCCGGCAATGTCGTGGCCAACATCATCTCGCTCGGCGCCGCCGCCATTCCGGTCTCGGTGATCGGCTCTGATACGGCAGGCGACAGCCTGGTGCGCATGCTCGGCGAGCTTGGCGCCGACACGACAGGCCTGGCGCGGGAGCGCGGCCGCATGACGTCGTCCAAGAGCCGCTTCAGCGCGCTCAACCAGCAGGTGCTGCGCTTCGACGAGGAAGAGATCAAGCCGCTCGGCGCGGCGGAGCGCGCGGCGCTGGTCCGGCATTTCCGCGCCGCGCTGGCGCACGCCGACATCGTCATCCTGTCGGATTACGGCAAGGGCATCCTGCTCGACGGCGTCGCCGGCGAATTGATCGCGATCTGCCGCGAGGCGGGAAAGCCGGTGCTGGTCGATCCGAAGGGCCGGGATTATGCACGCTATGCCGGCGCGACCGCTATCACGCCCAACCGCAAGGAACTCGGCGAAGCGGTCGAACGGCCGGTGTTCAGCGATGACGAGATCGTGGCCGCGGCGCGCGAGCTGCTTGCGGCGCATGGCTTCGACTTCGTCGTCGCCACGCGCAGCGAAAAGGGCATGAGCGTCGTCGGTCCGACGGAGGCGCGCCACATCGCCACGCAGGCGCGCGAAGTGTTCGATGTGTCGGGCGCCGGCGATACGGTGATCGCGACCTTCGCGCTGGCGCTTGCCGCCGGCGCCGATCCGGCCGCGGCCGCCTCGATCGCCAATGCAGCCGGCGGCGTTGTGGTGGGCAAGCGAGGCACGGCGCGGCTGACGGTCGAGGAACTCAACGGCGCGCTGTTTCGATCGCACGGTCCGAGCGTCCACAGGGATGCCATCCTCGACGCCAAATCGGCCGCACGGCTGGTGTCGGCGTGGAAGGAGGAGGGCCTCAGCGTCGGCTTCACCAATGGCTGTTTCGACATCCTGCATGCCGGCCATGTCAGCCTGCTGCACGCGGCGCGCAGCCAGTGCGACCGGCTGGTGCTCGGCCTCAACAGCGACGCTTCGGTGCGCCGGCTGAAGGGGCCGGAACGGCCTGTCAACGACCAGCATGACCGCGCCTGCGTGTTGGCGGCACTCGCGTCTGTCGACGCGGTGGTGGTCTTCGACGAGGACACGCCGCTGGCGCTGATCGAGGCGCTTCTGCCCGACATACTCGTCAAGGGCGCCGACTACACTGTCGACACCGTGGTCGGCGCGGACGTGGTGCAGAAAGCCGGCGGGCGCGTGGTCCTGGTCGATCTCGTCGCCGGCAAGAGCACGACCGGCACCATCGGCAGGCTGCGCTCGGCCGGTAATAAGAATTGAGGGTTTCATGTCCGAACTGAACGATTACCTGGTCCGCTCGGCGGCCGCGATCACGGCGCTGGTCGAGCGCGATCTCACAGGCGCGATGGAACGTGCGGCGAGCGCGATCGTCGCCGCCCTTTCGTCGGGCAAGGCGCTGCTGATCTGCGGCAATGGGGGTTCGGCCAGCGACGCCATTCACATCGCCGGCGAACTGGTCGGCCGCTTTCTCAAGGAGCGCAAGGGCTACAATGTCATCGCGCTGCCGGCCAATGCCGCGGTGCTGACCGCCTGGGGTAATGATTACGGCTTCGACACCGTTTTTTCGCGCCAGGTCGAGGCGCATGGCGCGGCCGGCGGCGTGCTTCTGGCGATCTCGACCAGCGGCAATTCGCCGAGCATCCTGGCGGCCGCCGAACAGGCACGGACCATGGGCATGACGGTGATCAGCCTGACAGGCGACACAGGCGGCAAGCTCGCGCCGCTCACCGACATCCTGCTCAACGTGCCCTCGACCTCGACGCCGATCATCCAGCAAGGGCATCTGTGCCTCTACCATCACCTGTGCGAGGTGGTGGAAGCGCGCCTCAGCAATGGCTGACAAGGCGCCGCACCCGTTGGCCGAGCCGGGCCTGTGGGTGGAGCGGATAGGCGGCAGGGTTTTTCCCGCCGGCCAGCCGGCGCTGTTCCTCGATCGCGACGGCACCATCAATGTCGATACCGACTATCCCAGCGATCCGGCCGAGATCGAGCTCCGGCCGCAGATGCTGCCGGCGATCGCCGCCGCCAACAATGCCGGCATCCCGGTCGTGGTGGTGACCAACCAGTCCGGCATCGCGCGCGGCTATTTCGGCTGGAGTGCCTTCGCCGATGTGAACCGCCGCGTGCTCGAGCTGTTGCGCGATCAGGGCGTTGTCGTGGACATGGTGCTGGCCTGCGCCTACCACGAGGCTGGCGTGGGGCCGCTGGGCATATCGGATCACCCGATGCGCAAACCCAATCCCGGCATGCTCTTCGAGGCGGCGAAACGCCTCGATCTCGATCTCCGGCGGTCGGTGATCGTCGGCGACAAGCTGGCCGACATGGAGGCAGGCCTGGGCGCCGGCCTGCCGCAGGGCTGGCTCGTCGACGGCGAGGCGCAGCTTCGCTCCGGCTTCTTCGTCATCAGGCCCTTGCGGGACAGCAGCGACCTCGACGGCCTGCTCGCCGCCATAGGGCGGCTCGATGGCCGGGATAAGCGGTCTTGATCCGGACCTGACCGCTCACGCCGGTTCGCTGCCTTGCGAGGCCTCATACAGTTTGGCCTCGGTGGCGAAGGAATAGATCATCACCGACATCGAATAGACGAAGCCGTGCCGGCCGCACAGGAAGTAGCGCTTGGCCAGATAGAATTTCAGGAAGTTGCCGAGCGGCGAAAGCACCAGCCGCACCAGGCCCGGCTTCTTGCCTTTCTCGACCAGGGTGGCCGCCTTGAGGCTGGAATAGGCATTTGCCCGGGCCAGATCCTCCTCGACCGATATTTCGCGGCGATGCAGCAGCACGCCGCTTTCGATCGTGCTGGTCTCGCCGGAAACGCCGAAGGATTCATGGACCCGCGCGGTCACGTCCATGGTCGCACCTTCCCGGCGGAAAAGCCGCAACAGCCTGTTGTGCAGCACCCAGCGATGGGCATAGCCGTAGCCCTTCAGCCAGTCGCGGCGGCGGATGTACCATCCGCTGATGCCGGCATTCGCCGTCTCGATCGCCACCACGATCGACTGCCGCAGCCGGTCGTCGACGCGTTCGTCCGGGTCGATCGAAAGACACCAGGGCTGCGTGGCGTGGTCGAGCGCGAATTGCCGCTGATGCGGAAAACCCGGCCAGCCATTGTGCAGCAGCTTTATCGGATAGCCCTCAGCGACAAACTGCCGAACGATGTCCAACGTGGCGTCGGTGGAGCCTGAATCGACGATGACGATCTCGGCGCAAAAATCGATGCTTTCGAGGCACGGGCCGATCATATCGGCCTCGTTCATGCAGATGATGAGCGCCGAAATCGGGCTTGCAAACCTGGTCATGGTCCCTTCCACGGCGGATTGTCCTTGGAACTTACGCTGCTTGGGCAAGGAAACCAATCAGGCGCCAAATCGCACAAGACGATCCGGCTGCCTGCGCCTGTCCGTTATCAACGCGGCGGCGATGTGGCGAAATTCCGGAATTCGCTTTGGCCGGGCGCCGCAATCGATCGGCGTCACGGCCGCTCGAACGAGACCAACCCTTCATCCTTGACCCGGCGGATGGTGAGGGCTGTGCGCACCGTGTCGACGTTCGGCGTGGAGGTCAGTTCCTCGATGACAAAGGTCTGGAAGGCGCCGAGGTCGCTTGCCACGCAGTGCAGGAGGAAATCGGATTCGCCCGACACCATCCAGGCATCGCGTACGACCGGCCAGCCGCGCGTGCGCTCAGCGAAGATGCGAAGCTCGGCATCGGCCTGATGGTGCAGGCCGACCAGGCAGAAGGCGACCACGTCGAGACCGAGCGCCGGCGCGTTGAGCAGCGCCCGATAGCCGCGAATGATGCCGGCTTCCTCCAGTCGCTTGACGCGGCGCAGGCAAGGTGGTGCCGAAATGCCGACGCGGTTCGACAGTTCGACATTGGTCATGCGTCCATCTGCCTGCAATTCGCGCAGGATCTTCCAGTCGATTGCGTCGAGGTCGGCCTTGAGCGGCATTTCGGGGCTTTCGATGATTGCGGGTGGCGAAAGAATCTTGCGGGATTTTGTAATTAAACGACTTTGCTGTCCACGCCATCCCCACGGGGAAATCCGCGCCGCACCAGAGCGGTTCGCCCGGTGCGACAAAGCTTTCCGGGGACGAGCGCCAACTTGCCTTGCTGGTGTCGTGGGCAACACTTACATTACGCGCGACATCGACGAGTTTTCCATGCCGCAAACGCCGGCAGCCCTCCGCAGAGGCTTTTCATGACCACCAAGCACGCGCCTGTCCTCATCATCGGTTCCGGCCCGGCCGGTTATACCGCGGCGATCTATGCCGCCCGCGCCATGCTGAAGCCGATGCTGGTCGCCGGCCTGCAGCAGGGGGGCCAGCTGATGATCACCACCGACGTCGAGAACTATCCCGGTTTCGGCGAACCCATCCAGGGTCCGTGGCTGATGAGCGAGATGCTCAGGCAGGCCGAGCATGTCGGCACCGACATCATCGCCGACATCATCACCGAGGTCGATCTCAACGTGCGGCCGTTCCGCGCAACGGGCGATTCCGGTACCGTCTACACAGCCGATGCCCTGATCATCGCCACCGGCGCGCAGGCCAAATGGCTTGGCATTCCGACCGAACAGGCGTTCATGGGCTTCGGCGTATCGGCTTGCGCCACATGCGACGGCTTCTTCTACCGCGGCAAGGATGTCGCGGTGGTCGGCGGCGGCAATTCGGCGGTGGAAGAAGCACTCTATCTGTCGAACCTCGCCAAGAGCGTGACGGTCATCCACAGGCGCTCGGACTTCCGCGCCGAACGCATCCTGCGCGAGCGGCTCTTGAAGAAGGACAATGTCCGCGTCATCTGGGACACGGTTGTCGACGAGATCACCGGCCGTCCGGGCAAGACGCCACTGCCGCCTTCGGTCGAAGGGTTGAAGCTGCGCAACGTGGTGACGGGTGTCGAGACGCAGCTCGAGGTCGACGGCGTGTTCGTCGCGATCGGCCATGCGCCGGCGGTCGAGCTGTTCGTCGGCAAGCTGAAGCAGAAGCCTAACGGCTATCTGTGGACGGCGCCGGATTCGACCCGCACCGACGTGCCCGGCGTGTTCGCCGCCGGCGACGTGACCGACGATATCTACCGCCAGGCGGTGACTGCGGCGGGGCTGGGCTGCATGGCGGCGCTCGAGGCCGAGAAATACCTGGCCGGTATCGAGGTGCATCGCGAGGCGGCCGAATAGCGGTTCGCAAACTGTTGAAAGAACGGCTTAGAAACGCCGTGTAAAAGCCTGATTTTTCATTCAGACGCCAAACAGGAACGAGGGGAATCATGGCGTTGGACTGGGACAAGCTACGCGTGTTTCACGCTGCGGCGGAAGCAGGGTCGTTTACACATGCGGCCGAGACGCTGCACCTGTCGCAATCGGCGATTTCGCGCCAGGTCAGCGCGCTCGAGCATGATGTCGGCGTGCCGCTGTTCAACCGCCACGCCCGCGGCCTGGTGCTGACCGAACAGGGCGAGATGCTGTTTCGCACGGCGCATGACGTGCTGATGAAGCTCGAGACCATCAAATCGCGGCTGACCGAGACCAAGGACCGCCCCTCCGGCGTGCTCAGGGTCACGACCACGGTCGGGCTCGGCGCCGGCTGGCTGACCGAACGCGTGCAGGAGTTCATCGAGCTCTATCCTGAAATCAGCCTGCAGCTGATCCTCGCCAACGAGGAGCTTGACCTGACCATGCGCCAGGCCGATTGCGCCATCCGGCTGCGCCAGCCGCAGCAGCCGGACCTTATCCAGCGCCGCCTGTTCACGGTGCATTTCCACCTCTATGCTTCGCCAGGCTATATCGCCAAGCATGGCAGGCCGGCTTCGGTGGCCGAGCTCAAGGCGCATCGCATCGTCACTTTCGGCGTGCCGGTGCCCGCGCATCTGTCGGAGCTGAACTGGCTGGAAACGGTCGGCGATTTCGAGGGCGGCCAGCGCGTGCCGACGCTGCAGATCAATGACATATTGTCGATCAAGCGCGCGGTGCAGGGCGGCGCCGGCATCGCCATGCTGCCCGACTATGTCATCTCCAAGGATTCCGGCCTGGTGCAGCTCCTGCCGGAAACGGAGGTGCCTTCCTTCGACACCTATTTCGCCTACCCGGACGCGATGAAGAACCAGGCGAAGCTGCACGTGTTTCGCGACTTCATCATCGCCAAGGCGCGGAGCTGGTCGTATTGACCCCGGAGATCGCGCAGACCCTCACCCCCGCCAGCGCGTCAGGCGGGGCAGCCAGCCGGGCACGTTGCGGCGGTAGGCTTCGTATTCGTCGCCATAGCGGCGTGTGAGCGTCGGCTCCTCGTACAGCTTGACGAAGGTGGCCATGGCCGCGGCTGCCATGGCCGCGTAGGCGACGAGCGTCCAGCTTGAAAACAGCAGTGCCTGGCCGATGATGATCGACAGCACCGCCACATACATCGGATTGCGGACATGGCGGTAGAGCCCGCCGACCACCAGTCTCTCGGTCGGAGCGACCGGAGCAGGCGTGCCGAGGCCTTCAAGCGCAAAGCAGGCGAATGCATGCAGCAGCGCCGCCACGGCGACCGCGATGAGGATCCAGCCGAGCGGGGCAAGACCCGGCAGGCTCGACCATGGCCGGTCCCAGCGATCCGTCAGCAGCCACGGCACGAGGCCGGCGACGATACAGGGTGCCGCGATGAAGAACGCAGCACTGCCGGCGATCGCCGAAATGGTCCGCATTGCTTGTCTCCCGCCTGAAGCATGTCACGCCCAAACCGATTCCCGCGACGCTCAAGTCTTTGTTGTTCACGTCGCTGCCGAACCGAGGACACTTTGCGCGACATGCATTAGTTGCCTCGGAAATAAACGCCTGCTGCCTCATTCCACGCCATTGCGCGTTTTTGACATTTCGGGATGAAAACCGAGCGTGATTCGCGATTCCGCCGTGACAATTGTCTCATTGCGGGTTCCGCTTCGGTGATTCTGCTGGTCCTATTGGGTCCAGAAATGGCTTAGACCACAGCCTGCGTCTTTTTGCATGCGTGTGTTGCAAAATAGATGCTTGTTTCTTGGGCATGATGAGCACATATATAGTTCATCTCCTGGGCGCGTTCTCCTCCCATTAGCGCCCTCGAGTGTTCCCCTCTGGAGGTTAGCCTTAACAGGCACTTCCAATCAAACTCAGCCGGATCTTCATTGATCCGGCTTTTTTGTTGCCCGGACGCTGCCGGAAGGGCGGGAAAATCCACCGAAATAGCCACGTAACAGTGACATGTAACCTCTGGTAACATGTCAAAGGCGCTCGGCTCCTGCTAAGCAGATCATAGGACGCGGTGTGGTCGGACGGGAGATGGGGGCATCACTCGGACGATCCGGGCTCAGGCGGCTACCGCGTCCGAACCTTCTTCCGCCGAAGCGGCGACTTCAAGATGCGGCGGACCTGCCGTTTCTCCTCCCAAGAAAACGGTCCGCAAACAAAACGGCGTCCGGCCCCCCCGGGCGTCGTTTTTTGTTTGCGCCCTCTCGAACAAGGTTCGAGAGGGCACTCACCCAAATCTTTGTGGATGTCGATGTCCCAAAGCCGAGATCACTTTAGACGACATGCATCAGTATCAGGCTGCCTTGCCGTTGGCATTCATCGCTTCGTCGGCGAGCCGGCCGGTGAGTTCGGCCATGTGGTCGAAGACGGCGCGGTAGCTGGCGACGCCCGAGGTGGCCGAGCGCAGCTCGATGATCAGATCGCCGATCTCGGATTGCGGCATGGTCGCCTCGACGACATCCCATCCTGGCCAGCCGGGCCGCGCGTCGTAGCCGAGGATCTGGCCGCGCCGCTGCGGGATCAGCGCGATGATCTTCGAGGTCGCATCGGAGGGCGTCACGATCTCGACCTTCATCACTGGCTCCAGGAGCACGGGCGAACAGCCCGCCATGCCTTCCTTCATGGCAAGCTTGGCCGCCATCTGGAAGGCCATGTCGGAGGAATCGACCGCGTGGTAGGAGCCGTCCGACAGGTTGACGGCGACGTCGACGACGGGAAAGCCGAGCGGGCCCGACTTCAGGTAATCGCGTATGCCGCTTTCGACCGACTGGATGTAGGTCTTGGGCACCACGCCGCCGGTGATGGTATCGGTGAACTGGAAACCTGCGCCGCGCGGCAGCGGCTTTATCTCGATCACCACATCGCCGAACTGGCCGTGGCCGCCGGACTGCTTCTTGTGGCGGCCGCGCTGCTGCGCCGATTTGCGGATAGTCTCGCGGTAGGGCACCGCCGGCGGATGGCCTTCGACCGGAATCTGGTTCTTGCCCTCGAGCCGTTCGCGTACGACGCGCAGGTGCATTTCTCCATGGCCCGACAGCACGGTCTCGGCCGAGTCCTGGTTATGATGCAGGCTGAGCGAGGGATCTTCTTCGGCCAGCCGTTGGATGGCGGCCGACATCTTCACCTCGTCCTTGCGCTCCTTCGGCCGCAAGGCGAAAGCGAAGACAGGCTGCGGCGGCTCAAACTGGAGCAGCGGCTTCATGCCGCCCTTGGCCGAGGTCAGCGTCTGGCCGGTCTTGACCGCGTCCAGCTTGCCGAGCGCGACCGTGTCGCCGGTCTTCGCCGCGGTGAGCTTCGACTGGTCCTTGCCAAGCATCCTGTAGATGCCGGACACCTTTGCCATGTCGCCGCCGGGCAGCCAGAGCTCGGAGCCATCGGCAACCTGTCCCGAAAGGATGCGCGACACCGACAATTTGCCTCCATGCGGCGTATGGATGGTCTTCATCACCTGAACCACGGTCGCGTTGCCTTCGGGGGCGCCGAGCCGTTTGCGGGTCGCGTCGATGTCGGGCGCATCATGGCGGATCGCCTTCAGGAGACGCAGCACGCCATTGCCTTTCTCTGCGGTGCCGATCAGCACCGGCGTGACGGCGCCGTCGCGCAGGTCGGCGGCAACATCGTCGAAGACCGCGTCCTTGGGCGGCTCGATCTCCTCGAGCAGCTGTTCCATCAACTGGTCGTCATGGTCGGCCAGCCGTTCCAGCATCGAAAAACGGGCTTCCAGCTCACGCGCCTTTTCGTCGCCGGGTATCTGGGCCACCTCGCTCTCGGCATATTCGCGGTAGATGTAGGCGCGTTCCAGCGCCAGGTCGATCGAGCCGATGACGACGCCGTCCTTGCGCAGCGGTATCTGGCGCAGAAGCAACGGCACCGCACTTGCAGGCTGCAGCATCTTCAACGTGTCGCGCACGCCGGCAATCGCCTTGTCGACCTTGTTGAGAAACAGGATGCGCGGCACGCCGAGATCGTCGAGCTTGCGCATGATGAGCTGGAGGGCGGGGATCTTCTTCTCGTCGGCCTCGGCGACGACCACCGCGAGGTCGCAGGCGGCCAGGACCGGTTCGGCCTCGAAGGAGAATTCGATCGATCCGGGACAGTCGACGAAGGTGAACTGCTCGCCCATGAATTCCGTGGTGGCGAAGGTCGCCTCGACGCTCATGGCGTGCGCGCGCGCCTCGGGCGAATGATCTGAAACGGTGTTTCCCGAGGAAACCGGGTTCTGGCGGGGAATGGCGCCCGTGCGGGCCAATATGGCTTCGAGAAGTGTCGTCTTACCGCTTGCGAAGGGACCGACTATGGCAATGCATTTCGGTCCCGTGCGTCGTCCTCCGGCGCGATTACCCATGACTGACCTCCACTCAGGCGTTTCCCTGGAGACCGACTGGCATTCATGGTTCAGGCCAAGGTCAGTCGGTCCTGAGCGGCGGCCGGCCTGTTCGACCGTCGCGGGCGGGCTTGTCTTCAACCGGCCCAAAGGTATCGTCCCACTTGTTTGCCGGCAGGGCAAGGAAAATAGGTAGCCTCAAGGGCCGAGCGCGCGGTGCGGTTGCCGCTGACTTGCAAGCCGAACAGACCGGTTGCGTCGACGGCCATATCGGCCGAAACTAGGGTCTCGAAAGAAGAGCGGCGGCGCCGCCGCCCGCATCGCCACCAGTTCCAGGGATCGAACGATGAAGATCATTGCTTGCGGCAGCACGCCGACCGTCATCGCGCCGGAAAAGTACTTCACCGGCCGGGTGCTGCAGACGCCGATCATCGAGAAGGAGGCTCCGGCACGGCTGCGGGCGACATTGGTCAGCTTCGAGCCGGGCGCGCGGACCCACTGGCACACGCATCCGCTTGGCCAGACGCTGTACGTCACGTCGGGCGCCGGCCTCGCCCAGACCTGGGGCGGCCTCATCCAGGAGATCAGGGCAGGGGACGTCATCTCGTTCGCGCCAGGCGAAAAGCACTGGCATGGCGCCGGGCCGAAAACGGCCATGACGCATATAGCCATGCAGGAAGCGCTCCAGGGCGTGCATGCCGACTGGCTGGAAGCGGTGACGCCGGCCCAATATGGCGGCTGAGTACCGTGTCGAGCCGATCTAAAAACCCGGCGTTTGGCCGGGTTTTGTTTTCACGATCAGGTCAGTGATGCCGTAAAGCGCTGGATGCGCGTGCACGCTTCCTCCAGCAGCGTCTCCGACGTGGCGTAGGAGATGCGGAAGTTCGGACCGAGGCCGAAGGCCGAACCGAATACCACCGCCACGCCCTCGGCCTCGAGCAGCTCCGAGCAGAAGGCCTCGTCGGTGTCGATCACCTTGCCGGCCTTGGTCTTCTTGCCGATCAGCTGGGCACAGGATGGATAGACGTAGAAGGCGCCTTCCGGCGACGGACAAGAGATGCCGCGCGCCTGGTTGAGCATCGAGACGACGAGGTCGCGACGCCCCTGGAAGATAGCCTTGTTCTTGGCGATGAAGTCCTGCGGGCCGTTCAGCGCTTCGACCGAAGCCCACTGCGCGATGGTGCAGGCGCCCGATGTCTGCTGGCCCTGGATCATGTCCATCGCCTTGATCAACTGGACGGGACCCGCGGCGTAGCCAATGCGCCAGCCGGTCATGGCATAGGCTTTCGACACGCCGTTCATGGTCAGCGTGCGCTCATAGAGCTTCGGCTCGACCTCGGCGATGGTCTTGAAGACGAAGTCGCCATAGGTCAGATGCTCGTACATGTCGTCGGTCAGCGTCCAGACATGCGGATGCCTGAGCAGCACGTCGGCGAGCGACCGAAGCTCGGCCTCGGTGTAGGCGGCGCCCGACGGGTTCGACGGCGAGTTCATCAGCAGCCACTTTGTGCGCGGCGTGATGGCCTTTTCCAGCACTTCTGCCGTCAGCTTGAAGCCGTTGTCGATCGAAGTGTCGGCGAACACCGAGGTGCCGCCGCAGATCGCCACCATCTCGGGATAGCTGACCCAATAGGGCCGGGGGATGATGACCTCGTCGCCGGGATTCAGCGTCGCCATGAAGGCGTTGAACAGGATCTGCTTGCCGCCAGTGCCGACGATGGTCTGCTCCGGCTTGTAGTCGAGATTGTTCTCACGCTTGAATTTCTTCGCGATCGCTTCGCGCAGCGGCGCGATGCCCGACACCGGCGGATATTTGGTCTCACCACGGCGGATGGCCTCGATCGCCGCATTCTTGATGTTGTCGGGCGTATCGAAATCCGGTTCGCCGGCACCCAAGCCGATGACGTCGCGGCCGGCATTTTTCAGCTCGCGGGCTTTCTGCGTCACCGCGATGGTGGCGGAAGGCTTCACGCGGGAAAGGGTGTCGGCAAGGAAGGCCATGACCTTTTTTCTCTCCAGAAAGGATCAGCGCGGCCAGGAGCGGCCGCGGCGCTTCTCATGTCGCATCATTCCCGTGAGTGCAAGCATTGTCGGCTGGGCCAGTGCCGCAAGGAGGTCAATGAGCCGTGATCGGCAACAGAAAGTTCATTAACGGGCGGTAGAGGCTTGCGTGGCAGGATCGTAACCCAATTGCGCCAGTTCGCGGAGCGAGGAACCTTGTCGCGCAGCATCGGGCTTGCCCATATCATCCGTCATGATGACGGCACCTCGTCAGGTGTCTGGGGCATTTATACGTTGCAAAGCGCCTTCCAGCCGATCTTCGCCTTCAGGGAAGGCAAGCTGTCGGTTGCCGCCTTCGAGGGCTTGATCCGGCCGTTCCGCGACGGCGAGCCGCAATCGCCAATGAGCTTCTTCAGCACCTGCCCGGCCGCCGACCGGCTTCATGTCGAGGCGCTGACCAGGACGCTGCATCTGCTGAATGCCGGCGCCTGCCTGCCGGAGGAAGCGTCGATCTTCGTCAATTTCGATCCGTCGGTGTTCACCGAGCGCGCCGTTGCCGACAATGCCTTGCGCGAAATGCGCCTGGTGCTGCACGAGGCCGGCATCGATCCGGGCCGTGTCGTGTGCGAGGTGACCGAGCAGCGTCCAGCCTCGCAGGAGACCCTGCACGGTTTCGTCGCGGCGTTGAAGGGCAACGGCTTTCGCATTGCCGTCGATGACTATGGCGCCGACGATTCCGACATCAACCGCATCAAGGAGTTGAAACCCGACATCGTCAAGTTCGATGCCCACTGGATCACGCAGTTGATGGAGTCCGGCGCCGGCTTCGCGCTGCTGACGTCCATGGTGAAAAGCTTCGAGGCACAAGGCATCCGCACCGTGTTCGAGGGCATCGAGGAAGGCTGGCAGCTGGAGCTGGCCGAGAAATCCGGGGCTTCGATGGTCCAGGGTTTCGTGCTGGCACGGCCGGAACTGGCGCCGACCAGCTTCCGCGTCTTCGGCAAGGACGGGCCGTCGCCTGTCGCCGACAGGGCATCTTCGGCCCCGGCCGCCGCGCCGCATACCGCGCGGGCGGCCAAAGCCTTTGGGCGCAGGGGCACACGATGAGGCCCGAGCGGCGGCGCGATGTCGGCGATGCGATCTTCATGGACGAGGTCGGTATCGAGTATGGCGTTTATGGCGACTTCCGCCTGCGCAGCGCCTACCAGCCGATCTTCGCGCCGCGCGGCCGCTTCCTGCACGCAATCGCGGTCGAGGGCCTGATCGAGCCGCATCGCGCCGGCCGGCCGGGCGCCGCACGGGCGTTCTTCGAAGGCGTCGCGGCCGAGGACCGGCTGTTCGTCGAAACCATGTGCCGCGTGCTGCATCTCAGGAACTTCCGCAACATCGGCGTCGACGGGCTCGATCTGTTCTTCAACTACAATCCATTGGTCAACGCCCATCGGGGCCGGGCCTTGGCCGAAATCCGGCTGATGAGCAGGCATCTCGGCGAGCTCGGCCTGGCCCCCGGCATGCTGGTCTGCGAAATCACCGAACAGGCGGCCGACGACACGCTGCTGGCCAGGCTGGTGCGCGAGATGCGCCGCGACGGCATCCGCATCGCCATCGACGATTTCGGCACCGGCCACTCGACCGAGGAGCGGGTCAGCCTGCTCAAGCCCGATATCGTCAAGATCGACGGTGGCTGGTTCGCGCAATTCTGCCGCCACGCCGCCGCCGAGCGGTTCTTCCGCCCGCTGGTCTCCAGCCTGCACGACCGCGGCGCCAAGGTCCTGGTCGAGGGCATCGAACAGCCCACCCATCTGCGCGTCGCGCTCGATGGCGGCGTCGACCTGCTGCAAGGTTTTCTACTCGCCCGGCCGGCGCTGGCCGGGGTGATCTTCGACGAGCGACCGCTCGCCATCGACGCGCTGCTGGGCAGGGACAGCAAGGTGGTGCCGCTGTTCGGGTAGCGCCGTGTGCTACACATCAGCGGCGCTGATCGTCGCGCCAAAACTAATCATTGGTGAGGACGGCGCGGCTACGATAATCGCGTCTGCACATGGCAGCGCTCGGGGGACCAGCGATGATACTTTACAGCATGATCGACAGCGGCAACTGCTACAAGCCGCGCCTGCTGATGGCCAAGCTCGGCCTCCCTTTCACCACTGTCGAGGTGAGTTCGCACACGGGCGATACGCGAAAAGCGGATTTCGTCGCCAAGAATCCGAATGCCATGGTGCCGCTGCTGGAACTCGACGACGGAAAGCGGATCGCTGAATCCAACGCCATCCTGCTCTACCTCGCGGAGGGCACGCGCTTCCTGCCCGCGGACAAGTATGAGCGCGGGCTCGCCTATCAATGGCTGTTCTTCGAACAGTACAGCCACGAGCCCTATATCGCCGTGCGCAAGGCGCTGCTGACCTTTCCCGAAAGGGCCAAGGACGCGACGCCGGAGCGGCTGGCGGTGACACTGGAGCGCGGCAACAAGGCGCTCGGTGTCATGAATAAATACCTGGAGAACAACGCGTTCTTCGCCGGAAGCGCCTACAGCGTCGCCGACATCGCGCTCTACGCTTATACGCATACGGCGGAGCAGGGCGGCTTCCAGCTCGACGCCTACCCGGCGGTGGCTGCGTGGCTGAAACGAGTGGAAGCGGATCCGGGGCATGTGCCGATGGAGTGGGTGGGGTAGCTTTATCCTCAACCTCGTCGCCGCCTCGCGGCTCTTTGGGGGCGGGGCACGCGTCAACAGGCGCGAGGCCCGGCCGCCCATCGTCCGGGAAGCTGCGCGGGAGCTATTTCAACAGATGGTCGTAGTCGGCATAGGGTGCCGATCCAGAACCAGATCACATCTTCATTGTTGCGTATGGCAACAGCCGGTAGTTTCGTCGACCCGCGCCGACCAATAGCAACCGACCTGCTTGAAATGTAAGGAGGGATGAAAGGGATCGGAACGCAGTCTGAGAAAACTCCCTGTCCGCCTTTGCTTTGATCGACGATGACAGTTTTTCATAAGCCTTCCAGAATGATGGAGAGGCGCCGTGATTCACAGAGGGCGAGTCCGGCCGGCGCGATGGTCAGCCAATGCCTGTTCGGCAAGCTTGTCCAATCGCCCCGCCCTCACGTCGGTCTCGATCTGCCGATCCCACAGGTCCGCCTGGAGCGCCTCGAACCATGCGGCAAACGCCTTCAGCTCCTCGGGGCTCAGTTCGGTGATGGACTTTTCGATTTGCTCAAGCTTGGTCATGGCCGGATAATACCACTCTAGTGGTACCACAGGTGGGACTCCAGGTTCGGCTTTACATGCCTGGAATCCAGGCAAATAAAAAGGCGGGACAATGCCCGCCTTCCCATTTCGGTAGCCTGATCGGGAGCGTCCGGTCCGGGCTGGCAGCTATCTGCTGATCCGGCTTGTCGGGTCTTTCCGCTCCGGCGCGCTTCTCGCGCGACCGTCAGTACATCCGTGACTTGCCGCGCGCCCCGGGCTGTCGCCCGGCGCGCGCCATTTTCAAAATCAGGCTGCCTTGCTCAGAGATCCAGCGGACGACTTGCCAGTGCGGCGGTCCTGCTCGATCTCGAAGTTGATCTTCTGGCCTTCGACCAGGGTCGACAGCCCAGCGCGCTCGACAGCGGAGATGTGGACGAAAACGTCCGCGCCGCCCGCGTCAGGCTGGATGAAGCCGAAGCCCTTGGTGGCGTTGAACCACTTGACCGTTCCAGTTGCCATAAAAATAGTCCTTCACATTTGCTTTGGTTTGACCGAACCGAGGTCCAGCCGGTGTGCATCGAGATTTTGGAGATAGACGTCAGCAAACGCGAAGATCGCGAGGCCCGGATCGATCGGCCGAAATATCAATGGGGCTGATATAGGCTGCTTTCGCACGAAATACAAGACTGCGTGAGAAAGCCGTGATCGAGGGACCGCCCAACGGCCGCCCCAATCCGGTGAAACCGTTGCGTCAGATGGCGCTGTCCGTGGGCCGCGCATCAGGGGAGAGGACCATGAAGACCATTCTGCTGGCAGCATGCCTGACGCTGATTGCCGCCGAGGCGCAGGCGATCTCGCGCTACGATCCGACGCGGATGGGGTGTGGCCGCGTGCAGGCGACGATCGCGCGGCAGGGCGCCGTCATCCTGCGTTACCAGTCGAGGCGGGTACCGGGACTGCCACTCTACGAACGCTATGTGCAGAGCCAGCAATTCTGCACCATGGGCGAGGTGAGGACACGCGCCTATGTGCCGAGCGCCGATACGAAATCCTGCCCGGTCTACAATTGCAAGCGACCGGACAACGACCGGCGTTTCCGCCGGCGTTTCTTTCACAGCGACTAGGTAGTCGCTCGGCGCGGCCGCTATCGCTTCAAAATCCGAATGAGACCTGCGCGGGCGGCGGCGGGCCGACGCGCACGCCTTCCATGGCCAGCATCTTTTCCTTGGTGGTCGAACCGCCGGGCGCCGAAAAGCCGCCGATCTTGCCGCCGGCCGCGAGGATACGGTGGCAGGGAATGACCAGCGGCACCGGATTGGCGCCAAGCGCGGCACCGGTTTCGCGCGGCAGGCCGGCATGGCCGGCGCGCTTGGCCAGTTCTCCATAGGTGGTGGTTTCGCCATAGGCTAGCTTTCGCGCCGCGCCATAGATGGCGAGGCGGAAATCGTCGATGCCGTCGAGATCGACCGGCACGCCGGAGAAATCGATATCCTCGCCCGCCGCATAGGCCTTGATCGAGGCGATCAGCTCGACCACCCACGGCGGCTGCACGGTAGCGGCCGAAACGCCGGCGTGGCGCATCAGCCGCCGCTCGACCGCCTCGCGGCTGCGTTCGGGCAGGCAGAGCCGGATCAGGCCCTTTTCGCTCCAGGCAATCCCCATGAAGCCGATCACTGTTTCTAACACTGCGTGGCCGGCTGTGATCTGCGACGGCGTTTGCATGGCGTGCTCCTTTCGCAAAATGGCCAGAAACCGGCATTCATGCCGGTACATATCAGGAACAATATGGCATTTCGGCCCGAGTCTCGCCACCCGAAAACCACCTGAGCGCCCCGATTGCTCGCCAGGAATCGCTGGTGTAAGGGATTTCTTAACATCCGACGAACCGGACCCGAACGCGGCTTGCCAGCAAAACAAACCCTTATCGCGCTCGGCGTGATCGCGGCCATGGCCTGCGTCAGCGGTTGCACGTCGACATCGCAGATGAAATCCGCGTCTTCCCTCACCGAAACAGCGACCGTCGCCGGCACCGATGCCGGCTTCACCATGCCGTTGCCGGAGACGGTTTCGGTGCTGCCGGAATCGTCGGGGATTACGCCCGTTCAAACCGCTGAGTTGTCCGCCGGCCCGACCACACAGGCGGCCGCGGCAACCGCGGCCTTTGCCGGAGCGACCCCAACCGCACCGGCCGTGCCGGCGGTGATGACCGCCAATGCCTGGCAGGCGCCGCCGCCGGCTGGCGCCGGCGCACCAATCAAGGCGGCAGCCACCTACGCCACCGCCGGGCTCATCGTGCCGGCGATCGCCAGGAACGATCAGAAAGCCATGCCCGGCGTGCAGCAGGCGGCCTATGTTGTGCCGCAGAATCCGGCTGCCCTCGTCCAGTTTCCTGCCGCTCCGGTGCAGGAAGAGCATGCGACCGGCGTGCGCGGCGATATCGACCGGCTGATCGTAAAATACGCCGCGTTTTATCAGGTGCCGGTCGACCTTGTGCGCCATGTCGTCAACCGCGAAAGCACCTTCAATCCCAAAGCCTACAACAACGGCCATTGGGGGCTGATGCAGATCAAGCACGCGACGGCGCGCGGCATGGGCTATGACGGACCGGCCAGGGGCCTGTTCGATGCCGAAACCAACCTGAAATACGCCGTCAAATACCTGCGTGGCGCCTGGCTGGTGTCGGACGGCAACGCCAAGCGCGCCGACTGGCTCTACCAGACCGGCTACTATTTCGACGCCAAGCGCAAGGGCCTGCTCGAGGCGACCGGCCTCGGCGTCGACCGCAAGCGGCGCCGCCTGCTGCCCGACGCCTGAGCGAAATGCCCGAACCGCGCCCGCCGGCTCCGAACGACATCCGGCTGCGCAAGATCCTCGACGAGACGCTGGTTCCCGCGCACTGGTCGGATGGCTTTGTCATGCGCACCCTCGAGCCCGGCGATGCGCCGGCCTTGCATGCGCTGCTGACCGAAGTGTTCGACGATGGCGCCGACGGCCCGTTCGACGAATGGTGGCCACGCATCTCAGGCGACCCCGAATTCGATTCTGCGCTCTGTTTCCTCGTCATCGACGCCAAGGGCCTGCTGGTGGCGGCGGCGCTGTGCTGGACGAGCGCCTTCGTCAGGGATCTCGCCGTGCATCCGCAGGCGCGCGGCAGGGGCATCGGCGAGGCGCTGATGTGGCACGCCTTCGCCGTCTTTCGCGAACGCGGCGCAGACCATGTCGACCTCAAGACCAACACGGTGGAAAACGCCGCCGCTGTCAGGCTCTATCAGCGGCTTGGGATGAGCCCTGTCGCCTGGGAAGGCTGAAGCCGCGGCCCGGCCCACCGCCGCTCGCGGGCATCGCTCGGGAACCCAGAGCGCCGCTCCGCATTCAAAGAATGGTGGAGGGGTCCGACGAGCTTCCGGAGCCTCGAAGGCTTGCGTCGCCGTTCCGAAAGGAGATCCTCCGCCGCCATGAGGCTCTTTCACGCATTTGCCACGTTGGTCGCTGCCGCGATGATTGCGGCTGTGCCTGCGCGAGCCGTCGAATTGTCGATCGTATCGGGCGACACAGGCATCGGCATCAAGGTGCTGCGTGAAATCCTCGACCGCTATGAGAAGGACAGCGGCAACAAGGTCAGCATCGCCGTCATGCCGGCGTCCGGGACCGACCAGTTCGGCCAGTACCGGCTGTGGCTTGCCGCCGGCAATAGCGATATCGACGTCTACCAGACCGATGTGATCTGGGCGCCGCAGCTCGCCAGCCAGCTCGTCGACCTGACCGCGGCGACCAAGGATGTCGTCGGCGCCCATTTCCCCTCGATCATCCAGTCGCAGACCGTCAACGGCAGGCTGGTGGCGCTGCCGATCTTCACCGATGCGCCGGCGCTCTACTACCGCAAGGACCTGCTCGACAAATACGACGCCAAGGTGCCTGCCACCTGGAAGGAGCTGGCCGACACCGCCAGGCTGGTCATGGACAAGGAGCGGGCTGCCGGCAACAAGGACATCTGGGGCTTCGTCTTCCAGGGCAATGCCTATGAGGGGCTGACCTGCGACGCGCTCGAATGGGTGATGTCGAATGGCGGCGGCCAGATCATCGAGCCGGACGGCACCATCTCGATCAACAATCCAAAAGCGGCGGCAGCGCTCGACATGGCCAAGGGCTGGGTCGGAAGCATCGCGCCACCCGGTGTGCTCGCCTATCAGGAAGAGGAATCGCGCGGCGTGTGGCAGACCGGCAATGCGGTCTTCATGCGCAACTGGCCCTACGCCTATGCACTAGGCAATTCCGAAGGCTCGCCGATCAAGGGCAAGTTCGACGTAGCGCCGCTGCCGGCCGGCACCGGCGAAGGCGCGCGTCCGGCGGCGGTGCTGGGTGGCTGGAATCTTGCCGTGTCCAAATATTCCAAGCACCCGGACGCGGCGATCGGGCTCGTCAAATTCATCGCCTCGCCCGCGATGCAGAAATACCGCGCGCTGAGGAACTCCAGCCTGCCGACCATCCAGGCGCTCTATGACGATGCCGACATCGCCAGGCAACAGCCGATCGTCCCGCGCTGGAAGCAGATATTCCTCAATGCGGTGCCGCGTCCCTCGGCCGCGGCCAAGATCAAGTACAACGAGGCGTCGAGCCAGTTCTGGAACGCCGTCCACAAGACGCTGTCGGGCGATGGCACCGCCGGCGACAATCTGGCCGACCTCGAAGCCATGCTGACAAGGCTGAAGGGGCGTGGCTGGTGACGCCACAACGCGCCTCCATATCCCGCCCAGCAGGAGGGATGAAAGAAGCGGAGCCGATGCCTGAAGCCGTGGCGACCCACCGCCCGCGTTCGCGGCTGATGCGCCAGCGCGTGCGCTCGGCCTGGCTGTTCTTGGCGCCGATGCTCCTGGTGCTTGCCGCCGCCGCCGGCTGGCCGCTCGCCCGCACCATCTATTTCAGCTTTACCGACGCTTCGCTGGCCGACCTCGACGCCCGCCAGTGGGCAGGCTTCGCCAATTACTTCTCGGTGCTGCGCATGCCGAGCGGCCGGGTGCTCTACGATGGCGTGCTGGCCGACCCGGTGTGGTGGAGCGCCGTCTGGAACACGGTGCGTTTCGCGGTGATTTCGGTCACCTGCGAGACGATCCTCGGCACGATCGTCGCGCTGGTGCTCAATGCCGAATTCCCGGGCCGCGGCATCGTCAGGGCGGCGATCCTCATCCCCTGGGCGATCCCGACCATCGTCTCGGCCAAGATGTGGCAGTGGATGCTCAACGACCAGTTCGGCATCATCAATGTGGTTCTGCTCAATCTCGGCCTGATCGACACCAAGATCGCCTGGACGGCCAACGCCGACACGGCGATGGCGGCCGTGCTGGTCGTCGACATCTGGAAGACGACGCCGTTCATGGCGCTGCTCATCCTTGCCGCGCTGCAGATGCTGCCGCGCGAGATCATCGAGGTCGCGAGGCTCGACGGCGCCAATCCGTGGCAGATATTCTGGCGGGTGACCTTGCCGCTGATCCGCCCTGCGGTGATGGTGGCGGTGATCTTCCGCGCGCTCGATGCGCTGCGCATCTTCGACCTGATCTATGTGCTGACGCCCAACAACGTGCACACCAAGTCGATGTCGGTGTTCGCGCGCGAGAACCTGTTCGAGTTCGACAAATTCGCCTACGGCTCGGCCGCTTCGACGCTGCTGTTCCTCATTCTTGCGCTTCTCACCATGGCCTATATCCGGATCGGCGGGGTCAGCCTCGAGGGCGGGCGCTGAGATGTGGATCCTGAAGCGGACGGCTTTCTACCTGCTGGTCGCGGCCATCGTGCTGGTCGCGGTATTCCCCTTCTATTACGCCATCGTCACCAGCCTGAAATCGGGCACCGAACTGTTCCAGGCCGACCTCTGGCCGAAGACGTTCAGCCTCGGCAATTATCGCAACGTGCTGACCGAAGGCGCCTTCGCACGCAACCTGATCAACTCACTGGTGGTCTCCGGCGCGGTCGTCGCGCTCTCGCTGTTCCTCGGCGTCACCGCGGCCTACGCGCTGGCGCGCATCCGTTTTCGCGGCCGCTCAGCGCTACTATTCGCCATCCTGTCGGTATCGATGTTCCCGCAGGTGGCGGTGCTGGCCGGACTGTTCGAACTGGTGCGGATGTTCGGCCTCTACAATTCGCTTCTCGCGCTGATCTTCTCCTACATGATCTTCACCTTGCCGTTCACCGTCTGGGTGCTCACCGCCTTCGTGCGCGACCTGCCGGTCGAGGTCGAGGAGGCGGCGATCCTTGACGGCGCGACGCCGTGGATCATCATCACGCGCATCTTCCTGCCGCTGATGTGGCCGGCGCTGGCGACCACCGGGCTTTTGGCGTTCATCGGCGCGTGGAACGAGTTCCTGTTTGCGCTCACCTTCACCTCCAACAACGCCCAGCGCACCGTGCCGGTGGCGATCGCGCTGCTGTCGGGCAATTCGCAGTTCGAGATCCCGTGGGGCAACATCATGGCCGCATCGGTGATCGTCACCGTGCCGCTGGTGCTGCTGGTGCTGATTTTCCAGCGCAAGATCGTCTCAGGCCTGACCGCCGGCGGCGTGAAGGGGTGAGGGGAAAATTGTCGGAACCGGCCGCAGCGGCGCGTCCTTAGGTCTTAGAGCAACCGCGCCGGGACGCCGGCGCTGTGACCCAAGGAGCCGATCATGATCACCTTCCCCAACGAATCCGCCAGATACCGCGCCGCCCGCGAAAAGCTGCTGAAGAAGGAAATCGCGCTGCGCCGCGCCATGGAGGATGTGGCCGTGGCACGCCGCGCGTTGCCGCCGGGCGGGCTGGTGCCACAGGATTACGTGTTCGATGGGCTGGATGCCGAGGGCAGGGCGGCCGAGATAAAGCTGTCGGAACTCTTCGCGCCCGGCAAGGACACGCTGATCCTCTACCAGATGATGTTTCCGCGCCATCCGCAGGAGACGCGCGACGTGGCAATGACGGGCGGCACGGCGAAGCTGGCGCGGCCGGACCAGCCATGCCCATCCTGCACGGCGCTGCTCGACCAGTTCGACGGCGCGGTCGGCCATCTTCAGGCGGCCGGCTTCAACTTTGCCGTGGTGGCGAAAACCGTTCTCGAAAATCTCGTTACGCTCGGCCGCGACCGTGGCTGGCAGAACATGCGGCTGGTGTCGTCGGCCTCCAACAGCTTCAAGCGCGACTACAACGCCGAGGATGCCGACGGTGCGCAGATCCCGCTGCTCTCGGTGTTCCACCGCGACGCTGACGGCATCAGGCATTTCTGGTCGTCCGAACTCGGCTTCGCGCCGCCCGAACCCGGCCAGGACCCGCGCGCCATCGGCACCTGCGAGATCCTGTGGAACCTGATGGATTTCACCCCGGAGGGCCGGCCGAACTGGCACGAGCAGCTGCAATATGGCGAGGCATGCTGCCATTGACGGCAAGGTGCTTTGCGCAACTTCCGTGCATCTGCGGCGTTGGAATCCCGAGGGAACCATTCCGATCGGAGATTGCAGATGAAAACGCTTCTGACCATGACCGCCGCGGCCTTGCTCGCCGCCGCGCCCGCCGCGCTTGCCCAATCCACCGCCCAAACGACGCCGCTGGCGGCCGACAGCAAGGTCGACACGCAGACCTTCATCAAGACGGTGCCCGGCGCCAACGAGTTCGAGATCCAGTCGAGCAAGCTCGCCGAGCAGAAATCGGCGTCGGCCGACGTCAAGGCCTTCGCCAAACAGATGATCGAGGACCACACGAAGGCCGGCGAGGACTTCAAGGCGGCACTCGCGCAGGGCCAGACCACCGCCTCGACCAAGCCGGCCGGCCCGGCGCTTCAGCCGAAAGAACAGGGCCAGCTCGACGAACTCAAGGCCGCCAGCGGCAAGGACTTCGACACCAAATACATCATGATGCAGACAGCAGCTCACAAGGACGCCGTCGCGCTCTTCAGCACCTACGCCCAATCGGGCGACGATCCGGCGATGAAGGAATTCGCCAAGAAGACGCTGCCGACGCTGAAGATGCACGAGAAGCACGTGAAGGAACTGGGGGCCGCGCATCAGGGGTGAGGGCGGTCGAGAGGGAGCTGAACCGCAGACGATAGCACTCTACGGCGCCCCCCTCTGTCCTGCCGGACATCTCCCCCTCTTGGGGGGAGATCGGCAGCTTGGGCGTCGGCGCTCTTTCTGCCCACGCTGAAAATTTGGCGAAAGCATTCGCGACAGCCAATCTCCCCCCCTGAGGGGGAGATGTCCGGCAGGACAGAGGGGGGCGCCGTAGGGCGGCGCGACGGCCAGGGTTCTTCCCATGCCTGCGTGGGACTACACTGCCGCACCACCCACCCGGGGAAGTACCCATGCCCAAACTCGACCTCGCATCCCTGCCCCTCCGCAAGGGCTCGGGCTATCCCGCGCCCTTCGATGGCCCTTGCGCCGGCCGCAGGCGCCGCAGGCTTGGCGATGCCGGCGGGCTCACCGATTTCGGCGTCAACCTGATGACATTGCCGCCCGGCGGCTGGTCCAGCCAGCGCCACTGGCACAGCCATGAGGACGAGTTCGTCTATGTGCTGGAAGGCGAACTGACGCTGGTCGAGGATGGCGGCGAGACGCTGCTCAGCGCCGGCGACTGCGCCACCTTCGCCAAGAACAGCGGCAATGGCCACCATTTGATCAACCGCTCGTCCATGCCGGCGCTCTACCTCGAGGTCGGCTCGCGCAACCCTGACGATGTCATCACCTGCTCCGACATCGACATGATGAGCCCGAGTTCGGACGGACGCTTCCTGCACAAGGACGGCACGCCTTATCCGGGGCAAGGGTGAAGGCTGGACAACGCGTCGGCGCCAGCCCCCTCTCCGTCCCGGCTTCGCCGGGCCACCTCTCCCCCACCTTGTGGGGGCGAGGAACCCAAGCGTTCCGGTGTCGCGACCTCAGTGATTGGCTTTTCCTCGCCCCCATGAAATGGGGGAGAGGTGGCCCGGCGAAGCCGGGACGGAGAGGGGGAGCGCCCTACGAGATTTCGCAGGCGAGGGACGAGTTCCGGCTCTGGACTGCGGGTCGGCGCTGGCGTTCCCCGGCCGGCACTATAAGCTCCCCCAAACCCAGGGAGCATCACCATGAAAAAAGAAATCATCGAAGTGCCCGTCATGTCGGACAAGGTGCGGGCGCTCGGCCTGCCCTGTTCGACGGCGGTGAAGGCCAACGGATTCGTGTTCATCTCGGCGACGCCGCCGGTGGACATGGTGACCGGCGAGATGGTGCGCGGCGACATCGAGGTGCAGACCGAGGCGTCGCTCAAGGCGCTGAAACACTGCCTGGAAGCGGCCGGCACCTCGCTGGACAATGTCGTGATGGTGCGCATCTACGCCGTCAATTCCGGCTTCTACAACGCGATTAACCGGGTTTATGCCAGGTACTTCTCGACCAACCCGCCGGCGCGGAGTTTCGTGCCGGTGGCTTCGTGGCCGATGGAGTTTGACATCGAGATTGAGTGTGTGGCGGTGGCGTGAGTGGGCTCCAATGGCCTGCATCCAAGTGAAGAGTAACCCCACTCCTCTACCTCGCCAAGGGGGAGAGGTTTTCTCTGTCACAGATACAGCAGATTCTAGATACGCTCGGTCAATGGTCGAAGCAAATTGAAGGTGTTTCTAAAACGAACCGGAATAAACGTTTGCAAAGAACAGTGTCGATTCGTCTGCCGACTATTTGATAGCGCTTAAGAATCCGAGGAGAAAGTGACCTTTGATTTCTCGTGGGTGTCATCGTCTCGGAATTTTTCACTGATTGGCTGTCGCCTTAAGCAAAATACTCCTGCAGCGGCCTCACTTCCAGGCTCCCCGCCTTCAGCGCCGCGATCGCCTCCGCCACAGCCGCCGCGCCTGACAGCGTCGTATAATACGGCACCTTCTGCATCAGGGTCGCGCGGCGCAGCGACTTGGAGTCCGACACCGCCTTCTGGCCATCCGTCGTGTTGAAGACGATCTGCACCTGGCGGTTGCGGATGGCGTCCTCGATGTGGGGGCGGCCTTCCAGCACCTTGTTGATCTTTTCGGCGACGACGCCGTTTTCGGCGAGGAAGCGGGCGGTGCCTGAGGTGGCCATCACCTTGAAGCCGAGGCCGGCAAGGCGCTTGACCGCGGGCAATATGCCTTTCTTGTCCTCGTCGCGTACCGAGACAAACAGCGTGCCGGAGCGGGGCAGGTCGACGCCGGCCCCTAACTGGCTCTTGGCGAAGGCGAGGGCAAAATCGCGGTCGAGGCCCATGACCTCGCCGGTCGAGCGCATTTCCGGCCCGAGCAGGATGTCGACGCCGGGGAAGCGGGCGAAGGGGAAGACGGCTTCCTTGACCGCGATGTGGCCAGGATTGCGTGGGTCGGGCATGGCGCCGTAATGGACGAAGGCGTCTTCCAGGCTCTCACCGGCCATGATACGGGCGGCGATCTTGGCGATGGGGCGGCCGATGGTCTTGGCGACGAAAGGCACGGTGCGCGACGCGCGCGGATTGACCTCCAGCACGTACACTGTGCCGTCCTTGATCGCGTATTGCACGTTCATCAGGCCGCCGACATTGAGCGCGCGGGCAAGCGCTGCCGTCTGGCGCTCCAGCTCGTCAACCAGCTCGGAAGGCAGCGAGTGAACGGGGAGCGAGCAGGCCGAGTCGCCCGAATGGATGCCGGCCTCCTCGATGTGCTCGAGAATGCCCGAGACGAAGGTCGCCTTGCCGTCGCAGAGGCAGTCGACATCGACCTCGATGGCGCCACTGAGATAGGTGTCGAACAGCAACGGGTTCTTGCCCAGCAGCGTGTTGATCTGGCCGGTCTTGTCGTTGGGGTATTTCTGCTTGATGTCCTCCGGCACCAGGCCGGGCACGGTGTCGAGCAGATAGGATTGCAGCATGCCCTCGTCATGGATGATCTGCATGGCGCGGCCGCCCAGCACATAGGAGGGGCGCACCACCAGGGGGAAGCCGAGCTCGCCGGCGACGAGGCGGGCCTGCTCGACCGAATAGGCAATGCCGTTCTTCGGCTGGCTGAGATTGAGCTTGTGCAAGAGCTTCTGGAAGCGGTCGCGGTCCTCCGCCAGATCGATCATGTCGGGCGAGGTGCCGAGGATCGGGATGCCGGCCTTCTCCAGCGCATCGGCGAGCTTCAGCGGCGTCTGGCCGCCGAATTGGACGATGACGCCGACCAGCTCGCCCGAGGCCTGCTCGGCGCGCAGGATCTCCAGCACGTCCTCCGCCGTCAGGGGATCGAAATAGAGCCGGTCCGACGTGTCGTAGTCGGTCGACACGGTCTCCGGGTTGCAGTTGATCATGATCGCTTCATAGCCGGCGTCGCGCAGCGCAAACGCCGCGTGGCAGCAGCAATAGTCGAATTCGATGCCCTGGCCGATGCGGTTCGGACCGCCGCCGAGGATAACCACCTTCTTGCGCGACGACACCTGCGCCTCGTTGGCGAGCGCGCCGGCGAAGGGCACTTCATAAGTGGAGTACATGTAGGCGGTGGGCGACGCGAACTCGGCCGCACAGGTGTCGATGCGTTTATAAACCGGATGAACGTCGAGCTTTTCGCGAATCTTCTGAACGACTTCCACGTCGCTCTTCGTCAGCGACGCGAGGCGGGCATCCGAAAAACCCATGGCCTTCAGCATGCGCAGATTGGCGGCGTCCTCAGGCAGACCGTGCTCGCGGATGCGGGCTTCCATGGCCAGGATGCCGGCGATCTGCTCGAGGAACCACGGATCGATCTTGCACATTGCGTGCACGTCTTCGAGCGAGGTGCCCATGCGGATCGCCTGCGCCACCATGCGCAGCCGGTCGGGCGTCGGCGTGCCCAAGGCGGCGCGGATCGCGTTGCGGTCGTCGGCGCTGTTGGCGGAGCCAAGGCCGGGGATCTCGATCTCGTCGAGGCCGGTGAGGCCGGTCTCCAGGCCACGCAAAGCCTTCTGCAGGGATTCCTGGAAGGTGCGGCCGATAGCCATGACTTCGCCGACCGACTTCATGGCGGTGGTCAGCACCGGCTCCGCGCCGGGGAATTTTTCGAACGCAAAGCGCGGGATTTTCGTGACGACGTAATCGATGCTCGGTTCGAACGAGGCGGGCGTGGCGCCGCCGGTAATGTCATTCTCGAGCTCGTCCAGCGTGTAGCCGACGGCAAGCTTGGCGGCGATCTTGGCGATGGGGAAGCCGGTCGCCTTGGAGGCCAGCGCGGAGGAGCGGGAGACGCGCGGGTTCATCTCGATGACCACGAGCCGGCCATCGGCCGGGTTGACGGCGAACTGCACGTTGGAGCCGCCGGTCTCGACGCCGATCTCGCGCAGCACCGCGATCGAGGCGTTGCGCATCATCTGGTATTCCTTGTCGGTCAGGGTCAGCGCCGGGGCGACGGTGATCGAATCGCCCGTGTGCACGCCCATCGGATCGATGTTCTCGATGGAGCAGACGATGATGCAATTGTCCGCTCTGTCGCGGACGACCTCCATCTCGTACTCCTTCCAGCCGAGCACGCTCTCCTCGATCAGCACTTCGGTGGTCGGCGAGGCGTCGAGGCCGGACTGGACGATGTCGAAGAATTCGGCCCTGTTGTAGGCGATGCCGCCGCCGGTCCCGCCCATGGTGAAGGAGGGGCGGATGATGGCGGGCAGGCCGACATGGTCGAGCGCCTGGGCGGCGATCGCCATGGCGTGGCTGATGTAGCGCTGCTTGCGGTCGCCTTCGCCGAGGTTCCAGCTTGTCTCCAGCGCGTCGAGCGCGGCGTCGAGATTGTCGGGCTTTTCGGCCTTCAGCGCCGCGCGCTCGGCCTCATGCGTCTTGCGGTCGGCATTCTTGACGTCGGTGGCGTTGGCCAGCATCGACTTCGGCGTTTCCAGGCCGATCTTCTTCATCGCCTCGCGGAACAGCGCCCGGTCCTCGGCCTTGTCGATGGCCGTGGCGTCGGCGCCGATCATCTCGACATTGTAGCGCTCCAGCACGCCCATGCGGCGCAGCGACAGCGCGGTGTTGAGCGCGGTCTGGCCGCCCATGGTCGGCAGCAGCGCATCCGGGCGCTCCTTGGCGATGATCTTGGCCACGACCTCGGGGGTGATCGGCTCGATATAGGTGGCGTCGGCCAGTTCCGGGTCGGTCATGATGGTGGCCGGGTTGGAATTGACCAGGATGACGCGGAAACCCTCTTCCTTCAGCGCCTTGCAGGCCTGGGTGCCGGAATAGTCGAATTCGCAGGCCTGGCCGATGACGATGGGGCCGGCCCCGATGATCAGGATCGACTTGATGTCGGTGCGTCTTGGCATCTTTATGAATTCCGTTCGGCGAGCGGCTTGCACGAAAAACCGGGACGGGAGACCCGGCCGGTTGTGCTTGCGATTCTGGTATCAGGCTAGGAGGGCCTTATAGGGAAGAGTTTTGCGGGATGTAACCCCGAAAATGAGGGCAGTAGGGCAGTAGGGCAGTAGGGCAGTCACTCCAGGCACTTCACATATTGCCTTACTGCCCTACTGCCTTCCAAACTAATCCCCAAACGCCACCGCGTCCGTAATCTCGAATCGTTCCGAGATGCCGACGCGGATCATGCTTAGGCCGCCTTCGCGGGTGAAGCGGAAATCGCTGTCGCCGTCGGAGCCGGCGGGCAGGCCGCCGTAGAAGGAGATGACGCGGCTGCCGCCGTCGGGCCAGGTCACGGTGACGTCGGCCTTGTCGCTGCCCTTGTGCTCGACACTTGCCGCGCAAAGGGTCATCGGCTGGCCGACATTGCGCGCACAGGGAATTTCAATGGCTGCACCTCCGGCGGTGGCCTCCGCCTGAGCCGGATTCTCCCCAGTGGGCGGCCGTTCATTCGCCACCAGCGCCAGGCCGTAGGCATCCTGCATGGCGATCACCGCGGCGGATTTCGGCGTGGTTGCGGGGGCAGCCGCATCATCGGCTCCGCCCAGCCTCGCCGTCAGGTCGGGCGGCAAGGCGGGCGGCTGAGCGGCCGCGGGGCTGGCCGTCGCGGCGTCGAGCGCCTGGCCTGCATTGTTGGTCGCGGCAGCGGACGCATCCGCCTGATCCGGATCGGGCGGCGAAGCCGGATTGACGGGGTTCAGGTAGCGGGCAGGGGTCCAGCCGCTGATTTTCGGGTTCTCGGCCTCGACCTTGCACCATTGCCGGCCGTCTACGTCGATGCAGCCGAGATTGTTCACGCTGGCGCCATTGGCCAGCCGCGCCTCGGTCTTGCCGATCGGCGATGGCTGGGCGCGGACGTTGAGGAGATCGTCGGGGGCGAGGCCGGTGATGATGGAGATGAACGGCCCATCCTCGGCATGGGCCACCGTCAGAAGCACAGGAGCGGCGATCAGCGCGAAGAGCGTCGTTCGGAGCGTAGACCGGCGCTTCATCGCTTCGCCGTGGCCGATAGATTGCATTACCAAAGGCACCGCCAGATACGAAAACGCCGCCACACGCGAAGCCGATTTTATAGGCGACGACGCTGCGCCATGTCCAGAAGCGAGATTTTCTTCCGACAGGGACGGATCTGCGTGAAGGCGATGATCGGAGGAGCGGGGAGAGAGCAGCCTGGCGGCATGAATGCGAAGAGCATTCAGCCGGGAATGCAAAGAGCATTCAGCCTGGCGGCATGAATGCAAAAAGCATTCAGCCTGGCGGCATGAACGC
The DNA here is from genome assembly GCF_006443035.1 of Mesorhizobium sp. B1-1-6. NCBI lineage: Bacteria > Pseudomonadati > Pseudomonadota > Alphaproteobacteria > Hyphomicrobiales > Phyllobacteriaceae > Mesorhizobium > Mesorhizobium sp. B1-1-6. The sequence continues at coordinate 106,057 of NZ_VFWR01000007.1, read as the reverse complement.
AAAAAGCATTCAGCCGGGCGGCATGAATGCGAAGAGCATTCAGCCGGGCGGCATGAATGCGAAGAGCATTCAGCCGGGCATGAAGCCGGTTCGCAGCGCATGGGCCCATTCGGGCCGTCCCGCCTGTTCGGCCTGGCTAGCGGCCGCCTCGTGATCGTAATCGACGGCGATGGCCTCGAAACGGTCGGGCCGGCCGGGCTCGCCTGAAGTGACGATGCCATAGCGCGCATGCGGCGCGCCCTGCTCGGAGGAATGCGCCGGCGGCGTCGAGTCTTCATAGGCGGGACAGCCGACGCTGCCCGGGTTGAAGATCACCGGACCGCCGGGCAAGCGGATCAGTTCGGCCCGGTGGCTATGGCCGCACAGGGCCAGGCGGCAGGCCGGATCGAGCGCCTTCAACCGCCGCCGGATCGCCGCCAGCGGCGCACGCACCAGCCGGCCATCGGTGATCGCATCGAGCAGGTATTTCTCGTCATGATCGGGCCTGGCATGGAAAGCGATCACGCCGGGCGCGATCTCCAGCGTCAGAGGCTGGGCGAACAGCACCTCGCGCTGCGCCCCGGTCAGCCGTTCCCGCGCGTAGATGTCGGAGGCCCACATGGTCTCATCGGCCGGATCGGCGGCGACGCGGCGGTCATGATTGCCGCGCACGGTCCGCAGGTCCAGCGCTTCCAGCCGCGCAAACGTCTCGCGCGGCCAGAGCGGACCCGAAACGCTGTCGCCGAGATTGACCGTGATATCCGCGCCGCCGCGCCGCTCGAGGTCGGCGAGCACGGCGTCAAGCGCCAGCACATTGCCATGGATATCGGCGAGGACAGCGATGCGCATGGGGAGCTCCGGTTGTGAGGCAGCGTTTCCTCTCCCCACTTCCGTGGGGGCGAGAACCCAGATCCCGCGAGTCAGGCCGTCACTTCGATATCATGGCCGCCGACCGCCGGCAGCGCCGGATCGTCGCCTGCGGCGGCAATAATGCTGTCGAGCAGGCCGGGGAAGCGGGCATCGAGATCGGCGCGGCGCAGCGTGATCATGCGGTTGGTGCCGGCCACTTCTGCGCGAGTCACGCCGGCCTCGCGCAGCTTTGCCAGGTGGTAGCTCAGATTGGTCTTCGAGGCGAGATCGAGGAATTTGCTGCAGTTCAGCGGCACGCCTTCCTTGCTGGCGAGATAACGCACGATCGCCAGCCGCGTCGGGTCGCCGAGCACGGCGAGCACGATCGGCAGGCTGATCTGGTCCGTATTGGGATGTGGCAGGCTCATGGCTGCAACCTAAGCACAGTTCCGGCCGATTTCAACGCACCCGCTCCACGTCTGCCGTGCACACCGCTCTCCCTTTCACGACCGTGCTGACACAGGGCTGTCAGGATGGTTGTGCTATTTTTCCCTGGCTTCATTGACATCCTGCCGAGTTATGTCCAATTGTTCAATAACTTTTGAACTAAGGACACATCGCCATGGACAAGCGGATCTTCTGGCTTGCGCTCGGATCGTTTGCGATCTCGACCGAAGGCTTCGTCATCTCCAGCCTTCTGCCCGACATCGCCTGGGATGCCGGCATCTCCGTTCCGCTCGCCGGCACGCTGATCACCGCCTTCGCGCTCGCTTATGCGGTCGGCACGCCGATCCTGGCGACGCTGACCGGCGAATGGGACCGGCGCCGCGTCATCCTGTGGACGCTGGTGTTCTTCGTCATCGGCAACGTTGCCGCGGCCTTGAGCTCCTCCTTCGAAGTGCTGCTCGCCGCGCGCATCATCATGGCGCTGTCGTCGGGCCTGTTCGCGGCGACCGCGCAAGGCACGGCGGTGGCGCTGGTCGATGACCATCACCGGGCCCGCGCCATTGCCGTCGTCGTCGGCGGTACCACGGTGGCGGTGGCGGTGGGCGCCCCGCTCGGTGCGCTGGTCGCGGCGATCGCCGGCTGGCGCGGAACGTTCTATGCCATCGCAGGCCTCGGCGCGCTCGCCGGCGCCATCCTCTGGTACCGGCTGCCGCGCGGCATCATCGGCACCAAGCTGCCGCTGAAGCGCCGGCTGGCGGCGGCAATGCGTCCCGGCGTGATGCCGATCCTGGTCACGACCACGCTTGCCCTCATCGGCGCCTTCACCGTCTTCAGCTTTATCGCGCCGCTGGCCATCGAAGCCAGCGGGCTCTCCCCGATAGCGCTGCCCGGCATGCTGCTCGCCTTCGGTGTCGGCGCCGTCATCGGCAACATCGCCGGCGGCCAGGCCGCGGACCGGTTTGGCGCGACGCGCACCGTCGGCTGGTCGCTGGCGCTGAGCGCTGCCATGCTTGTCACCTTCTCGCTGATCCCGGCCTTCCTGCCACATCATCTCGCCGGGCCGGCGCTGATGGGCATGATGGTGCCATGGGGCATCGTCGGTTGGGCCTTCCCGCCGGCGCAGGCGAGCCGCATCATCAAGCTCGCCCCGGACGCTGCCCCGATCGTGCTGTCGCTCAACGCCTCCGCGCTCTATCTCGGCGTGGCGCTCGGCGCGGTGGTTGGCGGCGCCGTGCTGCGCTATGGCGGGCCGGCCGATCTCGGCCTCATCGCGGCCGTCTTCCCGGTCATCGGGCTCGGCATCGTGCTGGCCGGCCGGATGCTGGCGCGGCCGGTCGCCATGCCGGCGGAGTAGAGGGCGCCGAGCTTTTCGTCACTGGTTCTTACGCGGCCGCTTCAACTGGAGGGAGCGGCCGCCGGCGTTTCGAGGTCCAGAGAGGCCACATCATCCAGCGTCGCACGCAGCTTCGCGGCTTGCTCCGCGCCGATCATCTCCTCGAAGCGCTGCTGGGCGACACTCCACAGCCTGATCGCCTCTTCGAGCTTGGCCTGGCCGTGCGGCGTCAGCCGGACGCGCTTGACGCGGCGATCGTCCTTGTCGGGGAAGGTTTCGACATAGCCGTCGCGGACCAGCGGCTTCAGCGTATGGCCGAGCGCCGAGAGATCCATGATCAGCGCCTCGGCAACGGTCCCCATCGCCGGTTCGCTGCTGGCACTGATCTGAAAGAGCAGGCCAAATTGCGTGCCTTTCAACCCAGAAGGCGCAAGCGCGTCGTCGTAGAAGCGGCCGAGCCTGCGCGCGGTGCGCCGCAAGGTGGCATTGTTGCATCGGCTGAATCCCGGCTGCTGAAGGTCGGTCATGTCAACTCCTCGCCGGCAAAGCCTGTGCCAGCCTGCCGCCAGAAATAGTTTTCGCGACCGCCGTTGACAAGATAGTGGCATATACCTACTTCACCAAAGGTGGCATATGCCACCAATTGACGATCGAGAAGCTCGGCAGCCGGCGCATCCGTCGAAGCCGAACCAGAGCGAAAAGCGAAAAGGAACAGGACAATGAGCGAGAACAAGGGCACGGCCGTCATCACCGGCGCCTCCTCCGGCATCGGCGCTGTCTATGCCGACCGGCTGGCGGGGCAGGGCTATGACCTGGTGCTGGTGGCGCGCCGCGCCGACCGGCTCGAGGAATTGGCTGAAAGGCTGCGCTATGCCTACAGCCGCAAGGTCAGCGTGATCAGTGCCGATCTGGCCAACGACGATGATGTGCGGCGGGTGGAGCGGACGGTGTCGACGGATGACAGCGTCACGCTGTTGGTCAACAATGCCGGGCTTGGTGGTGCGCAGGTGGTTGCGACGGCGGACGCCGATGCGGCTGAACGCATGATCAAGGTCAATGTGATCGCCCTGACGCGGTTGACGCGTGCTGTGCTGCCGGGATTTCTCGCGCGCAACCGCGGCGCTATCGTCAACATCGCCTCGGTGCTGGCCTTTGACACCTCGTTCGGCGGCATCTACAGCGGCACCAAGGCCTATGTCGTCAACTTCACCGAAGCCCTGCAGCGCGAGGTTGCCGGCACCCATGTCCAGGCGCAGGTGGTGCTGCCGGGGGCGACCCGGACCGATTTCTGGGAAGCCGCGGGAAGTAATATCGACCAGCTTCCGAAGGAAATCATCATGACTGCCGACGATATGGTCGATGCTGCCCTTGTCGGCCTGGCCAGGGGCGAAGCCGTCACCGTGCCCGCGCTTGCCGATACGGCCAAGCTGGACGCCTTCCTCGGCGCCCGGCAGACCTTCTACGGCAGCCTGCACGCCGACAAGCCAGCCGCGCGCTACGCGGCTTGACAATATTTGGGTTCCTCGCCTCGCCTTGCGGGGGAGAGGAACCCAGGTTCTGCAGGCCCATCTTACGCCTGCCGCCACATCGGAATGATCGATGCCGCCAGCACCAGGCCGAGCAGGATGTTGAGCGTGCGCCATTGCTGCTCGGTCTTCAGCAGCCGGGCGAGCAGCATGCCGGCCACACACCATAGCGACAGCGAGAAGGCGGCGGTGAGGCCGAAGGTGGAGCCGAGCAGCAGGGCCAGCCGCGCCGGCCCGTCGGCGAGTGCGGCGAAGGATGCCGCGGCTCCAAGCCCCATCGCCCAGCCCTTGGGGTTCAGCCACTGAATGCCGGCACCGCCGAGAAAACTGTTCGGTTTGATCATCGTCACATCGAGCTTGGGGGCCCCCGCACGGCCGATCTTGAGCGCCAGCCAGACGAGGTAGAGCGAGCCGGCGATCTTCATGGCAAGCTGCAAGGACGGCATGGCGAGAAGCAGGCCGGCCAGCCCGGCGGCCGCCGCCCCGGTGACGGTGGCCAAGCCGGCCGCGCTGCCGACCACCAGCGGGATGGAGCGGCGAAAGCCGAACTGCGCGCCCGACGCCGTCGACAAGGTGGTGGCGATGCCGGGCGTGCTGGTCGCCACCAGGGCGAACAGGATCAGCGGGATGACGGGTTGGAGCATGCGGCGTCCTCAGTCGGAGGCCCCATGGTAGATGCAGCCGAATATCAGTAAATGCAATATTTGCGATGACTGGCATTAGCATCTATAATGCAGGACATGATCCGCAACCTCGATACGACGCTCATGCGCACCTTCGTCACCGTCGCCGACAAGGCCAGCATGACGGCGGCGGCCAATGCGCTGCACCTGACGCAAGGCGCCGTCAGCCAGCAAGTCCGGCGGCTGGAGGAGGCGCTCGGCCGCAGCCTGTTCGAGCGCGACCGGCGCGGCTTGCGGCTGACCTCTTCCGGCGAGCGGCTGTTCGGCAAGGCAAAGCGGCTGCTCAGCCTTAATGACGAGATCTGGGCCGAAATGGCTGCCAATGTCGTGGCCGGCCAGGTGCGGTTCGGCGTGCCTTACGACCTTGTCGGCACGACGCTGGCGCCGGTGCTGAAAGCCTATGCGCAAACCCATCCGCAGGTCGAGATATCGCTGGTCTGCGCCTCCTCACCGGAATTGGCCGCGGCGCTCGCGGCCGGCACTATCGACCTGGCGGTCATCGAGGAGCGGGTGGGGGCATCGGATGGCGAGTGCCTCGCCATCGATCGGCTGGTGTGGGTCGGCGCCAAGGGCGGTGTCGCGCGCGCCAAGCGCCCCCTGCCGGTCTCGATGGTCGCCGACAGCTGCGCCTTCCGGCCGGTGGTGCTTTCGGCGCTCCACGAGCATGGGCTGGAATGGCGCACCGTGTTCGAGAACGGCAATATCGACGCGACGACCGCGACGGTGCGCTCCGACCTGGCCGTCACCACCTGGCTGGCCTCCACGGTGCCGGCCGACTTGGAGATCCTATCGTCTGACGGCGCGCTGCCGCCGCTGCCGAATTTTGCCATCAGTTTGCATTTGCCAAGGCATGGTGTCGGCCCCGCGGCCCAGGAGTTTGCGCGGTATGTACGCGACGGTCTGGCGCGGCGGCTGATGGCGGCTTGAGACCAAGTAGACCTTGGGTTCCTCTCTCCCCTCCGGAGGGAGAGGAAGGTGCCAAGGCCGACACACTACTTCCAGGTCCTGCGCCGCTCGAGCTCGGCGTCGGATGGCTCCCCCGTGACAAAGGAACCGGTCTTGATTTCGCCGGCGCGCTCGTAGGTCGCCATGATGACGCCGGTGCTGGAAGTCTGCGAGCGGGTCAGCTTGAAGGCGGCCGGCATCGCGTCATCGCCGAACAGCCGCTTGCCCTTGCCCAGCAACAGCGGGAAGATCATCAGCCGAATCTCGTCGATCAGCCCGTTGGCGAGCAAGGTCTGGATCAGATTGGCCGATCCCTGGATGAGCAGGTCAGGTCCATCTTCCTGTTTGAGGCGGCGCAACGCCGGGACGATATCAGGCCCAAGCGATTGCGTGTTCTGCCAGGTGAGCGAATCCGGACGATGCGTCGCCACATATTTGGTCGCAGGGTTGAAGGCATCCGCGATCGGATCTTTCTGATACGGCCAGTACGCGGCGAAGATGTCGTAGGTTCTGCGGCCGAGCAAGAGGGCGAAGGGCTCGGAGAATAGTTCATCCATCGCCGCGCCCGCCATTTCGTCAAAATAGTGGAACGTCCAGCCGCCGAACTTGAAGCCGCCGACGGGATCCTCCTCCGGGCCGCCCGGCGCTTGCATCACGCCGTCGAGGCTGACGAATGTCGCCGCTATGATCTTTCTCATGGGATGCTCCTCCTGTTTCGATCCATGCCGTCAGGGCCGGACTTCAGTCCAAGGACGGATGACTGGCTGGCCGTCCGACAGGCCCTGCCGAATTTCGGTTCGTCAGCCCCGAGGCCGCGCGTCGAGGCTGCGTGACGAAAACCAGACATGCTCAAAGATCGCGGTGGCGGTGCGGTCCGGCAACTTGTCCGCTGTCAGCCAGATCGAGCGGCTGCGCGCGGCCTGGTCGCGCGTCGGGATTTTTGCCGCGAGACTTGCAACCGACGCGCCGGAGCAAGGGATGAACCAGGAGCGCATGAAAGGGTCGCAGGCAAAACCGTTTTCGGTGCGGGTCACCAGAACGGCCAGGGGAACGCGCTCGGCCGGGCGCCACGGGAAGATCATGCGGCCGTCCGGCTTCAGCGCCTTGAGCCAGCCGGGTGGAGGTGCCGCGACGCCGGCATTGACATAGATGACGTCCGACGGCGGCAAATCCGATGTGACGGCATCGCCAGGAATGACAGTGACGTTCTCGTAGCCCGCAAGGTTTGCCTTTGCCCGCGAGGCAAGATCGGCGTCCAGTTCGAAGGCGGCAACGGTGCCGCCAGGTGAAACCAACCTGGCCAGCAAAGCCGTGTAGTAGCCGGTGCCGGCGCCGATGTGAGTGACAGCCTCGCCGGGCCTGGGCGCGAGTTTCCCGATCCACATGGCGTGCAGGAACGGCTCGCCATTGTTGATGCCCTTGTCGGCATCGAGCACCACCAGCACGTTCTGATAGATGAAGCGCGGGTCGGCGCTCGGGGTCTCGACCGCGCCTTGGCCGGCGACGATCGTCCATGGGCCAGGACCGAGAAACGCCTCGCGCGGCACGGCCGCGAACACCTCTTCAAGACGCGGATCGGCGGAACGCGCCTGGGCAGCCATCAGCTTGGCATAGAAGCTTCGGGATTGGGCTATCGTGGTCATGATCGACCGAGAAATAGCGCGGGCCGCGTCTTTGTCGCGGCCGATCTCAGCCGATCCCGAACAGCGTGTCGTAGAGCAGCTTGAAGTTGAGCACCAGGATGATGGCGGCGACCACCCAGGCGAGCGCCGCAACGCCGCGCGGGATGGCAAGGCTGCCCATCTTCTTCCTGTCAGAGACGAACTGGACCAGCGGGATTACCGCGAAGGGCAGTTGCATCGACAGGATCACCTGGCTGAACACCAGCAACTGGCCGGTGCCCTTTTCGCCGTAGAGCGCGGTGACGACCACCACGGGGATGATGGCGAGGCCGCGCGTCAGCAGGCGCCGCGCCCATTGCGGAATGCGCAGGCGCAGGAAGCCTTCCATGACGATCTGGCCGGCAAGCGTGGCGGTCACCGTCGAGTTCAGGCCGGAGGCGAGCAGCGCCACGGCAAACAGGATCGAGGCGATGCTCAGGCCGAGCAGCGGCGACAGCAGTTCGAAAGCCTGGCCAATCTCGGCGACGTCCTGGTGGCCGGTGTTGTGGAAGGCGACCGCCGACACGATCAGGATCGAGGCGTTGACGAACAGGGCCAGCATCAGGGCGATGGTCGAGTCCGTCGTTGCCCATTTGATGGCGTCGCGCTTGCCCTTGTCGGTGCGTTCATAGGCGCGGGTCTGCACGATCGAGGAGTGCAGATAGAGATTGTGCGGCATGACGGTTGCGCCGATGATGCCGATGGCGATGTAGAGCATCGCCGGATTGGTGACGATTTCGGATGACGGCACGAACATCGAATGCAGGATCGTGCCGGCCGGCGGCGCGGCGACGAAGATCTGGATGGCAAAGCAGCTGAAGATGATGATCAGAAGCGCGACGACGAAGGCTTCGAGATAGCGGAAGCCCTTGTTCATCAACAAAAGCACCAGGAAGGCGTCGAGTGCGGTGAGCATGGCGCCGCCGATCAGCGGAATGCCGAACAGGAGCTGCAGCGCGATCGCGGTGCCGATCACTTCGGCGAGGTCGCAGGCGATGATGGCGAGCTCGCAGGCGATCCACAGCACGAAGTTGACCGGACGCGGGTAGTAGGCGCGGCAGGCCTGGGCGAGGTCGCGGCCGGTGGCGATGCCGAGACGCGCGGCCAGCGCCTGCAGCAGGATCGCCATCAGGTTGGACAGCATGATGATGAACAGCAGCGTGTAGCCGAACTGGGCGCCGCCGGCGAGGTCGGTCGCCCAGTTGCCCGGGTCCATATAGCCGACCGAGACCATGTAGCCCGGCCCCATGAAGGCAAACAGGCGACGGAACCAGACGCCCGAATTCGGCACGGCGATCGAGGAATTGACCTCGCGCAGACTCGGCTGCTCGTCGCCTGGCCTGTCGAACCGCCACGCGGGTCTGGCTATGGCGGTGGCGTCGGTCTCGGACATGGCGAATTCCGCTTGATGCAATGGATGATATCTCCTATCTATGTCGCGGCTCAACATTATGCAATATGCTATATTTCATTGATCATGCTTTTGTGATGTGATCGATCGTGCTCCGACGCGGCGGCGATGCGGTTGCGCCTGGGCCCGAATGCAAATAAACGCCAGGATTGTGGGGCCCGTGCTATGAATGCGGGCCGATTCAATCTTCGGGCAGCCAAGGAGGAGCGCATATTGGCGCTGAAGAACAGACCGGTCCCGCGTGAGCCGCTGCCCGATGCCGATGTCCATTCGGAAGGGTTCCGGCAGACGCGCGAAGCGCGCCGCAGCGCGCTGGTCGAGGACTATGTCGAGTTGATCGCCGACCTGATCGAGGACGGCAACGAGGCTCGCCAGGTCGACATCGCGGCCAGGCTGGGGGTCGCCCAACCGACAGTGGCCAAGATGCTGACCAGGCTGTGTGCCGACGGGCTGGTCTCCAGAAAGCCTTATCGCGGCGTGTTCTTGACCGAAGCAGGTCGCAAGGTCGCGGAAGAGAGCCGCATTCGCCACCAGACGGTGGAGGCTTTTTTGCGTTCGCTCGGCGTCAGCGCCGAGACGGCGCGCATCGATGCCGAGGGCATAGAGCACCATGTCAGCGCCGAGACGCTGGAAGCGTTCCGCAGGGCGATGACGGCGGGCTAGGGACTTTGCCAAGCCCGCAGGGCCCCGTTTCGGCGATGCCATAGACATTCCACAGTCGCGGCCAGAGCAGCGGAGCCATCATGCCAGCACGGCCACGGCTGCGAAAAATGCTGTGACTTGGCGCAACCATTGAGATAATTGTTCATGAGGTGGAGCCGGCCTCACGCCGGATCGATCAATAAATTCGCAGCGCGGGGAGTTGCCATGCTCTGGAGAGGCCGTCGTCAGAGTGACAATGTCGAGGACCAGCGCAGCAGCGGCGGCGGCGGATTTGGTGGCGGCGGACCCGGCCAGTTCCGCATTCCGATCGGCGGCAGCAGCGGCCGCGGCATGTCGCTCTCAACCATCATCATCCTCGTCGTGCTCTATTTCGGCCTGAAAGCCTTCGGCATCGATCCGATCCAGGTGCTGAGCGGCGGCGGTGGAGGCCTGCTGCCTGGCGGCGGCGAGATAACCGACAACAGCGGCAGCCAGGACGGCGGCGCCGGCGCGCCGGCTTCCGACGAGATGAAGCAGTTCGTGGCAACCGTGCTGGCCGAGACCGAGGACACATGGACCGGCATTTTCAAGGCCAATGGACTGACCTATGAGGACCCCAAGCTGGTGCTGTTCAGCGGGCAGATCCGCTCGGCCTGCGGCTTCGCCTCGTCGGCGGCCGGACCGTTCTATTGTCCCGGCGACCACAAGGTCTATCTCGACATGACATTCTTCCAGCAGCTGGACCAGCAGTTCGGCGCCTCGGGCGAGTTCGCGCGGGCCTATGTGATCGCGCATGAGGTCGGCCATCACGTGCAGAATCTGACCGGCATCATGTCCAAATTCAACCAGATGCGGCAAAGCATGGGCGAGGCCGAAGCCAATCAAATGTCGGTGCGCGTCGAGCTTCAGGCCGACTGCTTCGCCGGCGTCTGGGCGCATTACACGGCGCAGAAGGGCATATTGGAGCAAGGCGATATGGAAAGCGCGCTCAATGCCGCCAGGCAGATCGGCGACGATACGCTGCAGAAGAAGATGCAGGGCTACGTAGTGCCGGAAAGCTTCAACCACGGCACGTCGGCGCAGCGGCAGACCTGGCTGGCGCGCGGCTACAAGAGCGGCAAGCTTTCCGACTGCGATACGTTCAACAACCCGATCTGAGCATCCGGTTCTTTCACGGGTGACCTGACGGCAAGGATGTCGTCAGGGGGTGTCAGGATGCGAACGTCCTGCTTGTTCCCTCATTGTTCCTGACGGCCTGCTCGCCTATAAGTGCCTCCGCCTGCGCGCCAGGCGCCGGGAAGGAGCAGACGAAACCATGATCGATCCCAAAACCGCCAAGCGGGGGCTTGCGCTCGTCTTCACGACGCTGCTCCTCGACATCATCGGATTCGGCATCATCATGCCGGTGCTGCCGGCCTACCTGCAAGAATTGACCGGCGTCGGCGTCTCGGAGGCGGCGATCGAGGGCGGATGGCTGTTCTTCGTCTATGCGGCCATGCAGTTCTTCTTCGCGCCCGTCATGGGCGGGTTGAGCGACCGGTTCGGCCGGCGGCCGATCCTTCTCGCCTCCGTGCTGACGTTTTCCATCGACAATCTGATCTGCGCCATAGCCTGGTCCTACCCGATGCTGTTCATCGGGCGCGTGCTGGCCGGCATTTCGGGCGCCAGCTATTCGACCACATCAGCCTTCATCGCCGACATCTCGAACGATGAGAACCGGGCCAAGAATTTCGGCCTGCTCGGCATCGCCTTCGGCGTCGGCTTCGTCATCGGGCCCGTCCTTGGCGGACTGCTCGGCACCTTCGGGCCGCGCGTGCCGTTCTATTTCGCCGCCGGACTTGCCTTGGTGAACTTCCTGATCGCGCTGTTCCTGCTGCCCGAAACGCTCGATGAAAAGCACCGCCGCCGCTTCGAGTGGAAGCGCGCCAACCCAGTCGGCACGCTTCTGCAGATGCGCCAATATCAAGGCATTGGCTGGATCGGGCTCGTCTTCTTCCTGATGACGCTCGGCCACATGATGTATCCGGCGGTCTGGTCGTTCGTCTCCAACTATCGCTATGGCTGGAACGAGCAGCAGATCGGTTTTTCGCTCGGCGCTTTCGGCCTGTGCGGAGCCATCGTCATGGCAACGGTGCTGCCACGCATCATTCCCAGGCTTGGCGAGTGGAGGACGGCGGTGATCGGTCTGGCGTTCACGGCGCTCAGTGCTTTCGGCTACGCCTTCGCGACGCAGGGTTGGATGATTTATGCGGTGATCGTCGTCGGCTGCCTGGAAGCGCTGGCCGACCCGCCGCTCAGGAGCCTCGCCGCCGCCAAGGTGCCGCCTTCGGCGCAGGGTGAACTACAAGGCGCGATGACGTCGATCTTCTCGATCACATCGATCGTCACGCCGCTGCTCTATACCGCGATCTTTTCCTGGTTCACCGGGCCAAGCGCGCCAGTGACCTTCGGCGGTGCGCCTTACCTGGTTGGCGCGGTTTTCCTAGTGCTGGCGCTCGTTGTCTTCGTTACGAAAGTGGCGAGGCCTGCGGCACTCGGAACCGTCACCAAAGGCGTCGCGGAAGATGGGGCACGAATATGAGGATCTGTCGGAACTAAGCCCGTTCGGCCAGCAGTTCCTCGCCGCGCTTTTCGCGGATCAGGTTGACGAAGCGGCGGAACAGATAATGCGAATCCTGCGGGCCGGGCGAGGCCTCGGGGTGGTGCTGGACCGAGAATACCGGCCGGCCTGTCAGCGCGATGCCGCAATTCGAGCCGTCGAACAGCGAGACATGGGTTTCCTCGACGCCTGACGGCAGCGAGTCGGCGTCGACGGCAAAGCCGTGGTTCATCGAGACGATCTCGACCTTGCCTGTAGTGTGGTCCTTGACCGGATGGTTGGCGCCGTGATGGCCCTGATGCATCTTGGCGGTCTTGCCGCCCAGCGCCAGCGCCAGCATCTGGTGGCCGAGGCAGATACCGAACACCGGAATCTCGGTCCTGAGCAGGTCCTGGATGACCGGCACGGCGTAGGCGCCGGTGGCTTCAGGGTCGCCGGGGCCGTTGGACAGGAAGATGCCGTCCGGCTGCATGGCGAGGATTTCCTCGGCGCCGGTCTTGGCCGGAACCACGGTCACCTTGGCACCAAGCCCCGCAAGCAGGCGCAGGATGTTGCGCTTGACGCCATAGTCGATGGCGACGACATGCATGGAGGGCTCGTCCTGTTCGCCAAAGCCCTCGTCCCACACCCAAGGCGTCTCGCGCCACACCGAGGACTGGCCTGACGTGACCTCCTTGGCGAGGTCGAGGCCGATCAGGCCGGACCACGCGGCGGCGCGGCGTTTCAGGTCGTCAAGATCGAAGACGCCGTCGGGCGCATGCGCGATAACGGCGTTGGGCATGCCCTTTTCGCGGATCAACGCGGTCAACGCGCGGGTGTCGATGCCCGAGAGGGCGACGATGCCGCGCTTCTTCAGCCATTGATCGAGATGGCCGGCAGCGCGGTAGTTGGAGGGATTGGTGACATCGGCCTTGAACACGGCGCCGACGGCACCGGCGCGAGCAGCCGGATTGAGGTCCTCGATGTCTTCGCCGTTGGTGCCGATATTACCGACATGCGGGAAGGTGAAGGTGACGATCTGGCCGGCATAGGACGGATCGGTCAGGATCTCCTGATAGCCGGTAAGCGCGGTGTTGAAGCAGACCTCGGCGACCGCCGAACCCGTTGCGCCGAGACCGCGACCCTCAATGATGGTGCCGTCGGCCAGCACCAGCAATGCCGTCGGTTTCTCGGTGGCCCAAGCGGGGGTGGACGCGGTGTCGGCCATGGCGGCACTCCTATCAGGCCGCGCGCTTCAAACAGGCCCGGCGGGCTATTTGCGCGGCAAACGGCGCGGAGCGGCGAATTCGCTGCCTCCACGCACTCAAGCTTCAGTTCATGCAAGGCCCAGTACATAGGGGAAGGGGGCAGGTCGGTCAATGATGATGGGAAATGCCGCTACGATTTATTTCATTGAGCAATATCATAGGCTTGCCTCGACATATCAGGGTTTGCGTTGGTCCGCACCGGGCGCTATTGTCCGCGCCGACCGAAGGAGAGAGCACGATGCGCGCAAAAATCGCCGAATCCCTGAAGAGCGCGATGAAGGCGCAGGACAAGCACCGGCTGCCGACATTGCGGCTGATCCAAGCCGCCATCCACGATCGCGATATCGCCAATCGCGGTGCCGGCAAGGAACCGGCCAGCGACGAGGCGATCCTGCAGATCCTGGCCAAGATGGTGAAGCAGCGCGAAGAATCGGCCAAGGCCTTCGAAGACGGCAAGCGTCCGGAACTGGCCGCGCAGGAGCGCAGCGAGATGGAGATCATCCGCGATTTCCTGCCGACGCAGCTCGACGATGCCGCCATCACCGCCGCGGCGCGCGAGGCGATCGCGGCGACCGGTGCCGCCAGCCAGAAGGACATGGGCAAGGTGATCGCGGCACTGAAGCAGAAATATGCCGGCCAGATGGATTTCGGCAAGGCAAGCGGCATCATCAAGGGGCTTTTGCAATAGTCGGCGCGTCGAGCGCGAGCGCCAGCGCTCGCCTGCCTATAAAACAACCTTCTGGGGCTCCAACGCGTGGCGCAATGCTGGCGCCTCCTGCTGGATATGATCCCACAAACGGTTGGCGACCGGCCCGTGGGGACGGTCGCGGCGACGCGCAACCACCAGTTCGTCGGTGCGGCCCGGCATATGAGGGCCGGCGATGGACCGCAGGCGTCCATCACGCAGCTCCTCCTCGATCAGGAAGCGTGGCAGGTGGCCCCAGCCGAGGCCCTGCAGGATGATCTCCTTCTTCATGCCCTGGTCGGCGACCAGGCATTGCGGCGCGCCTTCGACCATGAAGTAGTCTTGTTGCGGTGAATGGCGGGCAGTGTCGCGCATCACGCATTGGGTGAGCGCCTGCATCTGGTCGGGTGTGATCGGCGGCTCGATGCGCTCCGGCAGAAAGCCCGGTGCCACCACGGGAATGAACGGCACCTTGCACAAATCGATCCATTCCACCCGCGCATCGCCCTTGTCGATCCAGTGCAGGACCAGATCGGCCTCGTCGTCGAAAAGGCGTTCCCAAGGGCCGCCGACGGCCTCGAAGTGCAGGTGCAGACGCGTGCCGGGACATTGCGCGAAGAACCGCCCGAGCAGGCCCAGCACCTGCGGTCGTGGGCATAGGTCGCCGATCACCACATGGATTTCGCTTTCTTCGCCCATCGAGAGCTGGGCGGCATGCACGCGCAGGCCTTCCAGTTCGCGCAGCAGCGATTGCGCCCGGCGGTGGAACGACAGCCCGGCCTCGGTCGGGCGCACGCGATAGCCGCTGCGGTCCAGGAGAACGAGGTCGAGCTGCCGTTCCAGCTTGGCGACAGCGGCGAATACAGCCGGGTGTGAACGATGCAACAGGGCCGCCGCCGGCTGAAAGCCGCCGGTGCGGATCACGGCGTCGAAGCACTGCAGGTCGTGCAAGGTGAATTCAGCCATGTCAGCTTTGATTACAGAGATTGTCCTGACTTTGTAATATCAACAAACCAACGATCTGACTACGCTCTGTCATTCAACCCTTCCAGAAGGATCTTTCATCATGAGTGAGCTGAATTTTGTGACTGTTGGCGACGGCACGCGCATCGCCTACCGTTTCGACGGCGATGCGCGAAAGCCGGTTCTGATGCTGTCGAACTCCATCGGCACCACGCTGCATATGTGGGATGGACAGGTCGGCGAGTTGTCCAGGCATTTCCATCTTCTGCGCTATGATTTTCGCGGCCATGGCGGATCGAGCGTGCCGGCCGGCGCCTATTCGCTCGATCGGCTCGGCGGCGACGTGATCGAACTGCTCGACGCGCTCGGCCTTGGCCGCGTGCATTTCCTCGGCCTGTCGCTGGGCGGCTTCGTCGGGCAATGGCTCGGCATCCACGCGCCGGAGCGGATCGACCGGCTGATCCTGAGCAACACCTCGTCGCATCTCGGACCGGCAAGCTATTTCGACGAGCGCATTGCCGCCGTCCGGCAGGCGCCCGACATGGCCGAAACCGCCGAAACGTTCCTCAACAATTGGTTCCCGGCAAAAATGGTGGCGGCCAACGAGCCCGTCATCGAGGAATTTCGCGCCATGCTGCTCGCCATCGACCGGCAAGGCCTGGCGGGCCTCTTTGCGGCGGTGCGCGACGCCGACCTTCGCCGCACCGTGGCGCTGATCTCGCGGCCGACGCTGGTGATCGCCGGCGAGCACGACACGGTGACGGCGGCCAGCCACAGCGAACTGATCGCCGCGGCGGTGCCCGGCGCGAAACTGGTCGTCCTGCCGGCGGTTCACCTGTCGAATGTCGAATATCCATCCGGTTTCATGCAGGCGGTGTTCGATTTTCTGCGCTGAGGGATGCGATCCCGTAGACCCCGCATCCCCGGAGCCGGGACGGACCTCACGGCTCCTTGCAGATCGGCACCGGCTGCGGCGGCGGTGCCGGGTGGTCCTTCCTGTATTGGGCAATGATCGGCTCGAGCGTCTTTCGCGGCCAGAATTTCGGCGTGCCGATTTCCTTCAGGCAGGATGCGTTCCAATAGGGGCCAGCGTCCGACAGCGAACGGCCCGCCGCCACGATTTGCGCAACGGCGGCGATGTCGCGCGATTCAGGGTAGATGTAGAGCGTCGTCGGATTGTCCTTCACCATCGGGATGATCTGCTGCGCATCCGCCGCCGACCAACTGGTGCAGCCATTGCTGCGGCCGCCGGCATAATCCACCAGCTTGCCGAACGGCACGTAGCCGTCATGGTCGGCATGCGAACTGGCCGGATCTTTGCGAAGACACATTCCCTTCAGCACTTCCGCCGGATGCCCGCCGATCACGCGCTGCCTGGCGTTCGCGGCCTCGCCCTCGCCATCGAACTGCACGAAGGTACGCATGAAAGCCACGTCTTGCTTCGCTGCGGTGCGATGATAGCCCTTGAACGAGGTTATCGCCTCGCCGGTCATATAGGCGCCGCCGGCGGTTAGTGACGAATCCAGCGCATTGCCGAAGTTCTTCGCGCAGCGCTTGCCATTGGCGAAATCTGCGACGCCCTTCAGATTCCGGCCGCTGCCGTGGCCCGCCGAAACGGCGCGAAACGCCTGGCTGGCCTCGCAGATGATGTAATAACGGTGACCCAGTTTGTTGTTGCCCAGATCGCTAGGGCGCGTCGCATCCATGGCGAAGTAGCAGGGATTGTTAACGGCTCCTGCGCCGACTTTCTTCAGGTAAAGCGCTCGGGCCCGCTCCAGGACCACAGCTGAGATCTGGCCATCACCTTCGCCGACATGGGCCTGCAGCCAGGCCGGAATGGCCGAGGGCGCGGCAAAGGACCGTGCCGTCAAAGCGACGACAACGAGGAAGAGGCTGGCGACGACACCCAGCGGGATAGATCTCAACCGCACCAGACCCGTTCTCCTGTCGAAGCGTTTGTGTTTTGGCGGTGAATCACCCCCGGCACGATCATAAATCGGCTTATGCCGGCCGGCGAAACACATCTTGTTCAGCATTCCCGGCACGTATGCGCGTTTTCGACCGGTCAGCATTGGGGTATTGTCTGATTCCGGCGCGCCCACGCCTCCTCCCTCCGTCGGGAAAGCATCATTCATGCGGGGCAATCCGATCATCGAACCGACTGTTCGAGCACCAAGCATAAGGAGGGGTTGCGAAGACTGCTCGCACCAGGAGGTTTGCGATGATTGCGCCCATTTACCATCTGAAGCGTCAAGCCAGGCTGTTGTCCCGCAAGGAGAAGATTCCGCTCCATCAGGCGCTTGACCGTGTTGCAGCCCGCGAAGGTTCTGCGAGTTGGAGTCTGCTTGCGGCCAAGGCAGCCGAGACGACGGCCGCCGGCAGGCTGTTCTCGCGGCTGATGCCCGGCGACCTGGTTCTGGTCGGTGCGCGACCAGGCCACGGCAAGACGCTGATGAGCCTCGAGCTCGCGGTCGAAGCCATGGAGCGTGGCCATCGCAGCGTGTTCTTCTCGTTGGAATACACGCATCGCGATGTGCTGGACCGGTTTCGCGCCATCGGGGCGGACCCCGCCCAGTTCGACCGATTGTTCGCGTCCGACACTTCCGAAGCCATCAGCGCCGACTACATCGTCGAGGTGTTGGGATCGGTGGCGCGCGGGACGCTCGCGGTCATCGACTATCTGCAACTGCTCGACCAGAAGCGGGAAAATCCGGAGCTGATGGACCAGGTCCGGACATTGAAGGCTTTTGCGCGTGACAGGGGCGTGATCCTGGTCTTCATCTCGCAGATCGACCGCTCCTACGATCCGTCAACGAAGCCGTTTCCCGATATCAGCGACGTTCGGCTACCGAACCCGCTGGATCTGTCGCTGTTCAGCAAAGCGTGTTTCCTCAACAAGGGCGCGATCCGCTTCCAGCCCGCTTGAGCGTTCCAGTGGCCATCGCTATGCCTGCTTGGCCTGCGAGGGAGCATGGATCATGATCGAAATCGTCAAGCCCGGGCTCAAGCATCTGGCGTCCTACAAGGCTGCGCTCGAGCGCGGCTGGTCGCCCGACAATGTACGGCTCATGGAGGCAGCTCGCGAGCAGCTTGCCGCAATCGAGGAGGATCCGGCGGCGTTCCTGGCCAGCCTCGATGATCCCGAGGCCAAGGGGCCGCCGATCACCTTGCCTGACGGCAGACAGGTCCCGCGCCTGCCGGGCTTCAGGCGCTGGATGTGGGACGGCGAGACGTCAGGCTCGATCGGCCTGCGCTGGCAGAAGGGCACGTCGGCGCTGCCGCCGCACGTGCTTGGCCATATCGGCTACGCCGTGGTGCCGTGGAAACAGCGACGCGGCTACGCGACGGAAGCGCTGCGGCTTATGCTGGATGAGGCGAGGGCGGTCGGCCTGGCTCATGTCGACATCACCGCAAAACCTGGCAATCCGGCCTCGCACAAAGTGATCCTGGCCAACGGCGGCAGACTGGTCGAACGTTTCCTCGAAGATGCCGCCTATGGCGGAGCGGAGAGCCTGCGGTTCCGCATCGATCTGTAATGCGTTGGAGCTGCGCAGCTGCCGGGCGAGACATGACTGTTCATCGCGTCGTGCTTGCGCCGGTGCACGCCCGGATCAGGCATGATCGGTGGTGGATGTCCTGACGCGGATAATCTACTCAGCCGCTGCCGTCAGCGGTGGCGTGGCGTTGCTGCGCCACTCCCAGATGTGCGAGGCGAGCGCCACCGCGACTGCGACGAGCATCGCCACAGCGCCAAGCAGCGGCAGGCTGCGATAACCGTAACCGCCATTGAGCATGGCGGCACCGAGCGATGCCGCGAGCGCTATACCGACATTGAAGCCGGATGGGATCAGCGAGGAGGCCAGGTTCGAGGCATCCGCAGTCCAGGACAGGATGCGGGTCTGGATCGGCGTACCGATGGCAAAGTTGAGGCCGCCCCAGATGACGATCGCCACGACCATCGGCACGGGATAGGGGCTGACGGCATAGATCACCGCAAGCGTCACCGCCTGCAGGGCCAGCATGGTGATCAGCGAGGGCATCAGCTTCCAGTCGGCTAGCCTGCCGCCGAGGAAGACGCCAAGCGTGGCGCCGACGCCGTTGAGCAAGAGCACCCAGGGCACCAGGTTCTCGTCGAGGCCGGTGATCTCGATCAATGTCGGGGTGATGTAGGTGAACAGGCCGAACTGGCCGATCATCAGCATCAGCATCAGGATCAGCGAGGTCCAGACCTGCTGGCGGGCAAGCACGCGGACCTCGCGGGCGAGGCCGGCGGGTTTGGCCTGATAACCTGTGGTGCGCGGCAAAAGGGCTGCCATGGCAAGCGTGGCCGCCACGCCCAATGCGCACATAACCCAGAAGGTCGCGCGCCAGCCCCAGATGTTGCCGATGGCAGTGCCCGCCGGCACGCCGATCACGTTGGAGACGGTGAGGCCCGACAGGATGACGGCCACCGCCATGCCGCGCTGGTCCTCGCGCACCAGCCCGACCGCCACCACCATGGCGACGCCGAAATAAGCGCCATGCGCGACTGCGACGGCAATGCGCAGAAGCAGCATCGAGGTGAAGTCGGGCGCCAGCGCGCAGGCCGCCTGACCGATGGTGAAGGCGACCGCGAGGCCGAGCAGCAAGGTTTTGCGCGGCAAGGACTTGGTGGCAAGTGCCAGAAGCGGACCGCCGATGGCAATGCCGCAGGCATAGCCGGAGACGAGATAGCCCGATGTCGGAACCGAAACGCCAAGCCCTTGCGCCACCTGCGGCAGCACGCCGGCGATGACGAATTCGGTGGTGCCGAAAGCGAAGGCAGCGATGAACAGGGCGATGAGCGGAAGCGACATGGCGGGAATTAAATCCTCGAATGCAGGCCTCAAACCACGGATGCGCGCTGCCGGCAATCCAGAAATTTTTGTCGCCGCTTTAGCTTTTCTTGATCTCCGGGTTCAAAATCTTGACCCCGGGTTCAGAACGGGGTCTTGCGTCCATAAGGAACCTTCAGCCATGCCCGCTCATGAAAATAGTAGAGCAGCGACTTGGTGAAGACTTCTGTCACGCCGATGGCGGCCGCCAGCTTGACGCTTCCGGTCACCACCAGCGAGATGATCATCGTATCGATGGTGCCGGTCACGCGCCACGAAAGCGCCTTGGCGAAACTGCGCGAATGGGTGTCCATCGATCTCCTCCGAAAGCTTTGGCTGATATGCCTAGCCCGAGCGATGGAAACGCGGCAATGGCAATTTTGCCGCCGAAGGACCGACGCCATGCAATTCTGCCGCAATACAATTTTTTCGGCAGAGTGCGGCGCTCTTCCTTCTGCCCTTGTTTGTTGGGAGGTGGCGTCGCAAAGCGAGGTGGGGATGAGGTGTCTCAAAGAAGGGAGAGATGTCGTTGATCAGCTCGCCTTCAACCTGGATCCGCCGAGGAGGCCGCGTTCTTCCAGCACGGGATAGGCCATCGATGCCAGCAGCGAGTTGATCTGTTTGAGATCGCGGATGGTGTCGAGGTGGATCGAACTGGTCTCGACGCTTTTGGCAGTGCCTTCGCGCAGCCGCAGGAAATGACTGGCGCTGGTCTCTTTTTCGGCGTCGCGCAGCCGTTCCTTCTCCAGCACCAATTGGCGAGCCGTCTCGGCATCGCGCGACACCAGCACGTTGAAGGCAAGCCGCGCATTGGCGAGCACCGAAGCGTGGAAGGCGCACAGCTCGCTCCAACCCTCGTCGGTGAATTCCAGTCCACGGTCGAACTTCTTCTTCACATGTACCAGCATGTTGCGCACGATGATGTCGCCGACCTGCTCCAGCTTGACGCAGGCGCCGATCAGTTCCTGGCAGCGCAACGCCTCGTCCTCGGTCAGCGGGTTCTTGGTGACCTTGGCGAGGTAGAGCTTGATCGCCGCGTGCTTGCGGTCGACGCGGTCGTCAAGGGCGGCCAGCGCCTTGATCTTGTCGGCATCGGCGCTCTCGTAGAGCTCGATGATGCGCTTGAGCATGATCTCGACCGTCTCGCAGACCCGCACCACCTCGCGGGTGGCATTGGCCAGCGCCTGGCTCGGCACGTCGAGCGCGCTTTCGTTGAGCGCCGAGAGTTCGACGACGTCGAGCGTGGCGGCTGGCGTCTTGGTGCCGAGCGCCACGATCTTCTCCGAGGCTCGGTAGACGAGACCCGCCAGCGGCAGGCCGGCGAGCAGGATCAGCACATTGAACAGGATGTGGGCATTGACGATCTGGTCCGCTGCCGTCGCGCCAAGGAACGCGAAATGCGGCCTGAAGATCATGACCAGGATCAGCATGACCAGCGAGCCAAGCCCGCGCATCAAGAGGTTGCCGATCGGCACGACGCGCACTTCGGGGCCGGAGGAGCGGGTCAGCATGGGCGCGATGATCGACGAACCGAGATTGACGCCCAGGATGAGGACGACGCCGAGTTCGGGCGTGATCAGGCCGCGGCCCGCCAGCGTCGCCATCAACAGGACCGCGGCGATGCTCGATTGGAACAGCCAGGTGATCAGCGCCGCCAGCAGATAGGCGGTGATGGAATCGCCGGAGAAGTAATTGATGATGACCGGCATCAACTGGCTGTTGCGCAGCGGCTCGGATGCCTGACCGATCATTTCCAGCGACAGGATCAAAAGGCCGATGCCGACCAGGATGCGACCGGTCTGGCGCCAGTCGCGCCGCTCGGTGGCCATGAACATGACCGTGCCGGTGATCAGGCAAAGCGGCACCAGCAGCGTGAGATCGAAGGTGAGCAGCTTGACCACCAGAGCCGAACCGATCTCGGCGCCGCGCACGGCCAGTTGCCCGGCCGCGCCCGAGACGATGCCGGAGCCCGCGAAGGAGCCGACCAGCAGCGTGACGGCGGTGGAGCTCTGCAGCGCTATAGCGAGGCCGGTGCCGGCCAGCACCGCCATGACAGGATTGCGCATGGTGGCGCGCAGCTTGTGGCGCAGCACGTCGCCATAGGCGCGCTCGACGCCGGTCTTCACCATGCGCGTGGCAAACAGCATCAGCGCCACGGCGCCGGCCAGATGCAGGAGAACCACGGAGCCGCTCATTGCGGCGCACCGATACGGGCAAGGCCGGCGACACGGGCAGCGCGGCGGTCGGGAGAAAGAGGAGGGGTGCGAATCATGATCATGACGTTGGCCGATAATAGCTCGAATATTTTAGCCGGATAATAAAAATTTGTCGATTTCAAGGGCTGCCGGCGCGCGACGGGGCGTGTCGGAGAATGGACGGATGCCGAAATGGTTGCATGAGCCTCGCCGCCTTGACGCGGCGGATCGGCCGGTGTTGCCGCCCGCCCTTCGCCCGGAATTTGCGAAGATGTTCAACCAATCGATCTAAAGCTTCGGATTTATTACGGAATTGTAATGCTCATGTTCAGTTTCGGTTCATTCTTCGACGGCTATTTCTGCGGCATCGACAACCAAGGAGATTCCTTCATGAAACGCATCGTTCTTTCCGGTCTTGCTTTCTCGATGCTGGCCGCCACGTCCCTGACGGGCCAGGCCGCGCCGCTCAATGCGCCGGTCGCGCCGCAGTCGAACTATACCAATGTCGACTGGCAGAAGCCCACCAACCGGGATGTCAGGAAGCGCGTCATCCAGAAGCGGGTCATCCAGAAGCGCATCATTCAAAAGAAGGTCGTCGTGAAGCGGAACAACTGGCGCAATGGCCAGAAATATTCCGGCTGGCGGCAGCATCAGCCGGTCCGCGATTATGGGCGCTACGGCCTGCATCGTCCGGGCCGTGGCCAGGAATGGATCCGCGTCGGCAATGACTATGTGCTGGTCGGCGCCCTCTCCGGCATCATCTTTGGCGCCATCGCCGCGCAGTAAAGTCCCGATAGTGCCAGACTGGAGGAAGGGCGGCCCGCAACGGCCGCCTTTCCTTTTGCCCTGTGGAAACCGGGCATCGTCAGCATTAGGGGTCGCCGGACTTCGCGGGCATGATTATATGGGGGATAAACGAGTTCCCCGATGCGCTTTCCGCCCGCCTTCCTCGACGAGATACGCGACCGCGTGCCGATTTCGCAGGTCATCGGCCAGCGCGTCGCCTGGGATCGCAAGAAGACCAATGCGTCACGCGGCGATTATTGGGCCTGCTGCCCGTTTCATGGCGAGAAGAGCCCATCCTTCCATTGCGAGGACAAGAAGGGCCGCTACCATTGTTTCGGCTGCTCGGTCTCGGGCGATCACTTCAAGTTCCTGACCGAACTTGACGGACTGAGCTTTCCCGAGGCGGTCGAGAAGATCGCAGACATGGCCGGCGTGCCGATGCCGGTTCGCGACGTGCAGGAGGAGCGGCGCGAGAAGGAACGCGCCAGCCTTACCGACGTCATGGAAATGGCGACTGCCTTTTTCCAGGAGCGGCTACAGGGCGCGGAGGGCGCCAAAGCCCGTGCGTATCTGCGCGACCGCGGACTGACGCCTGCGACGCAGCATGCGTTCCGGCTGGGCTATGCGCCCGACAGCCGCAATGCGCTGAAGGAGCATCTGGCCGCAAAGGGCGTGCCGAAGGCCGATATCGAGGCCTGTGGGCTGGTGCGCCATGGCGACGACATTCCGGTTTCCTATGACTGGTTCCGCGACCGCATCATGTTCCCGATTCCGGATTCGCGCGGCAAGATCATCGCTTTCGGCGGGCGAGCGCTGGCGCCGGATGCGCTCGCCAAATATATGAACTCGCCCGATACCGAGCTCTTCCACAAGGGCAACGTACTCTACAATTTCGCCCGCGCGCGAAAAGCGCTGGCCAAGGGCGGCACGGTCATCGCCGTCGAAGGCTATATGGATGTCATCGCATTGGCGCAGGCCGGCTTCGAGAATGTCGTGGCGCCACTCGGCACGGCGCTTACCGAAAACCAACTCGAACTGTTGTGGCGTATGGCCGCCGAGCCGGTGCTGTGCTTCGACGGCGACAAGGCCGGGCTGAAGGCGGCATGGCGGGCCGCCGACATGGTGCTGCCCGTAGTCCAGGCGGGGCGCACCGCACGCTTCGCGCTGCTGCCGGAAGGCAAGGATCCCGACGACCTGGTCAAGGCGGAGGGGCCGGATGCCTTCCGCGCCGTGCTGGCGGAAGCGCGTCCTCTTGCCGATCTGTTATGGATGCGCGAGACGGCGGGCGGCGTCTTCGACACGCCGGAGCGCCGGGCCGAACTGGAGAAGCGGCTGCGCGAACTGACCAGCCGCATCCGTGATGAAAGCCTGCGATATCACTACCAGCAGGAGATGCGCGAGCGCGTGCTGAGCTTCTTCGGTTCTCAGCGCGGAACGCGGCAAGGTCGTCCGGACTGGAAACCGGGGCAGGGCAAGGCGCCCGCTCCCGGCGGACAATTCGCCAAGGCCGGCGGTGGTCGCATCGCCATCACGGAAAGCCTCGGCCAGTCGGCACTGGTCAAGCGCGGCAGCGAAGGCATGTCGGTGCGCGAGGCGACGATCATCGTCGCACTGGTCAACCACCCGGCGCTGATCGACGAGAATTTCGCCCATGTCGAGTTCCTCGATCTCGCCAATTCCGAGCTGAAGCGGCTGCACGGCGCCATCCTCGACGCGATGGCACATGACATGGCCAATGACCGCCACGCCGTGGTGGCGACGATCGAACGCGCCGGCTGCGCCGAGATCTGGGAGCGTGCCGTCGGCCTGATCAGGCGAGCGCGGCAGTGGCCGGCGCTGGAGACGGCAGCGCTCGAGGACGCCCGCGACGCTCTGAACCAGGCGCTGCACTTGCAGCGTAGCGCGCGCACCTTACATAAGGAGCTGAAACAGGCGGAAGCGGCGATGGATGCGGATCCGTCGGACGAGAATTTCCGCCATCTGATCGAAATTCAAGCGCAATTTCGGGATGTACAAGCGACGGAAGCGCTGATCGAAGGTTTCGGTGTTTCGTCGGGCAGGGCTGGTCGGGCCTGAAGCATGGTTCCGAAAAGCGGGACCCGGTTTTCGGGAACGATCATACTCCAGCAGAAGAAAGGCGGAGCTCATTTCGGCCCGAGGGTTGGGACGGGCTCATGCCAGCAAGTGCAGGAATGACGGCGTTGTCATGGATCTTCTAGAGCCGGACCGCGCTAAGTCGGGTAATTGATTCGCTTTTTTCATGCGAATCATGCGAGAGGCGCTTGACCTTCCGGCAGAATGGCGGAATCAGGACGATTCGAAACGTTAACCCGCACCCGCGTCGACGGGAAAAGCAGCGATGTGAGGTCTTGGTCACTGGACAGGCAGCCAGCCTGCCACAGATATCAGGGTTAATCTGGACTTAATGCATGTCGCCCAAAAATGGAAACCGGTTTTGGGCGACGACAGGGCACCAACAAAGAGATGATGCAGTTATTGGCCCGGTGAAGCGCGTTGCAAAAGCGAGCCCAGCCGATTTGACCGGTCCGACAGCTTGCGCGGCCTCGATGTCGGGCCGCTAGGAGAAGATAAAGACTATGGCGACAAAGGAAAAGGAAGAGGTCGAGACCGAACGCGAAGGCGCCACCGATGGCCCTCTGCTCGACCTTTCCGATGATGCTGTCAAGAAGATGATCAAGGCCGCCAAGAAGCGCGGCTATGTCACCATGGACGAGCTGAATTCGGTGCTGCCCTCCGAGGAAGTGACCTCCGAGCAGATCGAGGACACGATGGCGATGCTGTCCGACATGGGCATCAACGTCGTCGAGGACGACGAGCAGGGCGAAGAGGCCGAGGCCGGCGACACCGCGGCGGATGCCGAGGAAGACGCCAACGAGCTGGCCGAGCAGACCGGCACCGCCGTCGCCGCCACAACCACGAAGAAAGAGCCGACCGACCGCACCGACGATCCGGTGCGCATGTACCTGCGCGAAATGGGTTCGGTCGAGTTGTTGTCGCGCGAGGGCGAAATCGCCATCGCCAAGCGCATCGAGGCCGGCCGCGAGACGATGATCGCGGGCCTGTGCGAAAGCCCGCTGACCTTCCAGGCCATCATCATCTGGCGCGACGAGCTCAACGAATCCAAGATCCTGCTGCGTGAGATCATCGACCTCGAAGCCACCTATGCCGGCCCCGAGGCCAAGCAGGCGCCGGTGGTGGAGCGCGTCGAGGAAGCGCCCAAGGTCGAGGAAAAGCCGCGCCGCGGACGCGACGATGAAGACGACATCACCAATGTCGGCGCCGACACGCGCGGCATCGGAGATGACGACGAGGAGGACGAGGACGAGGCCAGCCTGTCGCTGGCGGCAATGGAAGCCGAGCTGCGCCCGCAGGTCATGGAAACGCTCGACGTCATCGCCGACACCTACAAGAAGCTGCGCAAGCTGCAGGATCAGCAGGTCGAGAACCGGCTGGCCGCGGCCGGCACGCTGTCGCCCAGCCAGGACCGCCGCTTGAAGGAGCTGAAGGATCAGCTCATCAAGGCGGTGAAGTCGCTGTCGCTCAACACGGCGCGCATCGAGGCGCTGGTCGAGCAGCTCTACGACATCAACAAGCGCCTGGTGCAGAACGAGGGCAAGCTTCTGCGTCTCGCCGAAAGCTATGGCGTGCGCCGCGAGGAGTTCCTGAAGGAATATCAGGGCTCCGAACTCGACCCGAACTGGACGCGCTCAATTGCCAATCTGACCTCGCGCGGCTGGAAGGAGTTCACCAAGAACGAGAAGGACGCGATCAGGGACCTGCGCGCCGAGATCCAGAATCTGGCCACGGAAACGGCCATCTCGATCCTGGAATTCCGCAAGATCGTCAACCAGGTGCAGAAGGGCGAGCGCGAAGCGGCTATCGCCAAGAAGGAAATGGTCGAGGCCAATCTGCGCCTCGTAATCTCCATCGCCAAGAAATACACCAATCGCGGCCTGCAGTTCCTTGACCTGATCCAGGAAGGCAATATCGGCCTTATGAAGGCCGTCGACAAATTCGAGTATCGCCGCGGCTACAAGTTCTCGACCTACGCGACATGGTGGATCAGGCAGGCGATCACGCGTTCGATCGCCGACCAGGCGCGCACCATCCGCATTCCGGTGCACATGATCGAGACGATCAACAAGATCGTGCGCACCTCGCGCCAGATGCTGCACGAGATCGGCCGCGAGCCGACGCCGGAGGAACTGGCCGAGAAGCTCGCAATGCCGCTCGAAAAAGTGCGCAAGGTGCTGAAGATCGCCAAGGAGCCGATCTCGCTCGAAACGCCGGTCGGCGACGAGGAGGATTCGCATCTGGGCGACTTCATCGAGGACAAGATGGCGATCCTGCCGATCGACGCGGCGATCCAGGCCAATCTGCGCGAGACCACCACGCGCGTGCTCGCCTCGCTGACGCCGCGCGAGGAGCGTGTGCTGCGCATGCGCTTCGGCATCGGCATGAACACCGACCATACGCTCGAGGAAGTCGGCCAGCAGTTCTCGGTCACCCGCGAGCGTATCCGCCAGATCGAAGCCAAGGCGTTGCGCAAGCTCAAGCACCCGAGCCGCTCGCGCAAGCTTAGAAGCTTCCTGGATAGCTGAGGCCTACCGATTGTGAAGAGATCAAGGGCGCCCATCGTGGCGCCCTTTTTCTTTGGCGCTCGCCATTGCGGCACGCGCCCTTAGGGAGGATAATTTCGTGTCGGATGCATTTTTCTGGGCGACAGCCCGGGAAGCCCGCCCCGGTCGAGGCCGTGTCGACATCGCCATGGCCTGAGCACCGTGCTCCGTGGCCCCGGAGGAGGCGTGCCATGACGACTTACATCATGCTGATGAACTGGACCGAGCAGGGCGCGAAGAACGTGCGCGAATCCCCCAAGCGCCTCGATGCCGCCAAGACGCAGCTGGGCGAGATGGGGGGATCGTTCAAGTCGTTCTACCTGACCATGGGCGAATTCGACATGGTGGCGGTGGTCGAAGCGCCCGACGATGCGGTGCTGGCGCGTTTCGCGCTGATGCTGGCCGCGGGCGGCAACGTCAAGTCACGGACCCTGAAGGCTTTCCCGGAGCTTGCTTACCGCGAGATCATCTCGTCGCTTGGATGATGCAAATCGGGACGTTCCGGAGCCGATGAGCAGGTGCCGGCTCGACGGCGCCTTGCGGCAAGACGGTGCGCTCCATCGTGATAGAGTGCAGCCAGCGGAGATCGCGATGAAGAAAGTTTCGATATTGGCTATCAGCCTTGCCGCGTGGTCGTCGATGCCGATCGATGCCCACACTGCCCCGCAAAAACCGGTCGGCATGTCCAATCCCGCATCGGTCCATTGCGGAGAGATCGGCGGGCGCCTGGTGATCAAGAAGGACAAGGCTGGCAATGAATATGGATTTTGCCGCTTGCCCAATCGGCGGCTGTGCGAAGAGTGGGAGCTGTTTCGCGACAACAAATGCGTCGGGCCGAAGACGGTGATGGGCCTGAAGTGATCGACAGCAGAACCAGGCCCTTGCTGACCGTCTGGTACAACACGCGCTGCCCGGTCTGTGATGCCGGAATTGCCAGGCAGAAGCGGCGGCTGATCGAGGCGATCAAGGCCGGGCGGATCGAATTTCGCGACATCAATCATGAACCGGAAGCCTTGGCCGGATTTGGCGCTTCGCTGGAAGACATCCGCCGCCGGCTGCACGCGACCGATGCTCAGGGCAGGCTGCTGGTCGGCGCCGATGTCGCCATCGCCGTGTGGGCGCTGACGCCGGGCGAGGGCTGGCTGGCAAAGCTGCTCGGCAACGCCCTTACGCTACCGCTCGCTCGCTTCGGCTACGACCGCTTCGCCGACCTGCTCTATGCCTGGAACCGGCGCAACGGCCGCTGGTAGCGCCGGCTACTCCAATCATGATGAACGCATGTTCGCGCGCGACCGACGGGTCGGCGTCCGACAGATGCTGTTCGCTTCCGGCCCGATACATCGTAAGATATATCTTGACTCCATGCTGGCGTGCGCCTAGTTGAGATATATCGTAAGATAGAACTCAAGGAGCAATCAATGCACAGCCACAATCATTTTGGCGATCGCGCCGAGCGCGTCTTCATGCACATGGCCGGCAAATTTGGCGGCAGAGGCGGGGGCGGCGGCTTTGGCCCGTTCGGCCATGGCAGGGGCGGCGGACGCGGCGGCCCGGGCGACATGTTCCGCGCCGGGCGCATGCTGGCCGACGGCGACCTCAAGCTGATCACGCTGTCGCTGCTGGCCGAGGCGCCACGCCATGGCTATGACATCATCAAGGCCTTGGAGGAGCGCACCAGCGGCATCTACAGCCCGAGCCCGGGCGTGGTCTACCCGACGCTGACCTTCCTGGAAGAGGCAGGCTATGCCGTGTCCTCGAGCGAAGGCAACAAGAAGGTGTTTTCGATCACCGAGGCCGGGCAGGCGCATCTTGCCGACAACCGTGAGATGATCGACGGCGTGCTAGACCATCTCGAGCGCTTCGGCCGCAAGATGGCCAAGGCGCGCGACTGGTTCGGCTGGAACGACGATAGCGAGGATCGGCGCGACGGCCGAGGCGGCCGTTCGGAAAAGCGCGACGAATTCCGTGCGCTGCGCCACCGGCTGCGCGCCGCGCTGAGCGACATCGTCGATGCGCCGGCGGACAAGCAGGCTGAGGCGATGAGCATCCTCGAAGACGCCGCCGCGGCGCTCGAAGCGCTGTCGCGCAAATAACCCGGCTTCGGTCCAACCGGCACGGCCCTTGCCCGTTCAGGCAAGGAGCGATAGTGAAATTCATCCCGCGCCACATTATGTGGTGCGGGATGAATGCTGTTGGAGGAAGTCCGATGTCTTTTCTGAAGCGTCTTTTCGGCGGTGGCGGTGATGAAGCGGCCGAGCCAAAGAGCGCCGCACCGGCCAAGCAGGTCGAGCACAAGGGTTTCACGATCAGCGCCACGCCCTACAAGGCCGATGGCCAGTACCAGACCTGCGGCGTCGTCTCCAAGGACGTCGACGGCGTCCTGAAGGAACACAGATTCATCCGCGCCGATCGCTTCGCCGGGTTGGACGACGCCGTCGACATCTCGATCAAGAAGGGCATCCAACTCGTCGACGAGCAGGGCGAGCGGATGTTCGGGTAGACCGCCGACGAACGGCTCAAGAATTCCAGAGATCCGAGGGCCGGTCCAGATATGGGCCGGCCCTTTCGTTTGCTCCGCTATGCCGGCTGCAACGCTCTGCGCGGCAGTGGCGGGAAGGCAATGGCGATGCCCGCCGCACCCAGCCCGATGAGGGCCGAACCGATGAACAGCCAATGGTAGTTGGCGTAGGCGTCGAACACCATGCCGCCGGCGAGCGGGCCAAGCGCCATGCCGAGGCTGGACAGCATGGTGGCGGCGCCGAACACGGTGCCCAGGATGCGCTGGCCGAAATATTCGCGCGCCAGCACTGCGTAGAGCGGCATGACGCCGCCATAGGTAGCGCCGAAGATGACGGCCAGCATGTAGAACTGGTCGAGCTGGCTGATCGAGAGATAGGCGGCGATCACCACGGCCTGGATCAACAAGCCGGCGATCAGCACCGGCTTGACGCCAAGCCTGTCGGCGAGCACGCCATAGAGCAGACGCCCGCCAAGCCCGGCAAGGCCCTCGACGCTGTAGATCGAGACGGCGGCCATGGGCGCCACGCCGCACAGCATGGCATAGCTGACCATGTGGAAAATCGGCCCCGAATGCGCCGCGCAGCAGGCGAAGAAGGTCAGCCCCAGCACGATGAATTGCGGCGAGCGCAGCGCTTGGCCGACGCTCAGGCCGGCGCCCTCGGCAACCGGCGAGGAGCCAGTGTCGGTCACGACAGGCTTCGGTGGCTGGCGCACCAGAAGCACCGCCGGCAGGAGCAGCACCCAAGCCATGATGCCGATGTCGAACATGGCGGTGCGCCATTCATAGGCCGAGATCAGCCAGCGGGCGAAGGGCGAGATCGTCATCGGCGCGACGCCCATGCCGGCCGAGACCAGCGACACGGCAAGGCCGCGATTGGTGTCGAACCAGCCTGTTGTAAGCGCGATCATCGGCGCGAAGAAGGCGCTGGCCGTGAGCCCGACGAGCACGCCAAAGGTGATCTGGAAGGTGACAAGCGAGCCCGCGCGGCTGGCCAGCACCAACGCCAGGCCGAGAAGCACCGCGCCGATCGTGACGACGATGCGGGCGCCGAAGCGGTCCGACAGCGCGCCCCAGGCGAAGCCGCCAAGGCCCATGACCAGGAAATTGAGGGTCATCGCGCTCGATATGCCGGCGCGTGACCAACCGGTATCGAGCGCCATCGGTTCGAGGAAGATTGCCAGCGAAAACATCGTGCCGATGGCGACACAGGACATCAGCGCGCCGGCCGCGACAATGACCCAACGATAGGAAAGGTTCATGGTTTTCTCCCATGCCGTAAGGCATTTGTTGTGCGGCACGGCCTGACTTGGCCTGCCGCTTGCGTCCGAAGGACGCCGGCGCCGGCACCAATCCTACAATCCGGTTGCATTTTTTATCCAGTCCGGGATGGGGCCATTTCCCGGCGCCTAGATCGGCAGTTCCGATGTGTATTTGATGGTCTGGCTGGGAACGTCGGTCTTGACGTTCTGCACGCCCCTGATGCGGCTGAGATGTTCCGACTGGAAGCGGCGGTAGTCGTCGATGCCGGCCGCCACCACGCGCACCATGGCGTCGCAGTCGCCGAGCATCAGATAACATTCCATCACCTGCGGCAGCTTGGCCACTTCGGTGGCGAAATGCTCGATCGTGTCTTCGTCCTGCGCTTTCAGCCAGATGCGGGTGAAGAAGGTCAGGCCCTTGCCGATGCGGGCCGGATTGAGCACTGCGACGTAGCGGTCGATGACGCCGGCCTCCTCCAGGAGCTTGACGCGGCGCAGGCACGGCGACGGCGACAGGCCGACTTCAGCGGCGAGCTCATTGTTGGCCATGCGCCCATCGCGCTGCAGCGCCCGCAGGATGCGCCTGTCGATCTCGTCAAGTTTCATGGCTCTAAATTCCGTTTATCTGTTGATTCATGGCATAAGATGCCAAAATCTGGTAAAAGACAACAATCTTCGCAACCAAATTGCGAGGCCTGGCGGCTATGGTTGCCCTGACATCAGCGGCATCCAACGGAACCGGCAGAGGCGGCCGCGCGGCGCGGCCGGAGGAAGATCATGAGCATTGCAGAGACGAGATCGGCGGCGGGCGGCGGACTGAACTCCGAGTTCCGGCGCGGCGTGGCCTCCTGCGCGCCCGTGCTGTTCGGCACCATCCCTTATGCGCTGGTGCTTGGTGCACAGGCCACACAGAGAGGGCTCAGCACCGCAGAACTGTCGCTGCTAACGGGACTGAACTTCGCCGGCGGCTCGGAATTCGCGGCGATCCAGCTGTGGACGTCGCCGCCGCATGTCCTGCTCATCATCGCCATCACCTTCCTGGTCAACAGCCGCCATCTCCTGATGGGGGCGGCACTGGCGCCGTTCCTGCGCGACCTGCCGCGGCGCAAGGTGTTTTCCGCGCTGTTCTTCATGTGCGACGAAAGCTGGGCGCTCGGCCTGGCCGACGCCAGACGGCGCGCCGCCGACGGCCTCGCGCCAGCCTTCAGCCCGCGCTACTATATGGGCGCGGCAGTGGCGATGTACCTGACCTGGGTGGCCTTCACCACAATTGGCGCCTTGCTCGGGCCGGTGCTGGGCGAAGCCGAGACCTACGGCTTCGACATGGCGTTCGCGGCCGTCTTCCTGGTACTGCTGCGCGGCATGTGGAAGGATGTTGCCGCTGCGCGGCCGTGGCTGGTCAGTCTGATCATCGCGGCGCTGACCTACCTTTTCGTTCCCGGCGCCTGGTATGTAGCGGCGGGCGCGCTGGCGGGGCTGGTCTCGGCCTGGCTGTTGTGGAGGGATGAGGCATGATCGACGCGCAGACGCTTCTCACCATCGTGCTGATGGCCGGTGTCACGTACCTCAGCCGCGTCGGCGGCTATGTCGTGCTGCGCAATCGGGTGCTCAGCGCGCGGGCAACGGCCGTGATGGAGGCGGCGCCCGGCTGCGTGCTGATCTCGGTGATCGCGCCTGCCTTCGTCTCGAAAAACCCGGCCGATCTTCTGGCTCTGGCCGTCACGCTGATTGCCGCCACGCGATTTTCGATGCTGCCGACCGTGCTGATCGGGGTCGCTTCGGCGGGACTGCTGCGGCACATCATTGGATAGGCCAAAAAAGGCAGGCGCGGGCGCCTGCCTTCGATCTGGTTGGCAATCAGAGCTTTTACGCGGCTGCCGCGACATCCCGGCTGGCAGCCACCACGGCGTCGACCTTGGCGGTTGCCTTGGCGAGCGCTTCGCTGACTGCGTCAGGACCCTTGGCGACGCCTTCGATGCGGATGACGTCGACGTCGGTCATGCCGATGAAGCCGAGCACCGAGCGCAAATAAGGAACGGCGTGATCGAACTGCACAGCCGCGCCTTCCGAGTAGATGCCGCCGGATGCCAGCACGATATAGACCTTCTTGCCGGTGACGAGGCCTTTGGGGCCATTTTCGCCGTAAGCAAAGGTTTTGCCGGATCGGGCGACATGGTCGACCCAGGACTTCAGCGTCGAGGAGATGTTGAAGTTGATGAAGCCGGTGGCCAGGATCACCGTGTCGGCGGCAAACAGTTCGTCGAGCACGGCATCCGAGACCCCGACCACTTCGGCCTGACGCGGCGTGCGGGCTTCGGCAGGGGTGTATATGCCGGTCGCATAGTCGGTATCGATATGCGGCAGCGGGTTGGCGACGAGGTCGCGCACGACAAGCGTGTTCGACGGGTCGGCGGCGAGCAGCTTCTGAGCGAATTCGGTGGCGATACGGGTCGAGTGCGAGGCCGCGCCGCGCGGGCTCGACGTGACGAGAAGAATGGACATGGTGGGTCTCTCCAGTGGAATTGGATTGTCCCGCTACATATGGGCTTTCGATCCATCAGATAAACTGGTATATTTTCTATATGATCCATCCATTAATTAGATACAATAATGCAACCCAACCCGACACTCGACCAGCTTCAGATCCTCGTGGCCGTTGCCGACACCGGAAGTTTTTCCGCTGCCGGCCGCAAGCTTAACCGGGCGCAATCCGTCATCAGCTACGGCATCGCCAATCTCGAGGCGCAGCTTGGGCTGAAGCTGTTCGAGCGCGAGGGCACGCGAGAGCCGCAGCTGACGGAGATCGGTCGGGCGATGCTGGAAGACGCGCGGCGGATGATCGGCGTGCTGCACCGCATACGCTCACGCGTCGATGGTCACCATCGGGGGCTGGAGGCGGAAGTCGCGCTGTCGGTAGATGCGGCGC
The DNA here is from genome assembly GCF_006443035.1 of Mesorhizobium sp. B1-1-6. Lineage (NCBI taxonomy): Bacteria > Pseudomonadati > Pseudomonadota > Alphaproteobacteria > Hyphomicrobiales > Phyllobacteriaceae > Mesorhizobium > Mesorhizobium sp. B1-1-6. The sequence continues at coordinate 71,907 of NZ_VFWR01000007.1, read as the reverse complement.
TGCCTTCGCCAGTGCTGGTGCGGGTGCTCAAGGCGTTTGAGGCGCAATTTCCGACCGTGATGCTGCGCCTGCACATCGGCACACTCGGCCTAATCCCCGACCACGTTGTCGGTGGCCAGGCCGATCTCGGTATTGGCGGCCTGCTGGGCGATGTCGACGTCCACCTGGTGGGTATAGGCTTCATGTCGATAGTGCTGGCAGCCGCGCCCAGCCACCCGCTGGCGCTGCTGCCCAAACCGGTAGCGATCGAGGACGCGCGCGAACACACACAACTCGTCGTCACCGACCAGTCCGAGCGTACCAAGGGGCGCGATTTTGGCGTCTTCGCCTACCGAACCTGGCGACTGACGGACCTGCGCACCAAACATATGTTGATGCGTGAGGGGCTGGGCTGGGGCGGGCTGCCGCGTTGGCTGATCGCTGACGATCTGGCTACCGGCCGTCTCGTGGAACTCGACCTCGAGCCTTTCAGGGAGGTGCGTTCGCCGCTCTATGCCATGCACCGCGCCGACCGCAGCCCGAAGCCGGCGGCGGCCTGGCTGATCGACCAGTTCAAGCGCCAACTTGGCTGCTTCAACGAGTTCGAGCCGGGCGAGGTGCCCGACGAAGAGCCGGAAATTTCCAGCGCACAGATTTGATTCCAACCTTTGCCCTGGATCTCATCGGCGGGAAGCCTCGGATCACGCGCGGGACAACCCATCGATCAGTGCCGTGAGAACGGTGCGGTAGTCTTCGGCCGAACCGCCCGCCTCAATGGCAAGTGCCGCGCGGTCGAAGGCGGCGGCGAGCAGGGCGGTCGTCGCTTCGGCCGGAAGCTTCTTTATGGTCCGCGCCCGCATCGCCGCGACCAGCCCTTCGCGCAGCGAGCGATTGCCATGGCGGTTGTCGATGGCGTCCATTTCGGCGCGGCCGAGCACGGCCGGGCCGTCGAGCAGCAGGAGCCGCGTGCGGCCGGGCGCGCGCATGGCGGCAAGATAGGCGTCGGAGCCGGCAATGAGCGCGTCGCGGGCATTGAGCGAAGGCGGCGCTGCGCCCTCGATCTCCCGCGCCACGGCCTCTGCCTCCTGCTCGACGACGGCGCCGAACAGCGCCTGCTTGTCGGAGAAGTGGTGGTAGAGCGCGCCGCGCGTCACGCCGGCCGCGGCGACGATCTCTGGTGTGCCGGTCTCGGCGTAGGATTTTTCGATGAACAGTTTTCGCGCCGCGGCGATCAGATCGGCGCGTGTCGCCTCGGTGCGGTCACGGTTGGAACGGCGCGCTGATCTCTGTTGCATACATGCAGCCTGTATGTTAATTCAATTTACATGCAGACTGTATGTTGCTTGACGGGAGAAGGAAAGTTGAAGACGACCAGCTATTATCCGGTGCTGATGACCGGGGACGTTGCCGGCACAGCGGCGTTCTATGTCGAACATTTCGCCTTCCGGCCGCTGTTTACGAGCGACTGGTACGTGCATCTGCAATCGGTGGAGAGCAAGCGCGTCAATCTCGGTATCGTGCAAGGCGACCATGAGACGATCCCGGAAGAGGGACGGGGTCGGAGCTCGGGCCTGCTGATCAACTTCGAAGTCCGTGATCCCGATGCGGTCTATGAGCGGATCACAGCCGCCGGCCTGCCCATCCTTCGGTCCCTGCGCGACGAGCCTTTTGGCCAGCGCCATTTCATCACCAGGGATCCCAACGGCGTCCTGATCGATGTCATCAAAGCCGATCCCGCCAAGCGAGGAATTCCTGGCACAGTATGCGCAGGGTGCAGTGAGCGCCTGAGTGGAAACCCTCAACCAGCCCTTGCCACTGGCGTCACTGTCACCTGGCTGACACCGGTGCGGCGCACCACCGTGCACCGCGTCTCGCGGCCGATCCGCTCGGCGTCGAGCAAACGCACCAGGTCGTCGACGCCGGTGACCGGTCGGCCGTCTATCGCGGCGACGATATCGCCTTCCCTGAGGCCGGCCTTGGCCGCAGGGCCCTCCTTCTCGACGCCGCGCAGCCGAACCGCGGTCTTGCTCGATACTTGTGACAGAAGGGCTGCGCGACGGGGCAGGTTGACGGTGTCGGCCGACACCCCGATGAAGGCGCGACGGACGCGGCCGAAACGGATGATCTCCGAAATGACGAAATTGGCGGTGTTGGAGGCGACGGCAAAGGCAATGCCTTGCGCACCATGGATCATGGCGGTGTTGACGCCGATCACCTCGCCCGCCGAGGATACCAACGGTCCGCCGGAATTGCCGGGGTTGAGCGCGGCGTCGGTCTGGATGACGTCGTCGATCAGCCGCCCGGTGGAAGCGCGCATCGAGCGGCCGAGCGCCGAGACGACGCCCGAGGTGACGGTCCATTCGAAGCCGAGCGGGTTGCCGATGGCTATGGCGATCTGGCCGCGCCGCAGGCGCTTGGAATCGCCCAGCGGCGCGACATCGGCAAAGCTGCCGTCGGCGCGCACCAGCGCGATGTCGGTGTCGGCGTCGCGGCCGAGCACGCGGCCTTCGCTGGAGGCGCCGTCGGGCATCGACACGCGCACCGTTCTGGCATCGCCGACGACGTGGAAGTTGGTGACGACGAGCCCATCATGCGCAATGACGAAGCCCGACCCATGCCCGCCCTGGCCACCGATGCGCTCGATGCGGCAGACAGCCGGGCCGATGCGGTCGACAGCATCGGCCACCGTCGTCGAGTAGGCGTCGAGCAGCGCGTCGTCGGATTGGAATTTGGCGGCAGCAACGGCCATTGGCAGGCTCCATGTTTTCAGGCGCAACGATGACTATATGTGCGGAGCGGCTTCATCCGCCGCGACCTGACCAGATGGCCAGTCGCCCGGCCGACTAGCCGTCAGGCGAGTATCTCCAAGCGCGCTGCCGCGCGATATCTGGGGCATGGATGAACCCAGGAGACTGCTATGAGCGAATTCAATCTAAGTGCCTTTTCGGAAGCCATTGCCGATCTGGCAGCCAAGGCGGCGCCGGCGACCGCGAGCTTCACCACCCACAATCATCGCACAGCGAGCGCTTTCCATTGGCGCGACGGCTACTTCGTTGCCGCCGAGGAAGCCGTCGAGGCCGGCGAGGAGATCGAGCTGACGCTGGCTTCGGGCGAGACGGTGAAGGCCGATCTTGTCGGCCGCGATCCCTCGACCGGCGTCGCCCTGCTCAAGCCGGCCGGTGCTACCAATGCCGAGCCGTTGGCCAGGGCGGATGCGGTGCGGCCCGGCAACATTGCCGTCGCCATCGGCAACAGCCGGGGTTCGGCGTTGGCAGTTTCAGGCTCGGTCGGCGAAGTCGGCCCGGCCTGGCGCTCAATGCGCGGCGGCACCATCGACCGGCGCATCAACCTGGCGGTGGGCGCCGGCGGCCGTTTCGAGGGCGGCCCGGTGCTCGATGCCAAGGGCGCGCTGATCGGCATGCTGTTGTTCGGGCCGCGCGGCCGCGCGCTGGTCATGCCTTACGAGACGATCGAGCGGGCGGTCGCGACGCTGCGAGAGAAAGGCCATGTCGCCCGCGGCTATCTCGGCGCCGGCTTGCATCCGATCCGCGACGGCGAGGCCCGCGGCGCCATCGTCATGAGCCTTGATGACAACGGTCCGGCCAAGGCCGCCGGCCTTTCCCTCGGCGACATCATCGTCGCCTGGAACGGCGAGGCGGTGAGCGGCCCGCGCGAGCTGATCCGCAGGCTCGGGCCCGACAGCGCCGGAGCTTCGGTTACGCTCGGTGTCGTGCGCGGCGGAGAACAGCGAGACGTGGCGCTGACGATCGGCGAAAAGCCGCTTAACTGAGAGGATTGATGGACGCGATCGCGACAGGCGAGATGACGCAAAGCGGCACCGGCGAGCGGCAGCTGGTCGTGCTGGTGGCGCTCGGTGATGCCGCGCGCGCCGAGCGGCTGTCCGTGTCGCTTGCCGCGACCGACGATCTGCTGCCGGTGACGCCGGGCAGCAGCGAAGCGGTTGATGTCGCCATCGTCGACGAGACCGCCGGCCCCACGGGTGCGGGAACAGGGAAGGGCGACGCCGTTCCCGCCGCGACCGCGCGGGTGCTGTTGTCTTCGCAGGCCGGCCTGGCACGGCCGCAGGGGCAGGTGTTCGCCGTGCTGCCGACGGCGGCGGATGCAATGCTGATTGCGGCCGCCGCCAGGCTGGCGGCGGCCGGCTACCGCGTCTTTGGCGACAGCGGATCCGTTCCTGGCCGCCGCGATGATTTCCAAGGCGGCGATATTGGCGGCGACGGCCTTTTCGACGAGGAGCATCCCGACGAGCATGCCGCCCGCCCGACGCTGTCGCCGCGAGAAGCGGAAGTGCTGGCGCTGCTGGCCGAAGGCGCGCCCAACAAGGTGATCGCGCGGCGGCTCGACATTTCCGTTCATACGGCGAAGTTCCATGTCGCCGCGATTCTGATCAAATTGGGCGCTGCCAACCGCACGGATGCCATCGCCATTGCGATGCGGCAGGGGCTGGTGCTGGTCTAGGGTGCCGTCTCAGCCAGGATTTGACGATCATCGTCAAAGTCAGCGCTGCCCCTATAGCTTCAGATCATTTACAGCGGCAAGGAACGGACCCTCCGCAGCGTCACCGTCAGCCGCTGCCGCAAGCTCTTGTATCCGGGGACCGCCACAGGCAAGGATCGCGCTACGAGACAAGCAAGCGGAGGAAAAATGTCGCTCAAGGGAAAGACGCTGTTCATCTCCGGCGGGTCGCGCGGCATCGGGCTGGCGATCGCTTTGCGCGCCGCGCGCGACGGCGCCAATGTGACGATCGCGGCCAAGACCGCTGAGCCACATCCGAAGCTGCCGGGCACGATCTACACCGCCGCTGAAGAGATCGAGCAAGCCGGCGGCAAGGCGCTGCCGGTCCTGTGCGACATTCGCGAGGAGGCGCAAGTGGCCGAAGCGGTGTCGAAGACGGTCGAAAAATTCGGCGGCATCGATATCTGTGTCAACAATGCCAGCGCTATCCAGCTCACCGGGACCCTGGAAACCGACATGAAGCGTTACGACCTGATGCACCAGATCAACACGCGCGGCACGTTTCTCGTTTCCAAAATGTGCATTCCGCACCTGAAGTTGGCCGGGAATCCTCATATCTTGAATCTGGCGCCGCCGCTCGACATGAAGGCCAAGTGGTTCAAGAACCATGTCGCCTACACCATGGCCAAGTTCGGCATGTCCATGTGCACGCTGGGCATGAGCGCGGAGTTCGCCAAGGACGGCATCGCGGTCAATTCGCTGTGGCCGATCTCGACCATCGATACCGCGGCGGTGCGCAATCTTCTGGGCGGCGCGACGGTGGCCGCGATGAGCCGTTCGCCCGAAATCATGGCCGATGCCGCGCATGCCATCTTCATGCGGCCATCACGCGAAGCGACCGGCAATTTCTACATCGACGAGGAAGTGCTGCGCGCCGAGGGGATCAGCGATTTTTCGGTGTATGCGCCGGGTGCGGCCGGGCCGCTGGCCGGCGACTTTTTTGTCCCGGACGAGGTGTTTGCCAATTCCGACACGAAGATCAGGACGGCTTTCTAAAGATGTATCGAGGCGCAAATTCCGGATGGAACTCGGTTTCAGACATTCCTGGAGTTGCTCTGAGCAAAAAGCCCCGCCGGAGAGGGCCGGCGGGGCTCAGTGCGTCCCGCTGGAGTCGGGACGGGGCAGGGAACGCCCGATCCTGAATCTGGGGTAGGCCATCTCGCGATTCAATGAGCGGGACCCGACGCCAGGACAATTCTTGTTGAACTTGGGCCGTTGCCGCGATCTCGCCCATCCCGGCGAAACCGGGATGGGCTTTTTACCGATCCGATTCCAGAAGCCTGCTCAAGCGCCTGGAAATGCAGACATTTGTGGACCATGATCTTTTCCGAAAGCCGGTTTCCGGCTCCCGGATCGTGGTCAGTTGTTGCTCGCCACCGGCGCCACCAGCGAGGTGATGCGGCGGATGGCGACACGCCGGTTCTCGCGATTGGGGCCTGAGGTGTCGACCTTCAGATATTCCTCGCCATAGCCCTGCGTGGTCAGGTTTTCAGGCGGTATGCCGAAGGCGTTGGTCAGCGCTTCGGCCACCGCTTCGGCGCGGCGGTCCGACAGAGCGAGGTTCGCCTCCGGTGTGCCGACAGCGTCCGTGTGGCCTTCGATAAGGAAGGTCTCGGCCGGGTTCTTCTTCAACAGCTTCTCCATGGCCGTGGCGACACCCTCGAGCTTCTGCACCTCGGCATCGGAGATCGAGGAAGAGCCGAATTCGAAGTTCAGCGTGTCAAGATCGATGCGTCGGGCAATGTCGCGCACCCGTGCGGAACGCTTGACCTCGTTGATCGAATAGAGGCGCTGCACCTTCTCCACCGGCGGTTGCTCGAGGAAGGTGTAGTAGTCGTCCGGGCTTTCGACCTCTTCGGAGTCAAGGATGTAGTCCCGGCGCGGAATGGTCAGCCGCATCGGTGGTAGGTCGTCGCCCGGATCGCGCCAATCATTATCGTCGTCGTAGCTTCGTTCGTCGACATAGCTCAACACATACTCATGACCGTCGGGCATGATGCGCGACCGCTGGATGATGTCGCCGTAGCGGTTGCGGATGGTGACGATCTGCACGCCGTTGTCGCGCTCGACTGTCTCGCGCGTGCGGCCTTGCGACAGATCCTCATAGTAGACATCCTTGGCGCCGCGGGTCAGGCGCGGGCGGTCACTGCTCTGAACGTATGTCTGATCGTTGAGCTGGATGATGACGCGATCGCCGATCTCCTTGAGCACGTCGACACCCTTGGGGCGGCGGCGGTCGCGGATGTTCTCGTCCGGTGCGCGCTCGAGGCGTTTGCCCTTCTCCTCGGTAACCGGGACGATTTTTTCCGGTTTGATCTCCTGCTGAGCAGCTCTATCGTCGGTCGGAGGCGGACCCTGGTCGACGGGAGCGACCGCGGGCTGGCGGCCCTGAGCACCGCCCTGCCGGGCGTTTTGCCCACCATTCTGCTGCTCGCCATTTTGCTGCTCGCCATTCTGGTTGGCGGGGTTCCTGCTGGCCTGGCCGTTCTCGCCGCGGCCGCGGCGTCGGGCATCCTTCTGGCTGTCGAGAATGGGGGCAGCGTTCTTGTCGGCGGGCGTCTCGGCCTGCTCGGGGTTTTGCCCCTGGACAGGCGCGGCCTTGCCGGCACTGGGCTGTTCACCCGTGGCCGGCTGCTCGCCCGTTGCAGGCTGCCTGCCGGTTTGCTGTTGTTCGCCATTGGCCGGCTGCTGTTCGCCATTGGCCGGCTGCTCGCTAGCCGGTTGTCTGGCGTTCTTTTTCCTCTTGTCCTGGGGTTGTTCGCCCTGGGCTGCCGGCCTCTCGCCTGAGGGTGCCGGTTCTGCCTTGGGTGCTTCTGCGGCAGGTGCTTCCTTCGGTGTCGGCACGGCGCTGGGCTCGGCCTGCTGCTCCTGTTTGCGCTTCTTGCGCTGGTTGTCGTTGGCAGGTTCCGTTTGGCCCGCCGGTGCCTGTTCGGTCTGCTGTTGTTGGTCGCGCTTCTTCCTGCGCGGCTGCTGTTCCTCGGTGGCGGGTGCTGCCTCACTGGCTGGCGCCTGCTCGGTCTGCTGCTGCTGGTCGCGCTTCTTCCTGCGCGGCTGCTGTTCCTCGACAGCGGGCGCGGCTTCACCGGCGGGCGCCTGCTCGACCTGCTGCTGGTCGCGCTTCTTCCTGCGTGGCTGTTGTTCCTCGGCAGCTGGTGCGGCCTGCTGCGCGGGGGCCTGTTCGGTCTGCTGTTGCTGATCGCGCTTCTTCCTGCGCGGTTGTTGTTCCTCGACGGCGGGCGCGGCTTCACCAGCGGGCGCCTGCTCGACCTGCTGCTGATCGCGCTTCTTCCTGCGTGGCTGTTGTTCCTCGGCGGCTGGCGCGGGCTGCTGTGCGGGTGCCTGTTCGGTCTGCTGTTGTTGCTGATCGCGCTTCTTCTTGCGTAGCAGTTCCTGGTCGCTCTGCTGTGCATCGTCAGTCTGGGTGTCCTGGGCCAGGACCAGCGGCATTGCGCTGTCTCGCATGGGGCCGAACGCGGCACTTCCCTGAAGCGGGGATGCGCCCAACGGCGCGGATGCCATCAGCAGGCCGAGTGCGGTGCCTGCCAGAATCCGTGGTTGGCGTTTCATCGAAATTCTCCTTGTGGGGTCCCATCCTTGCCGAAACCGATTTTAACGAAATTGGTTCCGGCGGCTCATGGTTAGGGACCGTACGGGGCGATTGGCCGGCCTTTTGAAGGCAACTTCATGTCTTTCGACGGGGGTGCCGCCCCATTCCAGCCTTTGCCCTGCTTGACCTTCGCGGCGGCTGGGGCCACATGCCGGAGATGGAAACGCCGTTCTGGAAAACAAAGACGCTGGAAGCAATGAGCCCGGCCGAGTGGGAATCGCTCTGCGACGGCTGCGGCAAATGCTGCCTGTCGAAGCTCGAGGACGAGGATACTGGCGACATCTACTGGACCAGCGTCGGCTGCCGCCTGTTCGACGCGCAGACATGCCGCTGTTCGGACTATCACAACCGGCTGGCGCGCGTTCCCGATTGCGTCGGGCTGACGCCGCAAAATGTACGCACCATCAGTTGGCTGCCCAGCACCTGCGCCTACCGGCTGGTCGCGGAGGGGCACGATCTCTACTGGTGGCACCGTCTGGTGTCGGGCAGTGCCGAGACGGTGCATGAGGCCGGCATGTCGATGCGCGGCCGGGTCAAGGCCAACGAGACGGATCTGGCCGAGCCGGAGGATTATTTCGACTATATGCTTGACGACGAGCCATAAGCTCGCATCGGGACGAGGAACCATAGCTCGCATCGGGATGACGAGCCCTGAGGCCGGTGTCCGCAAGGGCGCGCAGGAACCAGGAACCATGCGAGACGTTTGGGGCACATTGTTGGAAAACCGGCAGAAGCTTCCTTTTTCCGCCACATGAACCGCGGATGAACGGCGGGTTCGTAAATAGTTCAGACAGGCGGGTGCATTCTCCCATCATCGATTTCAAGAGGACGGGCGAGAGCCCGCAACAAGGAGAGAAGACCATGTTCAACACGGTGAAAACGGCAGCCCTTTCGGCCCTCGTCGGCCTCGGTACGCTGGCGGCCGTTCCCGCCCATGCCGACAGCCTTTACCTGGGCTTCGGCAACAACAACGATCCGCGCTTCGGCGTCTATGCCGGGGATGACGGCTATCGCCACCGCCGTGATGAACGCCGCGACGACTGGCGCCGCGGCTGTTCGCCCGACTGGGCCCTGAACAAGGCCGAACGCATGGGGCTGCACCGTGCCCGCATCGTCGACGTCAGCCGCCGCACGGTCAAGGTGATGGGCCGCCAGTATGGCGACCGCGTCGTCATCGTGTTCGCCAACGAGCGTGGTTGCCCTATCATCAACCGCTGAGCCTCTTAAGGCGCGACCTTCTGCGAGGGTTGGTAGCGACATGATCCTCTGCGGGATCAGTCGCAGACACCACCCTCTGCGAAGATCCGTCTGGAGACATGATCCTTTCAGGATCAGTCTGGAGACACGACCTTCTGCGAAGGTCGGTCTGGAGTAGTGGAGCCGCTTTCCTTCGGGAAGAATGCGGCTCAAAAAACCCGCGGGAGCGATCCCGCGGGTTTTTCATGCACCACGGCGGACGGTTCAGGGTCGGGCTCGGCCATGGACCATCGAAGACGCTTATTTCAGTTCGAAGGTAACGGTGACCTGGACATTGTAGGCGTTCTCGCCGGCCTGCACCGGAGCAGCACCGACGGCCGCGTCGAAGGCCTTGGCGTTGATCGGCATCGGTGGCGGCGCGATGTTCTGGTCAGTGATTTCGATCACCCGGCCTATACTGACGCCGGCTGCTTCCGCCAGCGTCTTGGCCTTGGCCATGGCATCGGCCACCGCCTTTTTGCGCGCTTCGGTGACGGTGGCAGCCGGATTGTCGTTGGTGAAGACGATGCCGCCGCCCTGGTTGACGCCCAGCGACACCGCCTTGTCGAGGATCTCACCGGTCTTGTCGACGTCGCGCACGCGCACCGACAGTGTGTTGGTTACCTGGTAAGCAATCAATTCGGCCTCCTGGCCGCCGTCGGGCTTGTTTGTGTAGTTATAGCGCGGATTGATCTGGATGCCCGCGGTCTGGAGGTCGCGGTCCTTGATGCCGGCCGACTTCATCGCGGCGATCACGGCCGCCATGGCGTCGTTGTTGGCATCCAGTGCGGCGCGCGCCGTCTTGGCTTCGCGCATGACGCTGAGCGTCAGGACCGCCAGGTCGGGCGCTACAGTCGCCGCCCCTTCGCCCGAAACCACGATACGGGGCGGTGTCGGCGACTCAGCGGCCGCGGCCAGCGTCGGAAAGGCGATGGCGGCGGCGAGTGCGAGGGGCAAAAGAGGTCTGGTCATGAAATCTCCTCGGGTAAGCATATCCGCGCCCAGCGGGCGCACGCGGCTCCTTATGGCGCGATTATGGGCTGATTTGGACGATTGTGACCAGCGGTCCCGGAAAGCCTTGTGCCGCGATGCGAAAAACATTAATCCAGCCCGCGTGGGGCCTGTAGCTCAATGGTTAGAGCCGGCGGCTCATAACCGCTTGGTTGGGGGTTCGAGTCCCTCCGGGCCCACCATCGTCCTCTAGACCCCTTGTAAATCCTACAAACTGCTGTTTCCAAGCGCTTTCCGCCCTGTATGGTTCCAACATTGGCTCCAACATTTGGGTGGTTTTGGGTGGCAAAAGTCGCTGGTCTGATAAGAAAGAAGAGCGCCTATTTTTACGTGCGCAGGATATCCTTGTGTTGAAGCCGCTAACCGCGCGGCGGGAAGGGATCGTTGCCGTAAGAGTTCGAGTCGCGGATCTGCCCGTTGGGGCGATGGAACACCACCTCGCTGTGCTGGTTGATGGCGATGTCTCTTGCCGAGGCGAACGCACCGGCTTGGGTCGGATGAAGCGAAGTGGCGCGGTTATTGCCGGCGCCGAGCACCGCCCACTGACCGTCGCGAGGTACGACATGCTGATTTTTGCCCATGAAAGTCTCCGTTAAGGTTCGTTTGTCCGTCGGCAGGCAGCAGCGGTGCGCCATCATGTGCTCGGAAACGCTTTGGTGGCGCTGCCACAGGAGAATCGTCGCGAATTATCTGATCAGTCGTGGCGAGTCCGCGCCGCCGCGGCATCGGAGACGCGCAAGGTCGGGTGTGTGAGGCGGATGTTCGGCTTGCGCCGGGTTTTGTGCAGTCCTGCATTTGAATAGACGTGCTTTGCCTGCACCAGCCGCCCATCAGGGTGCGGAACTGAGCCAATTCATGAAACCTTGCTGGAAGCGCCGAGGCACTTCGGCCTCTGGCACGTTCCACGAATTGAAGAGACGCTTGCCTGCTTCGGGTCACTGCACGAGCATGCTCGCATCGGTGTGGAGGTCCGATCGACCAGCCGGGCATACTACCAACCGATGCTAGGGATAGCGTCCAAAAAAGCGCCTAAGTTCGAAGTGCTACTGCATCTCTCCACTTCCGCGACTATGTGAGAAGGATTCAATCTCCTCCAAGTCAATCCTGCCATCGCCGTTCTCGTCGACGACGTCAAATATCCTCCCGATCACATCCTGGATCTCGCTCTGCGAAAGTGCTCCATCGCCGTCGGCGTCCATTATCGCAAACATTATTTTCATCCTGGCCGCGTGCATCATGCGAGGCCCCATGCGATCAGGCTTTCGAGCTATCCTGTCCCCATCGTGCGGCCCTTGCCCTATGTCCCGGTGCCAATCTTGCCGATGCGGAGGCCTTTCTTCGGGGCCGCGATCTCCCTGCAGCTTGTCCTGTAACATCTCGTCCATCATCTGCCGCATCATCTCACGCGTCTGGTCTTCTGTCTGTTTGTTAGGGCCTGGCAGTGGTGTGGATCCAGACTGCTGCGGCGGCGGCTTAAGCTCCGGTGTCCCACTCGTCTGGGCCAGCGCCGGCAAGCTTAACATGACCAAAGCAGCGGCAGCTGCCGTCGTCCCACATTGTACTTTCATCGGATTCTCCTTCCTTGAATGGCCATGCCAAACTTCGGCATTCACGGCCAAACTTGCTCCTCAGACTTTGGTTCCGGATGCAAGCTGCACAATAGAAGCTCAAATCGTGAGGTTCGGCAGCTGAAGTACGATGCAGCGATGTCGAGCGACAACATCTTCGGTCATTTGATGGCCGCCTCGCTCACGGCTGCGGGGTACTCACCGTTTGGCGGGCGCCGACGACGCAAACCGCCGCCGAACTGGAAGCGATTGCATCTTCACACGGCTGGACGCCCGAACCCGTGTTGAGGAACTGTCGGCTTCGGAGACTGTCAGTGGCGCGGCCATCAGACGATTTCCAGACTGCCGACCTTCGCTTGGGTGAGACGCGTAAAGGCTATCGAACGCGCAATCGAGGAACACAAACCACGGTGATCGTTGCTGCCGAAATGGTGAGATAGAGAATGCTCGCAGGCTGCTCCTAAAAAGATGATCGAACGCCGCTTGGAATGGAACATGCGCTCCCACCACTGCTTGGCGCTCCGCCGGCATGCATTGTAAGAGCTTGGCACAACGGGAACCTGCGTTGCAGTCGAAAGTTCTTGATGATGGCAAATCGCCCGATCACGAGCGTGCTCACCTCAATTGGCACGTTGACCTCTCGGCCGGCAGCATTCCTGGTGCTGCTGGCTTACGCGGCCCTTTGGCTATTTCTCGACAGGGCGAGTTTGAACTGGCACGGCGCGGCGACCCTGTTCACCTGGGCCATGACACTGTTCATTCAACGCGCAGAACATCGCGACACGCAGGCGATCCATGCCAAGCTGGATGAGATGTTGCGAACGAATAGCTCGGCATCGAACATCACCAGAATCGATGATGAGGAACCAGAGGAAATCGAAAAGCATCGCACTCGTAAACAGCAGGGCGATTGAGATGTGCCATGCGGACTCGCGGCGCTACGGGCGGGTGCGGACCCAGTGAGGTTTGGCGTAAACCGGGGAAGGCTGCTTAAGAGCCTCAAATACGTGGCCCTTGCCGTCATCGCCAGCCTGATCACTTTGCTGAGCATAAACTTGGCACCAGAGCCACGCATTTTGCGAACGCTTGTCCCGCACCGATTCGACGCGTCGGATCCCGAATTTGCAAGGAGCATGAGCAGTTATTCGCAAGGACAGCTGTTCGATTCAAACTCGGTACAAACCCTTGTCAACGGAGATGAGATCTTTCCTTCAATGCTGCGGGCAATCCATGCGGCTCGGTCTACAATTGATTTCGAGACCTATATCTATTGGTCGGGGGTCGTCGGTTATGAGTTCGCGACCGCGTTGGCAACCAAAGCCCGGGAGGGTGTCGAGGTCCGTGTGCTCGTTGACTGGGTCGGCAGCCTGCCGTTCGATGAAGACCTGATCGAGATCATGACAAGCGCCGGCGTGCGGTTCCAGCGCTATAGACCTATTCATTGGTATACGTTGGATCGTGTAAACAACCGGACCCATCGCAAGCTGCTCATCGTCGACGGGCTGGTCGCGTTCACCGGCGGCGTCGGTATTGCCGACAACTGGCTCGGAAACGCCCGCAACCCAGATGAGTGGCGCGACACGCACTATCAAGTCAAAGGACCCGCAGTGTCTGCCTTCCAGGCGGCATTCGCGGAAAACTGGTTGGAGACGGCCGGCGAGACATTGCAAGGTGAGAAGTTCTACCCACCCTCCGAACCTGCGGGGTCGCTTAGCGCTCAGCTGATCCTGTCATCGCAGCCAAATGGCTCGGAGAACATGGAACTGATGATGCTGGCGGCGATCGCTGCCGCCAGGGATCATCTTCGCATCGGAATGGCCTATTTCGTGCCTGACGATATTGCCCTGCAGCAGATCTTGGACGCCAGGAAACGAGGGGTAGCAGTCGACGTGATCGTGCCCAACTGGCTCACAGACGTGCCCCTGGTCCGAAAGGGCTCGCGGTACTTCTGGGGCGACTTGCTCAAAGCTGGGGTCCGGATCTTCGAGTTCCAGCCAACGATGTATCATCCCAAACTCCTGATCGTCGACGATGTCTGGACGAGCTTTGGCTCTGCCAACCTGGACGAGCGCTCTTTGCGACTGAACGACGAAGCCACGCTGAATGTCTACGGCCGGGATTTTGCCAAAACGCAGATCGACCTGTTCAGCCAGGATCTTGCGCGATCAAGGCAGATCAGTTTGGGCGAATGGGAAGCGCGCCCCCTGACCGAAAAAATATCGGACTGGCTGGCCAGCAGACTACACTCGCAACTCTAGAGCCTCTTGGTGGGCGAGTCCCCGCAAACCGGCATCTGCGCCCGTCAAATGGCTAATATGGTGCGCCACGCGCAAGAATGGGAGCAACCCCGCAATAACACCGAGCGGATTGCTCAACACGCGCCCTGCAACTTCATCGGTCGATGCATCCCCACCTCGTCGGTCACGCGGCCCCTTTGCGATCATGACAGTGAGACCCGAAAGTGCTCTCAACGATGGTGTATTAAGGTCCGCGCATGGGCGGCTGGAAGCCTGAGCGATCAGAGGCACCGGCATGTCTTAATGAGGACGAATACGCCCACTTGCGTAAGGCAGCGCCAAAAGCCCCAGGGCGATCCAGAAGCCGGGCTCAGCCATTGCGGCGAGATATGACAGAAGTCGCTTCATGTTGCCCCACCCGTGCCCTGACGAATCCGCGGCCGATCATAAACTCGAGACAAGAGTCCGCTCTTGTGGGAGGAGAAGCGGGCTCTTAGCTGCGACCTAAGACCCAGCGGCCGGCGCAAGAGCCGCCCAGCGGACCCGATCGCCAGAAAAAAAGTCCGCCCGCGCCATTTGGGCGTCACTTTCGCGGCATCGCTGTCGGCCGCGGCGCGAGACAGGAACATCTGCGTCGTCTCGGCGAGATGGCTCTTGAGCCAATCCCCCCATCGCCTCCTCTTCGCGCAGATTGCTCGAAAGTATAGCTGGCGAGCGAGCCCTTCATCACCTCGTCGCCGGCAAACACGCCGCTGATCGACTGGGCCATGGCGGTGAGCTTGCCGCCTGCGTCTTTCATCGCGGAGGATCCCTCTCCGATCCGGTCAAGACAGCTTTTGAGGCGCGAGGCCTGCTGCCGCGTCTCGTCGAGATGCTGACGGATGTGGTTGCGGAGCTCCGGATAGCTCTCGAGGCGTGACAGTTGCCCGGAGAGCATCGTCTCGGCCTGCTCCTCCATAGCGTGAGCGTCCCTCAGCCACTGTATCAACCAGTCGCGCGATTGTGTCATGAAGCTCTCCCTTTGGGTTGCTCGCCCAAACCGCGAGCGGAGAGGATGGCTCCGCCCGGGCTATGGCAGGCTCGGCCAGAGGGCTGTCGACGCGCGGATTAACCACCGACGCGACTTCGAGCAGCGAGCCTCAACTGGCAGAGGGCCGGAGCCTGTAGCTTCTTTAGACCTCGGATAGGTTTTGGCGGTATCTATCGGGAAAAGGAGCGGGAAAGTCATGACCGAGTTCTGGCAGTCACTCCTCGCCAATCTTGCCCTAGTCTCCATCCTCGTGGTCGCCTGGGATCTTGTGGCGGACTTCACTGGGCGTCTGTCGACGCGGATGCAGTCGCTGGTTCTTGGTGTGGTCATGTGCATGGGCGCGATCATTTCCATGGCGACGGGCTTATCCGTCTCCGGCTTCGTCGTCGATCTCCGCGCCGCCTTCATTGCGGCTGCCGCGTTCTTCGGTGGATGGCCGGCGATGTTCATCGCTACTGCCGGCTCCATTGCCTATCGCATCTATCTCGGTGGACAGGGCGCGAGCGTCGGTGTCGTGGGGATCCTCATCACCGCTATAGTCGGTATTGCGTGGCACCACATCGTTACTGCCCGGTCTCGCACCATGTTCGACATATTCGGACTCGGCGTGTCGGTAGCTTTCGCCGGGCTGATCACGCTCCTGATCATCCCCTCGCAAGTCGTTGCCGACCTGGTGCAGCAGAGCACACTCCCATCACTCGTGTTCCGCTTCCTCAGCACCGTCCTCATAAGCGTTCTGCTGGACCGGCAGCAGCGGCGGCGCGATCTTGCGATGTCCAACATGATCTACCGGGCCATGGTCCGCGAACTCCCGGATTGCCTGAACATTAAGGATGTCGACGGCCGGTTCATCGCCGCCAATCCCGCTACTGCCGAAATGATGCGCGCCGCTTCGGTCGAACAGCTTATCGGCAAGACGGATTTCGATTTCTACTCTAAGGACGTGGCCGAGCGCTTCCGGCAGGATGAGATGGGCGCTCTGGAAGCCGGGCAGACGCTGCGCATCGACCAGCCGGCGGTTTTCCCGGACGGCAGACAAGGCTGGCTCTACACGCTGAAGGCACCGTTCCGCGACGAGACCGGCAAGATCAGCGGCGTCATCACCTACAATCGCGACATCACCGAGCAAAAGCGAAATGCCCAGCTGAAGAACGATTTCATCTCGACGGTCAGCCACGAATTGCGCACTCCACTGACCTCCATCCGCGGCTCACTTGGTTTGATCGCGGCCGGCGTCGCCGGCGAACTGCCGCCCAAGGCCGCCAATCTCGTCAACATCGCCCACACCAACAGTGAAAGGCTGGTTCTTCTCATCAACGACATCCTTGATATGGAGAAGATCGAATCTGGCGTGATCACCTTCAAGATCAGGCAGATGGCTGTCCGCCCGGTCCTGGAACAGGCGATTGCCGCCAGCACCAACTACATGGCCGACAGCCGAATCAGGATCGTCCTGGTCGACGATGCCCCGCGCGCCGAAGCCAACATAGATCCGGATCGCCTGCATCAGGTGATGGCCAACCTGCTGTCGAATGCGATCAAGTTCTCGCACACTGATGGCATCGTCACGGTGAAACTCCATCGTCGTGCCCCCGATATGCTGCGCATCTCGGTCGTGGACCAGGGCGCTGGCATCCCCGAGGCGTTCCGCAGTCGCATATTCGGGAAGTTCGAGCAGGCGGACGCCTCCAGCACTCGCAAGATAGGCGGTACTGGCCTGGGCTTGAGCATCGTCAAGGCCATCACTGAAAAGCTGGGCGGCGGCATCTCCTTCGAAACCGAGGAAGGCAAGGGAACCTCGTTTCACATTGACCTCCCCGAAGCGCACAGGCAGACCGAGAAGCCGGTTTCGGTCGAGCGCCGGGCGCGCAAGCGCGATGGCCGCCTGCGTGTCCTCATCTGCGAGGACGAGCCTGACATTGCTGTGGTGATCGCAGCACTTCTCGATGCAGAAGGCTTTGCCAGCGACGTCGCGCCCGATATCGACACCGCCAAGGCGCTGCTGAGCTCGCGCGACTACGTGGCGCTGACGCTCGACATCAAGCTGGCGGGGGAATCCGGAATCAAGCTCTTCCACGACATACGGGCATCACCGGTGAATTCCGACATTGCGGTCATCGTCATCTCCGCCGTCGCCGACGAGGCCAGGCGCTCGCTGAACGGCAGCGCCGTCGGCATCGTCGACTGGCTGGAGAAGCCGGTGGATTCGAAACGGCTTCACGCCGCTCTTGCCAAGATCGTCGGCCGTAGGGTCGAGCCGAAGCCACAAATCCTGCATGTCGAAGACGATGAGGGCGTGCTTGCGGTGATGTCAGAAGGGCTGGGTTCGGGCGTCTCGATCACCTCGGCGAAGACACTAAAGCAGGCCCAGGAGGCGATCGCCCGCTATCGCTTCGACCTAGTCATCCTGGATATCGCGCTTCCCGACGGATCGGGCCTCGACCTCCTGACCGATCTGCCGCTCGAGACTGCGGTCATCGTGTTCTCGGCGGCGGAACTCGACCAGAAGCTCGGCGATCGGGTGCAGGCGATCATGACCAAGACCAGAGCGTCGGAAATCGATGTGGCAAAGTTGGTACGGAACATGTTGGTTTCGTCCCGCAATGGCACTCGGCCTGCCGCGCACGCCAAGGAGTGATGCTAATGCCCGCAAGGATCCTCTATGTAGACGACGAGGACGATATCCGCGAAATCGCCCAGATGTCGCTGGAGCTCGAGCCGGAATTCGAGGTGCGATCCTGTTCTTCGGGCATGCAGGCGCTGGCCGATGCCGCCGAATGGCGGCCCGACCTCATCCTGCTCGATGTGATGATGCCGGACTTGGACGGACCGGAGACGCTGAGGCGCCTGGCCGAGTCCCGGCCGACGGCGTCGATACCCGTGGTGTTCATCACCGCGCGCACCCAGACGCATGAGGTCGAACGCTATCTGGCTATGGGGGCGGTGGGGGTGATCGCCAAACCTTTCGACCCGCTTGCGCTTGCCGGTGAAGTCAAAAGATTGCTTCTATCGCGCACCTGAGCCGACGTATGGCTTGGCCACCGAGCGCAGTTTGTCTGCACACTGTGCGATGCCGTTCAGGGCTCCTATACCATGTCGCCTTATTCATCTACTGATTGTGCCGAGGTGCAGGCGCAGCGAATCAGGTTGTCTATAATCGTGTGGCATCGGCGGACGTCGATGAGAGAGTCGAGACGAATATTTCTGTCTGCATGGACCGCATTGGCGGATGTCGGTTCATGGGATCACTCCGGGGGGCGACGGAACCGGAGCAAGGCTGGTGAACGGAGCGAAGGCAAGAGTTCTGATTTGCGATGACGATCCCTTGTTGATCGAGCTGATGGAATTCAGGCTCAGGGCAAAGGGATATGAGGTCATCAAAGCAGTAGACGGGGCGGAAGCGCTCTCGAAGGCAGAGCATGAGGCGCCGGACATCATCGTGCTCGACGCGATGATGCCCAAGGCCGACGGCCTGGAGGTCCTTGCCCGCATCAAGGGCGATCCGGCTTTGTCCGAAACCCCGGTCGTCATGCTGACCGCCCGCAAGGGCGAAAGGGACATCGTCTCGGCCCTCGAAAAAGGAGCCGACGACTACCTTGTGAAGCCATTCATCCCCGAGGAGCTTCTGGCGCGGTTGGCGCGTCTGCTCGCGCGAAAGAGCGGGAAACGCTGATGCGGCGCTGCCGGTGCGCAGCCCTTGGCGCATGTCTGATCCTGGCGATCGCTGCGCCCCAGGGCGCGGTGCTGGCGCAGACGGTGGATGAACTTTACGAGTTCGGCGTCAAGGCCAGGCAAGCGCAGCATTTTGACGAGGCGGTGGAGTTTTTACGGCGCGCCCTTGCGCTTAAACCCGATAACGCCGACGCCTTGGTGCAACTCGGTTTTGCCGAACTCGGCCGCGACAATCTGTCGGCGGCGCGCGACGCTTTTTCCAATGCCCTGTCCTTGGCCCCAACCTATCGGGACGCCAGCTTTGGCATGGCTGAGGTCGAGTTCCGCTCGGGCAATCTGGATGCCGCGCTTCCGCTAGCCGAAACGGCCCTGCGGGCCGAGCCCGGCAACGCTGACGCCGCCACGCTTATCGCGAATATCCAGAAGGCGAAGCAAGCCGCCGGCAGTGAGGTGAGACGATCTCCCGCGGTTCCGGCGCCGACAAAGAAACCGACTAGCCGGCGGCCCGATCCCGTCGCCGGTCTGATGGAGCAGGGCAGACGCCTGCGAGCGGCGGGAAAGCTGCCCGAGGCGGAGAAAGTCTATCGCCGGGCACTGGGACTGGCGCCGAAGAACACCGACATCCTCGTCGCCCTTGGCCTGGTCGTCGGCTCCAGCCAAAGCTTCGACGAGGCGGGGCTTTTCTTCGACCGCGCGCTTGCGATCAAGCCGGGCCTTCTCGACGCGCGGCTCGGCAAGGTGCGCCTGGCGATCTGGCGGGGCGACGCGCCGAGCGCCCGCCGCTTGGTCGATGGCGTGCTGGCCTCAGTGCCAGGCAATGTCGAGGCGCTCGAGCTGGATGCGAGAGTGGCTTTGCTCGAGGCCGATTACACGCGGGCCGGGCAGTCGTTCCAGCGCGTGCTTGCGGCCGATCCGCGCAATGCCGAGGCGCTGGTCGGGCTCGGCGATGTGCGCCGCGCCGAGGGTAAAGAGGAGGACGCGCGGGATGCCTACAGCCAAGCGCTCGCCGTCGAGCCTGGCTCTTTCGATATCGAGCAAAGGCTGGCCGTGCCGCCGCCGCGCAAATGGCGGCTCGACCTCGGCAGCGAGGTGAGCGATCTCACCAGCGAGCTCGGCGACTGGACCGACAGTTCGGCAGGCCTTGCCTATCGGCTGTCGCCGCGCACCACAATTTCCGGTCGCACCCGGCTGGCCACACGCTTCGGCCGCACCGACGTCCAGATCGAAGGCCGTATCGACCAGGCCTTCTCGCCGGCGTTCTCTGCCCATGCTCTGGCGGCGGCGACGCCGGACGCTGATTTCCTCGCGCGCTATTCGATCGGCGCCGGGGCTTCGTGGCAGGTCATGGCGCCGGCAAAGGCGTTCGGCCCGCTTTCGCTCAACATCGACGCCCGCTACGACAATTTCGCCAACACAAATGTCACCAGCATCTCGCCATGGGTGCAGACCTCTATCCTAGACGGCCGCCTGGGGCTTTCCGCCCGCTGGGTTCATGCGCAGGATGATATCGGCACGGGCGCAGACGGTTATGTGCTTCGCGTCGACCTTGCTGCGACACCGCACTTCAACGTGTTCGGCGGTTATGCCGACGCTCCCGAAATCTCCGACGGCACGCTGGTGCCGACGCGCGCGGTCTTTGGTGGTGTTTCCTGGGACATCAGCGATCCGCTGACGTTGCGCGCCAGCATCGCGCATGAAGAACGACCGAGATTCGACCGGAATACATTCGGTCTCGGCCTGACCGCGCGGTTCTGACCATGTGGTACATCTGGGATCTCTCCATACTGCTCAGCGCTCTTTCGCTGGTGATCATGCTGTTCCTGATCGCGAGACGCGTCCTGCAGGAGCGCCGGAGCAAGGCTGCGGCCGACCAGCGGCGTCAGCTTCTGACTGCGCTGATCGCCTTCACCGAGAGCCGCGACCGCGAGGTGTTGAAAACGGCCATTCTTTCGGTGCCGGCTGGCGTGGCGATCAATACCGGCTTCGAGTTCATTTCGCTTTTGCGCGGCGAGGAGCACGACGATGTCCTTGCTGCTTTCAAGGAATGTGGCCTGCCGGCCCTTGTCGGCAGGCAACTGGAAAAGGGCAACGGCGCCGAACGCATCCATGCGGCCGAGATGCTGGCGGCGCTGCGCTCGGAAGGTGCGGTGGCAAGCCTGCTTTCCGCGCTCAACCACGACCGCTCGCGCGAGGTCAGGATCGCCGTCGCCATAGCGCTCTGCGATCTGAACAGCCTGCCGCCGCTCGGCATTGCGCTGCGCAAGATCGGCGTGGCCGGGCAGCGCTCGCGACGCCTGATCGAGCTGTTCAGGCGCTTTCCGCACGCGCGCCTGGAGGAACTGGCGGACCATGTCGCGCGCGCCGACGCCGTGCCCTTCATAAGGGCGGCCGCGATCGACGCATTGGCCCGCGCCGGCGGCTTCCGCTTCGCCGATCTCTTCGCCCGCTTGGCCGACGACGCCTCGTCCGAGGTTGCCGCAGCGGCACTGCGGGCGCTCGGCCTCACCGGAAATGCCGACGCGCCGGCGATCCTCTCGACCGCGATGACAAAAGGCGACTGGGAGGTGCGCAGCGCGGCCGCCGATGCCGCCGGCCGCCTCGGCCTCGCCGAACTTGGCCGGCCGCTATCCAAGCTGATGGGCGACGAGGTGTGGAACGTGCGCTATGCCGCCGCCAACGCGCTGCGCTCCTTCGGCCAGCCGGGAGAGCGGTTGCTGCGCCAGATTGCCGACAGCGAGGTCTCGCGCAGCCAGCGCACCGCCTCGCTCATTCTTGCCGAGGGACCAGCCGTATGATCGCCGACTGGAGCGACGAGATCGTTCTTGCCGCCACCATCTTATCTTGGTTCATCATCGGGGCCGGGCTGGCGCAGACGACGATATACCTCCTGCAGCTCATCGTCGCCGGCTATGCATTGTCCAAGCGCCCACCGGTCGCGCGCTCGGCGCTGCTTTGGCACCGCTATGGCGATGTCGCGCCGCCGATCGCGCTATTGGTGCCCGCCTACAACGAGGCCTTGAACGTGGTCGAGAGCGTCCATTCCATGCTGGCGCTCGAATATCCCAATTTCGAGGTCATCGTCATCAACGACGGCTCGAAAGACGAGACCTTGCTGCGCCTTATCGAGGCGTTCAAGCTGGTAAAGTTCCATCGGCCCCATGAGGAGGCGCTCGCGCACAATCCGATCCGCGGCCTCTATTCGTCACCGATGACCGAGCGGCTGTTCGTCGTCGACAAGGAGAACGGCGGCAAGGCCGACGCCCAGAACGCCGGCATCAATGTCTGTCGCGCGCCGCTCTTTTGTGTCATCGACGGCGACTCTATCCTTGAGCCCGACGCGCTGATGCGTGCCGCCCAGCCATTCATCGACGACCCCGAGCGCACCATTGCCGTCGGCGGCACGATCCGCATCGCCAACGGCTCCAGGATCGAGGCAGGCAGGGTGCGCGAAGTCCGTCTGCCACGCCGTCTGTTGCCACTGCTCCAGGTGGTCGAATACCTGCGCGCCTTCCTGATGGCGCGGCTTGCCTGGAGCCGCATCAACACACTGATGCTGGTCTCCGGCGCTTTTGGCATGTTTCGCCGGGCCGAAGTGGTGGCGGTCGGCGGCTTCACCAAGGGTTCGATGGGCGAGGACCTCGACCTCGTCATCAAGCTGCACCGCTATATGCGGGATAAAAAGCGCAAATACCGCATCCAGTTCATTCCGGAGCCGGTGTGCTGGACCGAGGCGCCGGAATCGCTGAGCGTCCTTGCCCGGCAGCGCACGCGCTGGCAGCGCGGCTCGCTCGAATGCTTCTTCCGCTACCGCTCCATGCTCTTCAACCCGCGCTATGGCCGCGTCGGCTTTCTCGGCTTCGGCCACATCTTCATTGTCGACGTTCTGGGACCGGTGGCGGAGGTGCTGGGCTATATCCTCATCCCCGCCTTCTGGCTGCTCGGTGTCCTTTCGGCCGAATATCTTCTGGCCTTCACCTCGCTCATCTTCACCTATGGCGTCTGCGTGAGCGTATGCTCCCTCGTTCTCGAAGAGGCCGAGTTGCAGCGTTTTCCCCGCGCCAGGGACCTCGCGGTATTGACGGCGGTCGCCGTGATCGAGAATTTCGGCTACCGCCAGCTCAACAATTTCTGGCGCGTGAAGGGCTGGTGGCAATTTCTTCGGGCCGACCAGAGCTGGGGTGAGATGACCAGGACCGGCCTGGGCGGCGCGAAGAAGTGAGCCCCGTCTGCTGAGTCACTTCAGCGTCCGCTCGATCTCCGTGATAAGCGCATCGAGTGCGGCGTGCGAGGCCCCATCGTCCGCCTGCTCGATCAGCAATGTCTCCAACGCCGATGCCCGCGCGCTGATCTCCGCAAACCCGAATGTCCCCGCGGCCCCGGCGAGCGAGTGCGCGGTGGGAATCAGGGTGTCGTTGGAGCCCACTGACGGGCCTCTCTGACGCGCCGCCCTCAACTCCGCGAGTTGAGTGGCGCACCGAGCCAGGAAACGCTGTTGTAAGGGGGCGAAGGGATCATTCAGAATGGAAAGGGCCTCCATGGATGGCTTTAGAGGTATTCAAGCAGAAAACTCGGTGGAGTGGAACGAACTGCTTGCGGTCCACGCTCCTGTCAGAGCAGAACTGCGGCGCCCGCTTCAGCCAAATGCAATGGCGATGAGTTTTTGATGTCCAACCGCGGAATGAGCGAGCTGGTCGGCATAGACCTTCTTGAAGGCCGGCGAGCGGGGTGCATTCAACGTATTTTCAAATGTTTGGAGCCTGCTGCGGTATTCGGATAGGCCGACAGGTCGGCGGCCGCAGCACGTCCGCTATCATGCAATTGGCGAAAGTGTAGCATCCTGCCGCCATGAGCTCACGACCGGCAATACGGCTTGCATGGCCCAACAGTTTGCCTAGCCACCCGTCAAGCGCGGGACATCTGAAGCGCAACACGATTTCGTCCTTCCGATTTGGCACGAAAAAGAGCCAGATCGGCGGCATTGACGAAATCCTTCGGCGTTTCGTTCTCGGTGGGCACCGCTGTTGCGACGCCAACGCTGATGGTCACGCGATCCGAGCCGTGGGGTATGTTCAGCTCCCGCACGCTCTGGACGAGCTGCTCTGCGATCGCACTGGATTGTTCCAGTAAAGTGTCGACCAGCACGATGACGAACTCTTCGCCTCCGTACCGCGCAGCGAGATCGGTGGAACGGCCGGAACCGCTCTGGATTACGCGGGCGATTTGCTTGAGCACCTCGTCGCCGGCCATATGGCCATAGGTATCATTGTATCGTTTGAAGTTGTCGGCATCGATCATCAACAGCGACAATGGGGATTGTGCGCGAAAAGCACGCTTCCATTCAGACGCCAGATATTCGTCAAAATAGCGCCTGTTGCCGAGGCCCGTCAGGCCATCGATCCGCGTCAGACGTTCAAGCTCGAGATTAGCACTGATCAGCTGTCGCTGGCTTTCCCTTAGCGCTCGGTATGCAGCTTCTCGCTGGACGTGATCCAGATAGGCCCGCGTGTGATATCGAACGCGTGCAATCAGCTCGATACGATCCGGAAGCTTTACGAGATAATCGTTCGCTCCCGCAGCGAACGCTTCGCCCTTGGTGGCTGGGTCTTCCTTGCTCGACAGCACAATGACTGGTACCGCGCGTGTCGAAGCATGCTTCCGGTATTCTCGCACCAGATGCAGCCCATCGACCCCGGGCATGACGAGATCCTGCAGGATGACGGTTGGCTTTACCTCGTCGGCGACCGTGATCGCTCTCAATGGGTCGGTGCAGAAGTGTAACGAGATATCAGGCTCGCTGGCTAGAGCGCGCCTGACCGCCTCGCAAACCATGATCTGGTCATCGATGAGCAGAACCATGGATGAATAGTTATCTGCAAGTGGTGGGACCAGCTGTGGTTCTAGCGTCATCGGACGAACCCTTTCACCTGGAGCGCTGAAAGGGCTTCGATTATGCGTGAGCCGATCGCACTCAAAGGAAGAATATCAACAGCCGCGCCGACATCGGCGGCGGCCTTCGGCATGCCGTAGACGGCGCTGGTTGCTCTATCCTGCGCGATTGTGAGATGCCCCTTGTCGCGGAGCTGTCTCAACCCGTGCGCACCATCCCTGCCCATGCCTGTGAGCAGGACTCCAATCACCGAGCCAGGCCACCATTGCGCGGCACTTTCGAAGAACACATCTACGGACGGCCGATAAACGCTGTCCTCGGGGCTAGGCGTATAGCCAAGTTGCTGAGCTGACTTGAAAACCAGATGATTCGCGGAACTGGCAATGAGAACGGTGCCCGCTTGAGGACTATCGTTTTCCCGCGCTGGACGGATCGGGAGAGGCGTATGCTGGCCGAGCCAATCAGCAAGGCCTGGAACGAATTGGGCATCGAGATGCTGTACGAGCACGATGGCGGCGGCGAAATCAACGGGAAACGCGCTCAGGACTGCGGCAACGGCGGCCGGCCCGCCAGCAGAGGCACCGATTGCAATTAGCCGTCGAGCTGTCGGCTCAGCCGCACGGGACATCCTCCTTCTTGCCTTGCCCGGCGCATCGCCAATCAGCTTGCCGATCGTTGCTATCTTGTTGGTCAACAGCCGTGCGGATTGCGAGGACGCATCACCTTCGATGCCGACTGAGGGAATATCGACGGCGTCGAGCGCGCCATGCCCCATCGCTTCGTAGACGCCGGCGACGTTGGCTTCGATACTGGCTGTCACCAGCAAGATTGAACATGGGGTTTCCGCCATGATTCTGCGGGTCGCTTCCACCCCGTCCATCTCTGGCATCGCTAGATCCATGAGTATCAGATCCGGCAGATCACGTCTGCAGACCTCGACCGCCTCACGCCCATTGGTCGCAATCCATGCGACTTGGTGTTCGCCGGTCGACATGACCAGCCGGCGCAGAAGTTCAACCGCCATCGGCATGTCGTTGACTACGCCAATTCTCATTCGTTGGTCGCCAATTTCGATCTCATTCAGTCGCCTCGCCGATCATGTCCACGACGGCATGGATCAGCGCCTCGTCCTGAAAGGTACTCTTGGTCAGATAATAGTCGGCACCGGCGTCAAGCCCGCGCGAGCGATCTTCTTCCCGATCCTTGTATGAAACGATCATGATGGGTGTGTTCCTGAGATGGGCGTCCTTTCTGATCAGGCTCACCAGTTCGATACCATCCATGCGCGGCATGTCTATGTCAGTGACGACGAGATCAAAAGGACCAGATCGGACGGCATTCCACCCGTCCATACCGTCGACTGCCACTTCGACGTCATAACCGTGATTGCCCAGCATCTTGCGCTGGAGTTCGCGAACCGTGAGTGAATCGTCAATCACCAGCACGCGCTTGCGTCTGCTCGGTCCGGGACCGCCCGCGGCTCGCCGAAGGGCTCGAAATCCGCTGGACGACGCAAGCTTTTCCACCGATCGAACCAGATCATCGACGTCGAAGATCAGAACAGGCGAACCGTCCTCCATCAGGGCCGCTGCGCTGATGTCCTTGATCTTGGCAAACCGGGAATCGAGAGGTCTGATCACCAGTTCGCGTTCCCCGAGAAAACGGTCGACGATTAGGCCGTAGGCTTCCCCCCGACCCGTTTCCACCACGACGACCGAGAGTTCCTCTGGTTCGGACGCAGACTCTCCTCGATCCAGCACCTCGCGCGCTGTCACCAACCCGATCTGTCGATCGTTCAAGCGAAAATGCGGGCGGCCCTGCAGGAGGTTGATCTCCATCCGCTGCAATTTCATTGTCTTGGAGATGGCAGCGAGTGGAAACGCATAGGGCTCCCCATCGACTTCGACGAGTAAGGTGCGCAGGACTGACAACGTCAGCGGCAGTTGCAGTTGAAACCGGGTTCCTCGACCAAATTCCGAGGAGACGCTCGTGATTCCGCGGACCTCCTTCGTCATCGCCTGCACTGCGTCGAGTCCCACGCCACGGCCGGAGACGTCGGACAGGCCAACTTTCATCGAAAAGCCGGGCAGAAAAAGGAATGCCAGCAATTCCGTTTCGCTGAGCGCGTCGGCGCTTTCCCTGGTTGCAAACTGCCGGGCGACGACAGTCTCGCGCAGCTTCGAGAGCTCGATCCCTCTGCCGTCGTCCACCACGGCTATTTGCAGCAGTCCGGCATTGTGCCTCGCTTCGAGCCTGATGAGTCCCTCTTCGGGTTTGCCGGTTGCGAGGCGCTCATCAGGCGGTTCAAGCCCATGGTCTACCGCGTTGCGCAGAAGATGCCCCAAGGGGGCATCCAGCTGCTCGAGGATATCGCGGTCGATGCCGGTCGAGCCGCCTACGATCTCCAGTCGCACCTGCTTGCCAAGTGTACGACCGAGGTCGCGGACCGTTCTTGCGTAGTGTCTCACCCCGTCTTCAAAAGGTCGCATCCGGCTCGCCAACGTCTCCTCGTACAATCGGTTGGCAAGATCGGTGGCTTTCCGATCGACTGAATCCAACTCATCGAGACGCTCCGCCAAGAAGGCTTGGCTCAACCGAAGCTTTCGCTGCGTTTCAACCAGCGCCTCCACCACAGCCGCATCTTTTGCGACCGGCAGCAGCACTGCATCAAGATTGTCGAACGCACTTGCGATGTCTGATTGAAGGCGCTTCAGCCGCAGCAGCCCGTCAGCGAATGGCCTGAGCCGCCGAGCTTCCATCAGCGACTCGCCGGCCAAACCGAGCAATCGGTTCAGGCTGTCTGCCGTCACCCGAACCATTCTATCTGAGCCGATGCTCCCTCGGGCTTGAGCTTTCGGCTCGACAAGGGGGTTCGCTGACGAGGTTGCCGCCGGCACTTTTCGGCTATGCTCTGGGATTGCGAAATCAGCTGCCGAATCTTGGGGTGCGGGTTCGGGGAGGGACAGTTCCTCGAACTTCGCCAGAAAGCTTTCGACTTCCGGGTTGACGCTCTCGTTCGATGATCCCGATGCGATCAATTTCAGAAGGTCAGAGCCTTGCAGAAGCGCATCTATATGCTCCTTGCGTACCCTCAGATGCCCACGTTGCGCGGCGACCAAGCAATCTTCCATTGCATTTGCAACTTTGACGGCGGGCGTCAGATCGATGATGCGGGCTGCTCCTTTCAGCGAATGCGCGGCCCGCATGCATTCTTCCAGTGCGTCGGTGGCGACAGGATCGCGTTCGAGCGCCAGAAGGCCGGAGGTCAAAGCCTGTGATTGCGTCTCCAGTTCGGCCTGGAAAAGGCTCAACATCGAAACCTGGCTGAAGTCCTCATCTGTCATGCCATGCTCCGATCCATCATCGTGAGCAGTTGTCCCGGGTCGAGACAGCCAACAGCCCGTTCCCGCCAGGGCAAAACGGCAACAGTAGCCGCCGACAGCGTCTTGCCGATCGTAGCTGGCACGGCGAGAGTGTCGCGTGCCCGGTAGCGATGTAAGCCGTGGACCTCATCAACCGTGAAAGCAACCCGCTTGTCCCGCTCGCCCACCACGACGAGGCGGCGAAATATCTTGGCTTGTCTGCCTTGTTCCTCCTCCTTGGGTTCGTCGATCCCGAGCAATTCAGCGAGCGACAGGCAAATCAGCAATTCGCCCCGGACATTGGCGATGCCGAGCACTGCACTATTCCTGCGGTGTGGAAGGGAATGAACGGGACGGGATTCAGCCACTTCATGAAAAATGCCAGCTGGAAGCGCCAGCCATTCGTGCCCCAACCGGAAGAGAACGGCCGTCTGCGGCGCTTCATCGTCCGCCGAAACGACCGCTGCACGACCAGCGTCATCAGGCCATTCGCCGCGATATGCCGAGGGCGCCGCACGATCAAGGAGGCGCCGTGCAATCTTCCTATAGGTCGGGCAATTCCGGCAGTGGAGATGCTGCTCCAGTTGGGGACAGGACTTGTCACCCCGAACGCCTATCCGCCGCCAGCAGTCGTCGATTTCAATCTGCTCCACTGGCAGAGCGATCCTTGTCGAAGCCGGCATCAGGTGCCGCTCCTTTTCTGGACCCGGACCAGCCTTCCGGCCAGCGCCTCGGCGCCGCTGTGGTCGCCTTGCTTGCGAAGCAGCAAAGCCAGGTGGACCAGAGCCTCTCGATGATTTGGCGCGAGATAGAGTGCCTTGCGATAGCTTTGCGCGGCCTTGGATGCAGCGCCATCCGCATCCTGAACGAGGCCCAGCAGGTAGAAGATTTGCGCGGAAGGACCGAATTTCTCGAGATGGGCGAGGGCGACCTCCTGTGCCTCCTTTACCCGACCCGCATTGGCGATCCGTTCAACCGCGACTAGGCTTTCCGAGACCTGATCAACGGGCTTGGCCAGGGCCGGCGCACTGTTTTCCTTGCCGACGGTCAGTCGTGGCGGAAGAACGGGCTTGCTCTTGTTGAGCTTCGGGGTTGATGTCCGCACCGGGATAGCAGTTGTCGGCGCCGCGGCCTTGATGGGCTCCGATTCCAGGAAGGCAAAGGCCAAGGGCCATTCAGCGGAAATAAAGCCATGCAGCCTTGGAAGTGCTGCTTCCGCGGGACCGACCAGAAGAAGTCCGTCCGTGGCCAAGAGATCTTTCAGGCGGGTCAATGCGCGATCCTGCAGTTCGCGATTGAAATAGATCAGCAAATTCCGACAGAGTAGGATGTCATAGACCTCTTGCCCAAAAATTGCGCGAGTACCGAATAGGTTGCCGACCCTGAAGCGAACCTGTTTCAGCACCGCAGCACTGGGCCGCAACCCACCCTCGACCGCTTCGAAATAGCGGTCCCTGAATTCGAGATAGCTGCCGCGAAAGGAATTGCGCCCGTAGACGGCACGTTCAGCCAACGCGATATTGCGGGTACTGACGTCCACCGCATCGATGTTGAACTCGTGCGCTTCAAAGCCGGCATCGAACATGGCCATTGCGACCGAATAGGCCTCTTCACCGGTTGAACATGGCAGGCTCAAGACTTTTGTCGGCTGAGCACGCTTGTGCACGCGCGCATGCCGCGCCAACATCGTGAACGCTTCTCGGTCGCGAAAGAACCAAGTCTCCGGGATCACCACCGCATTGATCAGCTCCTGCAGCTCCTGCGGGGAACCGGTCAAGTGTTCCCTATAGGCCTGAGGATTGGCAATCCGGCACGCTGCCATCCGGTCTCTGACCGCCTGACGGACCACTGTCGGGCCAACGCTGGCACTGTCCAGTCCAATGGTTTCCATCAGGAGCTTTTCTATTGCGCCGGTCATTAAACACTCATCGCGGCCTGGCGGAGCAATGCGGTACGAATCTCTTCCGAAAGCAGCGCTTCCGCTTTGACCCACTGAATGATCTCCGTGCCATCCGAAGCCACCGGACCAAGATAAGACGGCGTTTCTGGCTCGAGGCCGAACGGCGCGAAGTCGGCAGGGTCTCGCTCGACCGTATCCGTCACCCGTTCCGCGACCAACCCAAGCAGGCGTTGCTCGCCATCTCGCGCCGGGTAGCGCGTAACAACGATCCGGGTGCTCAATAGGCGCTCCGATGGCCGGCCAAGCGCGAGAAGAGTAACATCGATCAGGGGAATGGGTATTCCGTTATAATTGACCAGGCCCACCACACCGGTTGGCGCACCCGGCAGAACTTTCACATCGATATAGGGCAGCACCTCTTCAATTTGGTGGACATCGATCAAGTAGCGATCCGAACCCATACTGAAGGCGAGGAATAACATTATCACCTCCTACTGCCAGTTCACTGTGCTCTCAGCTTGAACCTTGAAATGCTGCTTCGCATGCTGCCTGAGACTTGATTGAGCTCGTCGATCGCGAGCGTCGATTGCTGAAGGGACTCGACTGTTTGCTGAGCTGCCTCGCTTAGCTGGGTTAGCGTGTCGCTTATCTGTCCCGCGCCGATCGCCTGTGCTTGCATGCCTTCATTGGCGACTTCGAAACGTGGCACCAGCCCTTGGACCTGCTGGATGATCTCGAAGAGTTGACCGCCGACCTGCTGGATTTCGTGCATGCCCCGGCGGACCTGCTCGGAAAACTTGTCCATGCCCATCACACCGGCAGCGACTGCCGACTGGATGTCTTTGACCATCTGCTCGATATCGTAAGTGGAGACGGCCGTCTGGTCCGCAAGCCTTCGGATCTCTGTCGCCACCACTGCAAAGCCCCGGCCATATTGCCCGGCCTTCTCAGCCTCGATGGAAGCGTTGAGCGACAACAGGTTCGTCTGATCGGCCACTTTGGTGATGGTCGTCACCACCTGATTGATGCTGCCAGCTTTCTCGCTCAGGATCGCGAGTTTGGAATTGATCGCACCCGCCGCGTCCATGACCTGCTGCATGGTTCCTTCCATACGGGTCAGCCCCTCTTGCCCTCCGCCGGCGACGGCCGCCGTTTGCTCGGCAACTGTCGAGACCTCGTTCATCGTGCGAACCAGCTCGTTTGAAGTGGCGGAAATTTCCTTGGCTGTCGCGCGGATCTCAGTTGTGGTCGCGGCGATTTCAGTCGCTGTTGCCTGCTGCTGCTTGGAGGTTGCAGCAATCTCAGTTATCGACGTGCCGACCTGTATGCTGGACCTTTGTACCTGACCAATAAGAGTTGTGAGATCGTCTGCCATTGCGTTGAAGCCGTCGGCAAGCACGCTGAATTCGTCCCGGCGCCTCAGATCGAGGCGTTCGCTGAAGTCGCCTTGCCGTATCATTTGAACTGCGTCGACCAAACGTGTGAGCGGAGCTGTGATAGCGCGGAACAGCTGGTAACCCAAAAGAAGGGCTAGT
The DNA here is from genome assembly GCF_006443035.1 of Mesorhizobium sp. B1-1-6. NCBI lineage: Bacteria > Pseudomonadati > Pseudomonadota > Alphaproteobacteria > Hyphomicrobiales > Phyllobacteriaceae > Mesorhizobium > Mesorhizobium sp. B1-1-6. The sequence goes on along the minus strand of NZ_VFWR01000007.1, from coordinate 40,347 downwards.
CCGAGGGCTATCAACAAGCCCACGCTCAAACCGACTTCCGCCGTGCTAACGATTGAGCTGATTCGCTGCGTCGCGCTGTTTGCCTCGCCTCTGTGATCCTCGAGCATGGCTTGCAGAGCGGACTGCAATTTCACAAAGATCGGCTCTACCGTGTTCTTGATGACCGGGCTTTCATTGGGAGTTTCACCTTTCGACAAGGCAGCTCGGCTCGTGTCCAGCACAGCAGTTTCCGCCAGCCGAAATTGGTTGGCGAGTTCTTTGACGACTGCGTAATTCTGCTTGTCGATGTCGGAGACGATCGTTGCTTCATACTCGTCCATCAACCGCCGCACTTGGTCGCGATTGGTCGCGATCGTGCTTTCAAGCGTGCTTTTATCCGACGGGTTGTCCTGGAGGGCATATTCCTGAAGCAGGCTATGTGCCTTCATCTGCCCCATCATGATCTCGGTGCTGTGATAGAGGTCTGGAAGGATGCCCTTCTCGACCTCAGTTGCCTCCCGCTCCGCCTGAAGAAACCAGGCGTACGCGATAACGGCGATCACGGACATAACCACCAGAACGGCAGCGAAACTGACGAGGATGCGGTGGCGTATTGTCAGACTCGTCATGAACCGGTTCACCTATGGGGGCATCGAGGCCTGCGCGAAAAGCGCTCGTTCCGACGTTTCGAAAAGGTGCGTCGAAAAGCAGCAGTCTTATGCAGAATGGTTTCTTTTCCGTTCCATCGCTAATGATGGCGAAGCGGCTCGCCAGTCGGCGCCCCCAATAAGCGTGGTCAAAGGCATGTCTCGCCGTCGACATAGATGAACCCGACATCGGCTGGGGCGGCACGCACCGTCAAGTGGAGCGTGCATGAGCTGCTTGAGGCCAGGAGTTGAATGACTGCTTAGCCCGCTTGATGCCGAAAGCCGACCTCTCGCTTGCGGCCCCTAATTTCACCTTGAATCCAACGCAAAGTAAAAAAGGGCCGAGCTGAGACACATATGGTGTGCACGCCGAGCGGACTTTGCGCTGCCGCCCGGGAACCATCTTGGAACGAAGCCAAACGTTCTCTAATTGCAGATGCTGGTGACTTGGAAGGACGCGCACAACGGAAATCCAAGGAATTTTCGACGCACTCGCAACATCCAAGCATGAGCGGTGGAGAGAAGTTCTATACTCACCTGTTCGACCCGGGGCCTGATGACCGTCCCATGCCGGGGTTGATCCATATGGCGTGGCGTCGCAGGCGCGAACCTTCAAATTTTCCGTGATAAAGAGAATGCTGGATTCAGTAGGCTGACAATTGTAGTGCCGAGAATAGATGAGGCCCGCAATCGCTTGAAGAAATTGGAGTGAAGCTGACCGCTGAACCGGAGGCTGACTGCGGAAGGATCGCTACGAGTTCATCTGCAAGGCGTGGGCGTCACAGCCGGAACGCTTCAGACTCAATCCGCTCCAGCAAATGCCGGGACCAAACATTTAGGCGATCAACCGGGGTGGGCAAGATGTGCCGCGTGCGCAGATATCAGGGCCCTGAATCTGCCGCTCAACAGGCACCTCGCCGCTGGCCAATCGCTCGCCGCTGGAAAACGCGGCTGCGCTGGCTGAGGAAACATCTTCGGCTGGGCCGGCGACTCTATGCCATGAGCCTCCGGCAGGCTTGGACCGCGCGAAAAAAGGCGTCGCACGGCTGGGTCTGTCACACTACACCACGACGGACGAGGTCGACCAAGCCATAGAGGCCGTCGCCCGGCTCGCGGTCCGACGGGGGGAGCATTAAGTAGGCAAAAAGGGGACCAGCTGTGGCTGCTGTGGATAATGGGTCCTGGTGTCTTGCTGATTGGGCCAGCTAGCGCGCACTCTCACAGCTATGGTGGCAGAGCATGTCGAATTGGCCTTGTTTGAGCAGTCACTCGGCAACATCGAAGGCCTCAATCAACCGTTCTGTGATCGTGTGGCGGACGCTGCGGAAAAAACCGAAGGGTCGGTTCTGTTCGATGTCCGCGTTGACGGCGATACCTGGGTCCAGCGGATAGCTGCGATTGGATATGGCGTGATAGGTACAGCTATAATCGTGATGGGGAAGAACGGACAACTTAGATGCGCATCGGTAGACGGGGATACCGCTCTTTTGGTGTCAGAACTGGCTGCCTGGAATGCGTCTCCGCTTGGTGAGCAAGCGAAGATTGATCAACGCGGAGCAGCCAACATCCTGCTGGCGACGCTCCGTAGTTCAGGTCACTTCGGCAGTGGTGGCTGGCGTTCCTGAGCGAGGCTTATGCAGCCTTCTGGCTAACCACCAGCGGGATAGTCGAGTTCCAACGATCCAGATTTCCAGGGCGGCAAATTGCTTGCCCTGTGACGTCCCGTGACTGACGGTCAGGTCTCCCTACCTGGGCGGGTTGGGCTACAATACCGGCTTCGCCAAAGCGGTCGATCTTGCTGGAAGCTTGCTGCCGCGGTCACGGGTTGAGCCATGCCGCATGGCAGCTACGTACAGGCAGCCTTACAGCAGCAGAATGAAAACCGACCACCCTATTCCCGCCTGTACGGCACGCCCAGCATAGCCGGTGCGCTGGTCCGCGAGCGACGGATCATCAACGCAACGATCGCCGCAACATAAGGCATCATCAACATATATTGGTAGGGAATGGCGATACCGACGCCCTGGATTTGCAATTGCAGCGCGTCGAGGAAGGAGAACACCAGAGCCGCCACGAAAATCGGGTAGGGGCGCCATAGGCCGGCGATGACGATGATGATGGCCAGCCAGCCGCGCCCGTTGGTCATGTCCGGCACGAAACGCGCCGCCTGGCCGACGGAGAGAAACGCGCCGGCAACGCCCGCCATCAGGCCGCCGAAGAGCACGGCGGCATATTGCACCGGCGCGACCTTTACCCCCTTAACATCGAGGGCCTTGGGATTGTCGCCGGCGCAGCGCACGATCAGTCCATAACGCGTCCGGAACAGGAAGAGCCATACCGCCGGCACCATCAGAAAGGCTATGTAGGTCAGCACCCGCTGGTCAAACAGGATGGGGCCCAGCACGGGAATATCGCTCAGCCCCGGCACCGGCACATCGGCGAAGAAGGGGATGGTCGGCGTCTTGCCGTCGCCAGCGAAAGCGGAACGCAACCAGTATGTGGAAAGGCCGGCGCCGAGCAGGTTGACGGCAAGACCGGTGACGATCTGCTCTACTTTCAGCGTGATCACCAGCACGGCAAAGACGAGAGCCATCAGCGCGCCGGTAAATCCGGCAGCGAGGACGCCCAGCCATAACGACCCGCTTTCATAGGCGGCGAGATAGCCGGTGAAGGCTCCCATCAGCATCATGCCCTCAAGACCCATATTGTAGACGCCGCTGCGCTCGGCGATAAGTTCGCCAAGTGCGGCGAGCAGGAGCGGGGTGCTGATGCGGATGGTGGCCGCCGCCACACTGACCAGGATTGAGGTTTGAAAGAGTGCGTCAAGCACGGCCGACCCTCCGCAGGCGGAAATTGCACGCTGCCCAGCCAGCTAGGAAGAACAAAAGCAGGATCGCTTGGATGGCGTATATCAGCGCCGAGGGCACGCCGGTCTTGATCTGCATGAGCGTAGCGCCGTTGAGCAACGCTCCGAACAGCACCGAGGCAACGACGACGCCAAGCGGATGCAATTGGCCGAGGATGGCCACGATGATGCCGCTGTAGCCGTAACCTGCTATTACGCCTGCCTTCAGGCGGTAATGGACGCCGTAGACTTCCGTGATCCCCGCGAGCCCCGCAAGCGCGCCGGAAACCAGAAGCACAACTATGACCAGCCTTCGAGTATTGGTGCCCTGTACATCGAGCGCGCGCATGTTGGACCCGGCAGCCTTGATCTCATAGCCCAGCGGTGTGCGCGTCAACAGCATGTGAACCAAGCCAGCCGCCACAATCGCCAGCAGGAAGCCGGAATGCAGGCGTGAACCGGAAAACAGCAACGGAAGCACCGAGCCCGGATCGACCTTCGGCGTCTGTTCGAAGAAGGCGCCCGCCTCGCTCCATGGGCCGCGCAGCAGCAGCAGCGAAAGGACATAGACGATGATGTAGTTGAGCATGACGGTCGAGATCACCTCATCGACCGAGAAGCGGGTCTTCAGCACGCCCGCAAGGCCGGCATAGAGTGCGCCGCCGACAATGCCACCGATTATAACCACAGGAATTTGGATGAAAGGCGAAAATCCGGTGAGATTGTGCTGCGCCCAATAAGCGAACATGGCGCCGGCAAAAACCTGGCCTTCGGCGCCAATGTTCCAGATACGCGCGCGGAAGGCGACACAGGCGGCAAGACCGGTGAAGATCAGGGGCGTTGCCTTGACCAGCGTTTCGCCGGCGGCGCGCAACGAGCCAAAGCTGCCTTTCAGGAGAGCCGTGAAGGCGGCACCCGGGCTGGCGCCCGCGGCGGCGAAAAGCAGACTGCAAACCAAAACCGCCGCGATCGCCGCCAAAGCAAGTGCAACGATGCGCGCGGTCGGCCGCGGTTCCAGCCGGCGCTCGAGGCGCCACTCCACGAGATTGAAACCGGTCACGCCGCAGCCTCGCTCCCATGGCCGGCCATCAGGCTGCCGATTTCGTCATAGGTGGTTTTTTCCGTATCGAGCACCGCAAGGATGCGGCCGCGAAACATCACACATATACGACGGCTGAGAGCGAAAAGATCCTCCAGTTCCTCGCTCGCAAGCAGGATGGCGCAGCCTTCGTCGCGCTTGTGCAGGAGTTGTCGGTAAACGAATTCGATGGCGCCGACATCGAGTCCGCGCGTCGGCTGGTTGCACATCAGAAGCCGCTTCGCTTTGGCGAACTCGCGGGCGAGGATGACCTTCTGCGCGTTGCCGCCAGACAATTTGCGAGAGGGTGACGACGGCCCGGTTGCGGCAATCGAATAGGCAGCGATGACCATGCGCGCATTTGCGTCGAGCGCCGCGGTGTCGATGAATGGCCCATTGCGCCAGCGCGTTTGCCATTGTTGGCCAAGGACAAGATTCTCGCCGATATCGAGATCGGCAACGAGCCCGTCGCGGAAGCGGTCGCTGGGCACGTAGCCAATGCCTTTCGCAGCAATCGTCGCCGGTGAGTACGCCTGCAGAGTTTCGCCATCGAGCAAGACCGTGCCGCCGTCGGGCGCGGCGAGGCCTGCGAGGCACTCGAACAGCTCGTCTTGGCCATTCCCGGAAACGCCGGCGATGCCGACGATCTCGCCGGCTGCGATGTCGAGCGATGCGTTGTCCAGCACGGGCCTTCCATCGCGCAGGTGCGTGAGCCCACGCACCGAAAGCACCGTCTCGCCGGTCGCTTTCGCATCTGCGGCGCGCGCCGGCGCCGCAACGGAGCGGCCGACCATCATGGTGGTGAGTTGGTCGCGGCTGACGTTCGAGGTTATGACCGTTCCGACCAGTCTGCCCTTGCGCAGCACGCTGACCCGGTCGGATTGCATCACTTCCGACATCTTATGGCTGATCAGCACGACCGACAGATCTTCACTGGTGAGCCGCCGCACGATCGCAAACAGGCGGCGCGATTCCTCGGGCGTCAGCACCGCCGTCGGTTCGTCGAGGATAAGCAGTCTGGCGCCAGTGTAGAGCGCCTTGACGATCTCGACCCATTGCTGTTCGCCGACGGAAAGGTCGCCGACGTGCCGGTGTGGGTTGAGCGAGATGCCGTAGGTGGAGCAGATCGTCTCGATCCTGGAGAGAGCCTCAGCCCGGCCCAGCCGCCAGCCGGAGCCCGTTCCTACCGCCACATTCTCCAGCACAGTGAAGTTGGGCACCAAGACGAAATGCTGGTGCACCATACCGATGCCGGCGCGGATGGCTTCGCCCGGCGAGCCTAGCTGGACGGTCTTGCCGTCCACCCGAATTTCGCCGGCGTCTGGCTGGTAGAGCCCGTAGAGGCAGGACGACAGTGTCGACTTGCCTGCGCCATTCTCCCCCAACAAGCAATGCAATTCTCCGGGCATGACGTCGAGCGAGACGTCGTCATTGGCGGCAAGCGCAGCGAAACGCTTCGTCAGGTGCCGAACCGACAGGCGCGGTATCTTGCTCATCTCGGATCGGCCCGGCACCACCTCCGGCGTCAGTCCGATTTCGGCTCGTTCACATTGAGCTCGATTTTCTTCTTGCCGCCCTGGATGGCCTTGGCCGTTTCAGCCGCAAGCGCCTTTACGTCATCGGGCATTTTGGCTTCCCAGGCAGGATTGAGGATGAGGTCGCCCGAACCCTGCTGCCAGCTGAACCACCTTGGTTCCTTCGGCGCGTCGAATTTGGCGTTCATGGTCTTTGCCTTCCACCATTCATCGATGATCCAATTAATGTGCGGATCCCATTTGACGATGGTGGAGGCGACGATCGACTTCGGCGCCACTTTCGACATGTCCACATAATTGCCGAAGCAGCCTATGCCGCGCTCCTCGCAAACCTCGAAGGCGCCCGACATCTGGTAGATCATGTCCGCGCCGGCGGCGATCTGCGCCGAGGTCGCCTCGTTCGATTTAGCCGGATCGAACCAGGACTGGATGAAGGTGATCTTCTGTTTCACCTTTGGGTTCGCTTCCTTGGCGCTGGTGAAGAAGGCATTGATCTGATCGTTGGTATCTTCGGCCGGGAAGGTGGAGATGGCGCCGATGACATTCGACTTCGTGAGTTTGCCGGCCAGTTGCCCCATCACGTAGGCAGGCTCGTGCGCGTGGACGAATATCCAATAGGCATTGCCGCCGAGTCCGCGATTGCCCGAACCGCTCATGACGAACATCGTATCGGGGAATTCGTCCTTCAGCTTCTCGATCGCATCTGCATAGGCGGTGTCGCCGAACAAGATGTCGTAGTCGCCGGTCTCAGCATAGGTGCGGAACACCTGCTCGGCATTGTCGTAAACGTTCTCGGTATAATTGACCTCGATGTCGAGGCCGTGGGGCTTGGCGGCGATGATCCGGTCCATGGAACTCACGAAGGATGATTCCCACGGTGCTTCCTTGCCCGCCGAAAGAATGCCGGCGATCCTGAGCTTGGTCGGCTCTTCGGCTTGTACGCGGCCGCCCCACAGCCACGTCGCGGCCACGAGCGAAACAGCGACAACAAGGTTTTTCAGCATGGTTCCCTCCCTTTTCTAGCGTTCCCAGTCATGAGGCCGGCTTAACGGATCGACCACCGTCAGGTTTATGCAATCGATCAGGCCGAGATCGGTTATCGCGAAATCGGGTATCGCGGTGATCTGCAGCACGAACATGTACATGAAAGGCCATGGCAGCCTACAGCCGAGCGCGCGCGCGGCGGCGTCGAGCTCCTGCTCTTTCTTCGCCATCTCTGGAGGATCAATGTCCGATACGATTCCGCCGATCGGCAGGGGCAGGAATGACACGATCCGACCGCCGTCCGCCACCGCCTGGCCGCCATTGTTCTCGATAATGTGGTTGATTGCCAACGACATGTCGTGGGGATTGGTGCCCACACAAACGATGTTGTTATCATCAGGCGCCGTCGAAGTGGCGAGTGCGCCGGAGCGCAGTCCGAAGCCTGAAGCGAACGCGACCGGCCGATGGGAAGTGCGGCCGTAGCGTTCGACGACGGTGAGATACTGCACGTCCTGTGATGGATCCGCGTCTATATAGCCGTCGCGGACCGGGAGCACGACATCACGTCGCGTGCGTACGAATATTCTCTCGGGCGTAACGGCGATCGCCAGCACGGCCGCCTTGTCGCCCGCTCCGGGCGCGCGCACCAATAGGTCTTTCTGTGAAACCGGCGCTACCTTGAATGTGTTGGTGACAACGGCGCTGCGGGCAGGCGGCGCAAGATCGTCCACGAGCTTGCCGTCGCGGGCGGCCAGCTTGCCCTTCGCGATGACACCTGAGACATGGAAATCCGCGATATCCTTGACCAGCAGGATATCGGCGGCGAGCCCGGGCGAGATCGAGCCGACCTTCTGGCCGATGCGCAGCGCCTCGGCGCCGTTGATGGTCGCCATCTGGATGGCGGTGAGCGGCGGAACTCCCATCGCGACCGCCATGCGGATCATGTTGTCGAGGTGGCCGCGGGCCAGGATATCCGAGGCGACCACGTCATCGGTGCAGAAGCTGACCCGGCTCGTCGCGGCTATTCCCATCTCGGTGACCATCCGCAGGTTCTCTTCGAGAAAATGGGAGATCGAAGATTCGCGAATGACGACATGCATGCCTTTGCGCAGCTTCTCCAGCATCTCGTCCGCCGTGTAGCTCTCGTGGTCGGAGCGCACTCCGGCCTGCAGGTAGCTGTTCAATCGATTGCCGCGACACATCGGCGAGCAGCCGAGAATCGGCAGACGGCTCTTTTCGGCGATCTCGACCGCCTGCAGAACGTGCTCATCCATCGTGTCGACGAACTCGCGCACCGTCTCCCATATGCCGATGCATTCCGGCCAGGAATGGGTGGCGCGGTGATCGTCCGGTCCGAAATAATAGCCGACGTTGGAGCGAGGCAGTGTGTAGGGCGTCTTGCATGGTGCGCCCCAGAAGATCTTGAGAGGGGTTGCCTTGGCCTCGTCGAGGAATTCGCGGGCGCCTTCCAGGCCGGACACCACGAGGATCTGGTCGAGGCCCGACACAATCGAAGTGGTGCCGAGCGGCACCACCGCCTTGGCGAAGCTAGTTACCGACATCTTGGAACATTCAACGTGGAGGTGGCCGTCTATCAGGCCAGGGCAGAGGAAATAACCAGTAGCATCGATCATCTCGGTCTCGGGGCCGCGGTACTCCGAGACGTCTCCGACAGCGACGATGCGATCCTTGTAGACGGCGACGTCGGCCGGATAGATCTCACCCGAAGCGACGTTGACTAGTGTGCCGCCGGTGACGATGAGAGTCGATTTATGCTCGGCGCGACCAGCACGGATGAATTCGCGTATGTCGGACAAATTCATCTCCGCTCGTGTGGCCTCGCTCGGGCTTGGGACCAAGCTTCTCTGCGCCAAAAATCCCACCTTGCGCGCTCTGATCCTGTCGTATTAGGGTCGTCCATGCAAATGGCAGTTTCCGGCTAGTTCTGGACGCACCGTTCAAATTCTTGGACGATCGATGGATTTTGAAGCGATCGATTATTTTATCAAAGTGGCGGAGGCGCAGTCGCTCTCGCACGCCGCGAAACTGTATGGACTGCCCAAGTCCAGCCTCAGTCACAAAGTGCGCGCGTTGGAGGATTCGCTCGGTGTCGCACTGTTTGTGCGCGACGGTCGGGAACTGCATTTGAGCGATGCCGGGGCCGAGTTCCTCGACCATGCGCAACGCATCAAGGAAAGTTGCGAAGGAGCCAAAGCGGCGATCGCCGAGGCGGGCCACGATATCGCCGGCACGCTGACGATCGGCTCGACCGGCGAGTTCGGCACTTCCTTCACCTCGGAACTGCTGTTCGCCTTCCGCCAACAGTATCCGCAGGTGAATGTCGACGTGATCTTCCTTTCGCTCGGATATTTCCTGGCGCCCGAAAAGCACCAGCCTTTCGACGGCATATTCCATTGGGGCGAGCCGGCGAACTCAGACTACATCGCTCGCAAGCTCGGGGAGGCTTCCTTCTGTCTCTACGCCAGCCCGCGCTACATTGAGCAATTCGGGGAACCGTCGACGCCCGCAGACTTGGCGGGCCATGGGGCCGTCGCCTTCCGCCGCCCGAGCGGCGTGCAATCCTGGCATCTCGAGCGCGGCGCGGAAACGGTCGACTTCATGCCGACCGCGCAGTGCATGGCGAACGACTACTGGATGCTGAAATACTTCGCCGTAGCCGGCGAGGGCATCGTCTATCTGCCAGCCTTCTTCACCGAGATCGAGTGCAAGAACGGCGATCTGGTGCCGGTGCTCCCGCAATGGCGCTCGCCACTGGTTCCAATCAATCTGCTCTACATGCGACGCCGGTATGTGTCGCGTAAGTTCGCCGCCTTCCTTGATTTCTGCCTGGACTATTACCGCCAGCGCGCCGCTTACAGTTCGCCAAGATATTGCGTCGAGGTCGTGCGGCCCTTTGCGGGCGCGCGCGCTGGGGGAGAAAACAACAGATGATCAAGAGCTGGTTCGAATGCGCGCCGCAGTTGGTTGATGTCGCCATGGGACGCACGCCGGCCGACATGGTGGTCCGGAACGTGCGCTGGGTGAATGTCCATTCGTGCGAGATCATCCCCGCGACGGACATTGCCATCGCGGTCGGCCGCTTCGCCTTCATCGGCCCGAATGCCGACCATGCCGTGGGCCCCGAGACGCAGATTATCGACGGAGAGGGCCGCTACGCGCTGCCGGGGCTGTGCGATGCGCATATGCATGTCGAGAGCGGCATGGTCACCGTTACCGAGTTCGCGCGTGCGGTCATCCCGCATGGCACCACCTCGATGTTCATCGACCCGCACGAGATCGCCAACGTCCTGGGCATGCCGGGCGTCAAGCTGATGCACGACGAGGCTGCCGGACTGCCGATCAATGTGTTCGTGCAAATGCCGAGCTGCGTGCCGAGCGCTCCGGGCCTCGAGAACGCGGGTGCCAGCCTCGGTCCCGCCGACGTGCGTGAGGCGATGTCGTGGCCGAACATCGTCGGCCTCGGCGAGATGATGAACTTTCCTGGGGTGGTCGCCGGAAATGGCGACATGCTGGCCGAGATCGCTGCCACTCAGGCGGCAGGCAAGACGGTGGGCGGCCACTATGCCTCGAAGGATCTCGGTCTGCCCTTCCATGCCTATGTCGCCGCCGGTCCGTCCGACGATCACGAAGGCACCAGCCTGGCGGACTGCGTTGCGCGGGTGCGCCAGGGCATGCGCGCCATGTTACGGCTTGGCTCCGCCTGGTACGACGTCGCCGCGCAGATCAAGGCGCTGACCGAGCTCAGCCTGGACTCGCGCAATTTCGTGCTGTGTACCGACGACAGCCATTCCGGCACACTAGTCAATGACGGCCATATGAACCGCGTTGTGCGCCATGCCATCGCCCAGGGATTAAAGCCGATCACCGCGATTCAGATGGCCACCCTGAATACTGCTCAGCATTTCGGCATGGAGCGTGAGCTTGGCTCGATAACGCCCGGGCGGCGCGCCGACCTGGTTTTGACCTCCGATCTCACCGAACTCCCGGTCGAAACCGTCATCGCACGCGGCTGTGTGGTGTCGAACGACGGCAAGCTCGTCGCCGACATCACGCCCTACGACTATCCCGCCTCGACCAAGAACACGGTTCGCTTGGGCAAGAAGCTCTCAGCGGCGGACTTCGACATCGTGGCGCCCGAGGGTGCGAACCAGGTCATGGCGCGGGTCATCGGCGTGCTCGAGAACCAGGCACCGACCCGTGCCCTGGAGGCTTCGCTCGGCGTCTTGAATGGTATCGTTCAGATGGATCGGACCGGTGACGTCTGCCAGATCGCGCTGGTGGAACGGCATCACGGCACGGGAAAGGTCATCAACGCGTTTGTTTCCGGCTTCGGTTACGACAAACCATGCGCCATCGCCAGCACCGTCGCCCATGACAGTCATCACATGATCGTGGTGGGTACCGACAAGGACGACATGGCGCTGGCGGCGAATCGGCTGGGACAGGTCGGCGGCGGCGTCGTGCTGTTCAGCGAAGGACGCGAACTTGCGCTTGTCAAGCTGCCGATCGCCGGACTGATGTCTGACCAGCGCGCCGAAATCGTGGCAGAAGAAGCCAATGGCCTGATCGCGGCGATGCTTGCCTGCGGATGCGCCCTCAATAATGCCTATATGCAGCACTCTCTGCTGGCGCTTGTCGTCATCCCGGAATTGCGCATCTCCGACATCGGACTGATCGATGTGTTGAAGTTCCAGCCGACCGAAGTGCTGGTCGCCACGACCGCATAAGGAGGCGGATTTAACCTGACATCACCTTCGTCCTGATCATTTTCGGGTCACTCCTCGTCTCTTCGGCATTCATCCAATAAATCATAGCCCTTCCTCCCGCGCATAGGCAGCAAGAAGGTCCGGAAAGTCATTTTCGGGTTTCGCTTTCAGCAGTGCACGTGTGGTGATTGCATCAATATGATGATCCATCAAGGCAGCAGCCTTGTTCCGGTCGGCCGCGGCCAGGGCGGCAATGATCTCGTGATGCTCGGATACGGCACAGTCGGACGAATGCGGCCGCCCGTAGAGCGACAGGATGAGCGATGAACGCGAAACGAGTTCCGTGACATAGCGCAGCAACAGTTCGTTTCCGGTCAGCGAGGCAAGCAGCACATGAAATTCGCCGGCCAACTGAATCGACGACGCGGCATTGTTGGCTTTGGCCATCTCTTCCGCGTCGACATGAGCTTCGAGCTGTTTGATCTTTTGCGGCGTCAGCTTGCCGATCAGCGTGTCGACCACCAGCGCTTCAAGCGCCCGCCGCACCTCGAATATATTGTGGCCTTCCTCCAGGCTCGGCTGCGCGACGCAGGCGCCCTTGTGCGGGCGCAATTCGACCAGGCCTTCGCCGTTCAGTCTTGCCAGCGCCTGCCTGACAATGGTGCGGCTGACGCCCAGCCGCTCGCCGATCGAATCCTCAGGCAGCTTTGTTCCCGCAGTCAGCGCCTGGTCGAGTATGACGCGCTTCAACGTGCGATAGACCGCGTCGGACTTGGATACGGCGGATTTCGGATTTTTATTGCGAATGTTGATTGTCATGACCGATCCTGAAAATTCATATCCAAGCACACAAGAAGAAAAGCATCCGCAAAGCCGGAGTTTAGAGATGCAAACGGCCCGGCGTCGAGGGCCAATGCCGTCGGCTCGCGTGCCATCAAGGTTTATTCCAATCGTTGTGTGTCGTTTCTGGAGCCCTCATGCCATGAACATCCGATAGCTGGGAGGGAAAATCTCGGCGACCGTCGGATGTCGCCAGGTGCGTTGCGGATAACGCTGGACAAGCCGTTCGAACTGGGCCTGTGCGCGCTGGTGGGCTGCATCGAGATCGAAACCCGGAATGGTTCGGGCGCTCATCACGGTGCGCCCGTCAATGATGACCGTGTGCACATCGCGTCCGCTTGCGGACGTCGTCAGGCAGGCGATCGGATCGAGGACCTGTCCCAGATGGTTGCCGGACAGGTCGAACACGACGATGTCGGCGGCTGCTCCCGCCTGCAAACGTCCCAGGTCCGACCGGCCGAGCGCGTCGGCGCCGCCAATCGTTGCCGCGTCATAGAGATCGGCTGATTTCGGCGTCTCCAGATTGCCCGCCATGACGCGGCCGAGCATCAGGCCGACCTGCATGTTCTGCACCATGTCGGGTGGCCAGGTGTCCGTGCCCATGCCGATGCGCAGACCCTGGCCGCGAAGGCGGGCGAAATTGTCGAGCGCCGCGCCATGCCGCGCCATCACCAGCGGGCAATGCACCAATGTGGCACCCGAACCGGCGATGATTTCGAGATCATCGCCGTCGGCGTGGGTGCCATGCGGCAACAACGCTCTTTCGCTGAGAAAGCGGATGTCCTGGAGCCAGCGGGCGGATGTCGTGCCGAACCGGCGACGCACTGTCTCGATCTCGAATGAAGACTGGCAGCAATGCAGACGGACCGGCACGCCGAGGTCTCGCGCGGCATTGGCGGTCCTGCGCAACAGGTCGGCGGTCCAGAACTCGACACGGTCCGGTGCAAGCATGGTTCGCACCAATCCGCCGAAGCGTCCTTCGTGCTCCAGGCAAAAGGCAACGGCATCGTCCAGACCCTCCGCGCCGCGCTCTTCGTCCACCTCGACGACGATGCCGCCATCCACCTCGATGACGGAATGGCCGGCGCGAAAGGCAGGCCCGAGATAGACGCGAAGGCCCAACTCTGCGGCGCTTTCGGCGGCGGATGCGAATTCGTCCGATGTCTCGTTCCATGCACGATAAAACAGCGATGCGATCGGCAATGCAGTAGTGATGCCGTTGCGGATGAGTTGCGCGAAGGCATAGTGTTTTTGAAACGCCAGCTCCTCGCGCGCCAGCATTTCGACCGGCCCGGCTTCCACATAGTCGCGCGGCCAGACGCGGCCCTTCTTCCAGCCGGGTTGATGATCGAGGCCGAGCACGCCCGTATCCAGGTCCGAAAGCGCATCCAGATCGATGAAACCCGGGCCGATCAGCGCCCTGCCATGATCGATCCGCCGCTTTACAGGCCCGCCGTAGCGATGGCCGACGAAGACGATCCTGCCGTTCTCATGGACGACCTCGCCATTCTCCAGAAGGACATGGCGCCCGTCCCGGTGGCCGACAACCCATCGCGCGGTGAGCAGGACAGGTCCGTCGTCACGCTGGTTCGTCCGACGACTATGCGACATCGGGCAGATCTCCGGCCAGCGCACCGTCACGCACGAGCACGCGGCCGCCGCGGATGACCGTGCGCTTCCGTGGGGTCAGGGCCACGGCTTCCGCCAGGGTCCGCGCGCAAACCAGCACGACATCGCCGTGGCAACCGGGCGAAAGCCCATAATCCGTCAGGCCGATACCTTGCGCGCCGCCAAAGGTGCAAACGCGCGCCGTCTCTTCCAGATCGGCATCGTTGGTCATGCCGTTGCGCTGCGCAAGATATTTGGCCCGCTCCAGCATGTCGCCATTGCCCCATGGCTCCCAGGTGCCCTGGATGCCGTCGGAACCGGATGCCACGACGAGGCCGGACTGGCGCATCATGCGCAGCGGAACCGCCGGCGCGGATGGGCTGCCGACCGTCATGACGGCGATGTCTTCAGCCGCCAGCGCGTCGATCAACGTGTGCTGCCTATGCGTGTCCAGCATGCCGAGACAATAGGCATGGCTCACCATGACGCGGCCCTGAAGGGAGAGCGCCTTGGTCCGTTCGACGATCAGCTCAAGGCAGAAGGCGCCCAATTCTCCCGGTTCGTGCAGATGAATGTCGACCGGCTTGCCGTATCGATCCGCGAGCGCGAAGATTGCGTCCAGGTGGCGAACCGGATCCCGCTCGATCGTTGCCGGGTCGATGCCGCCGACAATATCGGCCCCCGCCTTCAATGCGTCCTCCATCAGCGCCTGCGTGCCTTCGCGTCCCAGCATGCCGCTTTGCGGGAAGGCGACGACCTGCACGTCGACCAATCCCTTGAAGGCTTCGCGCGTTGCAACGACACCCTCGATGTTGGTAATGCCGATTTCCGTATCCACATCGACATGGCTGCGGATATGCGTCACGCCGAAAGCCAGCGTCTGCACGATCTGACGCGCCGATTGCCTGCGCGCATCGATGCCGAGTTCCCGCTTGGCCTTCCTGTCGGCCAGGATCCTGTCGTTGCGCGTGGGTCCCACACGGTTCTGAAACCAGTCCATGCCGACAAGCGTCTTATCGAGATGCGTGTGCGCCTCGACCAGGCCGGGCAGGGCAACCTGTCCAAGCCCGTCGATTTCATGCGCCGCTTTCCCGCTGGTTGCGTGCGCGAACCGACCGTCGCGAATGTAGAGGTCCGTGACAGCGCCGCCCAAGGGCCTGACATTGCGAATGAGAAGGTCTTCGGTCATCTGGGTCTCCCTGTTTGCGCCCCGGAACTCGGCCTATGCCAGCCCGGCGCGTTTCATCATCAGATGGAAGGCTCCTTCGGCGCGATCCAGAATGGCGTCTTCATCGTGATCGACGAGGCGGCGTCCGCGCATGAGGACACGCCCGTCGACGATCGTCGTGTCAACATCCGCGCCGTTGGCGAAGCGTGCCAGCCGCTGCGCGGGGTGTGCCGGCGGCCACAGATGCGGCTGGCGCATGTTGACCAGGATGATGTCGGCGCGCTTGCCCGGGTCCAGCGAGCCGATTTCGTTCTCCATCGACAGGGCACGCGCGCCCTCGATGGTCGCCATCTCCAGCAATTGCATCGGCGGCAGGACCGCATCGTTCCTGAAGTGCCGGGCATGATAGCGGTGCGCCTGGAACATGTTGCGGAACATGTCGAAAGAGCGATCGGGCGCCGCCGCGTCGGTGCCGAGCGACACGGTGACACCCCTTTCCATCAGTTCCGTCGCCGGACAACGGCCCGAGACCGACATCAGAGCACTTGGATTATGCGCCACCTTGGCGTGGCTGCGTTTCAGCGCGGCGATGTCTGCCTCGGTCAGTTCGATGCAGTGCGCCAGCAGCGAATGCTCGTCGAACAGATCGAGCCGTTCCGCATTGGCGGCGATGGAACCGTCGCGATGGCCATCCTGGATGAACAGCACGTTTTTTGCGCGAGCAAGGTCGCGAGCATTGCGGGACAGATTGTATACCGTTTGTTCGTCAAGTTCGCGCCGAGTGAACACCGGGAGAGAGACCGCAATCCGCACCCGGCCATCGCGACCAGCCCAATCATCGATGATTTCCGCGCACACTGCCAACTGGGTTTCCGGCGAAATGGTGATTTCGACAGACGGAACGTATGCGTGGTCCCGATAGACATGGGACGAGGTCGGCCGGTTCGGCCCGACGGCGAGTATCTCGCGCACTCCCATTTCGGCGATGGCGGCAAGATGTGCCCGTGCTGCCCCCGGCGCCTCGGTGCGCATGATGTCCGGCCCGCCGCCAAACAGCAGGGCAGCGGTGGTCGTTCCGCATTTTATGCGCTCAAGGGCCGACAATGTGGCCTCGGCTGCCCAGAATTCCGTATCCGACGCCTCTGCATAGATACGCCCCGCGATAGTCATCCAGGCTTCGGAATCGTCTCCCAGGCCTTTGGTCAGCATGTGACCCGCATGCGCGTGCGTGTCGACGAGACCCGGCATGACAACCATTCCCGAAGCATCGATGCGCGCCACCTTCTGATCTGTGGCGGGGGCCGCGCCGTCGCCGGCGGTGACGATCCGGCCATCCTCCACCAGGACATGACCCCTCGAGAAAATCCGGCGCCCCGCATCCATGGTGACGATGACACCGTTTTCTATCAGCAAGGCCTGGGTCATTCGGAATCCCTTTTCGGAACGGTCACTTGAGCGGTTTTGCACATGAGAAACGAAATCGAACATGCCTGCCTTGATATTGTGCACAATGTGTGTACGATATCAATGGGGATAAATGGTATCCAATATATCGGAAACTTCGTATACAAATGGGAGAAGAGAATGAGAAAATGCGTTAGGGTCCTGCTCGCCGGACTTGCGATGGTGATGTCGGTGACAGCGCCTTCGCTTGCACAGACACTGCGCTGGTCATCGGCCGGCGACGTCATTTCGTACGATCCGAATGCCCAGGTCGACAGTTTTACCCAGAGCGTCCAGAACATGGTGTTCGACGGGCTGGTGCGCCGCAACAAGGAAATGGCTATCGAGCCTGCGCTTGCGACCTCCTGGGAGATCGTCTCGCCGACGCGCTGGCGCTTCAAGCTGCGGCAGGGCGTCAAGTTCCACGAAGGTCAACCCTTCAATGCCGATGATGTCGTCGCCACCATCCAACGTCAGATCGATCCCGGCGCGCGCAACCGAGAAAACCTCTCCGCCGTAACCGGCGTCGAGAAGGTTGACGACTACACGGTCGACCTGATCCTGCGCGGACCCTATCCGCTGCTCCTGAACGATCTCGTCGCCATCTACATGATGAGCAAGCCATGGATGGAGGAGCACAATGCCCTCAAGCCCGGCAATGCCTCGACGGGGGTCGTCACCTACGCCAGCAATCATGCCAATGGCACCGGCGCGTTCAAGCTGGTCAGCTACGAGCCGGACTCGCGCTCGGTCTTCGCCGTCAACAAGGAATGGTGGGACAAGCCGCAGCACAATCTGACGGGGGTGGAATTCCGCCCGATCGCTTCGAACGCCACGCGCGTCGCGGCGCTGCTTTCGGGCGAACTCGACATGATCGCGCCGGTTCCGTTGCAGGACATCGACCGGGTCGCCAACACCGCCGGCCTGAAGGTTGTCGAGAACCCGTCGCTGCGCGAGATCTTTCTCGGCTTCAGCTTCCGGCCGGAGCTTCATGCAGCGCCCGGCAAGCCCAATCCGCTGCTGAACGTGAAAGTGCGCCAGGCGCTTTGGCACGCGGTCGACCTGAACACGATCCAGAAGCGTTTGATGCGCGGAAAGTCGCGCACCTCCGGCACGCTGGTCGCGCCACAGGTCACCGGCTACGATCAGTCGATCGACGTACCGCTGGACTATGATGTCGCGAAGGCGAAATCCATGCTGGCGGAAGCCGGCTATCCCGACGGCTTCAAGGTTGGACTGGCCTGTTCCAACGACCGCTACATCGCCGACGAACAGATCTGCCTGGCAATCGCGTCGATGTGGGCCAAGATCGGCGTCGAGGCCGACGTGCACGTCGAAAGCAAGACGACCTATTTCCCTCGAATGGATAAGGGCGATCTCGATATCTATATGCTCGGATGGGCCTCGCTACCGCCGATGGATGGCTACAGCGTGCTGCAAGCCTTGCTGGCGACCAATGACGGCAATTATGGCGGCAGCAACCCCAACGGGCTTTCCAACGCCAAGATCGACGAATTGGCCCGTTCGGCATCGACCGAACTGGACGAGGCCAAGCGGGTGGATATGCTGAAGGCGGCCTTCAAGATCACGCATGATGAGGCCCTCTATCTGCCGCTGCACCAGCAGCCGGTCGCCTGGGCGATGAGCGACAAGGTCGACATGCCGCAATTCCCCGACGAGTATGTGCGTCCCTGGTTCGCGCATATGAACTAGGAAAATGCGCCGGTAAGGCGTGCCCGCGCTTGCGAGGGAGCTTTCGCGGACACGCCTGACTCGGTTGGAGCGCCTGCTATCCGTGGTGGATCGCGAGCTGCTCCAGCGGTGGCGCAAGCCCCGCCTGTCTCGATCCGCGCTTCTTGAAAGGTTTTTCCTGATGATCCGGATTCTATCGGTGCGGCTGTTGCAGGCCATCCTCGTGATGGTTGCCGTAACCGCCATCGCCTTCATCATGTTCCGTTTCGTCGGCGATCCGGTCGCCACGATGGTGCGCGAAGGCGCGAGCCAGGCTGAGAAGGATGCCTTGCGCGTCGCTCTCGGACTCGACAGGCCACTTTTCGTACAGTTCCTCGAATTCGTCGGGCGCGCGCTTCATGGCGACCTCGGCACCAGCTTTCGCTACCAGGAGCCTGTCGTCAGCCTGCTGTTGACCAGGCTTCCCGCAACGCTGGAACTGGTCGTGGTCGCGACCCTCCTGTCGCTGTTCATCGGCATCCCGACGGGGGTTCTCTGCGCCCTGAAGCCGAACGGCTTTCTGTCGCGGCTGATCCAGTCGCTGACCCTCGTCGGGATATCCATGCCGACATTCGTCACCGGCCTGCTGCTCATCCTGATCTTCGCCGTCAGTCTGCGCTGGCTGCCGTCCTCGGGGCGTGGCGAGCTTGTCGATCTCGGCTTCTGGAAGACAGGCTTCCTGACGGCCTCCGGCCTCAAATCGCTGATCCTGCCTTCGATCACACTGGCGCTGTTCCAGTTGACGCTGATCATGCGCCTCGTGCGCTCCGAGATGATCGACGTGCTCTCTTCGGACTATGTCCGCTTCGCCTTCGCGCGCGGTCTGCCCCGCCGCTACATCTACGGCCGTCTGGCGCTGCGCAATGCCTTGATGCCGGTCGTGACCGTCACCGGGCTGCAGATCGGACAACTCATCGCCTTCGCCATTGTCACCGAAACCGTCTTTCAGTGGCCGGGCATGGGGCTGCTTTTCACCAACGCCGTCGGCTATCCGGACATCCCCGTCCTCGCGGCCTATCTGCTGTTCGTCGGCTTCCTGTTCGTCGTGATCAACATGGTCGTCGACATGCTCTACGCATTGATCGATCCGCGGCTGAGGACAAAATGATGGCAACGCAGGTATCTCTGTCTCGCAGGCTTCCTCCCATCTCGGTCATGATCGCTGGCTTGATCCTGGTGACCATGCTGGTGCTGGTGATCTTCGCTCCGTTGATCGCACCCATCGATCCGCGCGATGTCTCCTCATATTCGCTGATCGACATGGAAATCCCGCCCGTGTTCATGGACGGTGGCGATCCGCGCTTCCTGCTGGGCACCGACAATCAGGGACGCGATCTGGTCTCGGTCATCCTCTTCGGCCTGCGCATATCGATGCTGATCGGCGCCGGGGCGGTATTGTTGGCCGCTGCCATAGGCGTCACGCTGGGATCGATAGCCGGCTATTTCGGCGGTATCATCGACAGCATCGTGATGCGGATCGCCGATGTTCTGGTGAGCTTTCCGACGATCCTCGTCGCGCTTCTGATCAGCGGCATAGCCCGCGCGCAATTGAGCGCCGATACGGTCTCGAGCTGGGCACCGGTCATCCTGATCTTCGCGATCGCCGTCAACGAATGGGTGCAATATGCCCGCACTGTGCGGGCCTCCAGCATGGTGGAAATTTCCCGCGACTATGTACGAGCCGCCAAGGTCATCGGTCTTCCGTCCCGCCGCATCATGATGCGGCACATCCTGCCCAACGTGATGAGCTCCGTCATGGTGATCGCCACCATCAATCTGGCGGGCGCGATCCTGACCGAGGCGACCCTGTCGTTCCTCGGCGCCGGCATGCCGGCCACCTATCCCTCGCTCGGCACGCTGATCCGCATCGGCAACGAGTTCCTGTTCTCTGGCCTGTGGTGGATCGCCGTTATGCCCGCCGTCGTGCTAGTCGTCCTGGTTCTGGCAGTCAACATAATCGGCGATTACCTGCGCGATCGCTTCAACCCCAAACTGATGGCGAACTGATGGAAAACACAACGCCACACGCACTCGACATCAGGAATCTGCGGGTCGAATATCCGCTTGCCAACGGCAGCATTCTCGCTGCCGTCGACGACATCGACCTGACGATCCGGCCCGGCGAGATACATGCGCTGGTGGGAGAATCCGGTGCGGGAAAAACCACCGTCGGCAATGCGCTGATGGGCTTGTTGCAGGCTCCCGGCAGGATTGCTTCCGGCACCATCACCATAGCGGGCAAGCCGATCGACATCCGAACCGGTCGCACCAAGGGGATCATTCCAGGCCGTGACGTCGGCGCGATCTTTCAGGATCCGATGACAAGCCTGAACCCGCTTTTCACCGTGGAAAGCCAGTTGTGCGAAGGCATGCTGGCGCATCTGAAGATCGGGCGCCGCGAAGCCAGGGCCCGCGCGCTCGAATTGATGAGAGCCGTTGGCATTCCCGAGCCGGAACGCCGGCTGGGCAATTATCCGCATCAATTGTCGGGCGGCCAACGCCAGCGTGTCGTCATCGCCACCGCACTTGCCTGCGACCCAAGGCTGATCGTCGCCGACGAGCCGACGACGGCGCTCGACGTGTCGGTGCAAGCGCAAATCCTCAAGTTGATCCGCGAACTTGCCGATGATCGCCGCGTCGGCGTCCTGCTGGTTACCCACAATATGGGCGTGGTTGCGGAAATTGCCGACCGGGTCACGATCATGCAGAACGGTTGCGTGGTCGAGAGTGGATTGACACACGATGTGCTGACGGCGCCCAAGGCACCTTACGCGCGCACGCTGATCGCCGCTGTTCCGCCGATCGACATTCGCCTTGACCGTTTGCCGGTCCCAAGCGAGGAAACGAAGACAACACTGGAGGCGCGCGAAGCCGTGCGCTCCAAGAACACCGGCACCGCTGCGGGGCGCAACGGCGAAACCGCGCTGACGGTACGCAATCTTTGCGTGGAATACGGCCAGCGCTCGTTCATCCCGGGCCGCAAGGCATCGGTCTTCAAGGCCGTGAAGGACGTCTCCTTCGAGGTGCGCCGCGGCGAAATCTTCGGGCTTGTCGGCGAGTCCGGTTGCGGCAAGACCACGGTCGCCAACACCATTGCCGGTCTCGTGACGCAGAGTTCGGGAACCATAGAGTTTCAGGGCACGGCATTGGCCGCCCGTCGCGACAAGACCGTGCGCCAGTCACTCCAGATGGTGTTCCAGGACCCGTATTCGGCCCTCAATCCAAGGCTGCGGATCAATTCGGCGATCGCGGAGCCAATCCTGTTCTACAAGCTTGCCTCCAGCGCAGCGGAAGCGCGGCTGGACGCCGAGACATTGCTCGAGGCGGTGGGCCTGCCGGCGCAGGCCGGCTCTCGGTTCGCCCATGCCTTTTCAGGCGGCCAGCGCCAGCGCATCGCGATTGCGAGGGCGCTCGGCCCCCGGCCATCGCTGCTGATCTGCGACGAGCCGACCTCGGCGCTCGACGTGTCGGTGCAGGCGCAAATTCTCAACCTGTTGAAGGACCTACGAGATCTTGCCGGGCTGTCGATGCTGTTCATCAGCCACGACCTCGCGGTGATACGGCAGATGTGCGACCGGGTCGCCGTGATGAAAGGCGGCGAGATCGTCGAACTCGCGGATACCGAAACATTGTTCTCCGCGCCCACTCACGAATACACGCGCGAACTCCTGCGCCTCGCGCCTTCGCTCGACCGCATCCTTTGCAGCGAAAAAAGAGAAGCGAGCCTGTGATGGCAGACATTCTGATCAGAAACGGCACCGTCATCGCTGTCGATCCCGATCGGCGGATCATGCCCGATGGCGCCGTAGCCATCGAGGGAGACCGCATCGTGGCCGTCGGCGCTTCGCAAGACGTGGCGCGGGACCATCCGGCGCGCGAGACGATCGACGCCCGCGGCATGGCCGTCATGCCAGGCTTCGTCGACAGCCACGCCCATGCCGGGCACGGGCTGATCAAGACGATGGGCGGCGGCCGCAGCGACCTCTGGTACAGGGCATGCCAAGGTGCCTATACGGTGGGTTCGACGCCGGAATTCTGGCATGCGGAGGCGCAGCTTGCCGCGCTGGAACGCCTGCGTTTCGGCGTGACGACCGGCGTGTCCTTGCTTGGCGGCGGCGATTCGGTCATGCGCACCGACGATCCGGCCTATGGCAACGCCCATATGGAAGGCGTGCTTGGCATCGGCACGCGCTCAGTGGTCGCCGTCGGCACCACGCGCCCGCCGCACCCCCTGACTTATGCACGTTGGAAGGGCGCCAGCCGTACCGATTATCCGGTGTCGTTCGACCAGCAGCTTGCCACCTCGCAAAAGCTGGCCGACCGCTGGCACGGCACCCACGAGGATCGTCTGCATCTCGCCCTGCTGACGCCGACCATGCATCAGGAACATCTCGATGGTCCCGGGGCAGGGGACGCCATCGCGCAATCGCGCAAGGTCAGGCAGATCGCCGAACAGCGCGGCCTGATCTTCACCCAGGATGGTCATACCAAGGGCAGCGTGAAGATCGCCGGGGAGATCGGCATTCTGGGGCCGCGCACACTGCTGTCGCATGCGACCGCCCTGACTGACGAAGAAATAGCGATCTGCGCCGAAACCGGCACGAGCATCGTGCACAATCCGAGCGCCGTGGCCGCCATTCTCGCGCGCTGCCCGGTCACGGAACTTCTCGACGCTGGCGTCGTGGTGGCCATCGGCTCCGATGCGACCGCGCCGGACCGCTCCGCGGACATGTTCCGTCACATGCAGCAATGCATGCACTATCATCGCACTCATTTCCACGATCCGAGCTGGCTTCCGCCGGGCAAGGCCCTGGAGATGTGCACCATCGACGGCGCGCGTGTCCTGGGCCTCGACCATCAGGTCGGATCGCTGGAGCCCGGCAAGAAGGCCGACGTCATTCTTGTCGACCTGCGGCGCCCGCATCTCTACCCGGCCAACATGCCGGAATTCCGTGTCACCTATTTTGCCAACGGCAACGACGTCCACACCGTGCTGGTCGGCGGACGCGTGCTGTTGCGAGACCGCAAGCCGGTTCATATCGATCAGGATGCCGTGCTCGATGCCGCGCAGCGGGAGACGGAACTGATGATCGAGCGGCTGGGCCTGCGCGATCTGCTCAGGACCCCGGACCGGTTCTGGCGGCACAGCCGCGACACGGATCTGATCGAATAGGCTTCAATATCGAGACAGTCCCATCAGCGATGCGGAACGGCAGCGATGCACGTTCCATCGGACGGCGGCTATAGGAATTTTCGCATGGTACGCATCGGCATCATCAATCCCAATTCGACCGTGTCGATGACGGGATCCATCGCCGTCGCGGCGCGGCTAACCGCGCAGGCGGGCACCGAAATCATCGCCATGCAGAACGACAGCGGCCCGGCTTCTATCGAAGGCGCGATCGATGGCGCGAAGGCGGTCCCAGGTCTTCTCGACCGTATCGAAGGGGCCGAGCGCAGTGACGCCGTGGACGCCTATATCATCGCCTGCTTCGACGATACCGGACTCGACGCCGCGCGGATGCTGACGCGCAAGCCGGTCATCGGCATAGGCGAGGCCGCCGCCCGTGTCGCCAGCATCGTGGCGAGGCGCTTCACGGTGATTACCACCTTGCCGGTTTCCGTTCCCATTCTCGAGGACAATCTGGTTCGCTACGGCCTTTCGCCATTCGCCACCGTGCGGGCGAGCGGCATTCCCGTCCTGGCGCTGGAAGCTAATGGCGAGGCGGCCTTGTCGATCATCAGCGAAGAAATCCAGGAGGCGCTGCGGGTCGATCGTGCCGACGCCATCGTGCTTGGCTGCGCCGGCATGGCCGACATGGCGAGGCGACTGGCGAGCCTTCACCGTGTCCCGGTCGTCGAAGGGGTGTCGGCGGCTGTCAGGCTCGCGGAATTGCTCGTCGGCCTGGAGCTCCGTCCCAGGCAGGATGCTTTCGCCACCTCTCGGCGGAGCATGACAGCTTCGCTCGCCGCGGCAACCTGCCCGGCTTCCACCCTTGGCCTGTCGGGGGGCTGATGCCGATGATCGAGCGCAGACTTTTGGGCGTCATCGTCGCCTGCATTCCATTGATAGCGTTGGGGCAGAACATGAATGAGACAAGGCTTCACTCGGCTGCGGCAAATGACGATGTCTCCATGATCAAGATGCTTGTTTCCGAGGGGGCCCGGATCGACGCGCGCGACAAGAACGGCCGCACGGCTCTTCTCGTCGCGACCCACGGCAACAAGGTCAGCGCTGCCAGGACTCTCATCGAGGCTGGCGCGGACGTCAACGCCAAGGACGATATCCAGGATAGTCCATATCTCTACGCCGGCGCGCGCGGGCATCTCGAAATCCTGAAGATGACGCTTGCGCACGGCGCCGACCTGAAGAGCACCAATCGCTATGGCGGTACCGCGCTCATTCCGGCTGCCGAACGCGGACATGTCGACACCGTCGGCGCGCTGATCGATGCCGGTATTGATGTCGATCACGTCAACAAGCTCGGCTGGACCGCGTTGCTGGAGGCCATCATCCTCGGCGATGGCGGGCAGCGTCATGTCGAGATCGTGAGGCGGCTGATCGAGGCCGGCGCCAACGTCAATCTCGCCGACAAGGACGGGGCGACGCCGCTGCGGCACGCGCGCAGGAACGGCTATGCGCAGATGATAACCCTGCTGGTGCAAGCGGGCGCCAGATGAACAGCGCGAAAATGTCGATGACCGCGCAGCCTGCAACCGACAGGCAATGGACCCTGCTTGCCCTCGTCGTGCTAATCGGGATCAACCTGCGTCCCTTTCTGACGGCGCCGGGACCGATATTGGCCGATATCGTGGCCGACACCGGGATGGGCTATGGCAGCCTGGCCATGCTGACGCTGTTGCCGATGCTGCTGATGGGCCTCGGTGCGTTCGTTGCACCGGGCATCCAGGCGGCCGTCGGAACGCGCCGGGGCCTGCTCGCGGCGCTAACGGTGCTGACAGCGGGCTCGCTGCTCAGGCTTGTCGTGCCCGGCGGCCTGTCGTTGATCCTGACGGCGGCACTTTGCGGGGCGGGGGTGGCCTTCATCCAGGCCGCGTTTCCGGGGATCATCAAGGCAAAGTTCCCGACCAGCACACCCGCCGTGACCGGCCTCTATTCCTGCATGATCATGGGCGGTGGGGCGTTCGGCGCACGTCTGGCGCCCCTGCTCGTCAACAACGGATACGACTGGCGGGCAGCCCTTGCCTGGCTCGCGGCTCCCGCCGCCATTGCGCTGTGCGCGGCATTCCGCGTCCTATCCGACGCCAAGGCTTCAAGACCCGATCGCGCCTTGACCGGTTTTCTGCTTCGCCGCCCACGGACCTGGGTTCTGATGGCGGCCTTCGGCCTGGTCAACTCCGGCTATTCCTCTATGGTCGCCTGGCTTGCGCCCTACTACCAGGCGCAAGGATGGAGCAGTGCCGCCAGCGGCAATCTTGTGGCCGTGATGGCCATTTGCCAAGCGGCTTCGGCCCTGGTGCTGCCTGTCCTGGCGCGTCGAGGCATCGACCGCCGTCCCTGGCTCTGGCTGACGCTGCTGCTGCAGGCGGCGGGCTTTGCCGGACTTGCGGTTTTTCCCGCACTGTCGCCCGTTCTGTGGGTGGGGATATGCGGGGCCGGTCTTGGCGGAAGCTTCTCGCTTGCAATGGTCACGGCGCTCGATCATCTGCCGCGCCCGGAGCAGGCGGGCGCGCTGGCTGCGCTGATGCAGGGCGGCGGTTTTCTGATCGCCGCGCTTGGTCCATTCGCCACCGCGCTCCTGCATGGCTGGAGCGGGAGCTTCAGCAGCGGATGGATCATGCATCTCGGCTGCGTGACCGTCACAGCGTTTCTCTATCTGCACTTCAACCCAAAACGGTACGCCGACGTCATGAGGGGCTCGGAACAAGAGCAGTGCGAAATGGTAGTTTAACGAAGCGGAATGCAAGTTCTGAACTCAATGACGACGTACGTCTCCGCGGGGTGAGCAGCAGGCGCTTGCGCCGCATCTCGGCCGTGGAGATCGGCTCTGCCGGATCATCGGGGCCGGGCTGGCGCAGACGACGATATACCTCCTGCAGCTCATCGTCGCCGGCTATGCGCTGTCCAAGCGCCCGCCGGTCGCGCGCTCTGTACTTCCCCTCCTCGGCCGACAGTTCTCCATCCGCCAAATCGCAATTGGGGTTGCAGGCGCCCAGACAACAGCCGGGCCGATAAAGTCACACGCCATCGTTGCGAAACTACACAAACATCATCACGATGATCGCTCCGATAACTATCAGGACAAGCCCACCGATAAGCATCGGCAGCAGAGTGTTGTCCGGGTCGATATCAGAATCAATGTCCTTTGTGACCTGTTGATCATTCTTCTTTGGTTCAGCCATGGCCCATCTCACATCCGAGCAAAAACAGCGCGCGTCGAAGCCGCGCAACATTATACGGTCTTGCGTGTCGCCCCGGTGCGAACGGGTGGTATCTGACCGCCGAGGAAGTCTTCGGGCATCAGTGTGATGTCGGCGAGCGTGTAGCGGTCAAGGACGTTCAGGAAGGAGGCTGTCGCTTCGTCAAACATGCCTGAAAGCTTGCAGGAGGCGGTTAGCACACACCGGTTTCCGGTCGCGAAACATTCGACCAGCGCGAAATCCGGCTCGGTTAACCGCACGACATCGCCAATCCGGATCATCTCAGGCCGGCGCCCGAGAATGAGACCACCGGAACGGCCGCGGATTGCCTTCATATAGCCGCCACGGGTCAGGGTGTTGGCGACCTTGTTCAGATGCGTCTTCGACACGTTGAAGGTGCGGGCAACCTCCTCGATCGTTATAAGCCGGCTACCGGCGGCGGCAGTGTACATCAGCATCCGCAATGCATAATCCGAAAAGCTGGTCAGCCGCATGAATCACGGCTTCCTGTTGATCGCTGTGCATTGTAGGAACCACTCACAAACCGGTCGTGCATCACAAGTCTCTCTCGACGATAGGTTCGATGCCGATCGTGGTCTCGCCGCGGTTGAAGGCGATCGCGAGACGGAAACTGTGAGCAATTCGCAGCGCGCGATCCATAAAAAGCGTCGCCACCTCGGCCGGGCAAATGCGACGCACCGTTGTCCGAAACAATATTAGCCAGCGACGGAAATGCGCCGCGCCGAGGCCAGCTATGACCAGGTGCGGCGGCAGTGGCCTGCCGTCGTATCGGGATGTCCGAAGTAGAGTAGCGGACCAGAAGTCACACATCTTCGCCAGATGCTGCGGCCATTTATCTGGCTCGATCCGATCGTGGAAAATGGGACCGAGAAGGTCATCACGGCGAATTTCGTCATAAAACCCGTGGACTACACCGCGGATCATTGCCTCGTCAAGTATGTTGGGCAATGGCACGCCGTCGACCACGATTGTTCTCTTGCTTCGACCGTTCGCGGTCATTCCGAAGCTCCTGTTTTCTCCGATGCAAGCTGGCTGAAGCCTTGGTTCGCTCTTCGATGTGATCCTCTATATAAGATATATTATCAATCTATCTTATTGCGTGGCAAGACGCCGTGATGCCGCACCAGAAATGGGTCTGTCCGACCAAGCGGCGAATGACGAGCCCTTAATCCTAGGCATTTCCGAACTGCCTGGACATCACCCCAGGCCCGAGGCCGGAAGTATCTAAATTGGCGGGGAATTCCCGATGTGGCTCAGTTTCGAGAGTCGCCAACGCCTCATCAGATGACCGTGCCAGCCGGAGTCGCTCCCGAACCTGAAGTGCGATCTACGACAACGGCAAATCCTTCACGACGGAAATCCTGGCGTCCTCAATTCGCACTCCACTCCATGTCAAACAGGCGGCGATCGCAGGCGCGGATGTCGCGACCGTACCACCAGCGATACTCAGAAACCTCGCCAGACATCCACTCACCGACAAGGGCCTCAAGTCGTTTCTTGCCGACTGGGGAAAGACTGGGCAGGCGATCTTGTAGTTGTGCGCAGTGGAATCGCGGAGGGAAAGCCATCATGAAAACTGCACTCAACTATCGATTAAATTCGTTTGCATGATGTCCGCGAGAGCGGGAGACTGCGGTCTGAGCCACTCAGCCCAGTACATGACGCAGTCGGAATGTCGGCGCGGATAATGCTGAGAATCTGAAGGCGCACTAGCCAGGCAGAAGGTACCCCGAAGCAGTGTGCCGCCTCGCCGCACGAGCGGTTTTGACACGGATCGCCAAGGACGAGAATATGGCTGAAGCTGATACCAAATCAAACGGACCGGATCTGGTCCAGGGGATCGCGCTGTCCGACCTTCCCGATGGCGGAAAGCTTGTCGGCCATTGCGGCGACGAGCAGGTGTTGCTGGTGCGCCGCGGGGCCGAGATCTTCGCCATCGGCGCGACATGCACACATTACGGCGGGCCGCTCGGTGACGGTCTTGTGGTGTCGGATTCCATTCGATGTCCGTGGCACCACGCTTGCTTCGATCTGCGCACAGGCGAGGCCTTGCGAGCGCCTGCCTTCAATCCACTCGCTTGCTGGTCGGTGGAACAGCGCGATGGGCGGATATTCGTGGGCGAGAAACTCAAACGGACGGCGCCGAAGCCGCGCGGCGGAAGCGCGGGCGGGGTCCCCGAGAAAGTCGTCATTGTCGGCGGCGGCGCGGCCGGTTTCGCGGCGGCCGAAATGCTGCGGCGAGAGCAGTACCAGGGCAGCATCGTCATGATCAGCGACGACCATGCGCCGCCCGTCGACCGGCCGAATCTCTCCAAGGACTACCTCGCAGGGAAGGCTCCGGAGGATTGGATTCCGCTGCGCGGCCAGAAATTCTATTCAAAAAACAACATCGACCTGCGTCTCGATACGAAGGCCGTCGATATCGACCTGCGTTCTCGCGAGGTCATTCTGGCTGACGGAAGCAGGATTCCTTACGATAGACTGCTACTTGCCACGGGGGCCGAACCGGTGCGCCTCTCCATCCCCGGCGCGGATCAGCCACATGTTCACACGCTGCGCTCGCTTGCAGATTGCAAGGTGATCATCGAGCGAGCCACGACTGCGCGCCGCGCCATCGTGCTTGGCGCCAGTTTCATTGGCTTGGAAGTTGCCGCAGCGCTGCGCGCGCGCAATATCGAAGTTCATGTCGTGGCGCCGGATAAACGACCCATGGAACGGGCCCTCGGTCCGCAAATGGGTGACTTCATCCGCGCACTCCATGAGGAGCATGGAGTCGTGTTCCATCTCGAGGACACCGCGAGCAGCATCGACGGCAACAAAGTGAAACTAAGCAGTGGCAACATGTTGACGGCGGATTTCGTCGTCGCCGGCGTCGGCGTGCGTCCGCGGACCGGGCTTGCCGAAAGGGCGGGGCTCACTCTTGACCGCGGCGTCGCCGTAAATGCCTTTCTGGAGACGAGCGCACCGGACATATTCGCGGCCGGCGACATTGCGCGGTGGCCGGATCCTCACACTGGCGAGAACATTCGGGTCGAGCACTGGGTGGTTGCAGAGAGGCAGGGGCAAACCGCGGCCCTGAACATCCTCGGCCATCGCGAGAAATTCGCGGCCGTGCCGTTCTTCTGGAGCCAGCACTACGACGTTCCCATCAACTATGTCGGCCATGCCGGGCAATGGGACGAGATTGCTGTCGATGGAGACATCGGTGCCAGGGACTGCCTGCTGCGCTTCAAGCGCGAAGGGCGCACGCTGGCTGTCGCTTCGATCTTCCGTGACATCGAAAGTCTAGGGGCGGAGATGGAAATGGAGCGCCAAATGGCAAGGTAGCAAGCGCTCTTGGGCACCGCGATCCGTAGAGAGCGCAACCCGGATGGCGCAGCGGTGCGTCGCTGTGACTGAAAGGAGTTCGACTTATGTCCACAGTGCAACAGGAACCGAGCACCACCAACGGATTGGACGCGGTTCATTCAAAGATCGTCAAGTTCGCTACCGGTGTGGCCAGGGAAGCGTCCGATGAGGCGCCGACCTCGGTCGAAATCTTTTCGGACAGGGGCCGCTGGTACTGCAGGGTCCGTCGCGGCGATGAAAAGACTCGGCCAATGGGTCCCTATTCCAAACAACAGGCTGAGCGGATCCAAGAGGCTCGGAGACTGTTGATTGCCAAAAGAGGCACCGCTCGGATCATGTTCGAGTAGGGAGGACATTCACAATCACGTCGGCCGGCGTACTTCTCACCACAACCATCGTTCATCATCGACTTTTTTGAAACTGTGCAGGTAGACCTCCGGCTTTGAGGGTTGTCGCGTTGTGAAGCCGCGTTGCGCGGCAGGGTGTCTGTTGACGTTTTCCCCTTGGCCAAGCCGGCATCGTCGCAGCGTCGCCAGAGGGCGCCTCTTCTGGCAATTTTCATCGTTCCACCCACCTGGTAGCCTGATCCTCCAGGCAGGACGGCCTGTCTTCGTCGCCTCGACCAACCAGGAAATTTCCGCAACAAGGTTCTTGTCGGATGGAAGGATACGCGTGAAGCCAAGCGTGCGATTACCGATGCCGTGCCCCTTTTTCAAATGGCTCAGGAGGTTGGTATAATCACGATCGAGGATGCCGCGACCGATGAAACCTGGAATAGCCTGAACGATGCGTCGCCTTCCATTCGAGCCACGGCGTAAGGGCGAAGGCTGACGTGTCTCCGGAAAGATCTGATGGTGGATCAATCGCTGATATGGCCGATGCGATGCATGCGGATCTGACCATATCCGGCGCCTGAGGCTACAGCAGGTTCAGGGAGTGGATCTTTGGCGGTGCTACCCGCTCGCGGCTTGAGAATGGTCGACTGAACCGGTCATGCCGATTTGATCGTGATACACAAATCGTGGATGCACATTGTCAAAAGCTGAAATTCCGCGCGGCTCGAGCGCTCCGGGTTGACCTGACAAGGCTGTCAGGCAGGCATCGGATGAGCATGCACTCGTTACTCGCCTTCCGTGGCGATCAACATCCAATTGCGCTTTGTTGACGGGGTGTCACAGGCGAACGTCCACGTATCGATCACCTCAACGATCTGCTGGGGATCGCCGGCGACGAACGCATCGTTGGCCGAGCGTG
Source organism: Mesorhizobium sp. B1-1-6 (assembly GCF_006443035.1). Lineage (NCBI taxonomy): Bacteria > Pseudomonadati > Pseudomonadota > Alphaproteobacteria > Hyphomicrobiales > Phyllobacteriaceae > Mesorhizobium > Mesorhizobium sp. B1-1-6. Next base: position 8,757 of record NZ_VFWR01000007.1, on the reverse strand, counting down.
TAACGCTGACCACGTCGGAAACGAAGCGAACGGCAATCTCAGCGGTGCCGTTCTCCGCAAGAGCGTCGACGACCTTTGCTTCCTTCGTGCCAATGAAGGTGAGTTGCAGCATCTCCCCTCGATCCCGGCGGCCGGCAATCGCTCGTCCGAAGATATCGAGCACTTCCGGCCCGACGAGACGCTTCAACGTTGGGATGTCGCTGTCCGCATACGCGCGCAGGATAGCTTCATAAGCCATATTGGCACCGGTCAGAAACGCGGCAAGGTCGAAAGTTGGGTCGATCTCTCGGATCGCATCCAAGCGTGTGTCCGTATAGGATATATCGTCGATACTGCCGGTTCGCTGCTCTGTCGGCGCATCGTCCTGCTTGGCCTTGTCGTTGCCCGAGCGCGGCAGAGTTTGGCCCCAACTGCCCAGCAATGCCCAATAAAACGCTATGATCGCCACGAGCAGGATCTGGTTGTTTGGATCTGTGGTTTCGTTCATGACGTTCTCCCGACAGAATGTCGAAGCAGGCGCCGGTTCGGAACCGGAGCTGAATTTCAGGCAACGCGCGGCAGCTTCTCCCATTGATGGAAGGGCGGCGGCGATGGCAGTTGCCATTCCAGCGTGGTCGCCCCTTCGCCCCAAGGATTGGCGCTTGCTGGGCGTCTGCGGCTGAAGGCCTCGGCAACCGCGATGAAGAAAACGACGAGCCCGGCCGTTGAGATGTAGGAACCGATCGACGAGACGAAATTCCAGCCGGCAAAAGCATCGGGATAGTCGGCGTAACGTCGCGGCATGCCGGCCATGCCCAGAAAATGCTGCGGGAAAAAGACGAGGTTGACGCCGATGAACATCAGCCAGAAATGCAGCTTGCCGAGCGTTTCGCTGTACATATAGCCGGTCATCTTCGGGAACCAGTAGTAGAAGCCGGCAAAGATCGCGAAGACTGCCCCCAAAGACAGCACATAGTGGAAGTGAGCGATCACGAAATAAGTGTCGTGGTACACGCGGTCGATACCGGGGTTCGCAACCATGATGCCAGTGACGCCACCAATGGTGAACAGCAGGACGAAACCGAGAGCCCACATCATGGGTGTCTTGAACTCTATCGATCCTCCCCACATGGTCGCCAACCACGAAAACACCTTCACGCCGGTTGGAACGGCGATGACCATCGATGCGAAGGCGAAGTAGCGCTGCGTGTCGACCGACAGGCCGGTCGTATACATATGATGCGCCCAGACGACAAAGCCGATCGCGCCGATTGCCACCATTGCATAGGCCATGCCGAGATAGCCGAAGATCGGCTTCTTGGCGAAGGTTGAGATGACGTGGCTGATGATGCCGAAGCCAGGCAGGATCATGATGTAGACTTCGGGATGGCCGAAGAACCAGAACAGATGCTGGTAGAGGATCGGATCACCGCCGCCGGACGGCGAAAAGAAGGTCGTCCCGAAATTGCGATCGGTCAACAGCATGGTGACCGCGCCGGCGAGCACCGGCAGCGACATGAGAAGCATGAAGGCGGTGACCAGCATCGACCAGGCGAACAGAGGCATCTTGTGCATGGTCATGCCGGGTGCGCGCATGTTGAAGATGGTCGTGATGAAGTTGATCGCGCCGAGGATCGAGGAGGCCCCCGAAAGGTGGATAGACAGAATAACGAGGTCGACGGCGGGACCTGGCTGGCCATCCGTCGAATAAGGCGGATAGAGCGTCCAGCCGCCGCCATGGCCGAGCGTACCGGGCGCTCCCGGAACGAACATCGAGGTGATGAAGAGGATGAATGACACCACCAGCAGCCAGAACGAGATGTTGTTCAAGCGGGGGAAAGCCATGTCGGGTGCGCCAATCATGATCGGCACCATCCAGTTGCCGAAGCCACCAATCAGCGCCGGCATGAGCACGAAAAAGATCATGACCAGCCCATGGGCACTGACGACCACATTGTAGACGCCCGGATCGCCAAATATCTGCAAACCCGGTTCCTGCAACTCCATGCGGACCAACACGGAAAGCGCCGTACCGAAGACGCCTGCCATGATCGAGAACAGCAGGTAAAGCGTCCCAATATCCTTGTGGTTGGTCGAGAACAGCCATCGGACGAGAAACCGGGGCTTGTGATCATCCAAGGTCGAGGCTGGATTGGACATGATGTGCTTTCTGCTCTCCACTGCCGGCAGGCAGACGGGCTCAACGATGGACGATCCCTGCGATCCGCCATCACACGAGGCCAGCTCTTGCCCGCGTTTATTCATTCATCCGTGACGACCACATCCATCGGAATGTCGTGCGGCTGCGGATAGATGGTTCGGATCCTGCTACGGGCGTAACCGACGCCGACGACGAGAGGCCGCCTGGGCGCCGCGGCCAGGGTCCGGTCGAAGAAGCCGCCACCATAACCCAGGCGATAGTTAGCCTCGTCGAAACCGACAACGGGCGCGATGACCACATCCGGTTGGACGGCAGGTCCATGAGAGGGGACAAGAATATTCCAGAATCCGCGTTCGAGCGGGGCTCCCGGCCCCCAGATGCGAAACTCCAGCGGCCAGCCTTTCTTGATGACGACTGGAAGCGCAATCCGCCCGCCGCGCTCGATCACCTTTATCGCCCAGTTGCGGAGGTCGGGCTCACCGCGGAACGGCCAATAGCCGCTGACGATCCGCCCGCTCACCCGACCGACGGCCAGGTCGAGAACGGAAGCGATGCGTAAAGACCTCGCATTGCGTTCCTCGGCGTCGATCGCGAGACGCTCATCGATTAGACGCTTGCGTTCCGCCTTGCGCCATCGACAGACATCGGGCCATGCGTCCTGAACGGCCGGCTCAGTGCCGTACCCCGGGACAAGCTCATCCATAAAGCATGGTGGAGAGGCGTATTCTCTCGTCTCCGGACATACATCCTCCTGATCAGACATCGCACGCTCCATATCCGTTACAGCGGAGACCCTCGCCTACGTGGACGTTGCGCTGCGTAAAACAGGAAGGCAAACGGAATTAAATGCTGTATTGATGCAAGATTATTGCACTAATCGGGAACCAGCATGGACATCGACCGCGCGCGCACGTTTTTGGAAATCGTCCATTCCGGCAGCTTTCTGAGAGCTGCCGACCGACTCCACGTCACCCAGACCACTGTCAGCGCGCGGATACGCACGTTGGAGGAAGAGCTCGGACGTCAGCTCTTTGTCCGCAATCGCAATGGTGCGCAGTTGACGCAGGCGGGCCGGGAGTTCGAGCGGTTCGCGCAATCATTCGTGCAAATCTGGGAACGAGCACGCCACCAGCTCGCCATCCCATCGGGACGGACAAGCGTCGTTGCCCTTGGCGGGGAGCTCAGCCTGTGGAACCCGCTGCTGCTCGATTGGCTGGTCTGGATGAAGAAGGCCAGGCCGGAAATCGCCATCCAAGCCCAGGTCGGCGTGCCGGACCAGCTCCTCGAGCAGCTCAGGACTGGCGTTCTCGACATCGCGGTGCTCTATGCGCCGAAGCTGCTGCCAGGCTTCAGGGTGGAGCTCCTCGTGGAGGAGCAGCTCGTCTTGGTTCGGAGCACGGACAGGGACTCAGAGTTGGACGCCTCAAGGGACTATGTCTATGTCGATTGGGGGCCGCTGTTTGCGGCCCAACATGGCGCCAGTTCCTCTGCCTTCGGGGAGCCGGGATTGATGGTCGGCCTTGGTCCGCTTGGGCTGAGCTACATCCTGCGCGCCGGCGGAATGGGCTATTTCCGTAGGGGCGCGGCAGCGCCCCATATCGAGGCCGGGCAGTTGGAGGTCGTGGAGGGCGCGCCGGAATTCACCTATCCGGCCTATGCAGTCTATCCGGATGCAAGCGCGTCGCGAACCGACGTACAGGAGGCGCTACGTGGATTGAAGCAGGTGGTGAAATGACCGCGTTCTTTCAGTTCCAAATCACTGATCACGCGGCCGGAAAGAAATCCACCGCCATGGATTGATCGAACATGCCTTATCCGTTCCACACCATCGGTCACTCGACCCGGTCGATCGCCGAATTCGTCGCCCTGTTGCGGGTTGGCGAGATTACCCTCGTGGTCGACATAAGGACCATCCGGCGATCGCGGGCGAATCCGCAATTCAACAGCGAAACGCTGCCGGACAGCCTTGCGGATTTCGCGATCGGATATGAGCATATTGCCGAGCTTGGCGGCCTGCGCGGCAAGGCGCACCCCATTCCACCGACGCTCAATGCATTCTGGATCAACCAGAGTTTTCACAACTACGCCGACTACGCGCTGTCGGCGGAGTTTCATGGCGGCCTGGAGCGGCTTGTGTCCCTTGGCAGGCAGCAGCGGTGCGCCATCATGTGCTCGGAAACGCTTTGGTGGCGTTGCCACAGAAGAATCGTCGCGGACTATCTGATCAGTCGTGGCGAGTCTGTTTTTCATCTGATGGGCCATGACAAGGTCGAGCCGGCGAAGCTCACCGACGGTGTGGAGGCAAGGCTCGACGGAACGCTTGTCTACCCGCCTTCCCCGCGTTCTGGGCAGTCGAGGCCTCAGGCGGCCGACGGCCCCGGGTCGTCAAACCCGTCGTTGAAAGCCGCCATGGCCCTGTTTTCCGCGTTGGGTTCTGCCTCATCAGAGTGATGGACGACGCGCAAAACCGGTCCGTTCGGTCGCCACGGCTCCGGCGCTGCACTCCCCGCCAGCTTCAATCTCTCACGCCTTGCGGCTTCCGGTTGGTAGACCACTTCATGCACAGTCAGTGTTTCATGGCCGCCTTGCGCGGTCGGAATGGACATGGACTGACCTTCGGCCAGACCAAGCAGCGCGAGGCCGCGCGGGTTGGTGATCGGCAAAAGCATGCCAACCAGACCGCGCATCTCGTCATGTGCGACGATGCGGGTCTCGGCAGGGCCGTCGTTTACACGATAGGTCACTCGGGTGCTGAGCGTCACGACCGTTGGCGGAATGTCTTCTCGAAACATCACAATTGCGCTCGAAATCTTCCGTTGAAGGACAACGGACAAGGCATCGCCGCGGGGATGGCGCTCTTGCATCACTTCAAGAATCGTGAAGTCCTTGGTGGTCAGTTGGCAGCTATCGATAGTGGGCATGGTGCGTCTCCAAGACGGACCCGTGAAAGGGTTCCGGCGTCAAGCATTTGATCGGATGTGGAAGCTACCCCCTGTGCCGGACCAGAACAGGCCGGCGCAGGGGTCACACTCCCGCGATCAAACTGCCTGCGTGATTGAGGAGACGGATGGAAACGCCCATGTCTAGGCGTCTGCCGGGATCGCCGAAGACGCTGGTGCGCGCCGATCGACTGCATCGCCGTCCGCAGCGGGTTGGCCTACGGCGAGCACCGACAGTTTGTGCCGGCGCCCATCGCGCGCGGTCCACATGATCGACTGTTCGGCCGAGAGGCCGATCAGGGCCGTGCCGATCGGCGTGAGGACTGAAACCTTGCCTTCGGAGATATCCGCGTCGCCAGGAAAAACCAGCGTGACTGTCTTGGCATTGCCAGTATCGGGCTTGAATGTCACCGTCGAACCCATCTGGACGGTGCCGGCGGAGACCGAACCATCGGCGACTATACGTGCCCGCTCGAGTTCGGCGAGCAGTTCATCGGAGGCCTCCGGATTGCGCGCGGCCACGGTGCTCGCAACCGCCGACAGACGCGCATGGTCTGACTGTGAGATGCGGATGTTCGGCTTGCGCCGGGTTTTCGTGTTGTCTTGCATTTGAATACTCATGCTTCCGCTCGGACCAGCCGCCACGGAGGGTGCCGGAATCGGGCCAATTCGTGAAAATCTCGATGGAACGCCGATGCTCCGGAGGCTTGAGGCCCTGCGGAACCATCCCATGTGTGGGCAAACACACCGCCCCTCGGCTCGGGGCGCGCATGGCAGCCGAGCCGGGGGCTACATTCCCGCTATGGGGCAAACCCGGAAAAGAAAATCGCGACGGATTCTGACTGCGGCGTTCATAGGACCATAGTTGGTGAAGCAATCCGGGAAGTCAAGTCAGCCACCTCGGTGCAGTCTGGCGGCTATCAATCCTAAACTTAGTCAGAGCGAGCGCCAAGCAACGTTCTTATCACCAGCTCTCTTCCGGCCCGGTTTATTCCGGTCCCGCTGGGTCTTTCTTCAGCCAGTCCGAGAAAGACAAGACGTTCGGCCAAGGCTTTCGATAGAGATGGGTAGGGTCCGCGGTTCATTCGCTTGAGTGCCGTCTGCTCCTCGTTGGTGAGATCGTTCCAGATAACTGTCATGAGAGCCATCTCCCTTGTGTGCACTATCAAGCCGATGCCGATCCTGAATTGTCCAGCGACGGGCTGCGACCATGAATTCATTGGGCCCGGAAGGTCTTGCTTATGGAACGGCATCTGTTCCGACAATGCCGCCTTCATTCTCCAGAACGCCGATCCGCTTGACTTCCGAGCGGTTGAGCTTCAGGCGAACGCCGATACCGCCGCCGTTCTCGGCAATGAAAACGGCGCCGGCGCTTTCAAGCGCGGTTTGCAGCGTGTCGCAGATATCTCGGTCAGGAAGGTTGATCCGGCGCTCGAATTCTTCGATGACCAGCGCATCCACGCCTGAATTGCCGGCGAGCTTTTCACGGGTCCATTCGACCAGTGCGCGAGCGGCACGGCATTGAGCACCAGTGATCATCCTCAAAATCTCCTTCTGGATCGCTTTGGGAGCGAATTGCCGCCTGCTGAAACCCAGGACGCTGGGAGTGCGACGGCCGCGTCCGTAAAAAATGCATATCGAATCCGAAAAGGAAAGGGTTGCGCCCCTCACCGCGATCGAATCATGATGCAAAATAATTGTGCTGAAGCGGCAATAAATTTCGTTTGTCTTGCAGATAAGGATGAGTGAAGCTCGTGCGTAGCGAAACGACAGATTGGGTGCCAGCCAGCAGGTCTCAACGCTAGGGGACTGTTTGGCGATATCGCGCGAAGGGCACCTTGGGCTCGGCAATGACAATAATGGACAGGCTTGAACACGATTTCGGCAGGATTCTTTCTGGCCCGGACATTCGGCGTCATGTCGTCGGTCGAATGGTATCTGCCAATCGCCCTGACGCAGATGACGGCATCCCAATCGTACCCGTGGATGACAATGCTCTCAAAACCCGGCTGCGCGAGGAACTGCTCCTGCAAGCACGGACCCGGCTGCCGATCACCTATGCAAGACTGGCCAAGAGCATGGTTGGTTCGCAAGCAACAGGCGTGATCCAGGGTGCACTCGAACAACTGATGGACGACGATGCGGACGAAGGCCTGCCATTGCTTGCGGCCGTTGCCGTGAACGCGCTCGATCCTGGTTTGCCCGCTCCCTGGTTCTTCCACAAAGCCGAGGACATGGGGCTGTTCGCTGGCGATCCGGCCGATCTGGAAGCGTACGCTTTCCATGCAAGGGAGTTTTGTCGCGCGATCCATCTCCATGCTGGCAACGGGCAAGGCTCTGGAACGACCTTGCCGCCGGTACTGCCGCCTGCAGGCCGGTGAAGGAGAACGAAATGCTGATCGCCAAGGACGTCATGACGTCGCCGGCCATCGCGGTAGGGCCTGACAGTACGGTGGACGAGGTCGCCGATATTCTTCTGTCGCACGGGATCAGCGCCGTGCCGGTGATCGATCGAGGTGCGCTGCTGGGCATCGTCAGTGAAGGAGACCTGATCCGCCGGGCGGAGATCGGAACAGCACCGCAGGGTCGTTCCTGGTGGCTTCATTTATTCACCAACAACGCGGTTCAGGCGGAAGACTATGTCAAATCTCATTCCGATCATGTGATCGACGTCATGACACAGCAGGTTGCGACGGTGGTCGAGAGTACGCCAGTCGCCGAGATCGCAACCCTGCTTGAGCACAATCGGATCAAGCGTGTCCCAGTGCTGCGCGACGGGCAGGTGGTTGGGATCGTCAGTCGCGCTAATCTGGTGCGAGCGCTGGTCATTGCCAGGAAAGGGTGGCGCGCTCCGGCCTTGCATGACGACAGCAGCATCAGGATGGAGATTGTCGATGCCTTGCGATCCGAATCGTGGCCCTCGAGTTCGGACGTGATCGTGAACAACGGCGTGGTCACCCTGTGGGGAACGTATCTGTCGGAGCAGGAGCGGAAAGCCTCGATCGTCCTGGCTGAAAACACCGCTGGCGTGCGGGCTATCGATGACCATCGCATTCCCTTCGATATGACCTACGGCTTGGTCTGAAGGCCACCGAATGACATTCGTGGTCACCGACAATTGCATCAAATGCAAATACATGGACTGCGTGGAAGTCTGCCCGGTGGACTGCTTCTACGAAGGCGAGAACATGCTCGTCATCCATCCCGATGAATGCATCGACTGCGGCGTCTGCGAGCCGGAATGCCCGGCGAAGGCCATTTTTCCCGATACCGAGCCTGGTCTCGACGATTGGCTCGCGCTGAACGCCGAGTATGCGTTTGTGTGGCCCAATATTGCGATCAAGCGCGATCCACCCGCCGACGCCAAGGCGTTCGACGGCGAAGCGGACAAGCTCGCGAAATATTTTTCGCCGGAACCTGGGTCGGGTGACTGAGCAAAATGAACGCATGTGCGCACCAGCCGTCGCCACTTTATCTGGGCATCGACACTGGCGGCACGTACACCGATGCCGTGCTGTGGTCGGAATCCACAGGCATCGTGGCCAAGGCCAAGTCGCTGACCACGCGACACGATCTTGCCGAGGGCATCGCCGGCGCCGCAGACGCTGTTTTGTCCGAGGCAGTCATCGAGCCCAGCGCGATCAAGCTCGTCTCGATGTCGACCACGCTGGCCACCAA
>NZ_VFWR01000006.1:0-366542 GCF_006443035.1 Mesorhizobium sp. B1-1-6 | reverse complement strand
GGCCACCAGGCTGCGCTGCTTGGCGGTGCGGCGCGCGCGTTCGGCAAAGCTGGGAACCACTCTAACGGTGAATGCCACATGAGCGCGAACCAGACGATGACCGGCAAAGTCAGCTGCCAGGACAGCGCGCTGAGCAGGCCGACCGAGCCGACCAGTTGCAGCAGGAAGCGCGGAATGGATTGGAGCGCGGCAATGATCTGCTGCTGGACGGCAGATCCCACCTGCTGCAGGCGCGAGGCAACCTGACCGGCATAGAGATCATGGAAAAAGGCGAGATCCTGCCGCTCCACCGCCTTGTGGCCCTGCCACTGGATGGCGGCCGGCATGCCGACGCCGAGCGTGTGCGAGGTCAGAGTGTTGAGCAGGAACGAGGCTACCGGCATGGCCGGAAAGATCAGCAGGCCAAGGAAAGTCAAAAGCGGCCATTCGTTTTGCAGAAATGCGGAAGCGCCCTGTTACGTGACGCCGTCGACGATGACGGAAAGCCCCCAGACGATCGTCAGATTGATGGCTTCCATCGCCATGGAGGAAAGCGCGAGCGCGATCAATACCGCCCGGAACATCGAGATGAAGTGCATGAGAACCGCCACCGGCCCCTTGGAGGGCAGCGGCCGGTAGGGAATTTCAAGTGGCCGGATCAAATTTTCGAAGGGACGGTAGATCGCGTCTGAAATTGAGATGGGCCACTCGGGTCAAATCGGAAGGAGGCGGGGTAGCTCCACGGGCCGGGATAGGATCCGTTACCGGCTGCAATGTTAGATAGAACATCTGGCAAATGTCAGGATATTTGCGACCGCGCCGCCGAAAAGATCAAAACTTAGGGCTTCTTCCCCTTCTCCGAATTCGATCGGACAACCGAGCGGCATACGCTTTTTCATGCCCCTGGGAGTCGGGCTTGGTTTTCCCAAGCCAATGCACGGCCCCTTGGCACAACCGAGTTCACCACTCGCGCACTGTACGCGCCCCATCTCCTGCCGTCAGCTTTCGGGACAGCCACAAGCAAGCTCGAACGACCGAGTTGAAGGCGCATTGCTGCCATTCACAACGCGGACATTGAAAAGGTCATCGTTGGGTCGAGCTCCGTCTTTCGGAGCGGTTTGGGTTTTGAGCAACGGCATCAGGGTCCTGAACGTGCACGGCGGCGCGCGCTCACGAAGCCACTACACCTCCGCCAAGGGACAAACCCCGGCCGAGGCGCTCTACGATGGGACTTTGCCTGTGTTTCCTGAGTCTCGCAGGTGTGGCCTTAAGTCGCAAACTATTGGCCTCAGAAGCGGGGCGGTCGGACTTCATTGACGGCGCGACAAGCACCATATGCTGATCCAAAGCCCTCCAAACGAGAGAAGCTCGCCCGACGTCGCACTGCGGTCGTCAGCCAGCAATGGCTATGGACTAAAGGAACCTGGAAACCATCATGCCTGAAAATATCAGACTAACGTCAAGAGACGTTCCCCTCATTCAGCTCGGCGTATACCAGTGCCGCTTCCCGGTGAGCGAAGACCCGTCAGTACCTGGCGGCTACCGTTTTTGTGCCGGGCCAACTTCGCCTGATCGCGTCTACTGCGATCACCACCACAGCATCGTGACTGCCGTCGACCCTCGTCGAGCCCGCTCGGGTCCCCATTTGCCCCAACGGCGCGCCGCGTAAATTACGTTTGAGCGCTCCGCACGCTGGCAGTCGCGTCACCTCATCGGTATGATGTTGTCCTCAAATCTTTTTTGCAATTCGGCAACCCCATTTCAATCAACGAAGCGCGTCCTGTCAGACTTGAGGACGACGGTGGCGAACTCGGGCATTTCCAGACCTTGGCGCACCTTGGCATCAAGATCCTGCTCGGCCGCCTTGATGGCGGCGAGCCGCGCCAGCACGGTCCTAGCCTCCAGGCGGGGTACCACGGCGACGCCATCGCGGTCGCCGATCAGTATGTCTCCCGGCGAGATAGTCACGCCTCCCAGCACCACCGGAAAACCGACTGTGCCTGGACCATTGCGCGCCGGCGAGTTCGCGATAACGCCAGCACAGTAAACCGGCAACCCGACCGCCTCGATCCCGATAACATCGCGCACGAGGCCGTCGGTGACGAAGCCGGCGACCCCCTTATTGCGCGCCATGCCAAGCACGAGATCCCCGGTGACGGCCGCCCCGGCAAAGCTGTCGGTGGCCGCAATGATGACATCGCCACTTACGGCGACGTCCAGCGCCCCAAACAGCGCGAGATTGTCGGAAGGGCCGCACTGACAGGTCACGGCGACGCCGACCAGCGTAGCAGCAGCTGGTGATAGCGGCTTGATCGCATGGTGCAAGGCTCCGCGCCCGCCCATGGCGTCGACGACCTGGCTGACGGGCACGCCGGAAAAGGCACTGGTGATGTCTGCCGCAGGCCGTTCGAAACGGCGCTTGATAGTGAGCAGCGGCGGGTCTTCAATCATGTGGCAGCCTCGTAGCTTGAACGAACGAAAGACAGTCTGGACCGAGGTCGCTAAGGCTCCGTGCCCCCATCAGCCCCATGACCCGGTCGATCTCCTTGCGGTAAAGTTCGAGCACGTGTCGCACCCCATCTTCGCCGGCGACCGCGAGCCCCCATAGCTGTGGCCGGCCGATCAGACAGCAGGACGCTCCGAGCGCCAACGCCTTGACGACGTCGGAGCCCCTCCTAACGCCGCCGTCAATCAGTACAGGTATGCGGCCATCGACAGCCGCGACCACCGCAGGCAGCGCGTCGAACGACGCGACGGCACCGTCAAGTTGGCGTCCGCCGTGATTGGACACGATGACGCCGTCGATACCGCGCGCCACGGCCTCCGTGGCTTCTCCGGGATGCAGGATGCCCTTCAGCAACAACGGTCCGGACCAAACGGTGCGCAGCCAGTCGACGTCGGCCCAGGACAGACCAGGGTCGAGCAGTGCGGCCATGCGGCCCGCCAGCGCGCCAACCGTCGCCGTCTCGCCGGGACGCAGGTAGTTGCCGAAGGTCAGTTTCGGAAGCCGGGTGCGCATGCGCAGCAGCCACGCCGCCTTGGTGGCGGCCGCCAGCGTCCCTGCCACACCGAAGCGCGGCGGGATGGAAAACCCGTTGCGGATGTCGCGTTCCCGGTTGCCGAGCAGCTGGTTGTCGACGGTGAGCACCAGCGCGCCGTATCCTGAGGCACTCGCCCGATCCACCATTTCCCGGGTGAAGCCGCGATCGGTGTAGATGAACACCTGCATCCATCGCGGGCTGGTCCCGGTGGCTGCTATGTCCTCCAGTGTGCAGGCCGAGCCGTGACTGGCGCAGTAGAAGGTGCCAGCGGCTGCCGCTGCTCGGGCTGCCGCGCACTCGCCGTCGGGCCAGAACAGACCAGCCAGGCCAGTTGGCGCGATACCGAGCGGGATGGCGAGCTTTGCGCCGAAAAGATCAAGGGAGAGATCCCGTGTCGCTGCACCGTTGAGGGGCCTCGGCAGGATAGCAACGTCGTTGAACGCCTGTTCGTTGCGGCGCAGCGTTCGCTCATCCTCGGCGCCGCCGTCGGCGAAGTCGAACACCGGGCGCGGCAACGTCCGCAGTGCGGCGTCGCGCACCGCGGCGATGCTGTACAGGCGCTTCAGCGCCGCCGTCGAAGCAGGTGATTCTGCAACGCCCGCACCGCCGTTGGCCCGAGGGCCTATGTTCGAGATAATCGAGGAACTACTCACGGTTTCTTACCGCCGATGCGACCGTAATGCGTCGGTCCTCCGCCCCCCGGAACACGCACACAGCAGAGCGTGCCGTCGAAGGAGGGGTCGCTGCCGGTCGCCAGCACGCCGGCATTTGTCACCCAAAGCATCTCGCCGGAGAAGACGCAGTTGGTCGTTGCCTTGCCGCAGATGAAGAAACCTTCCGCGGTACCGTCGGGCTTCAGCACATGAATACCATTGGCGGCAATATCTGTGACATAAAGGCGGCCATCGGCGCCGACCTTCAGCCCGTCCGGGATCGGATTGGTTCCAGGCAAGCGGCCAAGATCTTCGACGCAACCATTGGGACGCTGCCGCTTGACGTGCCCCGTGTAGGACTCAGCCCAGACGATCGAGCCGTCCGTCTCGATCGCCACTCCATTCGGGAAGGTCGGCTCGTCGAAGCCGACAGCAAGGTAGGCACTGCCATCGGGGTTGACGGCAAAGATGTAGCTGGGGTCCGGATTGCTGGGGTTGTATGTGCCGGGATCGCTGAAGATAAGCCGGCCATCAGCAGCAAACACGAGATCGTTTGGGCCATTGACCCGAATGCCCGCAACTTCCGTTAGCAGGATTTCCGGCTTTCCGCCTTCGGCAACTCGCTGGATCGATGGCGTTGTCATCTCCGCGGCCCGCCAAGGTCCGGTCGTGCCACCATTCTGACAGACGTAGAGCAGGCCATCCGAACCGAGAACGCATGCATTCGGCGCTCCCGCAACATACGCGAACTGCCGAGCAGTTCCTTCACGATCGATGGCGGTCAGCTGGCTGCGATAGCTTTCGACGATGACAACGCGCCCATCGGAAAGCATCGTTGGACCCTCGGGCCAGCCGAGGCCAGTCGCGACAACCTCGACTGCGAGCTTTTCAACCTCCTTCATGGTGCGATCTCCAGACCGGCAGCCTATCAAGATTTGTCGGGTCTAATCCAGCCGTCTACGCGTTCGTTGAATACATTGTGCGGCGATTGCAGGCATCGACGCATGGCCGCTTTGGGGCGCGAAGTCGACAGGAGCGTCGGCACCAGCGATGTCCGCTTCTAGAAGCCGGACGGTGGTGCGGGAATGGCTGAGATGAGGCGCCTTGCTGACTGGCAGGAATTGGGGCCGAAGGCAGACAGTCCGCTTTTGTTCGTGAGCGAACACTGATGGACATTCTAACGTCAACGTGTCAGCCCGCGCAGGCGCTACTAAGCGACTCCTAGGAGACGACCGCGCATCTGTGAACGTCTGCCCTCGCCCGCCCACGCCTATTCCACACAAGCCGCTTTCGCCGCATCGGGCTCGCGGAATACTAAAACAATTTGCGCCTAAGCAGACCGTTCAGTTTTGGCGGGCTATCGCTAAAGCAGCCGTTGGGTTACGGACCAAGTTAGGCCTCCCACCTTTCGATCCAGACCCCTCCCGCAGTCAAAGCCGATAAGGTAGATTGTCGCATCGGGATGAGACGATGCAACACGCATTTGGACAATTCGAACTTGACGAAGCTGCCCGCAAACTGTCGCTAGGCGGCGTTGAGCAGAAGATCCAGCCGCTTGTCTTTGATCTGCTGGTGTATCTGGTGCGCAACGCCGGCAGGGTGGTTCCAAAAGACGAGCTGATGGACGCTCTGTGGCCGGATGTCATCGTGACGGAAGCGTCGCTACAGCGCGTCGTCAGCCTCACTCGAAAGACGCTTGCAGCGGGCGGGTTGCAGGACGCAATACACAGCTACGTTCGCCACGGTTATCGCTTTGCCATCGATGAACCGGGACTGGGCTATGTGCAGCCTGCCTCGTTGCAAGGGGACGACAAGCTTGCCGAGGCCCGCAGGCTGGCAGCCCTGCGCGACTGGAGCACGGCTGCAAAACTGTTCTCGCATTTGGCGGACAATGAGGGTCTCTCTCCTGCTGACGTCGATCTCTGGGCACTGGTGGTCGAATGTGGCGGGCGGCCGACCGAGGCGATCCCTGTGTTGGCCCGCGCGGTGGCGGCTCATGTCGAGGCAGGCGACTTCGCTCGCGCCGCCAGATCGGCTGTCACGCTCGCCAAGATCCAGGCCGAGCGCGGATCAGGTGCCGTCGCAGAGGGATGGCTGGAACGTGCTGCATCGCTTCTTTCCCAGTCGAAAGACGATAGCGCACAAGCCTATCTGCTATGGATGAGGTCACGCCTGGCATCCTCGGGCGGCCGTCCCGAGGAAGCGCTGCAACTGGCGTCAGCTGCCTACGCGATAGCTGAACATTGCGACGATCCCGGCCTGCGAGCCCTGACACTGACATACAAGGGATTTTTCAATCTCGCCCTCGGCAAGATCGAGGAGGGCAGCGAGCAGCAAAACCATGCGGCGGCGATCGCTTTGTCGAGCCAGGTCGACCCGATCACCGGCAGCTTGGTTTACTGCAATATTCTCTGGAGTTGCAGGACGTACGCGGATTGGCCCCGTGCCCGCCAGTGGAGCGAAGGCTTCGAAAGCTGGTGCACCGCAAGTTTTGCGCAGACCTCGGGCGCTTGCGACCTTCATCGTGCCGAAGTGGTCGCGGCGCAGCAGATATTGCCTGAAGCGCTGACCTGCATAAACGAAGCGCTGCCCAAACTCTCCGCGGAGGAATCCTGGTCGCTCGGCGAAGGCTTCCGTGTCCGCGGCGATATCTTCGCCATGATCGGCGACCTCGCATCGGCGCGCGCCGACTACGACCAGGCTTATGCGCTAGGTTGGGACGCGGAGCCGGGCAATGCCGTGCTTCTGTTCGAAACAGGCGATCTGGACGGGGCGCTGGCCACACTGGACAGAGCCCTGCATGGGGTGTCGTGGTTCCATCTGCAGCGGCGCGGAAACCTGCTGGTGCACGCAGCCTGCATTGCAGCGCGAGGCGGGCGCTCAGCCCAGGCGAAGATCTATCTCGACGAAATAGACGCGCAGCCCGAACGCTGGCGGCAACCGGCAACGCAGGCATTGATAGCCGAAACCAAGGCCGCACTTTGCGAGCCAGGCGATGCGAACGGACATCGGCTTCTGGCCTTGGCCCGGCAGCTCTGGACCAGCGCAGGCGTCGAGTATCACGCAGCAAGGGTTCGGCTGCAGCTCGCCAGTGCTTTGTTGAGTTCCGGCGACGTCAGCGGAGCGAAGGTGGAAATCACCGCTGCAGAGAGATCGGCCCGCCAGCTGGGATCACGACGCCTGGAAGAGAAAGCCGCGACCCTCCGTCACAGCTTTTCGCGCGAGAGCCAGCACCCTGCCAATGCCTCAGGACGAGCTGCTGATCGAGCTTATCGGGTGACAGCGAAAGATCAGCCAGAGATCAGGTCCCGGTAAGGACGATCAGTCCCCCTAGAGGTAATTTTTCCCCAGCCAGGCAGACACGCCTGGCAATCAATGGCGCCGCGAAGAGCTGGCGCGAAATCGAAGGGAAAGATCATGAACCTGTTTGTTATTCGCCGCCCCAGCGCTTGGGCATCTCTGCAGGAACTCGAAGCCGCCGGCGCCAAATCGGCAAAGGTCGCCAAGGAACAGATGTCGGGCACGGTCAGCTGGATCCGCAGCTATGTCGTGCACGAACCCGACGGGCGTATCGGCACCTTCTGCATCTACGAGGCCAAAGACGGCGAGGCGATCCGCGATCACGCCAAGCGCGTCGGCATGCCCGGTGAGGAATTCTACCCGATCCTCGACACGGTCGTCCTTCGCAATGATCCGATGACGGCGGCCGCCTGACGACGTCCAGTTGCTGCCCCGCGTAATCAAAGCGGGGCAGCGTCATCCCAAGCAGTAAACAATGAACAGACGGCACTCGGGGCGGCATGCCGCTTGCCAGTGCTGCGATTCCCCACGAATGGAGAAACCAATGCTTCAATATCTAAGACGCGTTTCGGTCAGTCTGAGGGCCCGCAGGGCCGAGAGAGCCTTGCAGGAGCTGCCTGACCACATCTTGAAGGACATAGGCATTCGCCGCGGTGCGATCTCCTATGCCGTTCGGGAGCACTTCAAGGATCGTCTCGTCTGAGTGGCCGCCCAATTGGAAACCAGGGACATGGAACTTCTGATAAACATGGCGAACATCCTGTATGTGATCGCCTACTTCACACTGGACATTTTGCGGCTGAGGATTCTCACCACCACGGCCGCAATCTGCCTTGCCGTGTATTTCTACAGCCAGCCGGCGCCGCTCATGAACGTCGTCGGCTGGAATGTTTTCTTTGTGCTTCTGAATCTGGTCCAGATCGGCCGCATCTTGAAGTCTCGCTATGGTTGAAGCAACGCTTGCTGACCTGATGCGAATGGAGGCGCCGAGCCGCCGTTGGCACTTAAATAGCTGCCAGTCCTCTTCCACCCCATGATGGACGGAATTGCCAGATTTCTAGCGGGCTATGATGCTGGAACCAAGGCCGCCGCCTAGCTCCCTGCGGCTCGGATCGCTATCGACGCCGTAACAGGCCGGCCCGCATGTAGCATTCGGGCAGAGCGAGTTTGGCGCATCGCTCGATATCCGATTTGGTATCCCAGGGTGAGCGCCAGGACCATCCTCCCTTCCCAACGTCTGCAATCTATGATCCGCTCCCGCCACAGGAGGCTCTCATGGCATTATCTGTTATCGGGGCTGGTTTCGGCCGCACCGGCACGCACACTCTGAACCTGGCGCTTGAAATGCTCGGGTTCGGGCCGTGCCATCACATGGAGGACGTCAACTCTAACCCCGAGCACCGCAACCTGATCCGCGCCGCCGGGCGCGGCGAGCCGGTGGATTGGGACGTCGTCTACGCCGGTTACAAGTCGGCAGTCGACTGGCCGACGGCCTATTTCTGGCGCGAACTCGCCGAGTATTTCCCCGACGCCAAGCTCATCCTCACCATTCGCAACGCCGAAGACTGGTACAGGAGCGCACGTGCCACGATCTTCAACACCATGGGCGAGACCTCCGACCCGCAAAGTTTTGGCCGGGCCGTCATAGAGAGGAAATTTTCGGCGGTCGTCTCGACGACGAAACCCATGCCATCGAAGTGCTCGAAGCCCACAACGCCGAAGTGATCTCGGCTTTCCCGCCGTCGCGCCTGCTGGTCTATCAGGTGGCCGACGGCTGGCCGAACCTGTGCGCCTTTCTCGCCGTGCCGATCCCGGCCGAACCCTTCCCCCACAGCAACACCACTACCGAATTCCGAAGCCGCTTCGCCAAATAAGCCCCGCACCGAGTTTGAGGCCGCAGCCCGGGTAACGCGCGTAGCAGCCTGTCCACGCCGGCTCCGATGCTTGTAACCAATAGAAGTGGGTGCACCAGCAAGGGGAGGGTGGCCGCTGTTGGGCGAAAGCGCCATTGCGGCTAGCCGCTCGGATGTCTGCTTCTGGACGGCGGCCATGATAATTTCAACGGCCAACTTGAGGCGCAAAGCGGCCGCTCAAACCTTCCCGTTTCGACACGAGGAAGCCGAGGCCGTCAAACAGGTTAGTCGCGCCTCCAATCGAAATGTCGCCGGGCGAAGAGGTCAGATCGTAGCCACAAGTTCTTGTTCGATTTAGAGTTGCGACAGTCGGGGCCACTTCCCGCGAAAGCTTCCGAATGTGGAATGACCCGCTTGTGTCGCCAGCGGCGCCAAGAACGGTCTGGGCGGGATCGACTTCAAGTGCTCGCCTTAAGATTAGCCAGGGCACCCGGCGATTCTTTTCAACTGCGGCCACCGACATGCCAAGCTACGACGCTCGCACCGCGACCGGCCCGCGTTCAGAAAATGACGGATGTACCCGAAGCTCGCAGAACTGCACGGTAGCCCATCTCTGTCTCTGGGTGTTGAGGACCGCCAGACAGCGACGTTTCAGTGCGGTAGCATGGCGATGGCGTCAATCCCGACGAGGGAACCATGATGGAGCTCCGTCACGGGCACGACGATGCGGGCAGGACGGGCGTCGGGCAACAGAGCGGCGTAAACTGCGTTGAAGCGCGGCCAGTTGGACACACCGACAATGTAGGCGGTCACTTTCAGCAAATCGCGGGGTCCGCCGCCACCGGCCTTAAGGATTGCCAGCATATTAGCAATGTTCTCCCGAGCTTGCGTCTCGAAATCCTTATCGCGGCAAAGACTGCCCTCGGCTGGAACCGGGGTTGGCCGGAGATGTAAAGCTGGCCTCCACCGGCCATGCCGTGCGTATAGTGGCCGGCAGGGATCGACACCTGGTCTGCCCCAACGGGGACGACTAGACACCTCCCGAAAGCTCACATCTAGCTAACTGCATTTTAGATTTGCACGGGGTGAAAGAACAGACATGTACGACGCATATATCCATGACATTGTATGATGGGCGCGCCGATCGCATCGTCACAGCGCAGAGCGGCTTGGATTTTGGAAGGGATATGAGAGGCAACACTTCAGGACCTTCCGGTGACGAGGCATCCTCCACCCGCAGCAGGATCAAAGAGGTCGCGGCCGACTTCTATGTCCTGCGCGGCCACGACGGTTTCAGCTTCGGCGATATAGCGACGGCGATCGGCACGACGCGGGCTAACATCCACCATCACTTCGGCAACAAGCGTCAGTTGATGGAGGAACTGATCGCCGACTTCGCCGTGAACGCGGAGGCCCGGATCAAGCGCTTCTGGACGACGCCCGACGCCCGGTTCTTCGACCGACTCGATATGCAGCTCGAGGATCTGCGCCGCTTCTACGAACGTTTCAACGCAGAGAAGGGAGCCCGCAATATGTGGAGCCCGCTTTCGCGTCTGCGTCACGACCTGCTCGTTCTCGGCGAACCAGCCGAACATGCCCTGGAGCGGGTCAACCAGGTCTATGAACAGAGCCTGCGCGATGCCGTGAACCAGGCTGTGAAGGACGGAGAACTGTCCCCTCACACGCTTAGGGACGAACTCGTGCACATGCTGCGCATCACGCTTCTGTCCTGTCCACCGATGACGCAGGACACAGGAAGCTTCGACGAGGTCGCCAGGACCTTCGCCGCACTGGAGGCGATCATCCGCGCGGCATGGCAGGACGGGTAAGAGCTCACCTCAAGGCTAGACGTCCAGCAAATCAAAGCAAGAGCGAGTTGACAGCTGCTCGCTTTCGCGTTACTTACTTACACGTAAGTCAGCCAGCCCATGCGGATGACGCTGACGGTACAAGGGAGGATCACGTGCTGCGGGATGACGAATTTATCCGTTTCGAGGTCAGCCCCTTCACCGGAGCGCTCGGCGCAGAAATCCGCGGGATCGATCTGGCGAGTGCGAGCGAGGATGGTTTCGAAGACGTTCGCCGGGCACTCCACAAGTACCACGTGCTCGCCGTGCGCGATCAGCAGCTTGATGCCGCTGGCCTCCACAAGGTCGCCCGCCGGTTCGGCCGGTTTAGCGGCAATCCGGTTCATACGCCGATCGACGGCTTCGACGACATCGTGCGCTTCGTGCGCGAGCCGGACGACACGGGCAAGGTGATCGGCGAGGACTGGCATATGGACCTCGCCTGGCTACCGAAGCCGCCCGGCATCACCATGCTCTATGGCGAAGAGGTGCCGCCGGTCGGCGGCGACACGTGCTTCTCAAGCCTCGAAAAGGCGTACGCCTCGCTTTCGCCGCGACTGATCGAAATCCTGCAAGGGCTGACCGGCATCCATAGCGGCCGCGGGGTCTTCGCCATCAATGCGGCCCACAGCCGGCTCGGCGTCAAGGCCGATGTCGAGGCGATCGAGAATGCCGTCGTCGAGCACCCTGTGATCTGCCGGCATCCCGCGACCGGCCGGCGCTATGTCTTTGTCAGCAGCGTCATGACCAATTTCAAGGGGATGACGGAGGAAGAAAGCAAACCGATGATCGACTTCCTGATGGCGCGGGCTGTCCGGCCCGAGTTCAACTGCAGGCTCCGTTGGGAACCCAAGACGCTCGGCATGTGGAACAATCCCCACGTCCTGCACACTGCCATCAATGATTACCCCGGATACCGCCGGGTGATGTACAGAACGACGGTGGAGGGTACCGTTCCACTTGCCGCCGCGGACGGCTGACGCGCAACCGCTCAGGGAGGAGCAATGGCATTTGGTTCCGAGGCCTCCGTTGGCCACACCAGGGAAACGGCGGCGCAATCGGTTGGCGGGACCAAGAGGCGGCGCCTCGCGCTTTCGCCTGCCTATGTTTATGCGACACCCGTGCACCTCCTGGTGCTCGGGATTATCGTGCTACCCGCCATCTTCGTCCTGTGGCTGAGTTTCGAGGCCTCGTCATTCGGCCAATCGGCAACGTTCGTCGGGCTCGACAACTATATCCGTGTCCTCACAGATCCTTATTTCTGGCGCTCGATCTGGAACACAGTTCTCGTCGTCGCCGTGGCTGTCCATCTCGAACTGCTGCTCGGCCTCGGCCTAGCCCTGCTTTTCACCTCCGGGCTCCCCTTTCAGCGTGTCCTGCTCGTCGTGGTGCTCGCTCCCTACGCCATCAGCGAGGTGACCGCGGTCGCCATGTGGCGTTTCCTGTTCGATCCGGACGTCGGGCCGATCACGCTTATGCTGCGATACACCGGGCTGCCGACGCTCGACTGGACGTTCATCCCTTCCCACGGCCTCATCCTCGTCGGCCTGCTGACGATCTGGCTGCACCTGCCGTTCACATTCATCATCCTTTACGCGGCAAGGCTCGCGGTTCCAAAGGAGCTTTACGAGGCTGGGCGTACCGACGGGGCCAACGCGTTCCAGCTCTTCCGCAACATCACGCTGCCGCTTCTGGCGCCAGCGATACTGATCGCGCTGCTCTTCCGCTACATCTTCGCCTTCCGTCTCTTTTCCGAGGTCTGGCTCCTGACCCAGGGCGGCCCGGCACGTACGACCGAGGTCGTTTCGGTTTATCTTTATCAGGAAGGCTTCCGCTACAACTCGTTCGGCACGGCGGCCGCGACGGCGTGGATGATGGTCGTCATCTCGCTGCTTCTGGCGACTGGCTATGTATGGCGGCTACGCAAGGAATCAGTGGCCAATGCGTCCTGAGCGTCTCGCCATCGGTGCCGCAAAGACGCTCGCTGTTGCGGCAATCGTCGTCTGGTCGCTGTTCCCGATCGGCTTCATCGTGCTCTCGTCGTTCAAGCCCGGTCGCGAGATTTTCGCGGTTCCGCCGGAGCTCTTCTTCAACCCGACCCTCGACCACTACGCCTCGCTATGGCTGCGCTGGCCGGCCTTCTTCGAGGGGCTCGTCAACAGCCTGATCATCACCGCCGGGGCGACGGCGCTTGCCGTCACGGCGAGTTTGCTCGCCGGTTATGCCTATTCACGCTATCGCGGTGTCCGTTTCCTGGAAGGATCGGTAATGTTCCTGATCGGATCGCGGCTGATCCCGCCAATCGTGGTGACGCTGCCACTCTTCCCGGTCGTCAACCGGCTTGGGCTCAACGATACCCATTTGGTGCTGATCTTGCTTTACGCGAGCTTCTTTGTCTCGCTCGGAACGCTTTTGATGCGCACCTTCATCGATCAGGTGCCGCGCGAACTCGACGAGGCGGCGGTCCTCGATGGCGCGCGGCCGCTGACGGTCCTCGTGAAGATCATCCTGCCGCTCGTAGCGCCAGGCATGCTCGCCGTCGCCGTCTTCGTCGTCGTCTTCGCGTGGAACGAGTTCCTGTTCGCTTACATCTTCACCGCCAACAACGCCAAGACCGCGCCTCTGGTCCTCTCGGAGATGATCAGTTCGGTCGATGGCGTCGACTGGGGCGTGCTCTTTGCGGCCTCTACCGTCCAATTGTTGCCGGTTCTCGTCTTCGTGGTGCTGATGAACCGGTTTCTTGTCGCCGGGCTGACCGCCGGCGCGACCAAAGGGTGACGTCGTCACCAGGAAAGGGAGGAAGACAATGCCTTTGCATATGACACGCAGAGCCCTGCTGACGACCGCGATGGCCGCCGGCGCGACGGGCGCATTGGGTCGGCTCGCCCATGCCGAAGCGAAGACGCTGAACGTGCTTTGCCACCGCGTCCACCAGACGAACCTGACGACCGGCGCTGCCGGCAATGTGATCAAGCCCTGGGAGGACAAGAACAACGTCCAGATATCCTGGACGACGCTCGACAGCAATCCGCTCCAGGACCGGCTGTTCCGCGAGGCGAGCCTGAGCGCGACCGACTTCAACGTCGGCTACGTCATTGACAACCGCATGACCTCGCAGATCGCCTCACTCTTTGAGCCGCTCGACGACTTCCAGAAAGTTGAGCCGATCGAGGACTTCGACGACATCGCCGAGGGCCTGCGCCAGTCGATGACGGTCGACGGCAAACTTGTCGGCATCCCAGTGCGCCACGCCACGCAGGGGCTTTTCTACAACGAGGATCTGCTTCAGGAGGCCGGCATATCGGCGCCACCAAACACGCTGGAGGAACTGGTCGAGCAGGCTAAGAAGCTGACCTTCACCTCGAAGTCGGGCACGCCGGTCGTCGGCATGGTCCTTGCGAGCGATCTTGCGGTGTTCCCGGTCATGTTTGCCCGCGCCTTCGGCGGCGATTTCATCGACAAGCAGTTTCACGTGGTCCCTAACCCGGAGGCGATGGAAAAGGGCCTATTCGTGCTAGCCGACCTCTTCAAGGTCGGGGCGCTCCCCCGCAGCTATGCCACGACCCGCAACGACGACATGGTGACGTGGATGCAGCAGGGACGCGCAGCATTCGCAGTGCTGCCTTTCGCCCGCCACGCGCAGCTCAACAACAAGGAGCAGTCGACCGCGCCGGGAAAGATTAAGGCAATCGAATTCCCCGGTTCCAAGGTCCTCGGCAGCGGCCAGGAAATGCATGCGGTCGTCGAATCCTGGGCAATGGCCATTCCCGCCAATTCGGCTGACAAGAAGCTCTCCTGGAATTACATCCGCTTCGTGGCAAGCAAGGCGGCCACACTCGGCATGGCGCGCAACGGCAACGGCCCCGTCCGCGTATCGACCTATGGCGAGCCGTCGTTCGTCGAGTCGCAGCCGCAAGCGAAGGTCGAGGCCGCCGCCCTTGCCAAGGCGAGACCGGCCTTCCCGGCTTTTCCCGAAGCCGTTCGCGCGCAGTCGACATTCCTCGAGGAGGTTCAACTGGCCGTCCTTGGGCGCAAGAGCCCGAAGGAAGCGGTCGCTGCTATTGTGGAACGTGTCAATCCGCTGATGCGGGCGTAGTCATTGTAGATGGACCGGCATCGGCCTGTATCGTCCGGCACTTGACAGACTAGCCGCCGCTTCCTGGCTGGCTCTGGCGGCGTTGCTGTTGCCAGAGCCTGTTTCGTGCAGGGCTTCGCCGAAGGACGAGTATACTGTCTTGTGCGCGTCAATCAGCGTTCGCAATTTGTTGGAGCGTGTGTTTGGAGCTGCGCCATCTTCAACCCATTCGCACCGGTCCGCCTGCCCCGCGAACTCTGGGCCGTGCTCAATGTCGGGGCCGCCGCTCTGTTCGGCATTGTTGCATATCGCCACCGCGGTTAATTAGGCATCAACGCTGGTGACGAGCGATCCGTAGGTCTTTCCTTGTCACCCCAGAAACTGCTGGATGTGCCAAGTGATCTTGCCGTCGACCCTCATCGGCTTATGGATCATCAGACATGTTCAATCTCTACAATCGCACGATCCAAATCGTTTGCGGCGGGCTCCAGCCGCCACTAGCCCACCGGAAGGGCAAAGTTACCAACTTTGACGATCCGGGATCTGGTTGATGCCGTGCGTGCCATTGAAGCGGGCGAAGAACTTTATGGCGACCCAGCAACAGCAGTTGCGCACTGCGCGCTGACTGCTCATTTGGACGGTCCTGTGGATGACTAACGTTTCTGGTGCGCGGTCTTCGCAACCTTTTTGCGTCAGGTTACCAGGCATGAACACCAGAAACCGAACCGCTTGAGATCTATTCGCGCCGATGTTCCGTCATCGCGAGCGGTGGTGGGCTATTGGGGCCCCGCGTTCTCGCGCTTTTTCCTAGGCGCCGAACTCGCATAGGGAATGTCAGCCGTCAGCCGCTGCTCCCGCAGCCGAGCTGTTTTCGCATCCCGTGCCGCGCGCTCGACCTCGATCAACTCGCGCGCAGCATCCGAGGTGCGCTCCGTTCTGTCTTGTTTTTCCTTCTCGGTGAACCGTTGCCTTTTCCGCATCACTACCCCGATCTGACGTTGCCGCCCAGTGTTGCCGCACAGAACGAGTGTCTCCAGGCCGGGTTCCACCTGGACAGCAAAAAGCCCGCCACCTTTCGGCAGCGGACGCGTTTGTAATGGCCGCCGTGGCATCGCCGAAATGCAAAAGCAGCCCGCCTCAAGCCATTGCCGTGGGGCGAGACGGGCTGCGGAAGCTGGGAGTATCGCTGCGAAGCTTCCGGCGCTCCAACTTCGGAAAGAGTACGTTGTTCCGCGTCAAAGAAAAAAGACCGACAAGGCCCCGAAACGCAAAAACTGGGCAGGCGGTAAGTTCCGCGAGTTGGCTAACGGCCCAGCGGCTGCTTCGAGAGCAAAACCAACTCCGCCTCGTCGACCACACCTGCCATGTAATTCGCGATAATTCGGGAGGCAATGAACTCGCGCTCATCCGGCGATGGGTTGCCCAGCTTAAGGTTGTCGAAAACCCGCCCAAGCAGTGCCAACTCAGATGCGTCGAAAATACCGGCCTCCGCCGCCTTTCGTTGAATTGACATGATTTTCTCCCGGGAATCCAACACCGAAAACATGCAGCAAGACCTCCGGCCGTGCAAGACCTTCAAGGGCAGCGATCCTGGCCGAGATCACAACGGCCAGCGCTGGTTTTTCAGGAAACGGGCTTCGCGCGCAAAGAACTTCAGTCGGTACCAATGAGCTTGATCAACCCGCGCGCTTCTCGTTCCGGGATGCCGACCTCTCAAGCCAGCCGCCGAGCAAGCAACTGCATGCCCTCGTCATCTTCGGGTCCGCCGCCGTGCTCTCTCATCGGAACCTCCTTTAGTCTCCGAACTTGCCGGAAGCGGCTTCGTTTCGCTGGATGACTGAAAACCCCGCCGGCCGGAGCCAGCGGGGCCCGATGGACTGCGAGTTCCTGCATCGAGGGGCACATGGCGCCATGCAGGAAGAGCTCGGCATCCTGGTTGCCTTCAGCAGGTAGAGATATGCCTTAAAGGGACGAGGCGGGCCTCAGAGTTCCGCGTGTTCGATGGCCGAAGGGGAAGAGGAAGCCAAACGAAGAGCACTTCTCCGCGGCCAGGGCTATGATCATCCCATCGATTCTTCAACCGTTTCTCTGCTCACTTGATCATCCCCATGAAGGCACTGACGCGCACGCTTCAGGTGTCGGCGTGCGGCCCGCTTCCGTCTTCCATCACTGTCAGGCATAGCCCAAAAAGGGATTTATTCCTCGTCTCGTCATTTCACTCTTGACAGCTTTGTTCCGTTTTTGTTCACTGTCCATCCACGACATTAGGAGGCGTTCAGGTGGATTGCGTTGTGTCACTCGACAGCCGGCAAGAGGCTGCCCTTCAAGCCACCGTCGACAGGTTCGTTGCCGTACACAAGGGCGACGTGATGAAGGCCCTCAAGGAAATGATCGTTCTCAACGGTTACCTTCAGGACCGCCTTGACGCGCGCTCGGCATCCCGCAGAGCAACCCGTTAGGAAAATACTGCAATGGCCACGATGCACCTAGACGCCGAAACCAAAGCCGAATTACACGCGGAGGCAGAGAAGCTCATCGCCCGCTACGAAACGCCCCTTGAGACCGTAAAGGCGCTCATGGCTTACAACTGCGAGCTTGAGACACAGATCCTCGCCATCGCTCACAGGCATCCGGGGCTCGTGGCGATCAGCTTCGATCCTACGCCGCCTGTGCTGGGGTCAGACTGACAACCCTCAATGCATGACCTTATCGCTTTCATTGGGAGTAACTCTGCACTGGTAGCGGCCAACCCGGCAGCCTTTGCCACGTTTGCCGTGCTGTTTGGAGGTGGCGGGTTCGCTGTTGGACGGTATTTGCTGACTGAGCGTATCGCCAATCTGGAAAGCCGAATTGCCAGACGCGACGAGGAAATAGCGGACCTTAAGTCAAAGCACACAGCGCCAGAGCAAGGGGGCCTATCGGTGCCTCTATTCGAGATGACCGAGGTTCTGCCCCCTCCACCGCTCAACGTCCACCGGCTCTTGCTCCAGCCCAAAGAGGACCCCCATCTCAGATAACCTGATGCCGCAACATAAAGCCCCGAAGCTAATCGTCGTCACCGCCTTTGGCCGCGATGAGACTGGCGACCTCCGGCCTGTCTTCGGACCAGCCGACTGGAGATCGGGCGATATGGACCGCAAGGACTTGGCTGGGAACCATGCCGGCGTCATTGCGAGGTCGCGTGAAGCCAACCCGGTACTGCGCGAATACGGGAGCCGACGACGCTGTTTGTGGGTGGCGACGTGCCAGACATGGAGTAAGCTATAGTCTCAACCGCTGGCAAGCAGCTTGCCTCCCTCCTCAACAGCGGCAATGAACGCCTGGCGGACATCCTCAGGTGTCATGTCGCCAGCCAAACAGGACAGGCAGGCGCGTACCGCAAGGTCCCATTTGGGGCCTCGATCGTTCCACCCCATGAGCTCCCGAGCTGCACCCTCGACGTTGTTGCAGCTATACGTCATGCCAGGCTTGCCAGTCCTGATAGAGACCGGGGGATTGAACCAATGGAGGCTCATAAAGGCTCTCTGAGGTCGAACAGGACGAACTGGCCGCGAAACTTGGCTTCGTTCATGATGATCTCGACCAATTCACCGTCGGTCTCTTGTACTACGGGCATGAATGGCTCCGACGGCGCGCCTCTGCGCCGGGCAAAGATGGCCTAGAAATAGCCGAGGATGGATTTGACCTCCAGATATTCCAGCATGCCCTCGATCCCATATTCGCGTCCGTTTCCGGACTGCTTGAAACCGCCAAACGGCGCGTGCGGATCCCAGGCCGGGTAGTTGAGATGCACCTGACCGGAGCGAATGCGCGATGCGACGTCTCTGACGGCGTCCATATCATTGCCCTGCACATGGGCTCCCAGACCATAGACCGTGTCATTGGCAATGCTGACGGCCTCATCAACTGTGTCGTAGGGGATGATGCAGAGAACTGGACCGAAAACCTCTTCCTGTGCAATGCGCATGTTAGTGCGCACGTCCGAAAAGATCGTCGGCTTCACATAGAGGCCGACGTTCAGATCGTGTGCACGACCCAGTCCGCCGATGATGAGCCTGGCGCCCTCCGAAATACCGACGCCGATCATGATTTGGATGCGATCGAATTGGGCACGGTTGGCGATTGGACCGTGAGTGGTGGCTTCCGAAAGAGGATCGCCGACGACGATCTGGGCCGCGACCCTCTTGGCGATTGCCTCGATCTCGGACAGCCGCTCGCGTGGCACGATCATGCGTGTCGGAGCGCTGCATGACTGGCCGAGATTGCGGAAGGCGGCGGCTATGCCCAGGGAAACGGCGCGGTCGAGATCGGCGTCCGGCAGGATCACGTTCGGGGACTTGCCGCCGAGTTCCTGCGCGACACGCTTGACTGTCGGCGCTGCCGCCTGGGCCACCGCAATGCCCGCGCGGGTGGACCCGGTAATGGAAATCATGTCGACATTCGGATGGGATGCCAGACTAGCACCCACGCGTGCACCATCACCTTGCGCCAGATTGAACACTCCGGCAGGGAAGCCGGCTTCCTCGATCGCCTCGGCGAACAGCAGAGCGTCCAGGGGAGAAAGCTCGCTCGGCTTCAACACGACCGTGCAGCCTGCCGCGAGCGCGGGCGAAACCTTGGCGGTGATCTGGTAAAGGGGCCAATTCCATGGCGTGATCAAGGCGCAGACACCGATCGGTTCGTGGGTGACGGCGGTTTGGCCCCGCTGCTTGACGAAGGGAAAGGCTGTCACCACATCGCGAGCGACCTTGATATGCGCGATCGCCAGCGGCACCTGGGCGGTGCGCGAATATCCAATCGCCGCGCCCATTTCGAGGGTGAGGCATTGCGCAAGCAGTTCACTGCGCGCCTCGAGCAGCGCCTGCAGGCGGTCGAGCAGACCGGCACGATATTCCGGCGTGGTCCGGCTCCAGGCGGTGAATGCCCGGCGGGCCGCTGCAACGGCCGCATCCACGTCCAAGCTGTTTCCGAGCGGAAACCGAGCCACAACCTCTTCGGTGGAGGGGTTCACCACCAAGCCCTTGGCGGTGCCGCTTGGCTCGGCCCATCGACCGTCGATGAAGAACTTGTCCAGGTGGCCGTTGCGCGAGAGATGTTCGAGGGGCGTGATCACGCGACAAGATCCTTAATGCGGGAATAGGCACCCAGAACCGGCAGGAACCAGGGGCGCCCGAAATGGCCGGGTATCGCTGGCCATTCGAAATCCTTCCAGAGGTTCAGGTCGGGGCGCCCATCCATGACATCAGTCATGGTGCTGCCTATCAGCGTCGACTTATCCAACCAGTGAGAGGCAAATTTCATTTTCTTGACCGCCAGTGCTGATTAGAGTGGGCTCGTCCGAGGCGTGTGTTCGCGTCTACCAGCCGCGCATCCGCTCCCAACGCGTTTCAATCTTGGGGCTGTCCCCGTTGACGACGCTGTAGAAGTCATGCTGGGCAGCCATCGCGCACGCATGGTTGGGCAGGATCCGGACCCGAGACCCGAGCGGCAGTTCGGGCATGGATTTCCCGGAACCGGCACGAATGGAGAGGATACCGTGTTCCTGGCTGGCCTGGGCCACAATCACATCTTCAAGCACGCGCCCCTTTTCGTCGCAGACCACGCCGTAACCCTGGTCGATCTGCTGGTTTGCGGTTCCCCGGTCGCGCGATAGCGCCATCCACCCAGCGTCAACCAGCACCCATCCATTTTCCGGCTTGGAGCCGATAACGGTGGCTAAAACGGAAATTGCGAGATCGTCGCGGTCGCAGACGCCAACCCCATGCTGGACGAGATCGAAGAACATGTAGACGCCGGCGCGCAGCTCCGTGACACCCTCCAGGTTCTGGGCGAAATGCGCTGTCGGCGTCGAGCCGACGCTGACGACCGGACAGGCGTGGCCATAAGCGCGCAGGATTTCAGCGGCGCGCACGGCGGCTGAACGCTCGTTCTCCGCTGCCTTGACCAGCGCATTGGGTGTGTTCAAGCCGTAGGATTCGCCCGCGTGAGCGAGAACGCCGACGAGCTTGGCACCGGCAGCGACAACCCTGTTGGCCACGTCGAGCAATCTTGGGTCGTCCGGCCTCAAGCCACCGCGATGGTCGTCGCAGTCCAGTTCGATGAGGACCGAGGGCGTCATGCCGGTGGCTTCGCGCACTCGGGCCAGGGCGTCGGCCTGGTCCACGCAATCGAGAAGCAGCTTCACATCGGCGCCGGTACGGCGACAAAGCTCCATGGCGCGCCTTGCCGAAGCCGGCGAGATGCCGACGGCATAGGTGATGTCGCGAAAGCCGTGGTCCGCGAAATACGCCGCCTCGGCGACGGTCGAGACCGTGATGGGACCGGGTCCCTGTGGAAACACGTCGCAAGCGACGTCGATGCTCTTGGCCGTCTTCATGTGCGGACGCAGCACCACGCCGAGCTTCTTGGCGCGTTCAGCGAGGCGTTGAATGTTGCGTCCGAGCCGTCCGCGGTCCAGCAGCAGGGTCGGCGTCACAAGGGCGTCGATACTCTTCGCCGTCGCGCTCCCTGATAGATTTGCCGCCCTATTGTCCATGACCTTGTTTCCTAAATGAACGACTGGTTTGCCAATGCGTACATGTGGGCCAGCCCGTCAGAAACGGGTCGTTGCCCTTTGACCATAGCGGTGGCACTGCCGGTCCGCTTGAGGCCGAGGCTCTCAAGCCAGTCGCCCAATCCATCCTCGGCATAGACGTCGATGCGAACGAATTGATCGCGAAGCTTCGAAAGCTGGGCCAGGATCAGAAGCCGCGCGTCCTCCACGCTTTCGGCCGCACAGGGGCCGACAACATAGCCGCGCCCGAACTTCCTGGCGATGGCGTAGCCGGCAACCCGCCCCGCGCGCTCGATAACGACGACCTTGCCCGCATCGGCGAGCGCAGCCACCATCGCCGTCCGGGGCATGCCGGTGGCCCGTTCGTCGAAGGCCTGGATTGCCGCGAGGTCTAAGACCGTCGCCTGACGGATGTCAGGGGTCGTCTGCGTCACGGCAACAGTCAGCGGGCCCTGGTGCTGAAGTACAGTGCCCCAGGCAGTGAAGCCACGCCGTTTATAGAGCGCGAGCCCCTCTTCGGTCGAATTGAGCAGCACGTGGCGCCCCTGTGTAGCCGCAAGCAATCCATCAAAGAGCCGGGAGCCGTTGCCGCCGCCTTGCGCGGAGCCGGTGACGATGATCATTCCGGCGGAAGCATAGGTCGGTCCGTAGCTCCAGGACATGGCCGTGCCGATCACGTGTCCTCCCCGCTCCAGGACCAGACCATTTCCAACCATTGCGGCAAATTCCCAATCCTCCAGGCGATAGGGCCAGCCCATCTCCTGCGACAGCTTCAGCGCGCCCGGCAAATGGCGGGGCTCCAATTTCATCAGCTCCATCTGGTTGCTGACGATGTCTGTGCCATGCTCAATTGCCATAAGTGCAACGCTGTCATTCGATCCAGGATTGAAGTCGCACCTTAGAGTGGCGTCCGGCGGACAGATTTCGCTGCTGTTTTGCGCTTTCAATTCAGCGGGATTGTTCGTTTTAAGCAGTTCCTCGGCATCCCAAATTGCGCAAATCAGGCGAGGACTATCGGGCACCTAGAATCGCTCCGCCTGGTTGCCCTGCGATCGGCCGAGGTCCGCATCGTTCGCTGTGGCGTGCGATTTCTGCCTCGGTAACGCCGTAGCTGCAACCAGCGATAAACGACTGACGCACATGGGGAATTTTGGATGATCTACATCAGCGAGGAGGAATCGGCCGCCCTTGTCACGCATGAGCTTGCTTTCGAGGCGGCGCGGAAGGCTCTCGTGGCAGCAGCGTCGGGGCGGAGCTGGGTCTTTCCTGCTGTTCTCGGGCGCACACAGGAGGCGACCAATACCTTCTCAGTCAAATCCGGTTCGTCGGATGACCTAACCGGCGTGAAAATCGGCTCCTTCTGGTCTGGCAACCCGGCACGTGGCCTTCCCCGCCACAACTCCACAATCGTGCTGCTCGATCAGCATTCAGGTCAGCTCAGCGCCGTTATCGAGGCCGGAAAGGTCAACGCCTACAGGACGGCCGCAGCCGACGCGGTTGCGGCCGATTTACTTGCGCGCAAGCGAGCCAAAGTTCTGGCGATATTCGGCGCCGGCAATCAGGCGGGCTTCGAAGTGATGGCGGTGGCCCGCATCCGCCCAATTGAAACCGTGCTGGTCGTGGCGCGGCCTTCGCCGCAGCTCGACGCTTTTGTCGATCAGATCGGCGAAAAAGGCCTGGATGCGCGCGCTGCCTTGCCGGAAGAAGCCGTGCGCGCAGCCGACATCGTGGTCACAGTGACACCCTCACGCGAACCGCTGTTCGATGCCGCTTGGGTGGGACCCGGAACCCATATCGTCAGCATGGGGTCGGATGCCCCGGGCAAACGCGAATTGCCGAGCGAATTATTTCCCAGGGCACGCCTGTTTTGTGATCTGCTTTCCCAGTCCGTCCAGATCGGCGAGTTCCAACACGTGCGCGACGACATCGACGGCGGCGTACTTGCGGTGACGCCAATCGGCGACGTCGTTGAAAAACGTGCTCCCGGACGCCGCTTCGACTATGAAATCACTGTCTTCGACAGTTCCGGTATCTCTCTCCAGGACCTCTACATGGCCGACGCGCTGATCCGCGCGAAAGCGTCCCACCACTGATCGGCCTCGCACCGACAGGTCCAGCCCCGACGAATTTTTTCCGCTGCACTGGAAAAAACCTTTACAGCCGAGCCGTGCTTCACGGCACCGCATGAGCTCAAGACTCCGGCCCACCGCCAAAGACCATATGGCAACCAAGTCCCAGATTCGATAGCCCTGAGTGAGAAACCAGCGTCATCGTCGCCATCAGAATTCTGCCCTGGACGTTCATGCCCGCAGATGGCGAGCCTTGGAGGGAGCCGCAAGCGCCGCCTACCAATCCATCACCACCTTGCCCGAACTGCCGCTGCGCATCGCATCGAATCCAACCTGGAAATCATCGATGCCGATACGGTGGGTGATCAGGCCTGAGACGTCGAGCGGGCCCTGGACCAGAGCTATCATCTTGTACCAGGTCTCGAACATCTCGCGGCCGTAGATGCCCTTGAGATGCAGCATCTTGAAGATGACCTTGTTCCAATCGATCTCGAACCCGGTCGGCGCAATGCCGAGGATGGCGATCTTGCCGCCATTGTTCATGGTGTCGATCATGTCGCGGAAGGCGGGGGCTGCCCCCGACATCTCCAGGCCGACATCAAAACCCTCCGTCATGCCGAGCGCCGGCATCACGTCGCGCAGTTTTTCCTTGGAGGCGTCGACGACATGCTGGACGCCAAGCTTGCGCGCAAGATCCAGCCGAACCGGATTGATATCCGTGATAACGACCTTCCTGGCGCCGACGCATTGCGCCACCAGCGCGCCCATGATGCCGATCGGTCCGGCCCCGGTGACCAGCACGTCCTCGCCGACCAGATCGAAGGACAATGCGGTGTGGACCGCATTGCCCAGGGGATCGAAGATCGCGGCGATCTCGTCCGGCACATCGTCGGGGATCGGCACGACATTGTGCTGCGGGATCGCCAGGTACTCGCCGAAGGCGCCCGGGCGATTGACGCCGACGCCGAGCGTGTTGCGGCACAGATGCCCCCTGCCCGCGCGGCAGTTGCGGCAATGACCGCAGACGATGTGGCCTTCGCCCGACACACGCTGGCCGACCTTGTATTCGGTGACCGCGGCGCCGAAATCCGCAACGGTGCCGACGAATTCATGGCCGGTCACCATCGGCACGGGCACCGTCTTCTGTGCCCACTGGTCCCAATTGTAGATGTGGACGTCGGTGCCGCAGATCGCGGTCTTTTTCACCTTGATCAGGACGTCGTTGGGGCCGATTTCCGGCACCGGCACCTCTTCCATCCAGATGCCCGGCTCGGCGCGAGTTTTTACAAGTGCGCGCATCATGTTGGACATCAGCTAATCACTCCGAGTTCGCGGCCGACCTCACCGAACGCTGCAACCGCCCGGTCGATATCGGCTGCCGAATGGGCGGCCGACATCTGCGTCCTGATCCGGGCCTGGCCCTTGGGCACGACGGGGAAGGAAAACCCGATCACATAAATGCCGCGCTCGAGCAGCATGTCAGCCATCTGCAAAGCCAGCGCGGCATCGCCGATCATCACTGGAATGATCGGGTGGTCAGCTCCGGCCAATGTGAAGCCGAGCTTTTTCATGCCGGAGCGGAAGCGCTCCGCGTTCTCATAGAGACGTTCACGCAGCCCTTCGTTCCTCTCGATGATGTCGAACACCTTAAGCGATGCCGCCGCGATCGCTGGCATCAGTGTGTTGGAAAACAGATAGGGTCGCGAGCGCTGGCGCAGCCAGTCAACGACCGGCCTGCTCGCCGCCGTGTAGCCACCCGAGGCACCCCCCAGCGCCTTGCCTAGCGTACCGGTGATGATGTCCACCCTGCCCTCGACGCCGCAATATTCCGGCGTGCCACGGCCATGCTCACCGACGAGGCCGACAGCGTGGCTGTCGTCCACCATCACCATTGCCTCATATTTTTCTGCGAGGTCGCAGACGCCCGCCAAATTCGCGATGATGCCGTCCATCGAGAAGACGCCGTCGGTGGCGATGAGCTTGAAGCGGCTGCCTTCAGCCTTTTTCAGTTCTTCCTCAAGGCTCCCCATGTCATTATTGGCGTAGCGGAAGCGTTTCGCTTTGGAGAGCCGCACACCGTCGATGATCGAGGCATGGTTGAGCGCGTCGGAGATGATCGCATCCTCTTCGGAAAACAGCGTCTCGAACAGGCCGCCGTTGGCGTCGAAGCAGGAACCGTAGAGGATCGTGTCTTCCATGCCGAGGAAGCTCGATATCTTTGCCTCGAGCTGCTTGTGTTCCTCTTGTGTGCCGCAGATGAATCGTACCGAGGCCATGCCGTAGCCGTATCGGTCGAGCGCGGCCTTCGCCGCCTCGCGCAGCTCTTCGCTGTCAGCGAGGCCGAGATAGTTGTTGGCACAGAAATTGAGCAGCTTTCGGGCGCCAACCTCGATTTCGGACCACTGGGGCGAGGTGATGACGCGCTCGCGCTTGTATAGGCCCTCCGCCTCGATCTGCGAAAGCAACTCGCGAACGCGGTTGTTGAGAGTCGGTGCCATCCTGCTTTTGCTTCCATTGGTGATCTTCGCGGTCTTGCTCATGCGATTTCTCCCCTGTGCACGCGTAACATGCGCTCGCAGTGGCTCGGATCGTGTGCTTTGAGGATTGCAGCCTCCCGAGGCTGGTGCAGGTCCCAGAGACGCGATAGCCAAAAGCGAAATGCTCCAGCGCGTTGCATCGCGGGAAGCAATATGCGTTCGGCTGGAGTAAGCGTTCGAACGGACTCATAGGCGCCTAAGAAAGCGGCTGCTCGCTCACCGTCTTGGCTGCCGGTGCAGTCATCGACGCACCAGTCATTGAGGCATACGGCAATGTCAAATAAGAAGGCGTCGCATCCGGCGAAGTAGAAATCAAAGACGCCGGTCAGCTGACCACCGTCAAACAACACGTTGTCACGAAAGAGATCAGCGTGCACCGGCCCCTTGGGTAGTTGCCGGTAGGTGGAGGACTGGGCAATTTGGTTCTGAAAGGCCAATTCCCTTGTGAGCAGCGAGCACTGTTCCTCAGATACCCAGCGGCCGACCACAGGCACCACCTCGTTCCACCATTCGAGACCACGCGGATTGACCTGGTGTCGTGGATAATCGGTCCCAGCCAAGTGTATTCGCGCCAGGGTCTCCCCGATAGAGCGACAATGCGACACTGTCGGTGCTGTCACGCTCTCGCCAGGAAGCCTGTTGACGACCACCGCAGGGCGATCTTTCAGCGAATGAAGGATTTCGCCTTTGACGTTGGCAACCGGATCCGGGACCGGCAGGCGCCGCGCCGCAAGGTGCTTTATAAAATGGAGGTAGAAAGGCAATTGTTCGAATGTCAGGCGCTCAAACAAGGTGAGCACATACTCTCCGGTTTCGGCATCTACGAAGTAGTTCGTGTTCTCAATTCCGGTCGTGATGCCGCGAACAGAACGCGGCCAGCCTAGACCCAGCTCCCCAAAGAAGGCTGCGACTTCGTCGAATGACAGCTTCGTATATACAGCCATGGCGGAAATAACGATCTCCGATTGCTCAAGCAGTTCTTCAGCAGGCCGCACCCTGCACGATTTCGGCGATGTAGGTCTTTACGGTCTGCGCATCGGCGGGAATGACCTTAAATCGTCTCGGCAAATCTTCTATTCCATCGAACCGTTCTGGACGATCTGGCTCGCGGCCCAAAGCCTCCCTGATGGTCCCCGCAAATTTGACCGGCAGGGCCGTCTCGAGCACGATCATCGGCATCTCCGGAACGGAGTGCCTGCGTGCGACCGTGATGCCGTCAGCAGTGTGTGGGTCGATTAACGCGTTGAAGCGGCGCCACGTGTCACGGATCGTCTCCAAGCGGTCGGCGTGCGTGCTCTTGCCGCTGTAGAAACCAAAACGAACCGCCACCTGCGCAAAGGCGGGATCACCACTGAGATCGAACGATCCTCTTCCCCCGAGCTGGTTGTCGAACATTGATTTCGTTCGGCTCGCATCGCGACCGAGCAGGTCGAAGACGAAACGCTCGAGATTGGAGGCCTTGGAAATGTCCATCGATGGGCTTGATGTTTCATACGTGTCCGCTCGGCCCCGCACGCGATACACGCCGGTGCGGAAGAACTCATCGAGCACGTTGTTCTCGTTGGTTGCAATGACGAGACGGGATACGGGAAGTCCCATCATGCGCGCGACGTGACCAGCACAGATGTTTCCGAAGTTCCCTGAAGGAACGGTGAAGTCGACCTCTGATGTGTTCCCCGCGGTGACCTGGAAGTAGGCGGAGAAATAGTAGACGACCTGAGCCATCAGCCGGGCCCAATTGATCGAATTGACGGCGCCTATGCGGTGGCGCCTCTTGAAATCACCATCGCCGGACACGGCTTTCACGATATCCTGGCAATCGTCAAACACCCCTTCGATGGCGATGTTATGGATGTTTTCGTCCTGCAGGCTGAACATCTGGGCTTGCTGAAAGGTGCTCATGCGTCCGTGCGGCGACATCATGAAGACCCGCACCCTCTTCTTGCCGCGCATGGCATATTCCGCCGCGCTGCCCGTGTCGCCACTGGTCGCCCCGAGGATGTTTAGTTCCTCACCACGCCGCGCCAGTTCATACTCGAGCAGATTGCCAAGCAACTGCATCGCCATGTCCTTGAACGCCAGCGTCGGGCCGTTCGACAGTTCCGCCACGTGGAGACACGTCTCAAGCGCGCGCACCGGCGCGATCCTGGTGGTTCCGAAAACCTCGGGCGTATAGGTCTTTGCGCAGATGGCCTTCAGATCGACGGGCGGAATATCGTCGATGTAGAGCGACAGGATCTCGAAGGCGAGGTCCGGATAGGACAGCCTTCGCCACCGATCCAGCATTGGGTCATCCACAAACGGGTACGTCTCGGGCACATAGAGCCCGCCATCCGGCGCCAGACCTTCAAGCAGGATCTCGCAGAACTTCCTGCGTTCGGAATGGCCGCGTGTGGAGATGTAGTGCATGTGATGCTCTTCCCTGTAGACGCGATCGTTCAGCCGGGCCGCAGCGCCGCATGGTCAATGGGCCGCCAGTTTTAGCGGTCAGCGTTGGGCCCGCCACCACGCGATCTTGTCCTGCAGGCCATAGCGGCGATTGTTTGTGCGCGTCAGGCCTGACTTCCGGCTGATCTTCAGATAGCGGCGATGTCCAGCTTCGAGCCGTCGACCAGACGCGACAGGCGGAATGGTGTAGGATCGACGCAAGGGGTGTCGTTTACGACAAGCTCTGCGGCCAGATAACCAAGCCCCGGGCCCAAACCGAAGCCGTGGCCCGAGCAGCCCGCCGCGAGGACGAGACCTTTCACCGCATCCACCTGCGACACCACAGGCACTGCGTCGGGCGTGCAATCGACGAAGCCGCCCCAGGCACTATCGATCTCTATGTCGCCGAGTTGGGGGAAGGTCTTCCGGACACTCTCCACGACTTGGCTTACCAGCCATTTTAAGGGTGGAGGATCCAGCACCCGATTCTGTTCGAAGATCCGATCGTCGCTGGTCAGCAGCGCCGGCATTGAGTCCGGCCCCGAAAGGAACGATTGACCGATGCCGAGCCTGACGTTCTTTAGGCGACGCAAGAATTGCGGCATGAATTCCCGGCTATACCGGATCGCTTGGGGCGTGATTTCGAGATTCGCCTTGCCGCTGATCGCAAGCGTATAGCTGCCGTCCAGTCGGCGCGTGATCGTGCAGTAGGGTGTGGAGACCGCCTCGCCTATGTTGATTGTCGGGGTGGAACGCAGCGCGGTCTGCCGGATGCTCGCTAGGGGGAAACTGATCCCGAGCGGCCTAAGGAAGCGCGAGGACCAGGCGCCAGCGGCGCACAGCACCGCGCCGGTTCTGATGTAGCCCTTCTCCGTGTGCACGCCCGCGATCTTGCCGTTGGCCAAGTCGAGCGCCCGCGCGGCGCATTCCTGGTGGATGGTGGCGCCCAGAGCTCTGGCCCCATCGGCGATAGCCGGCGCGGCGAGCGCAGGTTCGGCCTTACCATCCCGATCTGAATAGGTCCCGCCGACCCATTTGTCGCGCGCTTCGGGGACGCGCTCGGCCACCTCCGCCCGGCTCAGCATGCGGGTGTCGACCTCGTATTCCCTGGCGACCTCGCGCCACCTTTCCCAGCCGGCGAGCACAGCCTCGTCGTGAGTCGCATAGACGAGACCGCAGCGTCGAAATCCAAGGTCCCGATTGATATCGCGCGTCAGCTCGTCCCACAGTCGCATGGAGATCACCGAGAGCGGCAGTTCGCGCCGATCGCGGTTCTGCTGGCGGCACCAACCCCAGTTTCGGCTCGATTGTTCACAGGCGATGTGGCCCTTCTCTAGCAGAGCCACAGAGAGGCCACGCTTCGCCAGGAAATAGGCGGCCGTAGAGCCGAGGATGCCGCCGCCGACGATGACGACATCGACTTCGGCCGGGAGACGCTCATCGCTGTGAATGCGTTCGACTCGGGGCGACATGTTCCAACCAACCTCGGCTGCCATGAAGGCGGAAGCAAAGTTCCGATCAGCCCTTCATCGCATCGTGCGCTCGAAAGAATGTGCCGAAATCATCTAGGACTTCGCCAGATGTGCGCGCTTTTGATCCCTTGATCGATACGAACTGCTCAGGCCCGACCGAGTTCCAGTTCGGCGCAGGGCGGCGTAACCTGCTCGCGAGTCCGTTGGATCGCGCTTGAGGGTCTTGAGCCTGCGTGCGAAGTTGTAGGCGGCAACGAAGTCGGCGAGGTGTTACCCGAACTGCTCGTGGCTCTCCTAGCAGAAGCGTTTGACCGTGGCGTCCTTGATCGTGCGGTACATCCTCTCGACCTGTCCATTGGTCCAATGATGCTTGGCCTTAGTCGTACGGTGCTCGATGTCGTTCGTGGCCTAGGCATATTCGAAGGCGTGCGCCCAGAAGCGTTCGCCCGTTGGCTATAGCCCCTTTGATCAGCGGCGCGGCCGAGCCTCCGGCATTGGGTGTGGTGAACTGCTTCCATCGTCGGTGAGCACTGAGTGGATTTATAGGGAACGGCCGCGATCAACCGGAGCAGGAACTCTCGGGAGACGACAGTGGTGGCCTTCTCATGCAATTCCATGAAGGCGACCTTCGAGGTACGATAGATGGCGACGAACTTGTGCTGCTTGCCCTGATGCGGGATCGTCGGCTGCAACGCATAGAAGCAGTCATCCTGCGGCGGCAGCGTATAGCGTCGAAAGGCGACGATGACGGCCTCTTCATCGACCGTGAGCAGGGTCGACCGCGCCTCCTTCGGCGCAATCGGCAGATCGAGGACACAGATTCGACTCTGCAACTTCGCGACGGTCTTCTTCCATAGCGCTTCGCCGGCGCCGTCAAGCTCCGCGGTGCTCCAGCCGGGCCGCAGCGACGAATGGTCAAAAAGGCCGTCACCTTTGGCCTCAGCGGCTGGCGCGCCAGAAGGCGATACGGTCCTGCAACCGATAGCCCTGGATAATCGCAGGCATGAACCACGGAGTGCCGCGATAGAGCGGGATGGCGGAAGGCGGTCGAAAGTCGAACGCTGTGCGCGACTGCTCACCATGCCCGATCAGCTTGTGGGCCGCACGCATGCCGATCCATGGCGCCCAGACCACGCCCGAACCGCAGAAGCCGGTGGCATAGACCACACCTTCCTTCTCGAAGATTCGGGGCAGCATATCGCGGTTCATCGCGACGTTGCCGAACCAGCAATGCGAAAGGCGCACGTTTTCCAACTCCGGGAAAAGGTTCACCAGGCCCTTGCGTAGCAGAAGTTTCGGCGCCACCGGATCGCCGACGCGAGAACTGTCGCGCCCGCCCAGCAGAATGCGTTTTCCGTCGGGCGAGGGACGATAATAAAAACCGAGTTGCCGGTTTTCGGTGATCGTCATCAGCTTCGGCATCAGTTGCGCCATGACATCGGGCGCAAGTTCCTCGGTCACGATGATCCGGCTGCGGACCGGAACCAAGCGGCGACGCAGGAAGGGAGCGGCGCCGTCGGTATATCCATTGGTGCAGACCAGAACCTGCCGTGCATCGACCGTCCCTGCCGAAGTCACCACGCGGAACCCCGAACCGTTCCCCTCGATCGACTTGACCACTGTATGCGAATGGACCGTCAACCCGGATGCGAGCGCCACCCGCAGGAGCTCAGCGTGGAACTTTGCGGGGTGCAGCCCGCCAATGTCCATCCGAACGGTTCCGCCGCGGTAGAAGTCGGTGCCGATATAATTTCGCTGCTCGGCATGCGGAACGGCGTAGGACTGGATCCCCAGTTTCTTCGCCAGTGTCTCGGCGCCACGCGCCATTATCTCATACTGTTGATACCCGAAAGCGCCTTTGAACTGGCCAACCAGCCGGAAGTCGCAGTCGAGCCCTTCGGTCTTGATGAAGTCGTAGAGGAATTCGCGCGCGATCTTGCCCTCGGCCTCGATCGCCATGGCCTTCTCTTCACCGAAGCGCCGGGTGATCGTGGCATGGTCCGGCCGGATGCTGCCGCTCGTAATCCCGCCGTTGCGCGTGGAAGCACCCTCGCCCGGATGCATAGCATCGAAAGCGGCGACCGAGCGCCCCTCGCGCGCCAGCACAAGCCCAGCCGAAAGCCCGGCATAGCCGGCGCCGACAATCACCACATCGAGCTTCTTTGCCAGCGGCTGCCGCGGCAGCGGCATGACGGGCGCCGCTTCCCACCAGTAGGGCGTGTTCTTTTCGGCGACTTTGGGCTCTTGCACGTGACTGACTTCTCTTGATGTTCCAGGGATTAAGAAAGCGGCCGCTCGCGGCACTTCAAATATGGTCGTCCCGGACGTCCAGCGCGTCACGCAGTCCGTCACCAATGAAATTGAAACTGGTCACCGCGATGGTGATTGCAGCTCCGGGAATGATGGCCAGCCAAGGTGCGCTGCCCAGATATTGCTGGGCGCCGTTGAGCATGTTGCCCCAGCTGGGCAATGGCGGCTGAATTCCGTAGCCCAGGAAGCTGATGTAGGCTTCCATTAGAATGGCGCGCGCGACCGTCAGGGTGGAAGCAACGATAATGGGTCCCATGGCGTTGGGCAGTATCTCGCGGAACATGATGTGGGTGCCGCTCAATCCCAGCATGCGCCCGGCCAGGACGAACTCGCGTTCCCGCAACGAGCGGACTTCCGCTTCCACGATACGGGCAACCTCCATCCAACTGGTGAGGGCGATGATGACGGTGATCATCACAGGACTGGGCTTCAGTGCCGCAGCCAGCGCCAGGAGCAGAAAGATCGAAGGGAACGACAGGAAGCCATCGACCGTGCGCATCAGCGTCGCCCCGATCCAGCCGCCGCGATAGCCGGCGATCACGCCGACAAGCGTGCCGACGAGGGTCGACAATACCATGGCGAAGAAACCCACCAGCAGCGAGATTCGTCCCGCCATCAACAATCTTGCCGCAAGGTCGCGGCCAAGCGGATCAGTGCCCAGAAAGTGGTGGCCCGTCAGCGGTGGGGCAAAGCGGGCCCGCAGATCGATATACAGTGAGTCATAAGGCAGTAGATGGGGGCCGAGCACGCAAGCAAGCACGAGGAAAATGATCATCGCCAACCCGAGCAGCGCCAGGCGGTGTCTCATGAAACGAAGCGCCGCGCGGTTGTTTGTCCATCGGCTTGGAGCTGCATTTGCGGTGAGAGCGGTCATATCGGCTGTCTCCTGTCGGGGAAGTTGCGCGCTCAAGCCAGGCGAATACGTGGATCGACAATAGCGACGACAATGTCGGCGATTAGGTTTCCAAGCAGAACGAGGATGGCCGAGAACATCAAAAGCCCCATCACAACCGGA
Source organism: Mesorhizobium sp. B1-1-6 (assembly GCF_006443035.1). Lineage (NCBI taxonomy): Bacteria > Pseudomonadati > Pseudomonadota > Alphaproteobacteria > Hyphomicrobiales > Phyllobacteriaceae > Mesorhizobium > Mesorhizobium sp. B1-1-6. The sequence continues at coordinate 333,411 of NZ_VFWR01000006.1, read as the reverse complement.
TAGTCGCTATAGCCAAGGCTATCCAGGAACAACCGTCCCATTCCCGGCCAGGTAAAGACGGTTTCGGTCACCAGAGCGCCGGTGAGAACACTGGGAAGCTGCATCCCGGCCAAGGTAATCATCGGCAAGAGTGCGTTGCCGACGACATGCCTCATCAGAATCCGCCGTTCGCTCAATCCCTTGGCCCGAGCCGTCTTGACGAAGTCCTGGCTGATGGCGTCGAGGGTCGCCGTCCGCATGTAGCGGCTCCAGATCGCGACATGGACCAGCGACAGCACGATGCTTGGCAGGATCAAATGGTGGAGATATCCCAGGATCGAGGCATCTCCGATCTCGGACATATTGCCCGCGGGCAGCCAGCCCAGCTTCAGGGAAAAGATGTAGATGCCGACGAGTCCGAACCAGAAGGTAGGGACCGACAAAGCGATCATGGCACCGACAGTCGCTAGATAGTCGAATAGCGAGTAGCGGCGTGTGGCGCCCCGAATTCCAATCCAGGCGCCAATGGAGATCGCAATCACGGTTGAAGATCCCATCAGCAGCAGCGTGGCGAACACGTGGCTGCCAATGATCTGCAATACCGGCGCTCCGTCGCGGAAGGAGTGTCCCCAGTCGCCCTGCAGCAGCCGCCATGCCCAGTCCAGGTATTGGATCCATATAGGCCGATCGAGGCCAAGCAATCCCTTCAGCCGCTCGATATCCTGCTGGGTCATTCCGGGATCGAGCCCGAATTGCGCCAGTGGGCCGCCCGGGAGGAGGTTCAGAATGCCGAAGCCGATGATCGAAACGATCACAAGCAGCACCAGGCTCTGCGAGAGGCGATTGAGCAGGAAGCCGCGCATTCTGAGTCCTCCGTTGTGGGTTGGCGATTTTAGGCTGTTGCCGTCGCCGCAGTGAAATCCGGCGACGGCAATAGGATGGATCAGGCCTTCCAGCGCCAGTCTGCGGCATGCCACGACGCGGTGCGCGTGTTGGCATTGGGCTTGAAACCGTCCAACCCTGCCTTGCGTCCGAGCACGTTGGTGATCGCTAACAGCGGCAGGAAGGGCAGATCATGACGCACCACTTCCTGCACGCGGTTATAGATCCCGTGCCGCTCTTCCTGATCGAAGCTGCGAGCACCCTTTTCAAGCAGGGCATCGACTTCGGGGTTGGAATACTGCCCGGTGTTCGAACCGTGCCCGCCTTGAGCAGCGATTGCCTTCGTATGGAGGCGGTTTGTGGCGTCGGGGTCCGCGGCAATCAGATAGGTAACGCCCACCATGGCGGTGTCGAACTGCGACTTCAGCCAGAATTCGCCCCACATGACCGCAGCCGGCAAGTTCGAGATCGTCATCTCGACGCCGATCTCGGCAAACGTCTGCTGCAGGAACTGCTGCGTCTGCTCGCGAAGATTGTTGCCTGACGTCGTCGAATTGGCAAAGGACAGTCGCACTCCATCCTTGGCGCGAATTCCATCCGGGCCTGGCGCCCAGCCGGCCTCATCCAGAATTTGTCGCGCGCGGTCCATATTGAATTCCTGCGCGGGCAGGTTCGGATTGTAGTAGTAGGACTCCTTCGGCATGAAGGTCTCGGTGAGAGTGCCCACGCCGTAATAGATCGTGTCAACGATCGCTTTCCTGTCCATTGCGGCGTAAAGCGCCTGGCGCACTGCCAGGTCCTTGAACTGCGGGCGCCCCAGATTGAGGTAGATCGACTCCACGGATGCGCCGGTCTCCAGTGTCACCACGCGGTCTGGCAATTCGCGGGCTTCAGCATAATGGTCGGCGGTAATGTAGGATTGATCGACCAGGTCGACGTCGCCGCTCTTGAACTGCGTGTAGAGCACCGTCATATCGGGGATGTATTTGAAGATGAGCTGCTCGACATAGGGGCCCTCGCCGGCATGCTCGGGGTTGGCGACGAGCTCGATATGGTCGCCGGCTACCCGTTGGCTCCACTTGAAAGCGCCGGTGCCGATCGGCGCCTGGTTGAACGCCGCTGTATTCGGATCGCCCTCTTTCCCCAGGATGTGCTTGGGCACTATGAAGGTTTCGGCCAGGAACGACAGATAGGGCGCAAAAGCCTCCTTCATCCGCCAGGTGATCTCGGTGGGCGAAACCACCGTAATGTCCTGCACGAGCGAATGGCCGCTTGTACGCCAAGCGCGAAATTTCGGGTTGGTGATGAGCTCAAGGGTGAATTTCACGTCCTCGGCCGTGAAGGGCTCGCCGTCGTGCCAGCGAACATTGTCACGTAACCGGATGCGCCAGTTGAGACCATCCTCCGAAATGCCGCCGTTCTTCTGGCTTGGCACCTCGGCCGCGAGGTTCGGCTGAAGGACACCTTCGGCATCCATCCTGACCAACGCATCGAAAACCGAGAAATGGACCGCGTCATCGACTTCGATATGCGCCATCAGCGGATTGAACACCGTCGGCTCTTGTGAGAGGCCGACGACGACGCGACCGGCCGGGCCCGTGGCAGGGGTCTTGGCGAAAGCGGACTTGCCCAGAAGATTGGGCGCGATCAAGCCTGCAGCCCCACCTAGCGCCATCAGTCGGAGTGCCTGGCGTCTCGAATAGTTGGATGTAGTCGTTGCATTTTTGGTCATCGTAGTTCCTCTCTTGTTATTTTTCATGCGTTTGCTGCAATGGGACGGGCATTGCCTGGCCGCTCCCCCGGAATCGCCGCCACGAGTTGGCGCGTGTAGGCTGCTTGCGGGTTCAGGAATATCTGCGAGGGCGGTCCGCGCTCGACGATCCGGCCCTTCTGCATCACGGCGATTTCATCGCAGATTTGGCTGGCGACTCGCAGGTCGTGCGTGATGAAGACCATCGATACGCCAGTCTCGCGCTGGATCTGGTCCAGAAGCTGCAGGATCTGCGCCTGGATCGACACGTCGAGCGCGGAAACCGCCTCATCGGCAATGAGCAGCTTCGGTTTGAACATCAGCGCGCGCGCGATGCCTATGCGCTGGCGTTGCCCACCCGAGAACTCGTGCGGATAGCGGCCGAAGGCGCCGACATCGAGACCGACATGGGCCAGGAGCGCCCGCGCTTCCTCGCGCGCTTGGGCGTAAGGCATTCCGTGTGCCACCGGACCGACCGTGATGATATGGCCGACCGTTGAGCGTGGGTTCAGAGACGCGAAGGGATCCTGGAAGATCATCTGGATCCGCGGTCGAAGTGGGCGGAACTTCGCTTCGGAAAGCTTGGCGATGTCAGATCCCTCGAACAAAATCTCGCCGCCGTCGCTGTCCAGCAATTTGATCAGAAGCCGGCCCAGCGAGGATTTTCCTGAACCGCTCTCGCCTACGACGCCCAGGGTGCGGCCTTGCGCCAGTTCGAACGAAACCTCGTTCACCGCCATCACAATCCGCTGCGCTCCGAATAGCGCGCTGCCGCCATGATAGGTCTTCACCAGACCTTCGACTTTCAGGATCGGCTCCTTGCTGGCGGCTTCCGCACGAGGGCGATCTTCGCCGGTCAGATGCGGTACGGCCGCGATCAGGCGCTGCGTATAGGGATGCTTGGGCGACTTCAGCACCTGCTCGGCGCTGCCCTGCTCGACGATGTGACCTTTTTCCATCACCACGACGCTGTCGGCGATCTCCGCCACCACGCCAAAATCGTGGGTGATGAACATCACGCTCATGCCCTTGCGGCGCTGAATGTCGCGGATCAACTCCAGAATCTGTGCCTGGGTGGTCACGTCGAGCGCAGTGGTTGGCTCATCGGCGATCAGCACCGTCGGCTCGAGCGCCAAGGCCATGGCGATCATGACGCGCTGTCGCTGCCCGCCCGAAAGCCGGAAAGGGTACTGATGATACATGAGTTCGGGATCTGGCAAGCCCACTTCGGTGAGCAGCTCAATGGCGCGGTCGCGGCAGGTTTTTGGCGTGCCGTATCCATGCGCGGCCATGACCTCGTCAATCTGCGCGCCCACGGTCATCAGGGGATTGAGCGCCGAGAGCGGATCCTGAAAGATCATCGACACGACCCGACCACGCAGGTTGCGCAGCTTGTCGGGCGACATGCCGATGATGTTCATCCCCTCCAACTGTATTGAACCCGATGAGAGGCGGATCACCTTGGGCAGGAGCCCCATGATCGCGTTCGCCGTGACCGACTTGCCTGATCCGGACTCGCCTATGATGCAGAGGATCTGGCCGCGTTTCAGATCGAACGAGATATTCTCGACCGCATGGACCCGCTCCATCCCGGCCGGCAGGCTTACGGTCAGATCGCGCACCGAAAGCGCTATGTCATGGGGGGCAACAGCCTGGATGCTTGCGACCATCTGGATCAGATCCCCTTCAACCGAGCGGGTCCACGCTGTTGCGGACCGCATCATCGCCCTTTGAGCAGAAGCGCCTCACCGCAACAGCCGTAGCCTGGGCATCTCGACGCTTCGCACGCTGAGGCCGCGAGAGACGGGTTCTGCTCATCCAGGCCACTCCCTTATGAAAATCCGGCCGTGTACCGAACTGTGTTCCCTTTTCTTGGAGAACTCACCGATGGGGCAAACTGTGCCTTATCGGATGTCCTCTGGAGCCTGCCCGCCATAAAGAGGTTGGCTCCGTTCTTTCAGCCAGTTTGACTGTTCTGTTTCCGCAGAGTCATCGAAACTTGGCCCGCGAGCAGCACGAACTTCTGAAAAGAGCGTCCGAATTGGCATTTCACTCTGTTTGGCCTGATGATGATAGCGTGGGATAGGTGAGAGTCTGAGAGTGATTGCCCCAAAAATGAATGAGCAATGAGGCCAGCCGCCGTGCCGACCTGTCCAAGGCGGGCACGGCATTCCTTGTCACAGGAATTTGCACGATCCGCCGCGCCGGGATTTTCCGCATTTGAAATGGATTGGCACCCATCCAGGCGTTGAAGGTAGGTAGTAACCGGCGTCACCTGTACGAAGCCCGTGATGCGCCCATGCGATGCCTCATCAGGATGCCTGTAAAATGGTAGTGCGGAACCAAGCACGGCAAACTGTGCCGCTCATCGAGAAACTCTACCCGGCCTATCAATGCTCGGTTGCTGCTTTTCGATGCCGGTCGACCACATTCAGCTAGGCGAAGCTCGCAGGGCGCTCTTTCAAAGGTGCTGGGGGCTCAGGCCGCTGAACTGCGCTTGGAGCCACTCTGCGAGTTCAAACTCCACACCTTGCAGTTCACTCGACCCCAACCATATCAACCCATATTGACTGCCGTCGGGGTCAAAGCCAGCAGGCGCCGCCAGGCTTCCTCGTTCCACATCGTCAACCGCGAGTACGAGCGGACTGAGGGCTACACCCAAGCCTGCGGACGCTGCCTCGACGATCAGCGCGTGATTGTCGTAGTATCGCATTTCTGTGGGTCGACGCGCCGACGGATGGGTCTTCAGCCATTGCGCCCACGCGTCAGGTCGAGTCTTCGACCCGAGAGCGAGATAGTCGCCACGTTCGAACGCTGGCACCACTTCCGGCCTCATAACGGGCCCAACCGTTTCGGGGAAAAGGGTCCGGACGTTCCATGTCTCGGGCACAGCGAAGTCCAGCCGTCGAATAGCGAGATCGACCTGTTTCTTGCGAAATTCCACAAGCCCACCACCCACGGAGAGGTGGAGGGCCATGTTCGGATGCGCCACTTGAAGCGCCGCCAGGCGCGGAATAAGCCAACGCATGGCAACTGAAGGCTCGCAGGAGAGCACAAGGGCATTCTTCCCGGCATTGGCGGTACGCAGGCTTTGCACTGTGGTGGCCAACTCACCGAAGAACTTCCCGAGAGTCAGGTTGAGTGTCTCGCCAGCCGGGGTGAGCCGCAGGCCTCGCCCATTCTTTTCAAACAACCTGACCCCGATGTCATGGGCGAGTTTGGTGATACGGCGACTCACGGCGCCGTGCGTGAGCGCAAGCGAGTCTGCTGCAAGCCGGACCGAACCCAGCCGCGCTGTTGCTTCGAACGCTCGCAGGTCGTCGAGCGAAGGTATGTCCGAGCGATCCATCAGTGACAATCTATCACCGATTTCGTCAGAAACTATCGCTATTCATACTTGGCGACGTTTTGTTAATTGATGCATGCGCACCCATCATCAACCCAGCATAGCGGTCCTCGCCGATGACCTCACCAGCGCGGCAGATGGCGCAGCACCTTTCGTCGCCCGCGGCTTGACTGCATCGATCGGCAGACGCCAGCTTCCGAACCAAGCGGCAGCGGTAATCGCAGTCGATAGCGGTTCGCGGTCTGCTACTTCGTCGCAAGCGTTCGAGGCGGTCGCTCGATTGACCGCACGACTTGCCAGCCGTGCCGTGCTCTATAAAACGGTGGACTCCACTCTACGCGGCCACGTAACGGAGGAGCTTGAAGCATGTTTTGCGGCGAGCGGCCGCAAATCGCTGCTCTTCGCGCCGGCGTTCCCCCAGGCCGGACGTACGACAGTGAGGGGCATTCAGTTCGTTGACGGCATCCCGGTGTCGGAAAGTGCGTATAGCCATGACCCCGTGCATCCCGTGCGGCATTCCGCGCTAGTCGACCTGGTCCCCAACTGCATCAAGAATGTCAGGCTGCTTGATGCAGAAACGCAGGAAGAACTCGATTCGCAGATTGCTTCCATCGAGGATCCAGAGTCGGTCCTTTGGGTTGGTTCTCCCGGAATGGCTGCAGCCCTATCGCGGCGTTTTGTGCAAGCGAAGACCCCACCGCCATTGCTCGATGGCATCAGTAGCGATGTCTTGGTCGTCATTGGGAGCGCAAATTTGCGCAGTCATCAGCAGGCAGACCAACTCCAGGAGGTCAGGGGCGTGATGCTGCTGCGCGGACCAAGGGCGCGCGAGGCGGACTCGGCAGCGGTGCTGCGCCGTATCGCACAAGACGCAGCGCAAGAGCTTCAAAGCCCACGCTTCGGCGCTTTGATCGCCACCGGCGGCGACACGATGGACGCGATCCTGGATCTTCTCAACGTCCGTGAGTTCGAGATCCTGCAAGAACTCGATCCCGGATTCCCACTTGGTCTCGCCAGGCTTGGCGATGGGCGCTCGCTCCTGTTCGCGATGAAGGCCGGTGGCTTTGGCAGTGACGACGCCCTGACGCGCGCCGTCGCGCGGATACGTGGAGCAACCCAATGAAGAACATTCCCCCGCTTGCTCTCACGATGGGCGACGCCTCCGGCATTGGACCGGAGATCGTGGCGAAGGTGCTTGCGAAGGGCGGCGAACGCGTCGTCGTGTTCGGCAGCTATGTTGTCATGCAGGATATTGTACGCCGGCTCGGGTTGAACATCGAGGTGCGACGCATCAACGCTGCCGATGCAGCTCAATTCGAGCCGCGGCGAATTGAAGTTATCGAAACCACCCGCATTACCGGGTCCCCACCAATCGGGCGTATCAGCGCGATCTCCGGGCAGGCGGCCTTCGACGCCATCGTTGCAGCGATCGCAGCAGCGAAGTCCGGACAAGTGAGCGGCATCGTCACGGCCCCGATCAATAAAGAGGCGATGGCCAGCGCGGGAATCCGCTACCCCGGCCATACCGAAATTCTGGCCGACTACGGCGGCGCCAAGCGCGTGGCGATGATGCTTGCGAACGATGACATCCGCACGGTGCTCGTCACGATCCACACGTCGCTGAGCAAGGCGATCGAACAGGGCGATTTCGACGCTCAGCTATCCGCCATTCGGCTCGCCCACGACGGTGGAAAAGCTCTCGGCTTCGCGATCCCGCGTGTCGCCGTAGCAGGTCTCAATCCGCACGCAGGTGAAGGCGGCCTCTTCGGGGACGAGGAAATCCGGATCATACAACCTGCAATCGACGCGGCCCGAGCCGAGGGCATCGACGCCACTGGCCCTTATCCGGGCGACACCGTCTTCATGCAAGCACGTCAAGGCCGATTCGATGTTGTGGTGGCACAATACCACGATCAAGGGCTGATCCCTGTGAAGTATCTCGGGTTGGAAAAGGGCGTGAACATCACGCTTGGCCTGCCGTTCGTCCGCACCAGCCCAGATCATGGCACGGCCTTCGACATCGCGGGCCGGGGGATTGCAGACCAGGCCAGCTTGGAAACGGCGCTTGCCTACGCCAAGCGGCTGGTAGCGGCGCGAACCAAAACGAACTAGATTCGAAAGGAACCACCACCGATGGGGTTACGCTTTATCTTCATGCTTACGCGCAATGACCGCACGGTTCCGGACGCGTCGCAGCAACTTCAAACCGCGCTCAGCTTTGGCGTGCGGCACATCGGGTTCAAGGACATCGGCGTGCCGATCGAGCAGCTGAAAGGCCTCAATGCAGCCATCAGGACGGGCGGTGCAACTTCCTATCTGGAAGTCGTGTCACTGGACCGCGAAAGCGAAATTGCTTCGGCAAAGGCAGCTGCCGCAATCGGCGTTGACGTTCTTCTTGGTGGCACGCGGGTCGACGATGTGCTGCCGATCCTCAGGGACACCGGCATCCAGTACTTCCCGTTTCCGGGTCGGATTGCCGGTCATCCGAGCGTGCTTGAAGGCGCCATCGACGAAATTGTCGAAAGTGCCAAGACGATTGCAGGGCGCGATGGAGTGCATGGCCTGGACCTGCTGGCATACCGTTCGGCGCAGAACGTGCCCGAGTTGATGAAGGCTGTCTGCGCTGCGGTCACCAAGCCTGTCTACATTGCAGGTTCGATCGACACCCCTGAACGAATCGCAGTCGTCCAAAGCGCAGGCGCAGCTGGTTTTACGATTGGGACTGCGGCTTTGGATGGCAAGTACCCGGCCAATGGGAATGACCTACCAAGCCAACTCACCGCGATCATTCGCGACGTCGCTGCCCTGAACAAGCACCTTTCGCCAATTCACAAGAAGAATTTGTCAATTGAGTTTGCCGGGCTGCACGCGCCTTGGGAGCCTAAAGTCGAGGTGCATGTCAACAACATGCAAATCCAGGTCGCCCTGTTCAAGGGAAGCTCTAACTGGTCATTTCGGCAGCACGACGATCAGCTGTTCTTCGTTCACCGGGGACGCCTGCTCATGAAATTTCGTGACCGTGAAGAGATCATCGAACCCGGAGAGTTCATCGTCGTTCCATATGGCGTTGAGCACAGTGCGGTGGCCTTGGGCGAGGAAGGATGTGAAGTGTTGCTGGCAACGTCAACCGCTCTACCCTGCTACCCACCCGCGGGAACTGATCTCGCACACTCTGAGCGATCCCAGTTGACTGCTTAGCACGACGGAACCGACTGCTAGGTTTCAGTGAAATCATGACGCAAGGCGCAAGAGCAATCATGACCGTGGCTATAGTGCTGCATCGCGCCGACGGCGCACCCGTTGCAAGCTCTTTCCGCAGGGCAGCGTTCGGCAAGGACGACCCCTTGGTGGGGCATCGCGAAATCGCCTGGGAAGGACCGGACTCGATGATCGTGGGCCGAACCAGCTTTATTGGTGAGCTCGAAGTCGCAAGCTTCCCCCACATCGAAACCATCGTCGTGGTGGAAGGAGAGCTGATCCCCACGGCGACCGGGACGGCCCGCTGGTGCTCGGGCCGCAAGCGGCGTTGTCATCGGATGTGGCACCGCGCTTCGGATCCAGAGCGGATCAGGCGTGCGGTTTTCGTTCTGCGCAGCCGCTTGCGACAAACCGACGAAGCCCGGCCTTGTCCAACTGTTCGCCGACGCCGACATCAAGCCGTCTGCTTCGCTACCGGCCGAGGCCTTGCTTGGCCCGGCCCCGCAATGCCGCAGCGACAACGTCTTCTCCAGCGACGGCGCGGATTGCCATGCGGGCACGTGGGATTCGACCCCATAGGCCGCTTACGCAATCGACGCCCCTTCACACGAGATGGCTTTGAGGCTTCAGCCTACCTCCCCTCTGTGAGGTGGGACGCCAGCGAGCTTTTCACGCAATAATTTGCATGTCCTAAGGCTCACTAACCGCAGGATATTCCGTCCAGGCACACAACTCCGCAGCCTGTCTATTCTCGGCGCGGGTTAGAATGCTTCAGAGTAACCGGAGTCCCGTAGATGCCCGCGCCGCTAATGCACATCGAGTGCAGCCCTTCCCTGCCCCGCGAGGCGGACGTCGTCGTGATCGGCGGCGGCGTCGTGGGCGTGTTCACGGCGTATTATCTCGCACGCCGCGGCTTCAGCGTCGCCCTGGTCGAGAAAGGGCGGGTGGCCGCCGAGCAGTCCAGTCGAAACTGGGGCTGGTGCCGCCAGCAGAACCGTGATGCGCGCGAGCTGCCGATGGCGACCAAGAGCCTCGATCTCTGGGAGAAGGTGGCACAGGAGACTGGCGAGAACACTGGATTTCGCCGGTGCGGGCTCCTCTATCTCTCACAAGACGAAAATGAGCTGGCGGGCTGGGCGAAGTGGCGTGACTTCGCCGGGACAGTGGGCGTTACGACGCATGTGCTGAGCGCGGAGGAAGCCACCGAGAAGGGCAAGGTGACCGGACGCAAGTGGAAGGGCGGCGTTTTCTCACCGACTGACGGAACGGCGGATCCGTCCAAGGCAGTGCCGGTTGCCGCCCGCGGTATCATGGCGGCCGGCGGTACCGTCCATCAGCATTGCGCGGCGCGCGGGCTGGAGTTGAGCGCTGGCAGGGTCAGTGGCGTCGTTACGGAAGCGGGAACCATCCGTACGAAGACCGCGGTCATGTCCGGAGGCGCGTGGGCTTCCTCCTTCTGCAACCAGCTTGGTATGCGCTTCCCGCAAGCTGCCGTGCGTCAATCCATTCTAGCCGTGGCGCCAGGCGCAAGCGGCCTGCCCGATGCCCTGCATACAGCGAGCGTCTCGCTGACGCGGCGCAGCAACGGTGGATACACGCTGGCTATCAGCGGGCGGGCTCGCGTCGATCCAACGCCGCAGCAGTTCAGGTTCAGCCGCGAGTTTATCCCGATGTTCGCCCGCCGCTGGCGCAATCTCGCCCCGGGCGCCTTCGAGGGCTGGCGCCAAGGCCATGAAAGCCTGCGCAAATGGGGCCTTGACGATATTACGCCAATGGAACGGAACCGGATTCTCGACCCGAAGCCCGACATGGGACAGATTCGACTGACATATCGAAGAGCCTGTGAATTGATCCCCGAACTCCAGCGCGTCGCAATCTCCGATGCCTGGGCGGGCTATATCGACAGTACACCCGACGGCATTCCCGCGATCGGTGAAGTGGAGGGGATTCCGGGCTTCATCCTGGCGGCGGGATTCAGTGGTCACGGCTTCGGCATTGGCCCCGGCGCGGGGCATATGATCGCCGACATCATTACAGGCAGCGAGCCTATTGTCGACCCGCGTCCTTATAGGCCCGAACGCCTGAAGACCGCTGCGTGGGGCAAGGTCGCTGAATTCTGAGAAGATCAACTTACAGGTAACAATCGGTCGCACACGAGATTAAGGCTGCGAGCAGCCGTGCTGAAAACAGGGAAGTGACGATGCGCGAATACGAGATTGCCGCCATTCCTGCCGACGGGATCGGCCCGGAGGTGATCGCCGCCGGTCTCCAGGCGCTTGAGGCGCTGCAGCAGCGCTGCGGCGACTTCAAGCTGCGCGTCCAGCACTTCGACTGGGGCTCGGACTACTACAAGGCCAATGGCCGGATGATGCCCGAAGATGGAGTGGCGCAACTGAAGCGCTTCGATGCCATCTTCTTTGGTGCGGTCGGCGCTCCCGATGTGCCCGACGACATCACGCTTTGGGGTCTCCGGCTGCCGATCTGCCAAGGCTTTGATCAATACGCGAATGTGCGGCCGACCAGGATATTGCCGGGCATCGTTTCGCCGCTGGCGGGCGTTGGCCCCGGCGATCTGGATTGGGTGATCGTGCGGGAGAATTCGGAGGGTGAGTATTCCGGCCATGGCGGCCGTGCCCACCGCGGCCTCCCAGAGGAGGTCGGAACCGAAGTCGCGATCTTCACGCGCGTCGGGGTCACGCGCATCATGCGCTATGCATTCCGGCTGGCGCGGTCACGGCCGCGAAAGCTCCTGACTGTGGTTACGAAATCCAACGCGCAGCGTCACGGCATGGTAATGTGGGATGAAATCGCAGCCGAGGTGGCGCAAGAGTTCCCTGACGTCTCGTGGGACAAGATGCTGGTTGATGCTATGACGGTGCGTATGACACTCAAACCTCGCAGCCTCGATACGATCGTCGCCACCAATCTTCACGCCGACATTTTGTCGGACCTTGCGGGCGCGCTGGCGGGCAGTCTCGGCGTTGCACCGACCGCCAACATTGATCCCGAGCGGCGCTATCCCTCGATGTTCGAGCCAATTCACGGATCGGCCTTCGACATCGCCGGCAAAGGTATTGCCAACCCGGTCGCCACCTTCTGGACCGCTGCCCAGATGCTCGAACATCTGGGCGAAAGCGCAGCCTCCGTCCGGTTGATGAGCGCAGTGGAAACAGTGACCAGTGAGGGCGTGCTGACGCCGGACGTGGGTGGCACAGCGACCACGCAGGACGTGACGGACGCCGTCTGCCGGACGATCCGCAGTTCGAACGTGTGACAGGTTTGCGATGAAGCTCGACAAGATCGACATCAAGATCTTATCCCAACTGCAAAAGAACGGGCGGGTCACCAACGTCGAGCTTGCCGACCTGGTCAACCTCTCGCCGAGCCCTTGCCTGATGCGGGTGAAAAAGCTTCAGGCGGAAGGCTTCATTACCGGCTATTCCGCCCAGATCGATGTGTCCAAGCTCGGACAGACTCTAACGATCTTCACCGAGGTCACGCTCAAGCACCATCAACAAAACGACTTCGCGAGGTTTCTCACAGCCGTTCAGAAAGTGGATTCCGTCATCGAATGCCATCTGATTTCGGGCGGGTATGATTATCTTGTGAAGTTCGTCACAGCGGGCATAAGCGAGTATCAGACGATCATGGAGCGCATGCTCGAACTGGATATCGGGATCGACAAATATTTCAGCTTCGTCGTGCTGAAGTCACCGATCGTAAAGTCCCATTTGCCTCTCGATGTCATTTTCGACAAATGAAAAGCCGCTCCGCGGTCTGAACACCTGGAGCGCGCGCCGGTGTTTTCTTCTGCTGAGGTCCCATAGCTGCAAATTGCTTGGCACCTGGCGGAATGCGGCACCACCCTGAGGGTTTGCTTCGTCCCCGCTCGGCGTCTGCCGCCTGGACGGGGGAGCTCCGGCGATGGCGAGGATCAGCCCTTCATCGCCGCCCGCACATCCTTGTCTTCGAGGGTTTGATCCAGCGTCATCCGGGTGCGTTCCAGGATACCATCGATTTCGTCGTCCGTGCAGCAGAGCGGTGGTGCAAAGCCGAGAATGCCGCTGTTGAAGGCGCGAATGACAAGGCCATTCTCCCAAGCGCGGTCGAAGATGCGGCGTCCCGGATCTGCCGCCGCCGGCAGCGGCGTTTTGCGCGCCTTGTCGGTCACCAGTTCGACCGCGGCCAGCATGCCGCGACCGCGAATATCGCCAACCAGCGGGTGATCGGCGAGCGAGCGGAGGCCCTTCATCAGGCGCCTCCCGGCCTTCCGGCCGTTCTCGAGCAAGCCATCTTCATAGAGACGCAGGCATTCCAGCCCGACCGCCGCGCTCACCGGATGGGCTGAGTAGGTATAGCCGTGGCCGACAGCCGTTTTGCCGGCCCCGTCCGCGATCGTATTGTAAACATGGTCGGTCATGAAGACGGCGCCCATCGGCACGTAGCCCGACGTCAGTCCTTTTGCCGTGGTCATCAAATCCGGCACGACCTCGTCTTCCTCACATGCGAACAGGGGCCCGGTGCGGCCGAAGGCGGTGATGACTTCGTCGGCAACGAACAAGACGTCGTGTTCTTTGCACACGGCGTGCAGTGCCTTCAGCCAGCCTGCCGGTGGAACCAGGACACCGCCCGAACCCTGGATGGGTTCGGCGTAGAAGGCCGCGACGCGATCAGCACCCAGTTCGGCGATCTTGTCCCGCAGTGCCGCGACCGATGCGTTGATGATCGCCTGCGGGTCGGAACCGACCGGATTGCGATAGGCGTAGTGCGAAGGTATCTTGTGCTGCCAGTCGTAAGGCACGCCGAAGCCAGCATGGAAAGCCGGAAGCGCGGTCAGACCTGCGCCAACCGTAGAGGATCCATGGTAGCCATACTCGACCGAGATAAACTGGTCTTTTCGCGGCGTCCCCTTGGCATGGTAGTAATAGCGAACGAAACGGATCGTGCTGTCAATCGCGTCGGAACCGCCCAGCGTGAAATAGACATGGGTCAGATCGCCAGGCGCCAGTTCGGCAAGGCGCGCTGCGAGACGAATGGCGGGCTCAGATCCTAGCCCGAAATATCCTGTCGCATAAGGAAGCTCTCTTAGCTGCTTCGCCGCTGCTTCGACGACGCTTTCTTGCCCGTATCCGATGTTGACACACCAGAGACCCGCGAACCCGTCCAGCAAGGTTTTCCCGCTTGCCTCGGTCACCGTTGCGCCCTTGGCGGATTTGAGCACCCGCACGCCCGTTTCTTCATGGCTCCGATAGCTTGAAAATGGGTGAACCAGATGTGCACGATCGAGTTCGATCAATGAGTTGGCCAGCATTTCTTCCTCCGATTCAGCCTAGCGCCTGACTAACGAGCGCATAAGTTTGGTGTGACCTGATTTCGACCTTCGGCTCGTCTGCGGTTCGTCGCATCGTGATGCCACCGCCGACGTGGGCCAGCCCGCGACGGGTGAGCCACTCGCCGAGAGCCGTGGATTCGTCGGTGTCGATACGGACAAACTCGCCCGCACTGTCGGCCAGCAGGAAGTCGATCAGGCATCTCGCTTCGTGAAGCTTCCTCCCCACCACCGGCCCAATCACCAGCCCTCGGCCAAACCGACGAACTGCGGCAAACGCCTGAACATTGCCTTCATCGCGAACGACGGCGAACTTCGCGCGCTCGCGCAACGAGCGCATGAGCGCCGACCGGTCATGACCAAACGCCGCGCGATCCAGAGCAACAAGGCGCGCGTGGTCGCCGTCCTTGCCCCATGACACATGTGCCGGTGCGTCTACAGACGGCGCCAGGCCCTGGTGTTGCACGATCTTGCCGGTCGCGACGAATCCCAGCTTCTCGTAGAGCGCGAGCCCTTCCTGCGTCGCCACCAAATAGCAGGTGCGCCCGCCTGCCTTGGCAAGCGCCTCCTCCATCAGCTTGCGACCGAGCCCGCGACCACGCATTGCGGCATCGACAATGACCATGTTGACGGTGGCGGCATCGTCGCCATAGGGCGTCATCAAGATCGTCCCCACCACTCGTCCTTCCTCCTGGACAACGACGCCTTGGCTGAGCGATTGCATCAGTTCCCAGTCTTCACGACGGTGCGGCCATCCAACATGACGTGACAATTCGAGAGCATCCCTCAGATGCGCGAATGTCATCGTTTCCAGCGTAATTTGCTGCGTGGTCATGGTTCAGTCCGGGCCTGAATTCTCTGAGCTCAAGGTAGGCTGCCGCAGACAGCAGTTCCTTCCGACCAGGAGCTGAGCGATAGGTGTTTTGACTTTCCTTTGCCGCCGGCGCCGCATGTTATGCGGACGGACAGCGGGCCGATCGCGCTCCCCTCGCAGACCGAAACGGTCTCGGGCGCAACTCTCTGCCAAGGCTCTACCGCGATACGAAACAATCTGCTTCGGGGCGCATCGAATGCGGCGACTCGTCTTGTTCGGCTCTCATTATGATCCTCGCTGTTAAAGGCACGCAGTGCCGAAAGATTGGAAGGATCGACGCCCATGACCCAGTTCAGACCGAAATACATCATTTTCGACTGCTACGGCACGCTGACCAACTTCGACATGGCCGGCGCGGCGCGACGCGTTTATGGCGCGCGACTATCCGCAACCGTGATGGCGCAGTTCATCAAGGACTTCTCGGCCTATCGTCTCGATGAGGTTCTTGGCGCCTGGAAGCCCTACAGCGAGGTCGTGCACAATTCCGTGGAGCGCGCCTGCAAGCGCAACAATGTGACGTTCCGGCCTGAGGACGCCCAGCGCATCTATGCGGAAATCCCGACATGGGGTCCGCACCCGGATGTACCGGCGGGGCTGGCCAAGGTCGCCAAGGAGATTCCGCTGGTGATCCTGTCGAACTCCATGAAGAGCCTGATCATGTCGAACGTGGAGAAACTCGGCGCACCTTTCCACATGGTCATCACGGCCGAGGAGACCGGCGCCTACAAGCCGCATATGAAGGGCTTCGAGTATATGTTCGACAAGCTCGGCTGCGGCCCGGAAGCCGTTACGCATGTGTCGTCCTCGTTCCGCTACGATCTCATGACCGCCTATGATCTTGGCATCAAGAGCAAGGTCTGGGTGAATCGCGGCCACGAGCCCGCGAACCCCTTCTACGAATACACCGAGATCAAGGACATCGGCGGTCTGGCCGGCGCCGTCGGGCTGGAGCCCGTTCGTGAATTCGCCTGAACGTCTGTTGTTAGTGCAGTCGCGCCAGGCTGATACCCTCCCACCACGTTAATGATCACTGGTCGCAATACGGAGAAAGGGGCGGTTTTCACCGCCCCTTTCTTGTTGTTCCAACACTTTGGAAGCTGCAGGTGTCTCCACCTGCTTGCAAGACAACTAGTTAAGTCCGCCAACATGAAGCGTCTTGACCTCGAGATATTCCTCGATGCCGAGCTGCGATCCTTCGCGCCCCACCCCTGACTGCTTGACACCGCCGAAAGGCGCAACCTCGGTCGAGATGAGGCCGGTGTTGAGCCCGACCATGCCGAACTCCAGCGCCTCGGCCACACGCCACGAGCGCTTGAGGTTCTCCGTATAGAAATAGGCAGCAAGGCCAAATGGCGTACCGTTCGCGATCGCGATAGCCTCTTCCTCCGTCTCGAAGCGAAAAAGCGGCGCCACCGGACCGAACGTCTCTTCCGATGCCAGCAGCATCTCGGTCGTAGCCTCTCCCAGCACGACGGGCCGTGCATATTGCTTGCCGTCCGGCACTGTCTCGCTCTGGGCGATGATCCGCGCGCCTTTCGCCTGTGCATCCGCGATATGACGCTCGATCTTGTCGATCGCGGCCGCGTTGATCATCGGGCCGATCTCAGTGCCGTCATCGGTCCCTGCGCCAACCTTCATCCCCGCTACGCGCTGGCTCAGCTTTTCGGCAAAAGCGTCGTAAACGCCCGCTTGCACCAGAATCCGGTTCGCGCAAACGCAGGTTTGACCCCCATTGCGGAACTTGGATGCGATCACCCCCTCGACTGCATTGCCCAGATCGGCGTCGTCAAACACGATAAAGGGCGCGTTGCCGCCGAGCTCGAGGCTGAGCCGCTTGATGCTATCGGCCGCGCCACGCATGAGCAGCGCTCCTACGCGGGTCGAGCCGGTGAACGAGATCTTGCGCACCGTCTCGTTGGCCATCAGTTCGTTGCCGATTTCGGTGGGCATGCCGGTGACAATGTTGATCACCCCGGCCGGAATACCTGCCCGTTCCGCCAGAACGCCGAGCGCCAGCGCCGAGAATGGCGTGAATTCCGACGGCTTAATGACAACCGTACAACCCGCGGCCAGCGCCGGCGCCACCTTGCGCGTGATCATCGCGTTGGGGAAATTCCATGGCGTGACGATGGCACAGACGCCGACGGCCTCCTTCAGCACCAGAATGCGGCGCTCGGGCGTTGGCGACGGAATGGTCGAGCCACCGATCCGGCGTGCTTCTTCGGCGAACCATTTCACGAAGGAGGCGCCATAGCGGATTTCACCGCGTGCCTCCGCCAGAGGCTTGCCCTGTTCCAGCGTCAGCAGCAACGCCAGGTCCTCTTCATTTTCCCGTATCAGGCTGTGCCAGCGTTCCAGAAGCGCTCCGCGTTCGGCATGGGTCCTGGCCTTCCAGTCCTTGAACGCCGCCTGGGCTGCATCTATTGCAGCCCTTGTCTCATCTCGGCCCATGTCGGGCACGGTTCCAAGCACCTCCAGACTGGCCGGATCGGTCACATCGACAGTCGCGTTGCTGTACGCATGCTGCCAGACATCGCCAATCAGCCCCCGCTGGCGAAACAGATCCCCATCTTTCAGGAAACCAATCTTCGTAATTGCGTTCATGGTCTTTTCCTCTGCTCTTTCAGCTTAGTCCTGCCAGCACGGCCCGCGTGATTGCTTCAGTGCTGTCCTTACCCGCAATCGTGCCTATTCCGCGTGCGGTTGCGGACTCGATTGCCGACATCACTTCGGCCGCGGCCTGCTCCTCGCCCAGATGCCCGAGCATCATGGCGCCGGACCAGATCGCGGCGATCGGATTGGCGATGCCGAGATGCGCGATATCAGGTGCCGAACCATGGACAGGCTCGAACATGGAGGGCGCGCTGCGATCGGGATTGATATTGGCGGAGGCGGCGTAACCGAGTCCGCCCTGGATGGCCGCTCCAATATCGGTGAGGATGTCGCCAAAAAGGTTCGAGGCGACGATCACGTCGAGGCTTTCAGGCGCCAGCACCATGCGGGCGGCAATGGCGTCGACGTGGTAGGGCGAGACCTCCACATCGGCATAGTCTTTCGCGACCTCGCGCGTGACCTCATCCCAGAAAACCATGGAATGTCTCTGCGCGTTGGATTTGGTGACGGATGCGAGCTGCTTACGACGCGTCCGCGCCTGTTCGAAACCGAAACGGAGGATTCTTTCGACGCCCTCACGCGTGAAGATTGCCGTCTCGATCGCGACCTCTTTGGTCGTACCGGAATGAATGCGCCCACCGGCGCCGCAATATTCGCCTTCCGTGTTCTCGCGGATGCACAGTATATCGAAACCCTCACGACGAAGGGGGCCCTGAACGCCTGGCAACAGCCTGTGCGGCCGTATGTTGGCATACTGCGTGAATCCTTTGCGGATTGGCAGGAGCAGTCCGTGAAGCGATACGGAGTCGGCCACCTTCGCTGGCCATCCCACAGCGCCGAGGTAAATCGCATCGAACTTCCGCAGCATCTCGACGCCGTCAGGCGGCATCATCGCACCGGTTTCCAGATAGTAGGCGCACGACCATGGAAATTTCGTAGGATCAAGGGCGAAACCGCCTCGCTTTGCCGCCGCCTGCAGCACCTGCCATCCCGCCTCGGTCACATCCTTGCCGATGCCGTCGCCGGGAATAAGCGCTATCGTGTAAGCCTTCATTGAGATCCTCCTGGAGACCGATGGGCACCGAAGGTCGCAGCTTGCTCAACACGGCAGCGACATTCGGCATCTCGTACCTGGTTTCATCGGAACAATAGTCGACAGCACGCCGCATTTTTCGCCGAGAATGAGCCGCCCGGCCGCGTCGAATCGCGTCGGGCGGAACCTGGAAAGTCGATTGTTCTGGAACCGCCGCGCGGACTATTCGGCCGGACCTTGAGCGTTGAGCTCAGTCGTAAACGCTGACGTAGATCTTGCGCACGGTTTCGATCGTGCGCCAGACGCCGACAAAGCCGGGCTTCATCACGAAACTGTCTCCGGTACGGTAAGTCTTGGTCTCACCGCCCTTCTCCTCGATCTCGACGAGACCCGAAACGATGTGGCAGAATTCGCAGGTAGTGCCCTTGATAGAATGCGTCTCGCCGGGCGTCGCCTCCCAGACGCCGGTCAGGACCTTCTCGCCTTTCGAGGCATCCTGCGCCCACGTCTTGAAGGATGGATTGCCCGAAATTAGCCGCTCTGGAGCCGGTAATGCCTGCTTCGGCGCGAAGGCTGGATCTGTGTCGATCGTGATCAGAAGTGACATGTCATGTTTCCCTGTTAGTAGCCGAGTGTCCGATCGACGAGGCCGATCAGTTCTTCCCCGGCGCGGTGGCGCCGGATATTGTCCACGACGGATTGCGCCGCGGAATCTGCTTGCGTTATGGAAGCGATGTGCGGCGTGATCGCCACCTTCGGGTGCCGCCAGAGCGGATGGCCGTCCGGCAGCGGCTCGGGATCGGTGACATCGAGCATTGCGGCATCAAGGTGCCCGCTATCGAGAGCCTGAAGCAGGGCGGTTTGGTCTAACTGCGGCCCGCGGCCGACATGCAGCAGCCTCGCCCCGGCCGGCAGCAGGGAAAAGAGTTCCGCATCGAGAATGCCACGGGTTTCCTCCGTCAGCGGCAGCAGGCAAACGAGAATATCCGTCCGTGCGAGGAAACCGGCAAGCTGATCCGCTCCATAGAAGCAGGTGACGCCGTCGATCTCCTTCCTGCTTCGGCTCCAGGCAGCGAGGGGAAAGCGAAACGGCAGCAATCGCTCGATAGCCGCCTGCGCCAGCATGCCGAGGCCGAGAAAGCCCACGCGGCGCTCGGCGGCTTGCGGAGCGGCAAGACCGAGCCACGACTGGCGCTTCTGCTGTTCACGATACGCCACCATATCCCGGTGGAGATTCAGCACGCCGAGAACGACATATTCCTGCATCATGCGAATGATGCCGTCCTCGACCATGCGCACCAGCTTCACCTCCTGAGGCAGGCTTTCACGCTTGAACTGGTCGACGCCGGCGCCAAGCGAAAACAGCACTTCGAGATTGCGATAGCGCGCGATGTCATCTGGTGCCGTCCAAGTCAGGAGGTAGCGCACCTTCTCCGGGTCGACACATTCGCTGCTGTGGAACAATTCGACGTCCGGGAGCTCGCGTGCGAAAACCTTGCGGAAGACTGCTGCGCGCACCGGGTCGGAATTGAAAAGAAAAGCCATGAAACCGCCCTCTCCCGCTATACGGCAAGGCGCTTGCCGAGACGCTCGATCATGCTCTGGCAGGCAACAAGTTCGCCGATCTCAATATATTCGTTGGCACGATGAGCCCGGCTGATATCGCCGGGACCGCAGATGATCGCGTCGATGCCGGCCTGCTGATAGAGACCAGCCTCCGTGCCGTAGCTCACCGCAGACAGAGGCTCCCGCCCCGTCAACTCGGTCAGAAGGGCTGCCAAACCACTCTCCTGCGGGAGCGAAAGCCCCGGATACGCGCTCAGCTCATGCCACGCCACGTCAAAGCCGCTGTCACCGAGCGCGATTAGCTGGGCCTTTACCGGCTCAAGCAATGATGATGGGGAAACACCAGGCACGGCACGGACCTCGATATCGGCGGTGCAGCGATCAGGGATGATGTTGACGGCTTGGCCGCCAGCGATGACACCAACCTGCAATGACGAGTATGGAGGCGCGAAATCCGTGTCGAACGGCCCATCCGCGAGGGTCTGACCATAGGCCACGATCTGCGTGACGAGACCTGACATTGCATGCACGGCATTCAGTCCCAGCTCGGGCCGTGAAGAATGGCCGGACCGTCCTATCACCTCGAGCCGCGCGGCCGCCTTGCCTTTGTGCCCCCGCACGGCTTCCATCCGGCTCGGCTCACCGATAATCGCGCCAAGCGGCTTCTCGCACAGGCTTGGCAGGGCGGCGATGAGATGCGGCACACCACGGGCACCCGCCTCCTCGTCATAGGAGAATGCGAGATGAATGGGCCGCTGCAAGTTCGTCGCCGCAAGCCGCGGCAGCGCGGCCAGCACGCAGGCAAGAAAGCCCTTCATGTCGGAGGTGCCCCGGCCATGAAGCCTGGCGCCATCGTGGCGCAGAACAAAGGGATCCGAGTTCCATTCCCGCTCACCGGCCGGCACGACATCCAGGTGGCCCGACAAGATGTAGCCGCAGGCCCGCCGCGGCCCGATCGTGACAAACAGGTTGGACCGGTCGCCTTCGGGGCCGCAAAGGACGGTCGTTTCTGCTCCGGCCGCCTCGCAATATTCACGCACCCAGTCGACGATCGCGCCGTTGGGCGAGCCCACGACCGAGGGGAACGCGATCAGCGTCGCTAGAATTTCTTCGACATTCACCGGGCGCCGCTCCACTCGCACTTCGCTGGATGCGACAAGTGTGGCAGCAGGCGAGAGCATTCCGTGCCGAATGAAGCTATGCTTTGGCCGAAGATTTCGAATATTGGCCCGGAACCAGCGAAACCTGCTGGCTTTCGGGTGCAATCATAAGGCAAAGACGGCTGCGGCACCGTCAGCGACGACAGGACGTGCTCGCGAGTTGGATATAAGGAGCAGGTCGACTGAAATGCAGAGATCAGTGCGCCTGAAGTCTTTCGAACTGGTCGCGCGGGACATCGATGATGTTGACGTCGAGTTGCTGCACGCGCTGTCGATCTCAGTCCGCTGGCCGCATCGGCCAAAGGACTGGGATCTTCTGCGCCGTGCCGGCCGCGGCATTGTTGCCGTAGACGGCATTGGCCGGGTTTTCGGCAGCGCGATGTGGTTTCCGCAAGGGGACGATTTCGCCACCATCGGCGTAGTCATCACAACGCCCCGCACACAAGCGCAAGGAGGCGGCCGATGGCTCATGGACCAAGTGCTCGAGCAGTGTGGCGATCGCAATTTGGCGCTCAACGCCACCCATGCCGCCTATCCTCTCTATGTCTCACTTGGCTTCACGAGCGAGGGGATCGTATATATGCGCCAAGGAGAGGTTCCGCCGGCACTCCCTGCCCTGCCTGATTTGGAAGGTGAATTGCAGACGCTGCCGAGCGACAGGCTGAATGAGATCATCGAGCTGGATACGCGCGCGTTTGGCACAAACCGCGAGAGGCTGCTCGCATTGCTCTCAGCGGATGCCTCGATCTGCACTTTGAGCCGTGGCGGCGAGATCGTCGGCTACTCCATGTGTCGCGAGTTCGGGCGTGGCTACGTGATCGGCCCGATGGTCGCGCGCAGCGATCTGGACGCGGTCCATCTCACAGCCGTCCATCTGAGAAATCTTGCAGGACGCTTCGTCCGAGTCGATACCCGGGAGAAGGATGGCATGTTTGCCGCGTTTCTCGAGCAGTGCGGCCTTGGCATTGCCGAGACCGTTACGACAATGTCCAAAGGGCGTCGCTTCCTGAACCGGGAAGAAAACGGAGCGTGGGTTTATGGATTGGCTGGCCACGCATTGAGCTGACTGCGGCACCACAATGCGACCGAAAGGCGCCACTGCAGATTGTGGCAGTGCGGTTTCCACGACTATGCCTTCGTAGTGGCATTTCTGGGTTACCCGTTCCCTTGAAGATATCTTCGGTGTGGCCCATCCGCCATCAATCACTCTCGCATTGTTGCGAAAGGCAGCAAGCAGGCCGCCCTTCCCTCAGCCTCCGGATCGCAGCCGTCTAGGGGCTCCGTGACAACATCAGGCATCCTTTGGAAGCACCTGAAGGACCCGTGCGATGAACATATGGAACTCGGCCATGTAGTTGCGCAAGAACTCCTGCGTGGATTCGACTGTGACTTCGCCGCCGTCCGTGATCAGGCCCGGCGTGAACTGGATGTAGGCTTCCGGAGCGTTCATCTGCGGGGAGTTGCAGAAGCTCAGCACGCTGCGCAGGCTCTGCTGGGCCACGGCGGTCCCTATGGTTCCGGGCGAGGTCCCAATGACAGCTGAGGGCTTGCGGGCGAACGAGTTCTTGCCATAAGGGCGGCTGGCCCAGTCGATTGCGTTCTTCAACCCACCTGGGATCGAGCGGTTATACTCGGGCGTTATGAAAAGGACTGCCTCCACCGCGGCGATAGAGTCTTTGAAAGCGCGCGCGACAGGTGGAAACTCAGCATCGTAGTCGTAGCTGTAGAGCGGCAAATCCTTGAACGAAATCTCCGACATTTCAAGCTCTGGTGGAGCAAGCTGCACAAGCGCTTTCGCAAGCTTGCGATTGATCCCCTGCATGACGCTATGGCAAAAACATCGTTCAGCAGCTTCGTGCAGTCAAGCGCCTACGACACCAATGTAGAGCGCGGGCACTCTCGTGATGTCGCCGCTGGGGATATGTTGCCGCAGAACAGAGTTCACTTGAGCCCAGTGTCCGCCGAAGACAATCGAAGCGTATTCAGCGACAACATGGCGCCAGGGTTTACGACGGCGGTACGTGGCCGGACTGTGTGCGCCATCGGTGTTGGTGCCTAAGTACAATAGGTCCGAGAATCCCTCAGTCGGATGAAGTGAGTTCGTGAACTAAAAAAGGCCGGACTGATAAGCCCGGCCAGGTTTGAAGATAAATACCTCCTGAGGGGAACGCGTCGACGTATGGGGGAAACTCTCGACGCAACACCTATGTGGGACGTGTAGCTTCTCTTACAACGACAGGGTGGTGGACCACAATCGCTGCTCCGTCGAGCCAGGGACGCAAAGCTCGCTTTCGGTTGCCGAGCAGATGGGATAGGAACAGCGACTTCGCTTCTCGCTTCCCATAGATGCCGAGCGACGTCCGCCAGGCCCCGCGCGACGCGGTGGGGACTATCCAGGTCTATGTTTGTCTCTTCGACCACAAACGCCTGGACGGCCTCCTTGCGTCTGGGCTCATAACGGATCGCCGAGACGCAGGCATCGAGCGCCCCGCGGATCGTATGGCGCTGAACTTCGACCGTCTTCCATTTGCGATCGGCCGTCCTGGCCGTGGTTGCGCACTACGGGGCTAGTCAGCTTCGACCGTGCAATGGAGGCCAGCTTGATAACATGCCCACCCGCGTCACGCTCGTCCTCGCTGATGTGGCCGTTCGTCATCAGCCAAGCCAAGATCTGCGGTGCCGACATTGCCGTGGTCTTAGGTTGCTGGAGTTCGGCAATGTTGTCGTTTGCGGCTTCGAATGGATCCTGCGTCGGAGTCTCGTCGACCTGGCCGGCGCGGATGGCAGCGTGCATTAAGTGTCCTCGGTATGGTGGACTTGTGAGCAGTCGTATTTAGTGGTTTTCTAATTCAGCAACCTTGTACGGAAGGTGATCACATGGCGTCGCCTGTGTTTAAGATTGAGCTCGAGAGCGATGTCGAGTTCGGCGAGATGGTATCGTTGATGGGATGTTATAGTGACGAGGAATATAGGAGCCTTGTCCAACAGCGATGCAGTGATAGCCACCGTCGGGAAGTGCTCTTCCGAAACATCGCGTTCGTGGATGATGTCACGAATGCGTTCGCTCCATTGAATGCGAAAGTCGAACATGAGATCGCGGACGTCGAGTCTATCGTTAAGCGGAATAGGAAAGCGAACAAACTGTTTAACGAGATTGATCGGCTGGGTGGCTCTAGGGGCTTCGACGATCCTTTCGAGGAGACTTTCAAGTTCAGGGCTGAGCAGCACTTGAGTGGTCCCGAGTTTGCCGATCTAGCGAAAATCATCATCTCGAGCGGTGCCTTAGGAGCGGGAGGCGCCGCCGTTCTGAAAGCCACTAAAGACATTGTGATAAAGTGGCTCGACAACCGCGGAAAGAAGAAGGTGAAAATCTCGCTCGGCTCCGGGAAGTCGATCGAGATCGTAGGACCTATCAGCGACCGCAAAGTTTCCAAGATGCTGGGCTTTCTGCAGGAGGGGCTAGACGACATGCCGGAACCGGCACGGCCCAAGCTGGCTGGTGATCCAGATCCTCCAACCAAGCGGAGAGGTAAGGCTCCTCGATCGATCTGATCGCTCATTCAACGTTTCATTCCTTCTTCTGTGTCAACTTATCAACTTTTTGAACTTTTCCCAACGCCCGTACAGCAAAGGGGAAAGCCGTAGAAACCAGAATCTAAAACCAATGGGCAAGGTTCAATAGTAAGAGGTTTAAATATATTTTCTTCTCTATATGTATTATGTCTTTACGTTTCGTCATGTCACGCCTACTTTTCATACCGGCAAAGTTAGCAAAAAACTTCAAAAGTTCGAAGGCCATTTTTGCCACCCCGAACTTTTGAAGTTGTAGCCAACTTTTCGCGCCTCCAGAAGTTTGAAGGATGCTCGAGCGCCCGGCTTCGACCGACCCGACAAGTCTACCGCCTTCCCGGTCTCGATAAGCCATGTGAGCGCCTTGGCAACGTCTTCGCTGTCGGCCTGGCTGAGGCCCTCCCGCTGCAGCAACTGAGGCCAGGGCAAGGTCTTCTCCTCGGCCTGCGACAAAGCACGGACAATCGCCTTCCGGCTTCTGCCATGGATCCAGCCATGTGCTGTTCGGCACCGTCAGTGGTGGCCTGAATTGAACGGTGGACGATCGCCCATCCCCATCCCACGTCATGGGCGGTTATCACCGGGTCTGACGGACGCCATCGCCAGGAATCCGGCGAGGACCGTAGCCTTGTCGCCATAGCGGCGTCCGAGGGCGCCGCTAGGGAAGGCGATCAGGACGCCCGACGCAAAATAGACTCCGATGAGGATCCCAATGTCGGCCAGACTCGCTCCGAGGCTTTGGCTAAGCTGCGGCGCTATGGATCCTACGCTGACGAGCTGGAAGGCGAAGGCGGCGCGAGCGACGAACAAGACAGCAAGAATGGTCCAGCGGCTTCGCACTTGAATCCTCCCCTGGGCTGACAATCGGCGCATGGTTTTCCATCAAATGCGTCGCCCACTCAGTCCAATCAATCATGATTCAATGTTTGCAGATCATGTCGGCCAGCAGCCCAGGAAAGCGCCTCTTCTAGCCGGTCGTCCCCCCAAAACGTTTCGCCATCCACGACGAAAGCCGGGGAGCCGAAAATGCGATAGCTGCGGGCCACATCCGTTTCAGCCTTGAGCCGCTCATGGGCGCGGGCGCCGTCGGCCTTGGCAATCACATCGTCGACATCATGACCGAGGGGAGTCAGCACATGCCCCAGATGAGCGCGACTACCCAGTTCCATGCCTTCCAAGTACCACGCCGTGAAGCTTGCGACGGTATAGGCCTCACACCAGCCCTCCTCGGCCGCCACCATGGCGACCCGGTTGGCCAGAAGGTCCGGATCGGTCGGCCAGATGGGCGCCCTGACGTAAGGCACGCGGTGCTTCGCCGCGCGCCGCTCCACATCGCGCCACATGTATTGCACCTTTGCCGTCTGGGTGCGGAGGGCAATGTTGTTCTCGGCCATGACGGTGCGGACATTGAAGGGGCGCCATCGAACGGCAACACCCGACTGTTTCGCCATAGTGTCAATGCGCATCACCGACAGATATGCGTAGCCGCTCCCAAAGAAATAGAAGAAGTCAATCTGCTTCATTTCCACCGCCTCCGCGCCGCAGCCAACTCGGCAACGAACCAATGAATCAGTCAGTGCTGTTAAGGCTGCACATGCGTATGAGCCATGACCCGTCGGCCTGTCGTTCGAAGACGTCGACAGACGTACCGTTGCCGACCTCCAAGCCCTCGGTATACGTGGCCAGGCACCAAGCCAACTCACCAGATTTGCCCGCGTGTATCACTGCCATTTTCTTGTGGGTCGCCTCCCTGTGCCCGTTCGTCCAGGTTGCGTGGAGAGCTTCGACAGCGTCGCGGCCCCGAGCAGGAGACGCGTAGGGCGAATGCAATTCGGCATCGGCCGTAAACATGGCGCCGCATGTTTTGGCATCGCCAGCACGATAGGCAGCCACATAGGAATTCCAGAAAACCTGCAGTTCCTCGTGGATCGACATGGGACGGCCCTCCGGTAGCCAGTTTACTATATTAGCGGTTTCTTAGATGTGCGACAATTCTCCCATGCTGGTCCGCCGCTGGCCATCTTCCCACCTAGCCGTTATCGCGGTGGCCCCGGGGTCGGTCTCCGCTTCTGGCAGTATGCGACCTCACACCGCGCACGGGTGCGCTTATGGGATGTCGGAAAGGCGGGCTCTACGTCTGAGTTCAGCGGAGATTAGATATTCAGGAGCAGACCGTCCACGCCTCGGTCGCCTCACCCCCTCCACACCGTAGAGCGGAGAACGGCCTGCATATGCTCTGCCAAGTCGAGTTCACCGCGCGCCTCGATCTCTAAAAGGTACCGAGCCTTGGCTAGGCGGTCCGCTTCCCCCACCGCAGGGTAGCCGCAGATGGCGAGCAGCGTCCTCTCCTCCTCCCGGCTGGCTCTGTCGGACTCTTTGCTTCCACCGCCCATGTTATGCAGGGCTTCACCGAACGCAGCATAAGCTATCTTGTGCGCCTCAATCAGCGCTAGCAGACTATCGGACGGTCCTCGGTCTCGATCTGACGGCTCAGTACCGATTGCCATTGCCGCAACTGTCGAGGCGACGACTGCGCTGCCAGAGTGGAGGAGCAAGGCGCGGCGGTTGATAAGCCACGACCACGCCGGCCGTGCGCTCGACGCTATGGAGATCGCCGGCGATGATTGGCAGCGCCGCGGCGACGATCGTCTGATCGATCACGGCGAGGAACATCGGCAGCATGATCGACGGGAACAGCGTCAGAAAGGAAGCCTTCGTGGAAGCGGCTTCGGCTGACGCAAGGGTGGGATCGCTGGCGGACATGGCTAATGCCGGGCGCAACGGAGTGGCCTGCCGGTCACCATGGCCGGTGCCCTCGCTGCGATCGGCAAGCTTGCCTAGGACGAGCAGCCGTCACATTGGCCGCCCGAGCCACATGTTTGCGGTGAAACAGGCTTGTGCGCATATGGCTGCCTCCCTCGCAGATTTTATGCAATCCTTCTATCATAGATCAAATTTTTGCTTGATGTATATAATGATGGCGTTCTATGTTGATCAAGGGAATAGCCGGGCGGGCGCTGGACGCAACGCCGGGAAGGTGTGCGCCCCGATCCAGAACGTCCGTCACGCAGGGAGGAACAGATACGCATGGTCAACTACATTACAGATGAAGTGAAGGCCCTGATCGGATTGGAATCCGAGTGGGAGGAAGGCTGCGATCCGGTCGAACGCGGCCAGATCCGTCGTCATTTCCAGGCCACTATGGACAATGACCCAGTTTACTGGGACGACGCGCATGCCGCCGGCACGAAATTCGGTTCGGTCGTCGCTCCGCCGCTGTTTCCCTTGCACGTTCTGCGGCCAGCGCCCGGTACGCCCGACCCGTTCGAACGCGCCGCCAAAGACCCAGACTTCGATGGCTCCGTGCGTGGCCTGATGAAAGGCCTCAAGCCCCTGCCCATTCCACTCACGCGCGTGCTCAACGGCGGCAACGAGGTCGAGATCTACCAGCAGGCGAAACCTGGCGAAACCGTTCGGGTCCGCTCGAAATATCTCGACATCTACCAGAAGGAGGGCCGGACCGGCACGATGGTCTTCCTGCTGACGGAGACTGTCTACACGAACGGCGATGGCGAGCTTCTGCTCAAGGCCATCCAGACGCGTATCCTGCGCTGACCGTTCGATTCCCGGAGGAACCCATGACACAAGTTTATTTCGATGACGTCGAAGTCGGATCGACCATCCCGCAGATCGCCAAGGGGCCGATGACCACCGCCCACATCATGCGTTGGTCGGCTGCCATGGAGAATTGGCACCGCATCCACTACGACAAGCCCTACGCAACCGAGCACGACAAAGTTCCGGACGTCCTCATCAACGGGAGTTGGAAGCAGCACGTGCTCTCGCAGATGTTGAAGGACTGGGCGGGCGCCGGAGGCTGGCCATGGAAGATCGCTTTCCAGTACCGCGAAATGGATCTGCCGGGCGACACCATCACCGGCTGGGGCAAGGTCACCGGCATGTCCGAGAAGGACGGCCTCGGCCACATCGAACTTGAGATCGGGCTTCGCAACTCGCGCGGCCTCGATTCCACCAAGGGCACGGCAACCGTTGTGCTGCCGAAGAGAGGCGGCAAGCCGGTCCCATACCCGTTTGTCGCACCGAAGGCTTAGGAGGCAACGATGAGCGATCTGCCCAAGAAAGTCACGATCTACGAAGTCGGCCCGCGAGAAGGCTTCCAGTTCGAGAAGAACTTCATACCTACGGAACGCAAGTTGGAACTCATCAACGCGCTTGCCGATACCGGGGTTAGCGACATCGAGGTTACCTCCTTCGTCAACCCAAAATGGGTGCCGCAGATGGCGGACGCTGACGAGGTCTCGGCCGGCCTCAAGCCGAGGAACGGCCTGCGCTACTCCTGTCTCTACCTGAATACGCAGGGTCTCAAACGGGCGGCGGCCACCGGCAAGTACCATCTCGACGGTTCGCTGAAGCTGGGCGCCAGTCCAGCCTTCATCAAGAAGAATACCAACAAGACCATTGAGGAAACGGTTGCAACCTACCCCGAATGGATCGAGACCTATCGTCAATTGGGTGTTGCGGTGGAACAGGCGACCGTCAACGCCGCGTGGGGCTGTAACTACCAGGGCGAAATTCCCGTCGACTGGGTCTTGTCGCGCATTTCAACCATCGAGGAAGTCATCAACGACGCTGGCTCCAAGCTGAAGCGGCTGCTGATCTCGGATACCATGGGATGGGGCAACCCGTTGCAGACCAAGCAACTGCTCGGTGCGATCCGCAATCGATGGCCGGACGCCGAACTGCGCATCCATCTGCACGACACGCGCGGTCCGGGGCTGACCAATGTCTATGCCGCGCTTGAACTCGGGGTCGCGCATTTCGATTCCGCCGTCGCCGGCCTCGGCGGCTGTCCATTCGCCGGTCATTCTGCGGCGGCGGGCAACATATGCACGGAAGATCTTCTGTTCATGCTGCAGGAAATGGGAATCGAGACTGGCATCGACCTGGAAAAAATGATCGAGGCGGCGCGTCTTGCCGAACATGTCGTTGGTCATCAATTGCCCGGCAAGGTCATGAAGGGTGGCTCCCTGGCAAAATACCGACACGCCGCCTGATTTCGGTGTGTGGAAACGGGGATCCTGCCGCCGATAATGGCCTGCCGAAACGCAGGCCCTTTTGTTTGAGCCGCGCTTGGATCGGGTCAGCGTTCGAGAGAACCGCTGATCCGATCCAGTGCAGTTGCCCTACGGCGTCATGTCCGCAAGGTTGACGACGTTGAGTAGGTCTCGGCCATCTGCCAGCCGATCGAGATTAGCGAGCATCTGGTTCCAGATCCGCTCACGCGATTGCCGGCTGGAACCGGCGCTGTGTGGTGTCTGAACAACGTTGTCCAGGCTTCGCAACGGAGACTCCACCGGCAGTGGTTCTTTCGCATAGGCGTCGAGCGCGGCCCGAATCCGCCCGTTTCGAAGGGCATCAAGCATTGCCTCCTCGTCTACAATCGCTCCGCGGGCGATGTTGACCAGAAGCGCATCCCGCTTCATCGCGGTGATCTCGGAACGGCCGACCATGCCTTTTGTCGACGCATTCAGCCCAGCGGCGATAACGACGATGTCGCTGGCGCGCATGAGAGTGGGAAGGTCGACAAAGGCGATATCCGATCTGCCTTCGGCGGGGACGGTGCGGGTATGAACCAGCACCCCGGCGCCGAACGCCAGAAACCGCCTGGCGAGATCGGCGCCGATCGAACCGAAGCCAAGGATGCCGACGGTCTTGCCGCCGATCTCCTCGCCGCTCCAGACCTCCGCGCCGGACCAGCCACCCACACGCATGCTTTCGACTTGCCAGACCAGTCCGCGCAGGGCAGCCAGTACCAGCATGAAACAGTGCTCGGCCACGGCATTGCTGGTGGCTTCGGGTGTGTTTGCGACGCGGATGGCAAGCCGCCCCGCGGCGGATAGGTCAATACGGTCTGTACCGATGCCGACCTGCTGCACCAGGCGCAGGCGGCGTGCGTGCCCCAGCAGATCCTCGTTTACCCAGACGCGGCGGGTGACCAGCGCATCAGCATTGCCAAGAGCGGACGCCAGAGCAGCAACGTCGTCGTGACGCACGTAGGCGACATCGTGGGACAATGGCGGCGTCGTCTCGGGTTCGAGGAAACCGTCCGTGCCTATCACAATACGCAATACCTGCCTCCCTTGCCGCTGCCCAGCCGCCGTTGGCACGGTCGCTAGGCACCCGATCGCGCGGCCGTTTGCCGGCGCCATTCCTCGTGGTCGAACTCGATGCCGGCACCCGGCTGCTCGCTCGGCCGCACGCGCCCGTTCTCAGGTTTCAGTTCGCCCAGCATCAGTGGCGGCGGTGCTTCGTCATTCGGGCCATAAAAGACAAGGTATTCGGCGAGCGGGCAATTGGGCGTCGCCATCATCAGATGGGTAGCCCAGGGCTGGAGGACACCATTGTGCGGTATGACCGGAATTCCATGAGACGATGCCATTGCCGCGACGCGGCGGATTTCGGTGATGCCACCGCACCAAGCGACATCGGGTTGCAGGATGTCGGCGCAGCCGCGTTCGATGAGATCGCGAAAACCCCAGCGCGTATATTCGTGCTCTCCGGTCGCGACCAATGGGCCATTAAGACGGCGGCGCAGTTCCACATGGCCGTCGAGATCGTCGGGCAGCAACGGTTCCTCGATCCAGCGAACGCGATACTCGGCCGCGGCCCGTGCGAATTCGAGCGTGTAGTCCACTGTCCAGGACATCCAGCAATCGACCATGATGTCGATGTCGGGACCGACGGTCTCACGCACCTCGGCGACGCGCTCAACGTTGCGTCGAAGGCCCTCCTTGCCGTCGGGAGGCCCATAGGCCATGGGCAGCTTGGTTCCTATATAGCCCTCCTTCACCAGGGCGTCGGAGTCGGGATGCGTGGCGTAGCAGGGAAGCGAGGCGCGCATCTCGCCGCCCAGGATGCGGTAGAGCGGCTGTCCCATCCATTTGCCCAACAGGTCCCACAAGGCGAGGTCGATGCCAGAGAGAGCCATGACCGGCGCACCCTTGCGTCCGTAGGCGAGGGTGGAAAGGTACATCTGGTCCCACAGCATTTCGATGTTGCGAGGATCCTTGCCGACCAGCAGGCCCTTCAAATGCTGGGCGACGATCGTCTCTACGATGGCGCCGCCGCGTGTCATTCCGACACCCGTCAAGCCATCGTCGGCGATAATCTCGATGAAGACGTCCTGCGCGTTCGGTCCGCGCCAACCGCCGCGTTTGCCGCCGTACTCGGGATAGGCCGACATCGGCGTCGAGACGCGGATCTCGTTCAGCCACGAACCGCGCGGCGGCGGGGCGATATAGGAGCGGACATCGAGAATACGCATGGGTATCAACCCGCCTTCCGCTTTTCATGAAGCGTTTGCCGCGGACGGCAGACGACAAGCGCGTCCAGCGCGGTCGTGCCCTGCCCCTCACCGAAGACCGCCAGCGGGTTGATATCGAGACTTTCGATCGCATCGCGGGCATCCGAGGCCAGCTCGGATACCGCGACCAGCGCCTCGGCGAGCGCCTTGCGGTCGAACTTCTGGCTGCCTCGAAATCCGGCGAGCAGGGTGGGCAGCGCCCGCACCTCGTCGATCATCTCCTCGGCCTCGCGCCGGTTTACCGGACACAGCCGCCATGTCGCCGCCTTCAGCGCCTCGGCCAGAATGCCGCCGAGACCCAGCATGATCACGGGGCCGAACTGCGGGTCCTGCGAGGTGCCGACAATGAGCTCGATACCGCCACTCCTCATGCGCTGCACGAGGACGCCGGGGATGATGGCCTTCGGCGCATAGGACTTCGCCGATGCCATGATGGCATCGTAGGCCTGTTCGAGGCCCTCGGCGTCCTTGATGCCCAGCCGGACGCCGCCAGCCTCTGTCTTGTGCGAAATGTCCGCCGAGACAATCTTCAGAACGACCGGGTAACCGATCGCTTCGGCTGCCTTGGCCGCGTCCTCCCGGTTCTTGCAAAACTGTTCCGCAACGCCCGTAATGCCATAGGCCGCCAAAACCTGTTTGCTCTGATATTCATCGAGGCCGGTTTCCGCTTCCGCAAGAGCGGCGCGGACCGTCTCGAGATCGCGGCGGGCCGCTGGGCGGGTCGCCCCGGCCTCGGCAATCGAAAGTTCTCTCGTGCGGTGATAGGCGATCAATCTGCGCGCTGCCTTGGCGGCCTTCGCCGGGAGATAGAAGAGCGGCACGTCCGATGCCTGGAGCCGCCTCAAGGCGTCGAGGTCGCGGGCGTCCTGGGTCGAGCCGGTCCATGTGAACAGGATGGGTTTGCGGGCCTGTTTCGAGGCCTCGATGATCGTGTCGGCCTGCATGGCGCCGCCGACGCTCGACATCAGGACGAGATCCTGCTCGCCCTCCGAAAGCAATATATCGAGCACGCGCGGGAAATCCGGGCCCGTGCCGAACCCTGTCAGATCCGCCGGATTGGCGGCCGACCCGCGATCACCCATGATCTCGAGAAGCTGGCCCCTTACGCCGTCCGACAGAACCGGCACGTCGAGCCCCTCCTCGGCGCATTTGTCGGCCATGAAGGAGCCCATGCCGCCCGACTCGGAAATCACTCCCATGCGTTTGCCGCGAGGCCTGATTTTCATGCGGAACATTGCGGCGGTTTCGAGAAGCTCGTCATAGTCATCGACGCGGATGACGCCCTTCTGCCTGAACAGCGCGTCCTGCACGTCGTCGGAGCCTGTCATCGAGGCGGTGTGGCTGCTCGCCCCGCGCGCGCCGGCCTCCGTGCGGCCGATCTTGAGCAGCACGAGCGGCTTGCCCGCCTCCCGGGCCATGTCGGCCGTCTCGACGAATTTCTCGCCGTCCTTGAAGCCCTCCACCACGGCCGCGACGGCGCTGATCTCGGGATCACGCAGCATGTACTGGATGAAGTCCGAGGATTCGAGATCAGCCTCGTTGCCTGTGGCGACCATGTACCGGAAGCCAATGCGCTTGTCCTCGGCTGTGCAAAGCAGCGGGCGATAGGCCGTGGCGCCGCTCTGCGAGACCAGGCCGATCGTTGGGTTGAAGGCCAGCATGTCGGGGCCTATGCGCGTCGAAGGCGTGGTCCAGCTCTTGCCCGCGACATTGGCGAGGCCAAGGCAGTTCGGACCGCACACGCGAATGCCGCTGTCGCGGGCCAGTTGCCGTAGCTCCGCCTGACGCGCCCTGCCCTGGTCGGTTGCCAGTTCGGCGAAACCGGCGGAGATGATGAGCGCCGACTTCACCCCCCTTTCGATGCATTGGCGGAAGGCAGGCAGGACCTGCTCCGACGAGACCACGATGCAGGCCAGGTCCACGGCTTCGGGCAGGTCGACGACGCTGGGATAGCTGCGCACGCCGAAGATCTGGTCGCGATTCGGGTTGACGGGATAGAGCCGTGCCGAACTTCCGGTATTGACCAGGTTTGGAAGGAACCGCCCGCCATAGCCCGGCTTTTCCGTTGCGCCGACGATGGCAATCGAGGCGGGGTTGAACATGGCATGGATCGATCGGAACTTTGCCTCGTCGTTGCTGGCCGGCTTCACGTCTTGCACTCCTGATTCAATTCTTGGATGGCTGGCTCTCAGGCCTTAGGCGTCATCGAAGGTCCAGGCACCGAATGCCGGGCTTTGGAGATCAGCAGGCGCAAAAGCGGCAGGGCCAGCATGAGGACCACGACAACCATCAGGGTTCCGGAAATCGGCCGGTCGAAGAAGATGAGCGCATTGCCCTGCGACATCATGAGCGACTGCCTGAGTGCCGTTTCCAGACCGTTGCCGAGCACCAGCGCGAGCACCATGGGTGCCGCGGGGTAGCCGAACTTCTTCATGAAGTAGCCGAGCACGGAGAAGATCAGCAGGACCCACAGGTCGAACATCGAGGCGCTGACGCTGTAGACGCCAACCACCGCAAAAACGATAATCAACGGGCCGAGGATTGTGAACGGGACGCGCAGGGCCTGCACGAACGCCGGCACGAAAGCGATGTTGAGCACCAGCAGCATCACGTTTCCGATATACATGGAGGCAATCAGGCCCCAGACGAATTCGGGATGGCTGGCGAACAGGAACGGCCCCGGTTGGATGTTGAACAGGGTCAGCGCGCCTAGCATCACCGCTGTCGTGGCCGAACCTGGGATGCCCAGTGTCAGCATCGGGATCATCGAGCCGCCGGTGGACGCGTTGTCGGCCGAACCCGGACCGGCGACGCCGGCGATCTCGCCCGTGCCGAACCGCTCCGGATGCTTGGAGAACTTGCGCTCGGTGACATAGGAGAGCAGCGCCGCGACGGCGCCGCCGGCGCCGGGCAGGATGCCTACGAGAAAGCCGATCACGGTGCCGCGCGCGATGGGCGCGGCGCTTTCCCTGATGTCCTGCGGGGTGATCATCATGTCCTTGAGCGAGGCCCTGATGACCTTGTAGCTGGCCATCTGCTCCAGGGTCAGCAGCACTTCCGCGATGCCGAACAGGCCGACCGCGATCGGCAGGAATTTTATGCCGTCGGCCATCGCGAGCGACCCGAAGGTAAAGCGCTGATAACCCGTGATCATGTCGAAACCGACCAGCGACAGTGTGAGGCCGAGAAACGCCATCAGGTAGCCCTTGAGCTTGGCATCGCCCATCAGGCCCGCCACCGCTCCGAGGCCGAGCAGCATCAGCGCGAAATACTCGGGCGGCCCAAAGCTCAGCGCCCATCGGGCGATAGGAGGCGCAAACAGCATGAGCATCACCACGCTGAACGTGCCGGCTATGAAAGAGCCGATGGCTGAGATCGTCAGCGCCGGACCGGCGCGCCCCTTCTTGGCCATCTCGTAGCCATCCAGGCAGGTCGGAATGTTGGAGGCCTCGCCGGGAATGCCGACCAGCACCGAAGTTATGCTGCCGCCGAACATCGTTCCGGAATAGATGCCGGCCATCAGGATCATCGCGGTGACCGGTTCCATTCCATATGCAAACGGCAGCAGCATCGCGATGCCGGCGACCGGCCCGATGCCGGGCAGCGCGCCGATAAGCGTGCCGGCGATCACGCCGATCGTGCAGAACAGCATGTTAACGGGCGTCACGGCGACCGAGAAGCCGGTCGCGAGATGGCTCAGAAGATCCACGACCATACTCCCGTGACGTTGTCGCCCAGGAAACCCTTGGGCAACGTGATTTCGAGGGCCACGTCAAAGACCTGGTGAACGAAGATGCCCATGACAAGCGCCACCGGCAAAAGCACGTAGAGCCGACGCATTCCGAGCAGGTAGCCGACCACGGCCACGAACAGCATCGTCGTGGGCACGAAACCGAGCGGATTAATAAGCAGCAGGAAGAGCATGAAACCGGCGAGCATCGAGATAATGTGCCGCCGGCCCGTGGCATCCGGCCAGACCTCGTCCGCAGCCAGCCCATTCCATTCACGGGCCGCCTGGATTGCCACGGCGATCCCGAAGCCAAGCACGCCAAGCGAGGCCCAGAACGGCAGGAAACCCGGTCCAGGCGCGCCGCGATCGAAATAGAAATAGTCCATCTGCGTAACCGACTGCCACAGAATGACGGCACCGAACGCGGCGAGCAACACCGGCAGAATGATATGCGCTTTACTCACGAGACCTCCCGTCTATCCATGCCAGGCGGGCTGCGGCCGCTATTTGATCAGGCCTATTTGCTTGTAGATCCGCTGGATCGTCTGCATCGTTTGCTGGATGAAGCCGCGCCACTCGGCCGGCCCGAGATACTTGTTCTGGCTGCCGGACTTCTGAACGTAGTCTACCCATGTGCCGTTGGTGCTGAGCTTCTTGAACAGTTCGCCATACCACTGCACCTCCTCGTCCTTCAGTCCGGGTGGACCAAACCAGCCGCGCGCGAGGTTGAGGACGACGTCGTAGCCGAGTTCCTTCATTGTCGGGACGTCCGGCAAGCTCGGATTCCGTTCGGCGTCGAATATTGCCAGCGCCTTGATCTGCCCGGCGCTTATGAGTTCCTGCGCGTTGGAAAGTTGCCTGGACCCTACGGCTACCTGGCCCCCAAGCACGGCCGCCTGCACTTCGGCGCCGGAGGCGAACGGTATCTGGTTGAATTCGACCCCGGCCGCGGCGCCGAGCGTGTTGGCCACGACGCTGTCCCAGCCGGACCCGCCGGCACCCGCCATGGTCACCGAACGTGGTTTCTTCTTCAGCTCCGCCGTCACATCGGCGAGGGTGTTGTAGGGTGAATTGGCTGCCGCGATCACGACGGAGGAGTCGAGCGTCGAGAGGGCAAGCGGGGTGAGGCCCGTCAGGGGATCGACGGGCGATTCGCCAAGAACCGCCTGCAGCAGCAGCGCTCCACCGCCGGGCATGAAAACATAGGGATCGCCTTTGCGGTCGGAGACCAGCGCGGTGCCTATCAGACCGCTTGCACCTGGCCGGTGGTCGAGCGTCATCGGCTGGGACAAGTACTTCGCCTGCGCCGAAATCTTCGCGACCGCATCCGATATCTGCGACGGTCCCCCGCCCGGCCCCCACGGGACAAGAATGGTGATCGGCTTGCTTGGGAAAGCGTCCAACGCTTCGGCGCTGCCGGCGAAGAGGCCCGAGCCCGCCGCAATGCCGGCGATCATCGAGCCCTTGAGCACCTGCCTGCGGTTCGGCGAAAGGCCCGCCAGACGGCGTGCCGCATCGTTTTGGAAATCATCCATCATCAGGTTCCTCCCGTTTGACGTCTGGCAAATGCCATTAGGCAGCTGACCTCGTCGTCCGAGGCCGGCTGAATAGCGTTACTTCACGACACCGATCTTGCGGTAGATGCTGCCGACGGTGTCGAGGCCGTCCTTGATGAACTTCGCCCAGTCTTCAGGTCCCAGATACTTGTTCTGGATGCCGGAAGAGGTACAGAAGTCCTGCCAGGCCTTGGAAGCGCCGACCTTCTTGAAGAAGTCGGCGTACCAGGCCACCTCCTCTTGCTTCAGGCCAGGAGGCGCGAACCAGCCGCGCGACAGATTGAGCACCACATCGAAGCCAAGCTCGCGCATGGTCGGGACGTCGGGAAGGCTCGGATTGCGCTCGGCGTCGAAAATGGCGAGCGCCCGAACCTGCCCCGCCTTCAGAAGGTCCTGGGCGTCGGACAGCTGACGGGTGCCGACGTCCACCTGCCCGCCAAGAACGGCTGCCTGCACATCGCCGCCGCCTCCGAATGGTATCTGGTTGAACTGGACGCCCGCCAGATTGTTCATGACGGTCTCAAGCATGCCGTCCCAACTGCCCGGTCCGCCGCCGGCGCCGGCCAGGGTCACGGAGCGGGGCGAGGACTGCAGTTTCTTGATGACGTCGGCCATCGTCTTGTAGGGGGCGGCCGTGCGGGTCATGACCACGGAAGAATCCACCGCGTTGAGCGCCAGCGGCGTCAGATCCTTCAGCGGATCGACTGGGGTATCCTTGACCACCACCTGAGCCAGCAGCGCACCGCCACCAGGCATGTAGGTATATGAATCCCCCTTTCGGTCCGCGACCAACGCGGTGCCGATGAGGCCGCTGGCTCCCGGACGATGGTCGAGCGTAATGGGCACCGGCGAGAATTTTTGCTCCATCCCAATCTTGCTGACCACGTCGGCGATGGTCGATGCACCGCCGCCGACACCCCAAGGCACCAGACATGTTATTGGTTTGTTTGGAAACGTGTCGGCGGCGAAAACGCTGGTTCCGGAAAAACCCAGTCCAACGGTTCCGGCGACGGCTCCCATGAAGCCTCGACGATCGAGACGAATGTCGCCAATCCCGTCCATGGCGCTCGATTGCTGCACTGTGCTCATGTGTTTTTTCCTCCCATGAAGCGTTCTCCCCCGCAGTGCGAGCCCGCTCTCACTGCGCTTTCGCCGGTTGCCGGTCGCTGGACCGATCTCCTCCTCCGGCGCATCATCCGCCCTGCCATTGGTCAAGGCAGCTCCTCCGCAGATTTTATACACTATGACATAACTATATACAACTCGCAATTATTAGATGAAATCCTTGGCTTGCCTCGCCCGCAGAACGAGAAGCAAGGGCTCGCTTAACGCCGCTTCTTGTCGATGAAGGCCTGTTGCGCCTCGACGCGCTCGGACGTCTGGTGCAGCAGCTTGCGGCACTCCGCCAGGAACTGTTCGGCCTGCGTATGCCCGGCAAGATCAAGAAGATAGGACATGGCACGCTTCGTATAGGCCATCGCCTGCACCGGCTGGCCCGCCAGCTGTTTGGCGATGGCGGCGACGGCTCCGTCGAGCTCGCGATCCTCCACCGCCTTGTAGACGAGCCCCCACCGCTCCGCCTGCTCGCCCGACACCCAATCGCCGGTCAGCAACATGCCAAGCGAACGGGCGCGGCCAAGCGTGAACAGCGGTAGTCCAGGCAAAGTCCCCGCTTGCACCTCGCGGATTGAAAAGCGCGCACTCTTCGAGGCTACGGTGATGTCGCAGCATTCCGTGGCGATCGCGCAGCCGCCGCCGGCGGCAGGACCGTGGACACGGCCGATGACCGGCTTTGGCAACTTGCGCAGGCGATCGCGTGTACCAAGGTTCAGGCGACCGTAAAGCGCGCCTTCGGCAGGGGTGGCCCTTGTCGATTCCTTGAAGTCGCGCCCGGCGCAGAAGGCCGGTCCGTTACCGGCTAGAACCAGGACGCGGATGCTGTCGTCAGCTTCCACGATATCCAGCGCCTCGAGCATTTCCGTGAAGAAGCGAATGGTGAGCGCGTTGCGTTGCTCCGGACGGTTGAACGTTACCGTGGCGATGCCGTCCCTCGCCCCGAAAAGAAGCGTCTCGAAGTGTCCCGCCTGCTCGGCAGCAGTCGTGACAGTCGGTGTTTTGCTTGCTTTACCAGTCATGATGTTCCTCCCATTGGTGACCGCCGCCTCCTGCTGCGGCATCGCGATGCCTAGAGCCGGATGACTTCAGGCCGAATCGGCTTGCAATCTGAATCCGTTTCCAAATCGAAGAGACAGAGCACGATGTCGCCCGAAATCGCTTCACACTTTTCGA
Organism: Mesorhizobium sp. B1-1-6; assembly: GCF_006443035.1. Lineage (NCBI taxonomy): Bacteria > Pseudomonadati > Pseudomonadota > Alphaproteobacteria > Hyphomicrobiales > Phyllobacteriaceae > Mesorhizobium > Mesorhizobium sp. B1-1-6. Next base: position 293,152 of record NZ_VFWR01000006.1, on the reverse strand, counting down.
CATCAGGCTCTAGCATTCGCGCTTGGCGCGAATGCTAGCCACAAGATCGGCCTTGGCACCGTTGGCGTGATCGCGAACCAGCGTGATCAGGCGAGCAAGCTCCTGATTGCGCAGGGCCTGTAGAATGCGTTCGTGCTCTTCCACCATGTCGAACATCCGCGCTTCGCTGTAACCGTAGCGCCCGCGCAATGTCCCAAGAAGCTTGGCGAAGCGGTCATAGATTCCACGCGCTTCCGGATTGTCGGAGTGGAAGTAGAGAAGATCGTGGAACCGCAGATTAAGTTCGAAGACGGTATGGACGTCTCGCCGTTCGGCGGCTGCGGCGAGTTCCTCATGCAATGCGACCAGCTTGGCCATGGTGGAGTTCGTCATGTTTGGGAGCGAACTGCGCACCAGCAGCACCTCGATAGCCGTTCTGAGATCGTAGATATTGGCGACACGGCCGGCGTCGAGCGACAGAACAGTCGCCCCGCGATGCGGCAGGATGGTTACAAGCCCCTCCCCCTCCAAGGCCTGCAGGGCTTCCCGGACCGGCATCTGGCTCAGGTTGAAGCGCTGCACGAGGGAGCCCGTGGTCAAGCGGGTGCCGGCCGCAAGTCTGCCGGACAGGATCTCGGCGCGGATGAAATCTCTTATTGCGGCATAGGCGGGGACGCCGGGCAGCAGATCCAGAGGGGTGTCGACGTTCATTTGTTTCGCTCCGTCGGCCGCCAAGTTTGATATAATATTTGTCTTTAGATCTAATCATACGTCAATGTCAATTTCCCGCATGGGCGACAAAGGGTGCAGCTTTTATATAAGATAGCATGATTGTATCGAATTGGCTTAGGCGTTAAATGAGGTCGGCACTCACCGAAGCAAGGAGCAAAGTCATGGCTCAAAACAGCCTCAAGTGGCTCGGACAATCCGGCTGGCAGATCACCACCTCCAAGGGCAAAGTCCTGTTCATCGACCCATGGCTGACCGGAAATCCCCTGGCGCCGGTCAAGATCGAGGATTTGCCCGCGGCGGGCTTCTTGTTGCTGAGCCACGACCACGCAGACCATGCCTCGGATGCCGTGGCCGTCACCAAAAAGACCGGCGCTACCTTGGTCGGGCAGCCTGAAACCATGGCCATATACAAGGAAAAAGGCGCCCCCAACACGCTTGCCATGAACACGGGAGGCAGCATCGATCTCGATGGGGTCCAGGTGACCATGACGGACGCCTATCACACCAGCGCTAGCGGGACCCCGGCGGGATATATATTGACGTTGGAGGACGGCAAGGTGGTCTATCACGCGGGCGATACCTGCCTGCATGCCAACATGTCCACATGGGGCGAACTGTTCGATATCGACCTCGCCCTTCTGCCCATCGGCGGCCGATTCACAATGGACGCTCGTCAAGCCGCGCGCGCCCTGAAACTGCTGCGCGCCAGAGCGGCGGTGCCGATGCACTACCGTACCTTTCCGCTGCTGGCGCAGAGTGCCGACGAGTTCGTTCAGCGCGCCGCGCAGGATGCTCCCCGGTCCAAGGTCCACGTTATCGATCCCGGCGACGAGTTTCTTCTGTAGGACTGTAGGACGACCCCAATCCGGAAGCATTTTCCGAGACCGCCATTGACAGCCGGACATATTATATATAATCGACAGCTATATGATCTTATCGATAGTCATTTGATAATAAGATGCTAAAGGTGGACCGCCTGGCGCGAGATGGTAGCCGGGTGTGCTGAAGCAGGCCTCGACGTCCATCGGGAGCAGTCTAGGGTCGAGGACAGAACTTGAAGATAACGGGCATCGAAACTTTCGTCGTCGACTGTTACCGGACGAACTGGATTTTCGTCGAAGTGCGAACCGACGAAGGCATAGTGGGCGTCGGCGAAGGCAGCATCGAGTATCGCGAACACACGGTCTGCAAGGCGATCGAAGAACTGTCTCCGATACTCATCGGCGCCGATCCGTTCGCCATCGAAGGGCTGCACATGCTGATGCAGCGCGAGAGCTACTGGTGGTCCGGCCCGATCCTGAGTACAGCCATCAGCGCCGTGGAACTCGCGCTTTGGGACATCAAGGGCAAGGCCCTCGGCGTCCCGGTTTACCAGTTGCTCGGAGGCAAGGTGCGCGACCGCATCCCGGTATACGCCAATGGCTGGTTCGCCGGGGCGCGGACCGGCGAGCAGTTCGCAGAGAAAGCCTGTTCCATCGTGGAACAAGGGTTTCGCGGCCTGAAACTGGATCCGTTCGGTCAAGCCTATCTCTCCATGACGACAGCGGAACTCAACGAATCCATCGGCAAGATCGCCAAGATACGCGACGCGGTGGGACCGGACATCGACATCATGGTCGAGGCGCACGGCCGCTTCAACGTCATGACCGCCATCGAAGTCGGCAGAGCGCTGAAGGATTTCAGGATACGCTGGCTGGAAGAGCCGACAGTCCCCGAGCGGAACACCGCGATAGCCCAGGTGCGCAAGGCAACGCAGGTGCCTATCGCCGCGGGCGAACGCAGCTATTCACGTTTCGACTTCGGTGAGTTGCTCGCCTGCGAGGCGGTCGACGTCATCCAGCCCGATATATGTCACGTTTCGGGGCTTCTGGAGATGAAACGCATCGCCGCGCTGGCCGACACCGAGCTTATCCCCGTGGCCCCGCACAATGCCAATGGCGCGGTCTGCCATGCGGCGGGCCTGCACTTCGCGGCCAGCTGCAACAATTTCATGGTCCTCGAGACGTTCGCCATCGATGTGCCCTGGCGCAGGGAGATGACGACCGAGGACTGGACGTTCCAGGACGGATGCCTGCTGGTGCCCGAGACGCCCGGCCTGGGCGTGGAACTGCGCAAGGAAGCCTTGTGCAAGCATCCTTACAAGCAGCATAGCCTGCGCCACTTCACCGGCAAGCTGACCGACATCAGACCGCCGGACTCATGCCGCTGGTTCTGAACCGCTGTCCGCCCTTTGATAGCGGCAGCCGACATCTCGGGGCACCTATGGGCTCCGCCATACGCAAGACCATATGAAGAAGGGTGTACGACATGCTGGCCACGGAAAAGATTAAGAAGGTCCACATTATGGAAGTCGGCCCTCGGGACGGTTTCCAGTCCGAAAAGCAATTCGTGCCGACCGAGAAGAAGATCGAGATCATCAACGCACTGTCGCGGACTGGCGTGCCTGAGATCCAGATCACGTCGTTTGTCCATCCCAAGGCCATTCCGCAGTTCGTCGATGCCGAGGACGTGGTCGCCGGGATCGACATCGTACCCGGTGTCAGCTATCGCGTCATGACGCCCAACATGCGCGGGTTGCAGCGCGCCCTGCCCTTCAAGGACCGTATCACCACAGTGAGCTTCATGCTCTCGGTGACCGAGTCGCACAATCGCGCCAATGGCAACCGATCGATCGACGAAACGTTGGAAGAAATCGCACGCATGGCGATTATCGCCCAGGATGCGGGTTTTACGGTGTCGGGCAGCATGATTTGCAGCCTCGGCTGTCCGTTCGAGGGACAGGTTTCGACCGATCAGCTCGAACGCGTGGCGGACAAATATCTTGGACTCGGCATTACAAATATGTCGCTTGCGGACACCATCGGCGTGGCCAATCCGAAGCTGGTGCACGACATCGCTTCGCACATGCTGAAGAAGCATCCGCAAGTCACCTGGAACCTGCATCTCCACAATACGCGCGACATGGCCCTGGCAAACACGCTGGCAGCGATGGAGGCGGGGATGTCGCGGTTCGATGGCGGCGTCGCCGGGCTCGGCGGTTGTCCCTACGCGCCAGGCGCGACGGGCAATATCGCCACCGAGGATATGGTCAATATGCTCCACGGCATGGGAATCGAGACCGGAATCGACCTCGACAAGCTTTTGGCGATCGCCAATTCCCATAAGGCCTTCATCCCACACACCCTCGACAGCGCTCTGGTGCGCGCCGGGCGCGGGAACGTACTTCTGCCCGCGCCGGAACGGCAGCAGAAAATCGCCTGACGCAGGCAGTCCGGCCGTCCTACTGTACTGAGAACCCGGCGTTCGTTCGCCGGGTTCTCCGTGTTTGTCCGCGACCACCGTAGCAGTGGATCGAGACATCGCCGCACCGCTGTGTGCATGGACGAGCGCATCATGGTGTGCTAGACAGCTAAAGGTGACGTCTTACTGGTGAAGGCAAGAATGTCTCGAAATATAATTGCAATGCGCAAATATATTTTCTCCTCACCGAAAGAATAGTTAGCGGTCAGAGTCGTAGCATCAGATGAATCGCCAAAGTCCACGGGGGCAAATGTCGACGAAGCTGGAGATTGAATCGGGCATTCCGGCCTATGCTGCGCTTCGCGATAGGCTACGCGCTGAAATCCTGTCGGGCAAGCTGGCCGCAGGTGCCCGCCTCACCACGGCATCGCTGGTCGAGCGCTTCGGTGTCAGCCAAATGCCGGTTCGCGAGGCGCTGCAGGCACTCGAGGGCGAAGGGCTGATCGAGATCGCACCGCACCGCGGGGCAGCGGTCTTGCCGCTCGACGAGACGCGCGTTCGCAACATCTACGATCTGCGCGGCGCTCTGGAATCGCTGCTGATTCGGCTCGCCGTCCCCAATCTGAGCAACCGGGCCATGGCCGAGATTGCGGCCACTCATGAACGAATGAAGGCCGAGGTCGGTCAGCAGGATCTCAGCCACCTCTTTGCGCTCAACAGCCAGTTCCATGACCTCATTTACCGGCACGCCGACAATGCCGAGGCACTTGCCATGTACAATCGCTACGCAAGCCTGCTTGGCACACTGCGTGAGGCATTCGGCTTCAGCGTCGCGCGGATAGGGCGCATGATGATCGAGCACGAGGAAATCCTCATGGCGCTACGGGCACAGGACGAGGAAGTTCTCACCGATCTTATCGAACGCCATTGCGAGGGCGCAAAGCTCGACATGCTTGCCCTGATGCATAATGGTGTCACCAGAAAAAAAGCGCCCCCCGCTCAAAACAACCTTTGATGCGCTTACCGAGGCGAGCGTCCTGGCGACCTTGACGAGCCGTCTCGCGCCCGGCCATCCATCCTTGTTCCAAGACACCGGCGACGCGACCTCCCCTGTCGTTCGCCACGACCGTTGTGCATGTCGTTTCACGCGAATGCACTGGGACCATGTGCGCCCTGCGTTCGAGCAACTCGCCGTCCCCCCACGTTTTTGCCGATCGCTCCCGGCTAACGAAAGTGTGATGGCCCTCCCGACTGTTGTTGACCCTGCCATCGAGTTATATATAATAGCGTGGTATTTAATACAATATTAGACGGGAGGCTCTGTGGCGGATCGGCCGAAATAGGTTGTCCCGTTCAACTGTTCAAATGGCCCTTTTGGCCCGGCACAGCTGGCCGAAACAGCCGAAAACACGGGAGGAAAAAATGGTTTCGAAATTTCATTCATTGATCCGCTTCGCAGCCGCGGTGGCGATCACGGTATCGGCGGGCTTAGCAGCCACGTCGGCGGTGCGGTCCGAGGACTATCCCAACCGGGATATTACCTTCATCGTCCCCTTCAACCCCGGAGGAGGCACGGATCCGATTTCCCGCTTCTACTGCGCCGAACTGGAGAAGGTGCTCAACGTAAACATCAACGTCATCAACAAGCCGGGCGGCTCCGGTTCGATCGGCATCGGCCAGATCGTCAAATCGCCGGCCGACGGATACACCATTGGGATTGCTACCAATTCGGCGCTTGCCTATCAGCCCTTCATTAATGACGGCTTGGCCTGGAAGTCACCTGACGACTACCAGCCGATCATCAAGCTCGACGATCTTCCGGCCATTTTGGCGGTGCGCGCCGATGCGCCCTGGAAAACGTTCGAGGACTTCATGGCGGACGTCAAGAAGAACCCGGGCAAGATCAGGCTTTCCAATTCCGGCGTCGGCACGCTACCCGACCTGCTCATCCAGCAACTGGACAAGAATGCCGGCACCAGGATCGCCAGCGTGCCATTCACAGGCGGGAGCGGCGAGGCCATGGTGGCGCTGCTTGGCGGCCGCGTCGAAGGTTACATCGGCTACGGCGCTGCGGTGGTGGGACAGTTGAATGCCGGCAAGGTCAAGATCCTCGCTCATTTCCAGAAGGGCAAGCTGGAATACTTCCCCGAAGCCGAATCCGTGATCGACGCCGGCTACGACGTCAGCCTCAGAACCGCCAACTATGTGGTCGCCCCAAAAGGCCTGCCCGACGATGTGAAGAATAAGCTGGCGGAAGCTTCCAAACAGGTCGTCATGAGCGATGCTTTCCTCGACTTTCTTAAGAAGCAAGGCTTCCTGCGCGACGCCAAGGGCCCAGATGAGGTCAAGGCGGAATTGGTTCAGTATGGAAAGGACTTTTCAGACCTGATTCAATTCATCGGCAAAGAATAGGCCAGCGTGACCTAACGACCATGACGTTCCAGAAGCGAACCGTCTATCTCGTTTCCGGGATCGTCGGTATTATCCTCGCAGGTGCCTATCTGGCACTCGCGGTCCGTCTGCCCTTTGGGCGGATGGACCGGCCGGGAGCGGGAGTGTTTCCGGTTTTTGTCGGCATCATTCTCATCATCGCCAGCTTTGCCGCGCTTTGGGAAGGCTGGCGGATGAACTCCATTCCATCGATCAGATTTCCCGTGGGCACCGACCTCAAGAGGGTGCTTGCGCTTGTTGCGCTGCTGTTTGGCTATTTTTTCGCACTCCCCTGGCTCGGACAGATCGTCGCCGGCGCAATCTTCTGCATGCTGTTGATGCGGGTTTTGTCGGATACGTCCTGGTTGCGCATCATTGCCTATTCGGTGACCCTTTCGCTCATCCTCGACCTGGTATTCGAACGACTGCTGGCCGTGCCGCTTCCGCACGGCGTGCTCGGACTCTGAAGGCCGAAAGGATCTATCCCGTGAATGCGCTCGACGGAATTATCTACGGCTTCGGTGTCGTCTTCACCTATCAGAACCTGCTGGCGGCCTTCGCGGGCGCCTTTGCCGGCACGGCGATCGGCGTTCTGCCCGGATTGGGGCCGACGGCGGGCATCGCGATGATCCTGCCCATCAGCTATTCGTTCGATCCGACCACCGGCCTCATAATGATGGCCGGCATGTATTACGGCGCCATGTATGGCGGCTCGACCACGGCGATTCTGGTCAACATGCCTGGCGAGGCCGGATCGATCATGACCTGCGTCGATGGCTACGAGATGACCAAGAAAGGCCGCGGCGGGGCGGCACTTACCATCGTAGCGGTCGGATCCTTCATCGGCGGCACTTTTGCCACGCTGGGTGTCATGCTGTTTGCGCCGCTGCTGGCGGATTTCACCATCGAATTCGGCCCCATCGAATTCTTCGCCATGGCGGCGGGAGGCTTGCTCCTGTTCTCACGGATCTCGGGCGGCACGTTCGCGGCCGGGGTATTTCCGATGGCCATCGGCCTCGTACTCAGCACAGTCGGACAGGAGGCTGTCAGCGGACTGAACAGATTCACGTTCGGGTTCACGGAACTGAGCCTGGGCATCGAACTGGTCGCCGTCGTGGTGGGCGTCTACGGCGTCGCCGAGATCATGTCGGTGGTCGAGACCAAGGAAAGCCAGGTGCGCCCGGCTAAGGTCAAGATACGCGAGTTGCTGCCAAACCGCGAGGAGTGGCGCCGCTCATGGGCGCCATTCGGACGCGGTACCGTTCTCGGCTTCCTGCTTGGACTCTTGCCTGGCCCACACACCACGCTGTCCAGTTTCATATCCTACAGGCTGGAGCAAGCGGTTTCCAAATATCGTCACGAGCTTGGCACTGGCGCTATCGAGGGCGTTGCCGGACCGGAGACCGCCAACAACGCCGCCGCCACCGCGACCATGGTGCCACTCCTGGCGCTTGGCCTGCCATTCGGCGCCGTCACGGCGCTGATGTTGTCGGCCATGATGGTTCAAGGCATTCAGCCTGGCCCGATGCTGGTGATCACGCATCCGGAGATTTTCTGGGGCCTGATCGCCTCGATGTACGCCGGCAACGTCATGCTGCTGCTGCTGAATGTGCCAATGATCGGCATCTGGGTATCGATGTTGCGCATACCGTTGCACATCTTCCTTCCCGCAATCCTGCTGCTGGCCATCATCGGTGCCTACAGCGTCAACAACAGCATGCTCGACGTGTTCGTGCTGATCGTGATGGGCATTTTTGGCTACATCCTCAAGAAGTGCGACTTCCAGTTGGCGCCGATGGTGATTGGCCTCGTGCTGGGGCCGATGATCGAAAAGGACCTGCGCGAAGGAATGTTCATGAGCCTCGGAGATGTCAGCGCCTTCTGGACCAGCCCCGTCGCAATCGTCATCTGGCTGATCGTGCTGGTTACGCTGCTGGGCTCACCCGTCCGAAAGCTGGTTAGGCGTATACTGGGCGTACCCGAAGGCGAGGCAATCCCCAATTCCGAAGAATAGCCTAAAGCCGCCGCGAGACGACACGAACACCCGCGCTGGGCGGCCAATCGACGACAAGGGAAGGACAGTACATGGCCGAAGAACAAGCCAAAACCGACAATGTGGGGCCGCTCGCCGGTCTCAGGGTCATCGATGCCGGGGTGATCTTTGCCGGTCCTTTGGTGGCGACGCTGCTGGGCGATCTCGGCGCGGATGTCGTCAAGATCGAGCACCCGAAGGGCGACGATGTGCGCAAGACGGGCAAGTTCAAGGACGGCGAAGGCTTGTGGTGGCGGGTGACCGCGCGCAACAAGAAGGCCATCTCGATCGATATGGGCAAGCCCGAAGGCGCTGAAGTCGTGCGCAAATTGGCCGGCTCCGCCGACGTTCTGGTGGAGAATTTCCGAGCCGGACGATTCGGAAAATGGGGGCTGGACTATGCAAGCCTGTCCAGGCTCAACCCTGGTTTGGTGATGTTGCATATCAGCGGCTACGGTCAGGAAGGGCCCTACAGCCAGCGGCCCTGCCTGGGCACGCTCGCTGAGGCGTTCAGCGGGTTCGCCCACGTGAACGGTGAGACGGATGGCCCACCGACCCTGCCCTCCTTTCCCGTAGCCGACAGCGTGGCGGCCATCTACGGCGCCTATGCGGTCATGGCCGCGCTGTGGGCTCGAGAGAAACGCGGCGGCAAGGGCGAGGAGATCGACATCAATTTGTACGAGCCTCTGCTCAGCTTGATGGGCTCCATGGCCATAGACTACGACCAGCTCGGTTTCGTCGCCAGGCGGCACGGCAATCGGTCGATCTGGAGTGTTCCTAGGAACGCCTACAGGACCAGCGACGACCGCTGGGTGGCCATATCGGGCGCTGCCAACTCGGTCACGCAGCGCCTGTTTCGCGCCATAGACCGCAACGACATGGCAGACGATCCGGGGTTGGCCACCAATCAGCTGCGCGCGCAGCGCATGGATGAATGTGACAGCGCGATAGCGGACTGGATCGTCCGGCACACGCTTGAAGAGGTTATGGCCCGCTTTCATACCTACGACGTGGTGGCCGGCCCCATCTACGACATCGAGCAGATCTTCAATGACCCGCAGGTGCAGGCCCGCGGCACATTCGCCCAGCTCGATGACCCGGCGCTCGGCAAGGTGCGCATCCAGGATGTTGTGCCTCGATTCACCAACCGACCCGTCCATATGCGCTGGCTGGGCAGGCGCGAGATTGGCGCCGATACCGAAAGCGTGCTTGGCGACCTCGGCTATTCCAGCGATGCGCTCGAACAGCTTGAATCCCAGGGAGTGATCAAGCGCGCTTGCCTCAACAATAGCGCGCCTCGCGTAGATTGACGCTTGCCCGGGTTGAACGATGTCCTGCCCTATCTTGCCGTTTTACAATGACCTCTTCCTGAAAACCGGTTCTTGTCCACAGCATAGGCATTTGCAGGATTTCGCACTGCGCCCGCTGAACCTGTTACGGCCATGGGTTCGACCTGACCGAAACAACAGGAACTTGGAACCGTGAATTCTCTGATTGGAATCGGCGAAGTCTTTGTCATCAACCTCGCACTGTCAGGTGACAATGCCGTCGTGATCGGCCTTGCCGCAGCAGGCCTGCCGGGGCAGCAACGCAGAAAGGCTATCCTTTTTGGGATACTTGCAGCAACTCTACTTCGCTTATGCTTTGCCCTTATCGCAAGCCAGATGCTCGATGTGTTCGGGCTGTTGTTTGTCGGCGGCGTCCTGCTTGCGTGGGTATCTTGGAAGATGTGGTCCGAACTGCGCCAAGACAACAAGGCTCACTGCCTGAATAACGAGGGACACCCGGACAATGTGCCTTCAAAGACGCTGTTTCAGGCAGTCACCCAGATCGTGATTGCCGACGTGTCCATGTCGCTGGACAACGTGTTGGCTGTTGCAGGAGCCGCAGGCCAGAGCACGACCGTACTCGTTGCGGGACTTCTGATGTCTATCGCACTGATGGGCGTTGCGGCTACGTTTATCGCCGATGTGCTGAACCGATGGAGGTGGCTCGGCTATGCTGGTGTAGCCCTGATTGCTTATGTCGCCGTCACAATGATTTGGCAGGGCTCCGAACAAATGTTGAGCTCCGGGATACTCGGAAACTCGTTGTAACCCACCGAGCTGGCATGCCTCCGGTCAACGAGCAGTTGGCTCAACCTCGCTAGCGTCGGCATCGGCATGCGTCAGCAGCACGGGTGCAAAATGGACCGCGACATGGTGCCATATGTTACGCCGGATACCAAAGTTCATTCAATTTCCATGCCTTTCCTTCGTCTTGAAGCTTTATCAAATGCGCATCCACATTGCGCTGCGCAGCCCGCATCAGCTTGGGGTGCGCGTTGCGGTATAGTGCATCCGAAATCTGCTTTACCGACATACCATCGACGGTCAGCGATTTTAGGATCTCTTTTTCGCGGGTCTGCCTTCGTTCCAAAAGGTCACAGACATGTGGCAAGGGTTCGAACAAGGCTGGCCCGTGCCCCGGCAGATAGACCTTGTCTGATCGGTCGATCATAAGCTGCAGACTGACGAAGTATGCCCTCATGTCACCAAGGGGCGCCGAGACAACGGTGCTCGACCATCCCATGACGTGGTCACCGGTAAAAACGGTCCCATCGGGACCACAAAAACATAAATGATCAGGAGCGTGGCCCGGAGTGTGGAGCGCGGTCAGATCTGCAACGACGTCACCATTCGTGATCGCGCGGTCGGGGATAAAGTCCGTGGTCGGGTTTTTCCCGAAAGCGTATGTGGGGACACCAAGCGCTGCTTTCAGCATCGGTAGGGCGCCGATGTGATCATAGTGGGCGTGACTGACCAGGATCCCGGCCGGTGACGTCTTAATCGCCGCGATCACCGCCGCGACGTGACCAGCGTCATCTGGTCCTGGATCAAGAACGAAAGTGCCTTCAGGACGATCCAGGAGGTACGTGTTAGTGCCGTGGTAAGTCATAGGCCCAGGATTTGGTGCCACAACACGGCCGACACCGGGCAGCACCGGCATGTAGATCCCGCGAGGGGGTTCCGATTCCGTAGAAAAGGGCATCAAGGTTTTCCCGAGGCAAGCGAGTTGCCGAATATGATGTCTAACGCACCGTATCGCGCGTTTCGCTGAGGTTTGGCTGCCTGAGGTACTTGTTACCCAACGTCAAGTCCGACAGTTCGACACCCTTCTCGTCTACCACCTCAAAGTGCAAACAATTCTTCATCCCCTCCTGGCCTCCTGGAGCCCCAGCTTTGCGCGGTTTGGGTTTGAAACCTGGGGAGTGTGGAAACAACGTCCTCACCAAATCTATTCTCCGAATATCCATCATTCTCAAAGCTAAGGAATAGCTCCAAAATTGCCAGGTTTTGACGACCGCAATATCAATGCTTTAGCGTCGGCCTCGCTTCGGGCAGCTTTGCGGCTCGCACGCCTCGCAAACAAAACTCAACTATGCCATCGCCCCGTGCCCATCCGGTGAAGACCGCAGGTGGCTTGAGCCTGTTTCTAGAAATTTGATCGGAGCGCCACGACTGCTTCTGCGGCTCTATCGCACAGTTTCGCCGTCTCGCGATCGGGGAGATCGGCGCGGCATCCCTCACCACAGTCCCGTCGGCTGCCGACGGCCAGATGAAGCGGCCGCGTTCAAGCTTCTTCGTGAACAGGCAAGCACCCTGGCCGATGCGCGGAATTCCCTTCTGGTTCTTCCTGACCGCCACCCTCTATGTGAGCCTTGGGATGGTCTGGGGCACTCGAGCTGCCGTTCGACATTTTCGATCGGCCCGGAATGTTGCGACGCTGGAATGGTTGTAGAATTCGGCTTTCGTAGTGCCATCGCCATCATGGTGGCTTGAGGACGTTTGCCTTCGGCTTCTGCCTGCCCGGTTTCGCCTTACATTCCTTGGCCCTCGGCTTCTTCAGCTTTCCCGGTTTTCCTTCGGGCTTTCCAGTTCGAGGCGCGATAGCGGGCCGTGGTTGTACTCGTGCGTCACCCGCTGAACGGTCTCCTTCTGCGCTTCACGAGGCCGGCGCTTTCGACTGCATGGCCATGACAAAGCTCCTTCCAAACTCGGTTTTGCCTTTGCCGTCGATGGCTGGACGTGAATTCTATGGAAGAACGGAAGCTGCCCTCGGCGCCTCACCAGCGAATGACGATCACCTTATCTCTCCCGCCGCCCAGTTGGATCGCCTCGGTGCCATCGGACTTGCGGCTACCAATTTGAGCGTCGTCAACGATTTCTACCGCAGTAGGATTCATGCCAAAGGCTTCGTCCACTTCGGCGCTGCAGACCAGCGTCTCCGGCGGTAAATCCTTGATCTGCTCTAAAAGCTCGCGAACGGTCATTTCGCACCTGTTTCATGGAAGTGGAAGACACAGATCGCAAACTGCCCCCCTCGCGAAATGTTCCTCCTGCACGGCGAATATCCCCGCAGGCGGAGCTGATGGCATCGCTCAGCCGCTCAGCGGATCTTGCGGGCGACGAGGTGATGAAGGATCCGCTTGGGAGCATCACCTTTGCCCCTTCGTTTGCTTATGGCTGCCCCTGGCCGCCGCCGGACCCGTAGATATTTCCGGTTGCGAAGCTTGCATCGTTGGCTGCCAACTGCACATAGATGGAGGCCAGTTCCGCCGGCTGACCCGGCCGTTCCAACGCAGTTGTGCTGCCGAATTTCTTGTATTTTTCCTCCGACGCGCCGCCGCTTATCTGCAGGGGCGTCCAGATCGGTCCCGGGGCCACGCCGTTTACGCGAATACCCTTAGGTCCGAGCTGCTTCGCCAACGACTTCACGTAGTTCATAGTCGCGGCCTTGGTCTGAGCGTAGTCGTAGAGCTCGGGCGAAGGATCGTAGGCCTGTTCCGAGGTCGTTCCGATTATGCAGGATCCTGGCTTCAGATGCGGCAGCACCGCCTTGATGATCCAGAACGGCGCGTAGATGTTGGTCTTCATTGTAGCGTCGAAGTCCTCGCTCGTTATGTCGAGGATGGAGGGTTTCGCCTGCTGCCGGCCGGCATTGCAGACGACGATATCGAGCCCGCCGAGCTGCTGCAGGGCGTCGGCAACCAATTTCTGGCAGAAAGCCTCCTCCCGCAAATCGCCGGGAAGCGCGACTCCGGTCCTGCCGGCATCTCGTATAAGTTGGATCACCTCACTCGCGTCGGGCTCTTCCGACGGATAGAAGTTGATCGCGACATCCGCTCCTTCGCGCGCATAAGCAATAGCGGCGGCCCGGCCCATACCGGAATCGCCTCCCGTGATCAGAGCTTTGCGACCCGCAAGCCGGTCTGAACCCTTGTAGCTGGTCTCTCCGTGGTCGGGTTTCGGCTTCATGTCGCGTGCCAGGCCGGGCCAGGGCTGCGTCTGTGCTTCGAATGGCGGCTTCGGGTACTTGGAGCGGGGATCTTGCATCGCGGGTCCGTTCTCTGAGATTTTGGTCGTTGTTTGCTGGGCGCTGGCCGTACCCGAGACGCCGGCCGCTATTCCGACTCCTGCTGCCGCCATGACTTCACGTCGGGACAATGAACGGGGACGGTCTTTGGTCATTCGACTTCTCCGAGGCGCGTGAAACGTCCGAACCGCCTCGGCCTGATAAGGTTCCTTGGTCCGATCGAGAGAGCCCGAGGAGGGCCGCCATGTCATCTTTTCTCCACGGGATGGCGAATTTTCTCCACGGGATGGCGAATGGCTGGGCGGCTGGTTGCGCAGGAGGTCCGATTGACCGCGAACCCAAGAGCTCTCAATGCCCGAGATAAGGAAGCAATGGAGCAAATCATCGGCTATGACAGCCGAAATTACCTCGACTGGAGATCGGCAGTGCGTACGAGGCGATCCTGCTGGCGTTGTGGGCCCACAGAATTTCGCCTACCCAATTGACCGCTAGCAGAGTTCTTTGCCCGTTAGCGGCAACGCATCTTCGTCCAATGATTTGAGCCGGCCGATCCGGAGCTCGCGGCTGGTGATTGATCTAATCGGTCTGCACGAGCGACATAATTTCACCTTTGACAAGCGCCTGGGGATTACGCGGCCTCTTCCGTCTCAGCGTAATTGACGGGAATCTGCAGGTATGACGGGTCGAGCCGTCGAGCCCAGTTCCTCTCAGCATCGAGCAGTTCATCCTCCTCAGTCAGGCCGTTCATAAAGAGCCTGAGGACGTGCGCAGCAATGCGCGCTGCTTCGTTCGAAGCAGGGGCTACGCCGCGCTCTTTGCAGACGGAGTGACAAACGTGGGCAAGCATAACAATATCGCTCGGCCCCAAAAAACGACCAGGATACAACATACCGTTCTCTGCTCAAAAGCTACTGATGGCTACCGGTTACGCAAGGTTACCAGCAGTTACAATTAACTATGATAGTCATGCACCTCGACTTTGCGAAACATCCATTGCGCCCTCGAAAGGGCGTCAGGTACCAGCAGCACTGAGGCCGAGCCGGACGCTGGGCTGATCTGGCTGCTCGGGAGAATGTGAGAGAGCCTGAAAACTTGGACGAAGTGAAGCCGCTGGACCCGGGAGCGGCAGTCCCGTGCGCTCTGTGGCCGCGGCTACCAATGCGATCAAAGCGTCCGTCATCGATCCTTGAATGCCGGCCGATCGCGCAAGCTCCAAACATTGGCGTCCGGTTCAAATGTCGCGCCGACCACCCGCTCCTTCTCCTCCGGCCCAGCGCCGGCGCCGCTCGACCGAGGTGATCACTTCAATCTGATGCTTCGTCATAGGGCTACTCCTAGTGCTGGCACTAGAACTTGCAGCCCTTCAGCCTATGTCAGCAAGGCTGCTTCACCGGATGGGTACCGGGTTTCCAAAGAGGACATTCGTGCTTCTCGCGGTCGCTCGCCTCGCCATGTGTATATCGAGAAGAGATCGCCGCGATCCCCTATTCATTTCACCTGCACTTCGTCATTCCCGTATGGACCGGTATGTCGTCGATCATCGCGCAGCGCTGGAACGGACGAAACTGAGGCAGGGGGTTATGTCCGGGTAGAGGGCGGCCTGCCGGCATGCGGAACCCGAACACATAGTTCGATCCAATAGCTGGCCCTGACTTTCAGTTCCACACTACGCGCCGATGAATTGAACCGGAAGAGTCCGGCCGCGTTGTTGGGAAATCGAAACTAATCCTTGGAGGAAGAAATGGCCGCTACTCAAACAACTCGCGGGCGCAGCCAGGACCGCGCAAAGGTCGCTGGTGGGCAGAATCATGAGGTGAAATACGAGGCGGGCAAGAGTGGGGCAAGCAAAGCCGACGTCAAATCGGCCGTGAAATCGGTCGGCAACAGTCGCAAGAAGGTCAAGGACAAACTCGGAAAGAAATGAGCCACGGCAAATGGTTCGGATTGCCACCTTCAATGTGAACGGTGTCAATGGACGGCTGCCCGTGCTCCTCAAGTGGCTCTCGGCCACCAACTACGACATCGTCTGCCTCCAGGAACTAAAAACGTCCGACGAGAAATTTCCGATCAAGGCCATCCGCGAGGCGGGGTACGGCGCCATCTGGCATGGCCAGAAATCCTACAACGGAGTGGCCATTGTAACTCGAGGGATGGACCCGGTTGAACGCCGGCGCGGCTTGCCTGGCGATCCTGATGACACTCACAGCCGCTACATCGAAGCCCAGGTGGACCGGCTCGTTGTCGGCTGTCTCTACGTGCCCAATGGGAATCCAGCGCCTGGTCCCAAGTTCGACTACAAGCTGCGCTGGTTCGACCGCTTGATCAGCCACGGCCAGGACTTGCTCAAAGCGGGAGCGCCGACAGTGCTGTGTGGAGACTACAACGTCGTTCCAACTCCGATTGACGCCGTGGTGCCGCGACGATGGCTCGGCGATGCGGTTTTCTTCCCCGAGAGCCGGCAAGCCTATGCCGAGATGCTTGAGGATGGCTGGATCGATGCGGTCCGGCGCATCCGCCCGGAGAAGGGGGTCTATACTTATTGGAATCACACCTATGGCGGCGGCTACGACAAGAGTTCTGGCCTGCGAATGGACCATCTGCTCGTCAGTCCATCGTTGTCGCCCAGGCTTCGCGATGCCGGCGTGGATGTTGGGACGCGAGGGTGGGAAAAGCCCAGCGATCATGCGCCGGCTTGGATAGAGCTCGACTAGTCGATTTTGACGGGGCCAAGTTCAGATGTCAGCAGGTTCACGCCTTTGTCCGAAACTTGTCGCATATTTCGGACATGTCCTTGGTTGAGCCTGACAGCAATTTCCGTTCGCGCGTGCTTGCACGGATCGAGTCCAAACCCGACGAGGTATGGACCCGCCGACTTTGCAGACTTCGGTGGAGGCATCGAGAAGAGCCTCAACGGTGGCAAACAGGGTCACACTCGACCTCGCCGTCTTTCCAACCCACGCGCCGCCTTTCGTGCGACCCTGAGGTCATCGAGAGTTGGCTGCCACCAAAGCGCGTCACCAATCTCCGTCTTGGTTCGCGAGGGCCAGGTCTTGATGAGCTCATCGAGGGCGGCGGGACGCCACCGACCCCAGACATAGTCATGGTGGTCTGGAAAGTCGGCGTACTGGGTACCAAGAATGTCGCCATCGACGGGCTCGCCATCGCACCCGATGAAGACAATGACACCGTAGCCCCGTGTCATTACCGGCCGGCCAAGCGGCGGAAGATCGTTTGGATCCAGCGGATAGCGCCTGCGGCGGCGTTCCGTGGCATGGGCGCGAGACGCCAGTTCTTGCGGAGACCCCTGCCTCTGCGCCGCGCGCTGTTTTCGCGCTTCGGGCTCGTTGCGAAGAGCGGCAGCCTCAATTTCCGCCCAGCGTCGATGCAGTTGTTCATAGGAGCGATATGGCACTTTCCAAGCGTGCCTGTCGGGATCCCAGGACGCAAACGGCACGTCGCGCATCACCTTCACCACCGAGCGAGAATATGGTGTTTGCACCTCCAGCCGATCCTGGTGCACGAACAGGTACTTGGAAACGATAGGATCGAAGGCGTAGGCGTCGCGTCCTCTGCTGTCAGCATGCACGCTCGATCCGGCGAGTTCTTGCTCCATCCAACGATTGACGCGCCGAGCTGCGGTCTTTCCCGGGACAAACCAGGCCTTGAGTTGATCGCTCCAGCGGGCCCGGGGAAAACTCTTCCGGAAGCGTTCGACGGTGGTCCGATCAAAGGGGAAGGACGCCGGCACGCCCGTTGAGACATTGTCATTCGAACCTGATCCATCCGTTCTCTTCATGATCATGGAGCCTTCACCGCATCTCTGACAGGAGAACGCTTTACGAAAGCGCAAGTGCCCTTCGCGCCGATGTCGGCAAGAACTCCCAGATTGCAGGAGGCGAACGGACCTTTGCTTACTTCGCTAGGGCCTGGGCGATAGCGCGATCGGCGATCCAGCGCGCAATGCAACAGGATCTGCGCTTTTCGTCCGGAAGCCCGAGAGGCCGATCAAGCTGGATTTGCACCAGCTTTCTTAATTCGAGACCGAAATCGAAATTCAACAGTGCCAATTATGTGGACCTTCTCGAGCACAGACACCTGACCGTTTCCATTCATCGCCCAAGGCCAGTTTATCGCTGGAAAGCCAAAGTGCGGGAATTCAGGAGAAATGGCCGCTGGATGCGTTTTTTCTGAAGGGGGTTGTCGAGGGGAGATACCCATGGCTGCACCAGTCTGTCGGCGCTGCCAAATTTGCAGATCGCATCCAGGACCTTTCCAACGACATTCCGGAGCTATGTGACATTATGGAGGCGTTGCTTGCCGCCCGACAGAAACTTCGCGAGCAGTTCACGGTGCTGCATGAAAGGTTGTTGTCGATCGTGAAGGATGACACGGTTCTGCAGGCGGTTGATGACCGTGCCTGGCATCGGCCCTGTCGTTGCGCTGGCTTTCAATGCCACGGTCGACGTTCCTGCACGCTTCAAGAACTCGAAAGCCGTAGGTCCGGCTCTCGGGTTGACGCCGCGGTTGCATCAATCAGGCGAGGACAATCGCGTCGGACGTGTTTCCCTGTGCGGTGACGCCATGATGCGGACGCTGCTTTATGAAGCCGCGCAAGTCTTGCTGACGGTGGTGAGAAAGTGGTCATGGCTGAAAACTTGGGCGACGAACATCGCCAAACGTCGAGGCCGGCAAAGGGCGACCGTTGCCCTTGCTCGCAGAATGGCTGTCATCATGCACAGAATATGGTCCGACGGCGGTGAGTTCCGCTGGGCGCGAGAGGAAGCGACGGGGGTGATATAGCCGGGTCCACCAAACGAAAGGGAGAAGATCCGATAACGGGATCCGCCAAGGGCGGATACATGTCCTTCGCGGGACGGAGGATGAAGAGAGGACGTGCCGGGACTCGTTTCCACCGCGGCAACGTGGTGAGAACGCTGTTTAGATTGTCCCCTTCATTCCAACTGATCCCATGCTGGGAGGGCCAAAGCGCCGATCCCGAAGAGAAGCAGGGCCTCGCGAAAGACATCAAATGCCCATGGTAGAGGAAGCTTGAAAGCGATTGACTTCAACACACCGAATAGAGAAGTCCCGGCATTTGCTGGAGCGGATTGAGAGTGAAGCGCTCGGGCTGGGAAGCTCATGGCTTGCAGATGAACTCGTAGGGGGTGAGACTTTGAGGGTTTCGAGTCTGCGACCGAAATTGTAGGCCGCGACCAAATCGGCAAGATGCCGACGCAGTTGGGCGTGATCGTGGTTCTGGGATGCCGCACCGAGCCGCAGCGTGTATGAGAGGCGCTCAACATCGCGTCGGCCGCGCCGCGCTTGGCGGTTTGTGTCTTCTGAGCGGGGAGCGGCTTTCGCTTGGGACGAAGGCAGCGTGATGCTGATCATCGCCGCCGCGCTTCGGTCGCCGATGACGCATGATCATCAGCAGCACCAGCATCGCCACGATGATCATCATGATCGGCATGCCAATGACCATCGCCGCGGTCGGTTGGTCCGTGTGGGGTACATTGGCGCTCGGCTACGCGCCGCCGATCACCATGACTTTGGGCTGGCTGGCCAATGCGAATGCAGCGAATGAGCGCTGCACCCGTTCTAAATCGAGGCCGTCGGCAATGATGACCAGCCGCGATGTGCGGTCTTGGCTCGGCCACGCCTCCATATGTACAGGAGGATGAACGAGATGCTGCACACCGTGGACCGCGACCGGGCGGTCTTCACCTGCGATGTTCAGGATGCCCTTCACCCGAAGGACACGCTCTCCATGTCTGTTGAGCAGCATGGTGAGCCATAAGCCGAACGCGGTCCAATCGACTTGCTCGTCCCAGACCAGGACGCAGGATGCGATCGCCGCTTGATGCGCCTGTCCGGCGGCAGTCGCCAACACGGCAGCCTCCTCGCAGAAGAAGCCTGACTGCGATTGCAGCTGGCTTGCACGGGCTACAGTCTCCTGCTCGAACAGATCTCGTGCGCAGAACCCGGAGCGGACATTCAGTATCGGGGCATCCGGATTGATGCGCTCCAGCCGATCTGCAAGTCGCCCGATTTTGGCGTCGTCAGCGAGATCGGTCTTGGTCATGACCAGCCTGTCGGCAATGGCCACCTGACGATTGGATTCGATATATCGGTCGAGGTTGGCAATCCCGTTCATGACGTCGACGGTGGTCACCACATTTCCCACGATGAAATGGTGCTTCAGCATCGGATCGGATTTTAGCGTCGAAAGAATCGGAAATGGGTCAGCCAGCCCCGTACTTTCGACCACTACCTGCCGGAACGGGGATATCTGGCCTCGCTCCCGCTTCGAATATAGATCGCGGATCGCGTCGGCCAGTTCACCGCGCACGGTGCAGCACACGCAGCCGGACTGAAGCAGTACCATGGTTTCGTCAATTCGTTCCACCAAGTGGTGGTCGAGCCCAACCTGGCCGAATTCATTGATGAGCACGGCCGCGTCCGATAGATCCGGGTCATCAAGCAACCGTTTCAGAAGTGTGGTTTTGCCCGAGCCGAGAAAACCTGTCAGCAGGTGGACCGGGGTGAAAGGCGGTAGTTCAGCCATCGCGACCGGCTTCGAAGCTTGCGATGACATCGGCCTCCAACGGATCGCAAGTCCTGCCCGAAAGACGCTCCGCAGCCTGCCATAGGTGTCCGAGATCGTTGATGATCTCGGTCTTGCCCGTTCGCGTTGAAATGACAAAGGCCGTCCCCTGCCAGTCCGCCAGCCGCATGCCGAAGGAGGCCAGGATGAGATTAGCTATCCTGACGCGATTGGCGCGCTCACGGCGCCGGTCAACGTTTTCGACGTTGCGCGTGTAAACGCCGGGCCGGGCCACGGCATCGGTCCAATGTTCGTTGCTGCCTAGAACGCCGCATAGCGAGCACATGATCTGCTCCTTGGATGACCGTCTTCGGAGACCGTTTGACCCCGACAGGGCCTTACAGTTCCTCTGTAGGTGGTTGCCCTGCCTGGCGATGCCAAGTCCCCCCTGCCTGGTCTACCGCAGGCTTCGACCAGAAGAAGAACGCGGTCTCGGAAATGCCGAGGCCGCGTTCTTCTGTCGAGGAACTCAAGGGGCCGGGATCGGCTTAACCTTGTTTGGCTCCAGCCAGTCCTTGGTCGGCTCACATTTTCCGCAATTGATGCCGGGCAAATTGTCGGCGTAGGTCACGTCGGGCAGATCCTTGATGGTTGCGCCCGGCGTGGGCGTACTATCTTGCACCGACTTCAAGCTGAGTTCGGGCAGCAGATCGCCGTTCAGCGAGGTGTCGATGAAGAGCGGTGGCACCTTGTCGGCAGGGAAGGTGTTGCAGCCGTCAACGAAGGTCTCACCCTGGCAGAGCTTCACATCCTGCGGCTCAACCCATGGCAGCGGATATTCGATGTTGTTGGCGGTTAGCTTCTTCTTGCCGGTCACGACTTCCATCATGAGCTTGAAGGCGTAGCCGCCAACGGCCGGACCCGCGCTCGAGGAAACGCCTTTCAGGCCCTTGGCCTGCATGGCCGGATCCGCCATCGCCAGGCGATAGCCGTTGTTGGACTGGCCGGCAATCACGACCAGCTTGTCGGGACGACTGTTGATGACGGCCTGCAAAGAGCCAAAGGTGCCGTCAACCGTCCAGATGCCGTCGACGTTGGGGTGCGCGGCCAAGATCTTGGCAACCTCCTCCTGCGAGGTCGCGTCGTTCCAGTTGCCATAGAAATCGCCGACGATCTTGATGTCGGGATATTTCTTGAACACGCCATAGGCCTGTTCGTCATAGGTCTTGGTCACGGTCGTGCCGGCGACGCCGTGGTTGAAGATCAGCTCTCCCTTGCCGCCCATCTGGTTCACCATCCACTGCGCCGTATTGGCGCCGTAACGGGCGGTGATGTTGGAGACGTTGTGCGCGCAGGACTCCGTAACCGTACTGTCGTAGGTGAACACCACGACGCCTTGATCGCAGGCTTGCTTGATGGTGCGGTTGAGCGCAGTCGGCGAGAGCGGATACAGAAGAATGGCGTTGGCGCCTGCCGCGATCATGCTCTGGAGGTCAGATATCTGCTTCTGCACGTCGGTGCCGGAGATAATGGTCTTGAACTGTACCTGCTTGTCGTAAGGCGGGGTCGAAGCCAGTGCCTTGATGCCGTTGGCGGCGCTCGCCTGCCAGGTGTTGCCGCTGTAGCTCATGTTCAGGAACACCTTGTAGGTATCCTGGGCATTCGCGCTGGATGTCCCCAGACCAAGCAACGTGGCGGCGATGGCCGCCCGGCCGTAAGTCAGTCTACGCGAAGCGTTCTTCATGTTCTTTCTCCCATTTGAAGCGACCGCCGACTAACGGCTTCGCAGATTGAGCCGCCCACGCTGGAGCAGCAAAGCGATGATGATGATCCCGCCCTGCACCAGGTCGCGGAATCCCTGCGAGAGGCTGAGCGTGGTGATGACGGTGGACAACGTGCTGAGGAAGAGCGCGCCGGCAAGAGTTCCGAGATAGATGCCGGAGCCACCGGTGACCCGTGCGCCGCCGATGACGACGGCGGCGATGGAGGGCATCAGCAGCGCATTGCCCATGTCAAGCGTCGCGCTCGAGGAATAGCCGGCCAAGAGGATGCCGGTCATTCCGGCACAAAGGCCGCTGATGGCATAGACCGCGATGGTGAGCGCGGCGATCGGCAGGCCCAGCACGTTGGCCGCGCCAGGGCTGCTGCCAATGGCGTAGAGCTTGCGGCCTTCCGCGCTCTTGTTCTGGAACAGCCAGGCGAACACCGCAAAGACGATTATGAAATAGACGGGATAGGGTACACCCAGCCAGCGGGAGCTCATGAACTGCTGGATCGCAGGAGCGACCGATTGTTGCGAATTGCCCGCGGTGAAACCCAGCGCCACCCCGAAGAATGTGATGCCGGACGCCAGCGTCACGATGAAGGGCGGGATCTTGGCAATCGCCACACCGATGCCGTTGATGAGACCGATGCCAAGACAGCACAAGAGGGTAAGCGGAATGGCGTACAGCAGCGCGTCGTTGCTGCCGCGCGTAAGTTCCGCGATCATCATGCCGCCGACACCGATGACCACGCCCAGTGACAAGTCGATGCCGCCCAGAAGGATCACCAGCCCCTGCCCGAACGAAGCGACCACCAGGAAGATGGCGGTAACCAGTATGGCGGTGAGCTGGTCGAACGAACCGAAATTGGGACTGGCGATCTTCGTGCCGATGACCAGCAGCGCCGTGGCGGCGAACACGGTAATCGGCGGCACAAGGTCCGATGAGACAAGTGCGCGGCGCGCGCTCTGCGCGCCGTGCTCGGACGTCTGTGCGGGGGTCGTAATGTCCTTGTCGGTCATCAGGCTTCCCTTCTCGCGGATCGGCGCGCCAAATAGGCGGAGGCTTGGCCGAAAAGGATTGCCAAGATCATGATAAGTCCGTTGAAGATGTTGGTGTAAAAGTCAGCCACGCCGAGCGCGAACAGCATCTTTTGCAGCACCGTCAAAATACCTGCACCGGCCAGCGTGCCGACCACCCCGCCGCGACCGCCGAACAGGGACGTGCCGCCGATCGCGACCGCCGCGAACATGAACAGCAAAAAGGAATCGCTGATGCGTGGATCGCCCGAACCGATCTCGGCGCTGAAAACGAAGCCGGCCATGGCATAGAACAGGCCGGCGGCCACGAAAGCGAATAGCCTGGTGGCGCGGATATTGAGCCCCGAGAGCCGCGCGGCCGTCTGATCCGTGCCGACCGCGTACATTGCTATACCCATGCGCGAATGCTTGAGCAGAAACCAGAAGACGAGCACCAGCACCAACAGGATCGCCGGCACGGGAATGCGTAGAATGTCGCCGGTGATGCCATAAGCGATGGATTCCACCACCTCGCCGCCAGGTGCCGGAAGGATGAGGAGCGCGATGCCTTGGCATGCGATCAGAGAACCGAGCGTCACGGCGAGCGACTGCAGTCCAAAATAGGCGACCAGTATGCCGTTGAGACCACCGACCACGAGGCCGACCAACAGAACCAGGCCGAAGCTGCCGAGGGCGCCCGCATCGCCGCCACTCACCGTCGCCACCACCACATTCGCGATGGCGATCACACCGGGGCCCGAAAGGTCCAGCTCGCCGCATACCACGACGAGCGTCAGTCCCGTTGCGGCGAGGGCGAGTACGATGGCGTTGTTGAGGAGGTTACCGATGCCGAACAGCGAGAGTGCCGAAGGCTCGTGGGCGGCATAGACGGCGAACATGACGATAAGCAGGCCGATGGCGGCGACCGCTCCGTTGCCCAGAATTGTCAAGCGGCCGCGAGGCGTATCGGATGCCATCGTTACGCCCCTTGGGCGGCAGGCCGCCGCGACCCGTCGCGATAACCGGATGCCAGCGACAGCATACGGTCCTGTGAGAGATGGTCGCGACCCAGCTCGCCGGCAATCGAATTGCGGTAGAGAACGAGGCAGCGATCACAGAGCTGAACGAGTTCGTCCAGTTCAGTCGAATAGAACAGGATCGAGCCGCCATCGCGCACGAACGCGCGCATCATGGCGTATATGTTGCGCTTGGCGCCGACGTCGACACCGCGCGTGGGATCGAACAACAGCAGGCACCGCGCGCCCGTTATCAGCGCCCGCGCCAGGACCGCCTTCTGCTGGTTACCGCCCGAAAGCGCGCCGACGTTGAGGGGCAGGAGCTGCTTCGAAAGGTTCACTGCCGGGGTTACCTGTTCCACCAGCCGCAGCTCGGAAGATCTGTTTACGAGCTTGAATGGGCTCACCTTGTCTATCACCGGCAGCGAGATATTCGCCTGCGTGGTGAGATCGTGAAACAGTCCTTCGGACTTTCGTTCCTCCGGCACCAGCACCATGCCGAGCCTACGCGCCGCGCGAGGCGAGCCGACCGAAGTCGCCTTGCCTGCGATCGAGATCGTGCCCTCCCGCAGCGTCGACAAGCCCACCAGCGACTTGAAGAGACTGGACTGCCCGTGCCCCTCCAGGCCCGCCACACCAAGAATCTCGCCGGGAGCCAGCGAGAAGCTGATATCATTGACGCCAGGGCCGATCAGGTGACCGACCTCCAGCGCCGGCGTGGCGCCGACGCGAACCGCCGACGGCACCTTCTCCGCGGCTTCAACCACGGAGCGACCGGCCATACTGCTGAATATCGCTTCGTCGCTCATGGATTCAACATCGCTTTCCAGCACCTTGCGGCCGTTACGCAGGATAACGCAGCGCTGGCACAGGCGGCGGATCTCGTCGAGCTTGTGGCTTATGTAGAGCACTGACGTGCCGCCACGAACAGCGGCATCGACCAGCTTGAAAAGCCATTCACGGTCGGAGAGCGCGGCGGTCGCTTCGTCGAGCACCAGCACGGCCGGGCGGTGCCGCAGCGCACGCACGATCTCGACCTTCTGGCGCATGCCGAGCGGCAGATCCTCGACCAGCCGCCGGGGCGCGATATCCGTCACGTCATGGGCTTGAAGAATCTCAGCCGCCTCACGCTCGATGTTGCGCGCCGACACCAGACCAAGGCGGTTGAGTGCCGGGCGCGGCAGGAACAGGTTCGCGGCTACTGACAATGTCGGAATCAGGCTGAGTTCCTGGAAGGCGGTTGCTATGCCGGCCAAGCGGGCGTCGACAATGCCCTGCGGCTTGAAAGGAGCGCCGCGCAATTCGATGGAGCCGGTATCAGGTGTGACGACGCCACTCAGTATCTTCACGAGTGTCGATTTGCCGGCGCCATTTTCGCCGAGCAGACCGCATACTTCGCCGGAGCGCATTTCAAACGAAATATCCTCAAGCGCAATCGTGGCACCGTAGCGCTTGGACACGGATCGGAAATCAAGGACGTTGTGCGTTCTATCCTTCATTCCACCTCTTCCCAGTCTTCCCTGTTTGGTCAGACCAAGATTGGAGCTAGCACGCCTTACCCGCCATGACAATTAAGAAAACTTGCAAGAAAGCTTGAATTTTCAGCACATTTGGTCTGACCGGAAATGGATAGTCGAAAAGTGGTGCGAAGGCACCAACTCCACCATCAATTCTGCTGTTTCCAGCAGAATTGATGGGCGCTGCCATCGGCGAGATGACACAGAAAGCATAATCAATCCGATCTATCGGGTCTGACCATTCAAGCGAACCGGGCCGGAGACCGCGCGGCGGTCCCGGCATAGTACGCCGAAGCCGCTCAGGATTTGGGACGTGCCTTGCCGCTGCGCGGGAAGCGCTTGCCGAAATCGGCCGCGATCTCTTCCATCTTGACGAACTTCACGCCCTCGAAGCCCTTCATATAGTCATGGAGCCGTTCGTGCATCTTCAGCACATGCGGCTTGCCCGACACGTCGGGATGGATCGTCAGCGGGAACACGGCATAGTCGTAGTTCTCGTAGATCCAGTCGAACTGGTCGCGCCACATCTGCTCGATATCGCGCGGGTTGACGAAGCCGTGACTGTTGGGCGAGGCCTTGATGAACATCATCGGCGGCAGGTCATCGAGATACCAGGATGCCGGTATCTCGATGAGATCGGTCTCCTCGCCTTGCGAATACGGCTTCATCCAGCTGGATGGATGCTTGGAATAATCGATCTTCGTCCACTGGTCGCCGACCGTCACATAGTAGGGGTGATGGTCGTTATGCATCAGCGAGTGGTCGTAGAGCAGCCCCTTCTGCTTCAACAGCTCATTTGTTTTCGAGCCGAACTCCCACCAGGGAGCGACATAGCCGCGAGGCGCCTTGCCGCAAAGCTTGGTGATGAGGTCGACGCACTTGTTGAAGATGGCCTCTTCCTGCTCGGGCGACATGGCGATCGGGTTCTCGTGGCTGTAGCCATGCATGCCGATCTCGTGGCCAGCGTCCGCCACTTCCTTCATTTCGTCCCAAAAGCTCTCGATGGAATGACCGGGGATGAACCATGTCGTCTTGATCCCCCACTTTTCGAACATCCGAAGCAGCCGGAGGCTGCCGACCTTGCCTGCGAAGGCGCCGCGAGAGATGTCGCAAGGGCTGTCCTCACCGCCGTAGGAACCCAACCAGCCGGCGACAGCGTCAACGTCCACTCCGTAGGATACAAACATTTCTTTCGGCATCTCTCTTCCTTTCGTTGTTCATGTCCCCGGCCGAAGGGCGTCTAGGGTAGTTGCGAGGGTGGAAGACCGGCCCGGCTTCCCGCCATGCTGATATGTTTGCGCATGTAGTAGTTGGCGCCATCGGGATCGCCCATGGCAATCGCCTCCAGGATGCGGTCATGCTCCTGCACCGCGAACAGCAGATTGCCCCGCCGCTCGGTGGGCAGGCGCTGGCTCTCCAGCAGCACGCTCGCGAATGTCTGGTGCATGTCCACCAGCAGCTTGTTGCGCGAGATGCGCATGATGAGGTTGTGGAAATCGAAGTCCGTCTGCGCGTAGGAATTGAGGTCCTTTTCGCGCGCCGCGTTGCGAAAGGCGGTCGTGCATTCCTTCAGGTCGGCGATCTCCTGATCGGTATGGGTCAGCGCCGCGAGCTCGGCCGCGTAGGATTCGACGATGTAGCGGAACTGATAGACCTCGCTCAGCGAATAACGCGCCGCGAAGCGCCAGGACGGAGTTGCCGGTGCGCCGGAAGGGTCGGCACAAACGAAGCCCCGCCCTCCCTCGCGCGCAACGATCTCGCCGATGGTGGCGAGGATCGACAGAGCCTCGCGCAGCGTGGCGCGGCTCACATTGAGGTCGCGGGCCAGGTCGCGCTGCGGCGGCAATGTATCGCCTGGTCGCAACCTGCCGTCGCGGATCATCGACTGCAAGGCGGCCACCGTTGCCTGGGCCACACCGCCGCTGGCTTCCCGGCGCTCGCGCCGCAGGTCGGGCGGCTGTAAGGCCGCCGTCTTTCCATCATCACTAAGATTGCGTTTCATCATGGCTAGGCCCCAGCGTCAGCAGGAATTGTCGCCACATAGCTAGAACAAGATACATTTGGATGGAACCATTCAGCCCGCGGTTGATCAGAGCATGACATCGCCGCCGTTCGGATTCATGGTCGCGCCGATGTAGTAAGCGCCCTCCTCCGACGCCAGCAGCACGGCGGTGGGAGCGATTTCGTCGACATGGCCGGCGCGGCCGATCGGCAGTTCGCCGAGCTTGCGCTTCTTCCATTCCTCCGGCAGCGCCTTGAATAGCTCCGTTTCGATCGGGCCGGGACAGATGGCATTCACGGTGATGCCGTCGCGCGCCACCTCATAGGCGAGCGAGCGGGTGAAGCCGATGACACCGGCCTTGGCGGCCGCATAGTGCGCCATTTCCGGCGCGCCCTTGTGACCGAGCTGCGAGGCGATATTGATGATGCGGCCGAACTTGCGGGAAATCATCGGCTTCAGCACCGCGCGCGTGCAAAGAAAGACGCTGCGCAGGTTGACGGCCATCATCTGGTCCCACATGCCGGTGCTCATTTCGGCGACGACAGACGTCGTGTCGATGCCGGCATTGTTGACCAGTATGTCGATATGGCCGAGCGCCGCCTCCACCTTCTTGACGGCTGCCTCGACCTGCGCCTCGTCGCTGACGTCGGCCGCGACGGCGAAGGTCCTTGCACCGAAATCAGCAAGGGCGGAGATGCGCGCCTCGGCGGCCTCGAGTTTCAGGTCGAGAACGGCCACGTCGGCGCCCTCGCGCGCGAAGGCCGTGGCAATCGCGCCACCGATGCCGCGTGCGCCTCCCGTGACCAGTGCTTTCTTTCCAGCGAGACGTCCTGACATGCTTGGTTTCCCATTTCCTGGTTGATTGACTATCGAAGCGAAGACGCGAGACCACCGGGCGCCGGCCGGCCGAGGATGCGTTCGGCTTCCTTCATGAACACGTTGAAGGTGTCGGAGGCCGGCACCGAAGCGGCGACGTCCTTGTGGCGGAAGCAATGGACCGTGTGCCGTTCGCCGACCGTCTCAGCCGGCGGCATCTCACGGCGGCAGCGATCGATGACGAACGGGCAGCGCGATGCCAGGAAGCAGCCCTGGGGCAGATTGATCGGGCTCGGGATCTCGCCTTTGAGGCTGACGCTGCTTTCGATCTTGAGATGCGGATGCGGCAGCATGACCGACGACAGCAAACCACTGGAATAGGGATGTTGCGGGCGATTGAAGACCGTTTCGGCGCTGCCCTGCTCAACGATCATGCCGAGATACATCACCGCGACGCGGTGGCTGATGAAGCGCACCGTGGAGAGGTCGTGGGAGATGAACAGATAGGCGGTGTTGCGTTCGCTCTGGATGCGCCGCAGCAAATCGATGATCTCGGCGCGGGCGGTCGGGTCGAGCGCCGAGGTCGGTTCGTCGAGGACGACGAGTTCGGGCTCCGTGACCATGGCGCGCGCTATGCCGACACGCTGCTGTTGCCCGGAAGGCAGCTCGGAAGGATAGGCGTCGAGCAAGTCGGTATCCAGCCGCACCAGGCGCAAGGCGTCGGCCGTGCGGCGGCGCCTCGTTTCGCGGTCGAGCTTTAGCGGCAGGAGCGGCTCGCTGATCGTGTCGCCGATCTTCATGCGCGGGTCGAGCGACTCGTTCGGTTCCTGGAATACAAGCTGAATCTTGCCAGCCAGCTTGCTCTTGTGTTGATGGCGCTGCGCCAGGTCGGTGCCGCGGAAGCGAATGTTTCCGGCGGTCGGCTCGATCAGGCCGACGATGCAGCGGCCGACCGTGGTCTTGCCTGAGCCACTCTCGCCGACGAGCCCCAGTGTCTCACCCGGCTCGATGGTCAGGCTGACGCCGTTGATCGCCTGCACCACCTGCTTGGAGCCGGCAATGGGGAAGCGCTTGTAGAGGTTGTCGATGGTCAGGACGGCGTTCATGCGTGCCTCACGGGGAAATGGCAGCGGACGAAGTGGCCCGGACCGATCTCGGCGAAAGGTGGCCGCTGTGCGCGGCAAACCGGCTGAGAGATGGGACAACGGTCGGCATACTGGCAGCCGGTGGGCGGTTCGCGCCGCCGGCCAGTGTCCGGCACGCTCCAGCTGTCGCGCAGCCTGGGGCTATGGGAGAAGGCTGCAAGCAGCATCAATGTGTAGGGATGCGCGGGCGCGAGGAAGAGCGCCTCGCGCGGCGCGATTTCGACGATTTCGCCCGAGAACAGCACAGCGATGCGATTGCAGAAATGCGCGGTGATGCCGACGTCGCGGGTGATGAACAGCATGGCGCTGCCATGCTCCGAGGCAAGCTTGGTCAGCAGGGCCAGGATCTGCGCCTGCACCGTGACGTCGAGTCCGCTGGTGGCGTCATCCGAGATGATAAAGGCCGGGCTGCAGATCAGCGCCATGGCGATGACGACGCGCTGCGCCATGCCGCCGGACAGTTCGTGAGGATAGGCATCCATGCGCCGTTCCGGGTCCGGTATCTGCACGTCGTGCAGGATCTTCAACGCCATGCGCCGCGCCTCCTTGCCGCCGACGCCGAGATGGATCCTCGCCATCGCGGCGATCTGGTCGCCGACCTTGAGCAGCGGATTGAGCTCAGCGCGGGGATTCGGCACCACGACCGAGAGACGGCGGCCGCGAAGACGGCGGAGTTCGGATTCGGACAGGCTGAGGATCTGGCGGCCCTCGAAGTGGACTTCGCCGCCGGCGATGCGGCCCGGCGATGGCGGCAGCCCGAGGATGGAGCGGGCGAGCGTCGTCTTGCCCGCGCCACTCTCACCGACCAGGCCAACGATCTCGCCAGGCTGTACTGCAAGGTCGATGCCCTTCAGCACCGCCTTCGGTTCGGCGCTTCCGGACGGGAACGTCACGCGCAAGTTCCTGATGTCGATCAACGGCGGCTTGTCGCCGCCGGACGCGTTGCGCGTTTTGCTTATGATTTCTGCTGCGCCCAATGACATTCTCACATTAATTGCTGATCCGCGGGTCGAGCAGGAAATAGATGAGGTCGACCGCGATGTAGACGATGAGGGAGAAGATGGCGGAGAAGAGCACAAAGCCTAGAACCGGATAGATGTCCGAATTCAGCACACCTTGCACCGCGTATTGCCCCGCCCCTCCCCACGAGAACACGATCTCGACGAGCACCGCACCGCCGATCAGGAAGCCGTAGAGCACGCTGATAATGGTGACGATCGATGGCAACGCATTGCGCAGCGCATGGCGCACGACTAGGTTCTGCGGCACCCCGCACAAAACTTCAAAGCGGCTGAAATCCGAGTCCAGCATCTTCTCCATCGTCGCCTGCGTCATCTTGAGGATGGGACCGGCATTCAGGAGCCCGAGCGTCATCACCGGCAGGACCAGATGCGCGCAGGCAGACCAGAAGGCCTGCAGGTCGCCGGCGAGAAGCGCGTCGATGGTGAGGGCTCCGGTGACCGGCGCCGGCGGTATGACGATCATGTCGATACGGCCGAGAGGCGCAGGCGCCCAGCCGAGCACGGTATAGAAGATGAAGATCAGCACGAGGGCGAACCAGAAGTCCGGTAGCGCACCGGCACTCAAGCCATAGAGATCGGACAGGCGCGCGATCCAGCCGTTTGGCTTGCGCGCCGCATAAACGCCCAGCGTTACCCCAACGATGATAGCCAGGAGCAGCGAAAGCGTGACGAGTTCGAGGGTCGCCGGGAAGCGCTGAAGCAGATCCTCGAGCACCGGCCGCGTTGTCTGCCAGGAGGTTCCCAGGTCGCCATGCAAGAGATTGCGCACATAGATCAGGAACTGCATGTAGAGAGGCTGGTCGAGCCCGAGCTGCTGGCGCAGTGAGGCGATGGCCGAAGGCGTCGCCGTGGGGCCGAGCATCAGCACAGCGGGGTCACCCGGAATGCTCTTCACCAGCAGGAAGCTGACGAGCACAATGCCCAGCAACTGCGGGACCACGAAAATCAGGCGCTTGGCGAGATAGGCCAGGATGCGCATCAGGCGCCCTCCGCCGGCCGGTCGACCCGGCGGCGATGCTCGCGTGCATCGCTCAGCAGCTGCCGGCGCTTGGACGGATCGGCCAGGACCTCGATGGACGCGCCGACCAACGAGAAGCCGAATACGGTGATCGCGAGCATCGCGCCGGGGAACATGGACGGCCACCACTGGCCGGTCACCACGTTTTGAAAGCCCATGGCGATCATGCTGCCCCATTCAGGTGTCGGCGCGCGCACGCCGGCACCAACGAAGGACAGCGCCGAGGTCAGCAGGATGCCCCAGCCGACATTGACCGATAGCTGCGCCAGCACCGGCGCCATCGCATTGGGAATGATGTGGCGCCGAATGGTCTGCATGTCCGACAGGCCATTGACCTGCGAAGCCTCGACATAGCGCATGGAGCGGATGCTGAGCACCTGCGAGCGCATGAGACGCAAGTAGATCGGCGCATTGACGAAGGCTATGGCCAGAACCACCGTCTGGATGCTCTGACCGAGGCTGGCAACCAGGGCGATGGCGAAGACGAAAATGGGAAATGCCTGCAGCACGTCGGCCGCGCGCATGACGGCGAAGGATAGCCACACGCGAATGCCGCGCCCGCTGCTGTAGAAACCAACAACAGCACCGATCGAGCCGCCAATCAGCGCCGACAGGAGCGTGCCCAGTATCGCGATCGTCAAGTCAATGCGGGGCGCGTAGATGGAACGACTGAAAATATCCATGCCGACATTGTCGGTGCCAAAGAGATGGGTGGCATCCGGCGGCTGCAGGAAGCTGGCCGAATCCGCCTCGGTCGGCGAATAGGGTGCAATGGCCGGCGCGAAGATCGCCAGCAGGGTGATCGCGATGACGATCAGATAGCCGATCGCAAATCTCGGCCGGATGACCGCCAGCCTCAGGAGAAGGCTAAGCTTCGAAGACATCTAAGATCTTTCCGATACACTAACTTGTCCCCGGAGGCGGCAGCCTCCAGGGACAAGACCTCATCAGCCGCGGCTGAAATCCTGGAACCGAAGATTATTGGACGTGTAGTAAGTGTAACCCTTGAGGTTCGCCTTACGCGCCAGCGTGTATTTCGGATAAGCAATGAAGCCCCAGGGCGCTTCGTCCATCAACGTCTTCTGCACCTCCGAGTATTTCTGCTTACGCACATTGTCATCAAGCGTGGCAAGACCGTCCTTGATCATCTGATCGACGCTCTTGTTGTCATAATTGGAATAGTTCACGTAGCTTTCGGAGTTGAAGTAGAGGTAGGTCGAGTAGCCCGGATCCGGCGTCCACGGCGAATCCAGATAGAAGATCATCGGCTTGGCGCGCTTGGTGACGTTCTCGTAAAACACGCCGGCCGGCAGCTTCTCCAACGTCAGCTCCACGCCGATCTGCTTTAGCGCGGTCTGGATCAGCAATGCGATCGGCTCCTGCGTCGGGTCGCCGGCGTTGTAGGACAAGGTGGTCGCCAGGTTCTTGGCACCTGCCTTGTCAAGAAGCTCCTTGGCCTTGGCAAGATCATAGCCGTACGCGAAGAAGCTTTCATCCGCCATCGGGTAGATATAGGGCATCGGCGCCTTCTGCTCGTCGGCATAGCCGTAGTAGATGGTGCGGATGATCTCGTCGCGCGGGATAGCGAGGTTGATGGCTCGGCGCACGTCGACATTATCGAATGGAGCGATCTTGGAGTTGAGCTCCAGCCAGATCATGTAGGACGAATTGACGGCATCCACCGCCACGTTCTGCTGCTTCTTCAGCGCCTCCAGTTCGCGCGGCTGCAGGAACTGTGCGATGTCGACCGCCCCGCCCTGCAGCAGCGAGAAACGACTGGCCGACTGCGGCACTTCGCGCATGATGACGCGCTTCATGAAGGGCTTTTCATCCCAGTAGTCTTCGCGCGCCTCGAATACGGCTTGTTGACCGCGCACGAGCTGGGCAAGGCGATATGGACCAAAGCCAGCACTATCGTTCTTGAGGAAATTGACCGCCCACGGGTCGTCGGAGCCACCGGCTTCGGCGCATTTGGTGGCGTCGTAGATCGGGTTGGCGAGGTTACACTGCTGCTTGAGAAGCAATGGATTTGGCTGTTCGAGATTGAAAGAGACCGCATAATCGCCTTCCACCTTGATCTGGTCAGGCGTCTTGAGACCGAGCACCGCGGTCTGGAACAGGCCTTGCCCCTTGAGGTTGAACTTGCGGTCCCAAGTCCATTTCACGTCCTTGGACGTGAACTTGTTGCCCCAGTTGGAGACGACACCCTCGCGTAGCTTGAAGGTCGCCTTGCGGCCATCGGGGGCCACTTCCCAGCTTTCCGCCAACCGGCCGCGCAAGGCGAGGTTGTTCGGCTTGTCGGTATGGACGCCGGTATCCTCCCGCAGCACGCCGGGTGCATTGGGATCATCCATCTTCTCATAGCCAAGCATGTACTCGTAGAGCGCACCGAGGGAATCGATCGAGCCCAGGCTGACGTCGAACTCGATGTCGAGGCCCTGGGGCGTCGCGGGCGCCGCGATCACCAGCGTACTGTTTGCGTCCTGCGCGAAGGCTTCCCCCAAGCGGCCGGTCGATGCAGCAAGTGCAGCGCCGCCGAAGGCGGCAGTCGTTTTCAGGAACTGACGGCGCGTGGGCGCCAACCGAATTCTGGTAAAATCATCAACCATCTCTCGTTCCCCATTGGTTGCGCGAATACGCTTCGTTATCTTTCCGCTTTTGGACAGACCAAAGAGCGTAACTGACATTAATGGACAAATTGGCCTGACCGTCAATCACAAAAAATGCGAAAAATTCGTGCATTTCATGCACAAAAAAATAGCTTCTTGATTTCTTGGTCTGACCAAATTATTCAACGTCGGGTACGGCAGCGAGGAACCGAAATGCGAAAAATCTGTCTGATGACAACAGGAGGGACGATCGCATCCAAGCTGGAAGCCGAGAGTGGACATGTCACCGCAAGCGTCACAGGATCGGAGTTGCGCGCCATGCTGCACGATCCGCTCGATGGCATTGACATCGCCATCGACGAGTTCTGCAACGTCGGCAGCTATGCCATCGACCTCCCGCTCGGCTTTGCACTGGCCCAGCGGATTTCACACCACCTTCAAGGTGACTTCGATGGGGTCGTGGTGACCCACGGGACCGATACGATGGAGGAAAGCGCCTTTTTGGCTGATCTCCTTGTCGCGACTGACAAGCCGATAGTGTTCACCGGCGCACAGCACGCGGCCGATGAGGCGAACCCCGACGGCCCACGCAACCTCACGGATGCCATCCGGCTAGCCGCATCCGAAACTGCGCGGGGCCTGGGCGCGATGATCTGCTTCGAGCAGGAATTCCATGCTGCGCGTGACGTGAGCAAGTCGCACAGTTCACGCACCGATACCTTCATCTCCTACGAGCACGGCAAGCTCGGGGAAGTGGACGGCGACCGTATCGTATTGCACCGCAAGCCGGTCCTGCGCCGCACCTACGACGCAAAAGGCATTGTCGCTGATGTCGATCTTATCAAGCTGGTCATGGGGATAGGTGACCGCTACATCCGCTTCGCCGCCCAGGATGGTGCCAAGGCCATCATTCTGGAGGGTTTCGGGCGGGGTAACGCGACGCCCGCCGTCACTGCCGCCGCGACGTCGCTTGTCGCCAATGGTACTCCCGTCATCATGACCAGTCGTTGCCAGCGCGGCCGGGTCAAGCCGATTTATGGCAATGGCGGCGGCAAGACACTCTCCGACGGGGGCGTGATCTTTGCCGGCGACTTGAGCGGCCAGAAAGCACGAGTGCTCGTGGCAGTCCTGCTCGGCATGGGCATCGAGGGCGAACGCCTGCGCCAGGAGATCGAATATTTCGGCGGCTGATGCCCGCTCTTCCACCGCCTGATTTCCGTAAGGCGGCCGTCCGTCGCCGCCGTCCCATTCCTGCAGCCGAGGAACCATGATGTCAGCAAAGAAGCACAGGATCGCGGTCATTCCCGGTGACGGGATCGGCAAGGAGGTCGTCCCCGAGGGACTTCGTGTACTGGAAGTGGCGGCAAGGCGCTTCGGCATCGACCTACAGTTCGACCATTTCGACTTTGCGTCGTGCGATTACCATGCCAGGCATGGCCGCATGATGCCGGAGGACTGGAAGTCCCGGATCGGAAACCATGATGCCATCTTCTTCGGCGCGGTGGGCTGGCCGGCCATGGTTCCCGACCATATCTCGCTTTGGGGATCGCTGCTGCAGTTTCGCCGCGAGTTCGACCAATACGTCAACCTGCGCCCCGTCCGGTTGATGCCGGGCGTGCCGTCGCCGCTCGCCAACCGCAAGCCCGGCGATATTGATTTCTACGTCGTGCGCGAGAACACCGAGGGCGAATATTCATCTATCGGCGGCCGGATGTATCCGGGCACGGAGCGCGAGATTGTCATCCAGGAAACCGTGATGTCGCGCGTCGGCGTCGATCGCATCCTGCGTTATGCGTTCGATCTGGCGCAGAAGCGTCCGCGCAAGCACCTCACATCGGCCACCAAATCCAACGGCATCTCGATCACCATGCCGTATTGGGACGAGCGCGTCGAGGCGATGGCCGCCCAATACCCGGATGTCTCTTGGGACAAGTACCACATCGATATTCTGGCAGCCCATTTCGTGCTCAATCCGAACCGTTTCGACGTTGTGGTGGCATCGAACCTGTTCGGCGACATTCTCTCGGATCTCGGACCCGCCTGCACCGGCACGATCGGCATCGCCCCGTCGGCCAACATCAACCCGGAAGGCCGCTTTCCGTCGCTGTTCGAGCCGGTACACGGCTCGGCTCCGGACATCGCCGGGAAAGGCATCGCCAATCCGATCGGACAGATCTGGACGGCCGCCATGATGCTCGACCATCTTGGTCACGAGGAGGCTGGCCGCGCGATCGTGGAAGCCATCGAAGCCACGCTGAAGAGCGAAGCCACCCGCACCGGCGATCTCGGGGGCAAGGCCGATACCGTCACCTGCGGCAAGGCGGTGGCGGAGGCACTCGAAGGATAGGACCAAGCATGCGCATCGTCGACATCAGGGAAAAGACCGTCTCGATCGCCTCCCCCATCGCCAACGCCTATATCGACTTTTCGAAGATGACCTGCTCGGCCGTCGCCGTGATCACCGACGTCGTGCGTGACGGCAAGCCGGTGGTTGGCTACGGCTTCAATTCGAATGGCCGCTACGGACAGGGCGCGCTGATGCGCGACCGTTTCCTCGCGCGCGTCCTCGAGGCCGATCCCGAAACGCTGATCGACCATGAGAACGACAACCTTGACCCGTTCGCCATCTGGAAGACGCTGATGACCAACGAGAAGCCCGGAGGCCACGGCGAACGGTCCGTGGCGGTGGGCACCATCGACATGGCCGTCTGGGATGCCGTCGCCAAGGTCGCCGGCGTCCCGCTGTGGCGCCTGCTGGCGGACCGTTACCGGGCGGGCGTGGCGGACGAGAAAGTTTGGGTCTACGCGGCAGGCGGCTACTATTATCCCGGCAAGGATCACTCGAAGCTTCAGGCGGAGATGCGGGGCTATCTCGACCTCGGCTACAAGGTCGTGAAGATGAAGATCGGCGCCGTGCCCCTGGATGAGGATCTGCGCCGCATCGAGGCCGTGCTGGAGGTGGTCGGTGGGGGCCAGTATCTGGCTGTCGATGCCAACGGACGCTTCGACCTGAAGACCGCCGTCGCCTATGCCAAGGCGATGCAGCCATACGGCCTGTTCTGGTACGAGGAGGCCGGCGATCCGCTGGACTATGCGTTGCAGACGGAACTGGCGAACCACTACGGTGGGCCGATGGCGACAGGCGAGAACCTGTTCTCGCACCAGGATGCGCGCAACCTCTTGCGCTACGGCGGCATGCGGCCCGACCGCGACTATCTTCAGTTCGACTGTGCCCTCTCCTATGGCCTGGTGGAATACCTGCGCACGCTGGAGGTGATGAAGGCGCTTGGCTGGTCGTCACGACGCGTGGTGCCGCATGGCGGACACCAGATGTCGCTCAACATTGCCGCAGGGCTGCATCTGGGCGGCAACGAATCCTATCCCGACGTTTTCCAGCCCTTTGGCGGCTTCGCCGACGACATCGCGGTCGAAGATGGCTATGTCGGGTTACCCGATGTTCCCGGTGTCGGCTTCGAGAAGAAAGCCGAACTGTTCAAGCTGTTCCGACAATTGCACCAGCCGTGAGCGAGACGCCGGCCGTGCCGAACGACGGTTTTCAGCCTGTCAGGACGTTGCACCCGCCTATGGCGTTGCAGACTGCTTCGGTGACTTCGCGCGTCGTCGCCGCAAGATTGGGTGCGGCGACGCCGACAGCCGCAACCTCCTTCGAACTCAGTGTGATATCCGCCCTCATAATCGCCATGCGGGGCAATGGCCTGATCATTCTCGGCATGTGGTCCGAGAAGCAGAAGATCATCACCGGCCTAATTCTCATCCTTGCGGTGTTTCTTTCGCTGGAACACGGCAAGATCGGCCGTCATCGAGTGATGCGCATGTCCACAATCGCATCGAACCACGCAGTGTCCGGGAGATCGTCATGACCAAGCCTACCGTAATCATCAGCGGCGCCGGCATCGGCATTGGCCGCGCCACGGCCCTCGCTTTCGCCAGGGTTGGCTACAGAATCTGCGTGACCGACATTCTCGAGACCGAAGGCAAGCAGGTGGCCGAAGAGATCAAGGCGGGCGGCGGGGATGCTTATTTCCGCAAACTCGATGTGACCAGATCGGATCAGGTCAACGACGTCGTGGGAGAAATCGACAAGCAGTATGGCGGCGTGGACGTCGTGGTGGCCAATGCGGGTATCGCCCACAAGGTGCCGCTGGCGCAGATGAGCGATGCCAAGTGGGACATCACAGTCGACATCGACCTAAAAGGCGTGTTCCGGATGGCACGCGCTGCCACGCCGCGCATGCGAGAGCGTCGCAAAGGCGCCATCGTGGCGGTATCGTCGATTTCAGGCATGAGCTATGGCTGGGCCGAACATGTCCATTATTCCGCCGCCAAAGCCGGCGTTCTGGGTTTGGTGCGAGGCTTGGCCGCCGAGTTGGGCGGCGACGGGATCCGCGTCAACGGCGTCGCGCCCGGTTTCATCCGCACGGCACAATCCCTCTCCGAGGAGCACTCGATGGGTGAAGCGCGGCTGGTGGCTCAGGCTCCTTCCATTCCATTGCGTCGCATCGGCGAACCCGACGAGGTGGCGGATGTAATCCTGTTTCTGGCTTCCGACGCAGCGCGATACGTGACGGGCCAGACTTTGCTGGTAGACGGCGGGCTGACGATCAAACAAGGCTAAACATCATCATGCGTCTGCTTGCTTGTGCAACTGGTCGTCCTTTGTGCCAAGCCAAGGCGCCCCACGTTGCATCCGCTTGGCGGCGGCGTGGTGGAGGTCTATACGTATCGGCCCACTGGTGGTGCGACTGGGTTGACGGCGAGTCACCCTATGAAGCTGATCAATCCAAGTGCGTTCCAAGCCCTTAGGACCGTCGCATGCCGCTGAGCCCTCGCGAACGAATAGACTACCAGGCCATCGTCGATAGACAGCCGCTGAAATTGCCTGACGGCGTCAGGATGCCGGTGTGGCTGATCGTCAATGTCGAACATTGGGACGCGAGGCGGCCGATGCCGCGCACCGTCTTGCCGCCGCCGATGGGCATGCCGATGCTACCCGATATTCCGAATTGGTCGTGGCACGAATACGGCATGCGGGTCGGCTTCTGGCGCATCCACGAGAGCCTGACATCCCGAACAATTGTTCCGACGTTGGCCATCAATGGATCAGTGTGCGAGGTCTATCCCAGGATCGCGCATGCCGCGCACGACGCCGGATGGGAACTGATGGGTCACGGTTGGCTCCAAGGGCCGATGCACAACCTCGAAGACCAGCGCGTTGCAATTCGGCGCACAATCGGCGCGCTGTCCAAGATTTCCGGTAAGCCGCCGGTGGGATGGGAAAGCCCAGGGCTTACGGAGACCTCGGACACGGCCGACATCCTCGCTGAAGAAGGAATTCGGTACGTCGCCGATTGGGTAATGGACGACCTGCCTTGCGAACTGAAGACGACGGCCGGCCGGCTGGTGACACTCCCCTATACGGTAGAGATTAACGATGTCGCAATAATGGCTGTGGCGCAGCACTCGTCGGCGGAACTGCTCGAGCGCGGCAAGCGCCAGTTCGACCGGCTGTATCGGGAGAGCGCGACCTCGCCCCGGATCATGTCCATCAGCGTCCATCCTTATCTTAGCGGTGTTCCGCATCGGATTGGCTATCTGGAGGAATTGCTGGATTATATCTCCTCTCATCGCGACGTGGCATTCTGGACGGGCGAGCAGATCTATAATTGGTACACTTTTGCGCGGCTCCCCGCAGGGTCGGTAGAGCTGTCTGGCACGGCTATGGGTTGAAAAAAGCAAACGCTCGTCTCCACCGAAGCGCAGCATTCTCGTCGATCGGGCTGTTCGGAATGCTATTGCGGAACTGGCGGGCCCGTGGCAGCTTGGGCGAGGCGTATCCGCGCTTTGGTGAGCGCTAATTTCCGTCCGCCTTTGCGGCCGCGTGCTCTGGCGGTAGGAAGACCAGCTGGCGCATTCACGGGTCAGGTCGCGCTCCAACTCGCCAGCGTGGTGAAGACGCAAAACCACCATACGGCCGCTGCGGTCGTGGTGCGATCTACGCACTTTTCCGGCTGGTCAGGCAGGGTTCTTTACCGTATTGGCCAGGTAGGCAAGCGATCGCCCGAGGCAATCCAGCTTATAGTTCCTTAGTGCCTTGTTTTAGACGAACACGGCGAACAGACCTCAGCTACGGTATATTCCCTCGTACGCGATCCTGATCAACGAGGATATTCCTCAGTCCAAGCGACAGGGCGGCTTTCGGGTCGCACTTTTTTCTGGCGACGACTTCACGGCCGAGTTGAAGCCGTCCAACTCCTCGCCGATCTCGACAAGGGCCTTTCTGACTGTCTCCTCAACTTCCTGTCGTTTCTTCGGCGGCATCAGGCTCAGCCCCTTCAGCATCGCCTCGCGCCAGTGCTGCCCCCTGCCCCACGCTTCCGCGAACGCTGTTGCAAGGTCGTCCTGGCGACGGGTGGCCTCCAGTGCCTCGATAAGGAGGCTGGCCTGATAGACGTCCTTTTCGCGCTTGGCGACGCCGTTTGCATCTGATTGCCTGCGAGAGGCGACGATGAGCTTGTGAACTGCATAGCGTTCCGGCGACGGCACGGTTACAGGCACCCCTGACCGATGCAGCATCACGGTCCGGATGGGCTCGTGGATGAGGAAATCAAGGAAACGCAAGGGCTGCGCCGAAGCTCCGCCCAGTGCTGGCATCGGAGTGGCATGGTCGGTGTAGTGATCGGATCCCCGGTTCGGCGTGAGGAATTCGACCTTGTATCTCGTTGCATTCTCGAATTGCGTCGCGTGTGCGGGATCCGATCTGTGCGGGATCTCCCTGAAGGTCGGGTCAATCTCTCTCAAGATTTCCAAGATCGGCGGCCGGCTGTCGTCGACTGACGAGGAGATCGAGTAGTGCTGCGCGAAATCGGCATCGCCGGTTTGCAATGAGGCACCGGGCAATCTCACGCCGAGATGTCCCGCATACGTCTGGAAGGCAACCGTACCGACGAGCACGCCTCTCAGGCGGAAGATTCCTGCTGCTCCCATTGCTCCAACGACATCGCCAGTGAACCGGTCCGGTGCAGTCAGCCCTGCTTGGCGAGTCAGCGTGGAGACGAGTTTCCGTCGCCCGCGGAGGTCTTCCTTGATCTCTTGGAAGGCTGCAACGCGTTTCGCGATCTCGGGATCATCGGACGGGCCGACATACTTCCGCGTCTTCTTGGGTTGGGTCTCCTCAAAATACCAATAATCCCGCCCCTTCACCGGAACCCGAACGAAATTTCCCGCCGTTGAGAAGTCGGTTTCGAACGATGCACCAAGGCAGCGCTGAACGAGTTCCGCATACATCGTGCGATAAACGAGATCGACCGTCTTCATGCGCCGGCTCCGTTATAAGAAAAATGAGTTTCTCTTATAACAGGATGAACTCAAGCGACGCAAGCGGTGGTTATAAGACAGTTGCAGAAATCTTATAACGCCGCCGCATCATCCAGGGTTCACGCAGACCCGTCATGCCACACATGGCGATCGATGCGCCCGGCTTTGGCCAATGCTACCGCCAACGATGCTGGAGCCGCGCCGATCAATCAGGCACCGCGTGACCGCCGCTGATCATGTGAACCATTTTGATGCCGTTTAGGATGATCGCGGCTGATCCCGGTGATTTGAAGCCGAGCATTGACCCGATGCGGCGCTTGATGCGCCGATGGTCCTGTTCGATCCGGTTACTCAGGTATTTACTCTTGCGGGTCCGGATCGGCTTTAGCCGACGCCGGGAACGATACTGCAAGCGATTTGAGTTGTCACAGGAAACGACAGCCTCCAGGGTGGGCTGGTGCTGCCAGCACCAGGTCGGCAAGCACCAGGCCAAAAGCTCGGGGTCGGGCCGAATCGCGGCGACGCGGGCGGCGATTGCCGTTGCAGCGAACGGCACCGGCCGCTGCGATCCCGCCAGTTTTTCGATCTCCGTGCAAAGGTCGGCGAGCGCCGCGCGGTGGCAATGGAGCCCGAGCTGGTCGACGATCTTTTCGAGTCGGTCGGCGCTGCCAGCGGGCGGCTGCACGGACAGCTGCCGCCAGGCGCCAAGAACCGCGCCGGCGGGGCCGGGATCGGCGCCGGCCGGGCGCAGGTACCAGGGGTCGCGCAGGGCGTCCTCGGCGCGGCCGGCGAGCCGCATGCTGCCGGCCGCGCTTCCTATCGCGGTGAGCTCGGCTCCGGCCTGTCTGACAAGTCCGTCAAGCCCGGCTCCGCCGTTAAGTCTAAGGCGAGGCCGCGTGAACGAACACGATCTCAAAGCGCCTGTTGCGCTTTGTGAACGATGCCCTTTTCGAACCGGGAAAGAGCAAAGGCGGAAAGATTGATCGAGGGGCTGCCCTGTGTGACCCATTCGCCGAGTTGTTTGCCGATGGAAGGTCCAAGCGCAAAGCCGTGGCCGCTGAAGCCGGCCGCCACGAAGAGTTCGAGCTCTGGCTTGGGCCGATCGATGATTGGAATGACGTCGGGCGTGATATCCAGCCTGCCGGCCCAGGCGTTCTGCAGTTCGATCGTATTCAGATGCGGAAAGATCTGCCGGAAGCCAGCAAGGTTGGCCATCACCTTGCGCATATTGGGCTTCGGCTCCGGCAGCGCCTGCACGGCATTGCGGCGGCTGAAGCGCGCGGCTAATTGATGACGGAAATCGGCTCCGATGCTGAGGTGCAGTTGACGCCAGTTGTTGCGATAGGCGGGTATGAAATGGCGCATGCAGCGAAATGAGTCGACGGTGATTTCGTAATCGACTCCCATGCCGCGATAGCCGTTACCGATAATGAAATCGC
Source organism: Mesorhizobium sp. B1-1-6 (assembly GCF_006443035.1). Classification (NCBI taxonomy): domain Bacteria; kingdom Pseudomonadati; phylum Pseudomonadota; class Alphaproteobacteria; order Hyphomicrobiales; family Phyllobacteriaceae; genus Mesorhizobium; species Mesorhizobium sp. B1-1-6. The sequence continues at coordinate 250,139 of NZ_VFWR01000006.1, read as the reverse complement.
CGCCCATAGAGGGGCGGAATGCAACGCGGGGACCCCACATCGCGATGCGGGTGAAGGGTGCTGCCTTCCGGGTGCGGCCGACGGAGGATTTGACGATCTGGATAGGCAGGTGCAGGCCGGCCGAAGCGGCCAGCACCGGTGCGCCGATGCCGTTTGCCAAAACGACGGTTTTTGCTTCGAAGATCCCGTTAGACGCCAGGAGCCTCGGTCTGTCCTGCCTGTCGAGGTCGAGCCGGAAAACCGGTGTATCTTCCAGGATAGTGACTCCGGCTTCGCGTGCCGCAGCCGCGATGGTCCGGGTCGAAAGAGCCGGATCGGCATGGGCGTCGTCGGCGGTGAAAAGTCCGCCGCGCCATTGCCCAGCCAATTCGGGGATTGTCTGACGAACGTCCGCGGCATCCAGCAGGCGCGTCGAAAGGCCGAAGCTGCGCGCAATATCGTGGCCGCTGCGGATCCGATCCTCATCGGCAGCGGTTTCCGCGGGGACCAGGATTCCGCTGCGGGTGAACTGCGTCGCCTGTGTGCCGTATCTCGAGGTCAAGTCCGCCCACAGTTCCAAGGCTTCGACCGCGAGCGGCAGCTCGGCTTCATGCCGTCCTTGCCGGCGGATGAAACCCCAGGCACGGCTGGATTGTTCGGAAGCGATCTTGCCGCGCTCGAAGATTGTTACCGACCTCCCTTTGCGGGCTAGGGAAAGAGCGGTCGAGCAGCCGACAATTCCTCCACCGACAATGGCCACGTCCGTTTGAAAGGTGCCCATCTATGTTCCTTGCCCGATCCTTCGCCGCGACAATAACAGGAGAAGGCAGCCGCGCGTGGCATAGGGCTATGCCGGATCGGCATAGATGCGCGCCCGGCTTCAATTGCGGTGGAAGATATCGTCGATCTGACGCAGGACATCGCGGCGCGATGCCTTGAGGCTGGAAATGAATTCGCGCGCGACGCGCGAGGGGGAACGGTGTGTCGGATAAAGCATGCCGAGACGCAGGCTGACCGCGGGCTCGAAGGGAATGGAGCGCACTCCCGGATGCTCGCGAAAATCGAACGCCGTGAAGGGGTCGATCAATCCGATTCCCAGCCCCTTGGCCACCATGTTGGCGATGGTGCTAAAAAGCTGGGCTTCAAGGACAATGCGGCGCTTAACGCCGTAGCGGTCGAAAATCTGGTCGGCGAGTTGCCTCCCCAGATGATTGTGGGTGATGGAGATATAGCGTTCGTCGCGTAAATCTTCCGGCGTCAGCCGTGCCTTCTGCGCCAGCCGATGATGGCTTGGAACCGCCATCAGATAATGCGCGGAGCAGAATTCCTCGATTTCGATGCCGGAGCGGTCGAAGGGATATTCGGCGATGCCGACATCCACAAGCTGGCTGGCGACGAGTTCTTCTATGCGCGGCGACATCTGGATACGCAGCGAAATGCGGCTCTCCGGCCGGCTTGCCGTGAAGCGGGCGATCGCCGAAGGCATGAAGTCCATTGCCAGCATCGGCAGCGACGCCGCCGAGACCATCCCGGAATTGGCGACCTGCATTTCGCGGGCGATCTCGCGGATTTTGTCGATCGACACGAAGGCACGAAGAACCTCCTCATGCAGCAGGAGGGCTTCCGGCGTGGGATTGAGGTGCCCGCCGGACCGGTCGAACAGGGTCACTGACAAAGATGTTTCCAATTGACCCAGAAGCCGGCTTACGGCCGGCTGGGAAACGCCGAGAAGCTCCGCGGCCCCGATGGTGGTCTTTGCAGTCATCGTTGCCTTGAAGGCTTCGAGTTGCCTGATGTTCAAGCCGCCTCTCCTTTGCAGCCTATAACGGAACTGCATAGCGTCCATAATTCCCCTTATTTGACAATGGGATCGGCGCGAAGTCCGATTGATGAGGCGGTGACCAATCGCCGGACCGCGACATTTGTCGCCAATAATTGCAATGGGAGGATTGGGCAATGGATTTATGGGTGAAGTTCACGTCGATCGCCGTCGTGGCTGGCGCGGTCCTTGCGGGAGTTGCCGCAAAGGCGGACGCGGCCAATGATCGCTTCAAGGAAGTCCTTGAACGCGGCACGCTGCGGGTCGGAGTGCAGGGTGCCTATCCGCCCTGGTCCTATCGTGACCCCGATGGCAGGCTCGTCGGGATCGAGCCTGATCTCGCTGCGGATGTCGCCGAAAAGCTGGGCGTCAAGCTGGAACTGGTTCAGATCGAATCCGCCAACCGCATGCAACTCCTGCAGCAGGGAAGGATCGACCTCATCCTCGGGGCGATGTCCGACCTGCCGGAGCGACGCAAGGTCGTCGGGATGGTGCAGCCAGCCTATTGGGTATCGGGCGCCAATGTCATGGCCAAGGCCGGACTGATCAAGAGTTGGGAGGATCTCAGCGGCAAGCCGCTTTGCGCCAAGCAAGGCCTTTTCTACAATACCGTGATCGCTCAGGCCTATGACGCCAAGATCATTTCCTTTTCCGGCAATACGGAAACCAAACAGGCCCTGCGCAGCGGCAAATGCGCAGCGTGGCTGTCGGACGATACGGCGATCCAGCAGTCGTTGAGAACCGAAGGCTGGGATGGTTACGAAATGCCCCTGAAATCCCGTTATCACAGCTATTGGGCGGCAGGCGTTCCACTGGAGGAGCGCGACGGCATCTGGGGAAAATTCATGACCGGCATGAGCCATGGCTGGCATGCCTCCGGCAAGCTCATCGAACTTGCCGAGAAATGGAAAGTGGTCGCGGATCCGTGGTTCGAAGCCGAACACGAAAAGCTGCTTGAGGCTGACAACACGAAAATGGACAGCCAGTAGTCTCAACGCGACAGGCGCGCCGCCAGGCCGGTTGGCGGTCGACAGACAGCCTTTGTCGAGCCGCCGGCCGGAGACGGAAAAGCTCCATTTTGAGACCGGTGGACGCGGTCCTCCGGTCGATTTTTTTCAACTCTTGGTTCGATCGGCCCGGCGCGGGCGCCTGCGCCAAGCGGATCCATAGTTGCAAACAAGCAGGGATATCATGCGCCTTTCACTCGATGAACTTTCCGGATCAGTCTTCGACGTCGCCATCGTTGGTGCCGGCATCAACGGCGCCGAAACAGCGCGTTGCCTCAGTGCTGCCGGCTATTCGGTGCTGCTCGTCGACAAGAGTGATTTCGCCGCCGGCGCCAGCGGACGGTCTTCGCGGCTCCTTCATTGTGGTCTGCGTTATCTCGCGCCCGGAAAATCCGTCTGGGAATTCGTGCGCCAGCCGCAGCGCTTCCTGACCGCGTGCCGGATGGCCCGGGCGGCGATGCAGTCACGGGCGCAATTCGTCCGCGACACGCCCGACCGTATACGCTCCATGAGGTTCTGCTTTCCCGTCTACCGTGGAGGCCCTTATAGCGGGTGGCAGATCGATGCGGCGTTCCGCATCCTGAAATCCCTGGGCGGCCGCGAGGTGCCGCTGAATTACCGCCGGTTATCGGGCGCAGAAGTCGCGCAGATGCCGCTTCTCCAGCATCTGCGCGACAAGCAGGCGCTCCAGTCGGTCGCCATGTTCGACGAATACCAGTTCGACTGGCCCGAACGGGTGGTGGTGGATGCGGTGCTGGAAGCGCAGCGTCTGGGTGCGTCGGTACGCAACTATACCGAAGTCACCCATGCGGCGCAGCAGGGCGATCTGTGGCAGCTGGAGCTCGGCGATACGCTGGATGCTGCCGCCCGGCCCGTTCACGTCGTCGCGCGCAGTGTTTTCAACATGGGCGGGATATGGATCGACCGCATTAATGCGCGCGTCGAGGCTGGGCGGATCGGTCGTCGCATCACCGGCACCAAGGGCGTGCATATCGTGGTCCGCCTGCCGCCCGAATGCAGCCGTTTCGGCATCGCAACGCTCAACCGGCTGAATGAGGGGCTGTACTGTATCCCGTGGCGTGGCCTGCATTATTTCGGACCGACCGAAACGTTGTATGACGGCGATCCCGACGACATCCATCCGACCGAGGAGGATTTCGAGTTCCTGCTCGGCGAAGCCAATCATCTCCTGCCGACGCTCGATATCAGGCGGTCCGACATTCTCTATGGCTGGGCGGGCGTGCGGCCGCTCACTTACGATCCGGCGCAGCCCATGGGCGCACGTTCGCGGCAACTGCATGACTTCGGTCCTGAAGGAGCGCCCAACCTGTTCGCCATGACGGCAGGGCCGATCATGAGCCATCGCTCGGCAGGGCAGCTCGCATTGACGGCACTGGGCAAGGGACTGGCACCGTCACGGCCGAGCCAGCAGCCGGATTTCGCTTCCAGGAGCGTTCCGCGCGAAACCGGGAACAGCTCACGCGAGGACAAGCTTTCGATCATGCAACGGGGCGTGGAGAGCGAGCATGCCGAGACCATCGACGATCTGCTGGTACGCCGCAGCGGCCTCGTCTGGAACGACGACCCGCTTGGCGAAGACGTAGACCTGGCAGCCGAGGTGCTTGCCAAGGCGCGCTCATGGTCGGCGCAGAGGAAGCGGCAGGAGGCTGCTTCCGCCCGGGAGGCTATCGCCCATCGGCTGCACATTGATCCGCCCGCTTGACCCAATATCGGGCCCACCTGCCACCAGAGGCAGTGTTTCATGCCCTCTTTGCAGGACAGTCCGCGCCTTGAAGCCGTCAAAGATAATGACAGCCTGCTGATGGATAGATGCTACACAGCCGGTACGCGATCGCGGGAATCGCGATTACGGGACGAATGGCTTTGCAGGGAGTCCGGGGAAGACCGGTGCGCCATGACAAGTACGTTGAACCTTCTGCACTACTCGGCATTTCGCGCCGTCATGCTCACCGGCACCGTCAGCGGCGCGGCCGAATTGCTGGGGCGCAGCCAGCCGGCCGTCAGCCGGCTTCTCGACAAGCTGGAATACGAGCTTGGCGTTTCGCTTTTCGAGCGCCGCAGGGGCCTGATCACGCCGACCACCGTGGCACACCTGTTACTCGACGAGATCGAGCGAGCCTATGTCTCGCTGGACGCGTTGAGCAGCTTCGCAGCACGGTTGGCAAGCGGGGAAGGCGGCGAGATCAGCCTTGCGGTCATGCCGGCGCTGGGCATCAATTTCGTGCCGCATCTGCTGGCCGATTTCAGGAAGAACTGGCCGAAGACCAAGGTCACGCTGAACGTGCGCATGTCCGTCAAGATCGAGGAATGGGCGGCCGCGCAGCAGATTGATTTCGGACTGGCGGAAACACCGTTCAAGCGCTCCGGGTTCCGGACCGAAGTCTTCAGTGACGCGCCCTATATCGCGGCTGTTCCGCGCGATCATCCGCTCGCCGGGCGCAGCCGGCTCGGCCCGGCCGACCTGCGCCAGGGGCCATTCATTTCCTGGACTTCCTTCGTCTCGGCACGGCATCTCCTCGATCAGGCGCTGCTGTCCAGTAGCGTCAAGGTGGATGCCGCCTATGAGACGACCTTTTCGGTGTCGGCCTATGAAATGGTCAAGCACGGGATCGGTATTGCGATCATCGATCCCTACACCGCGGTCGAGCAGTTGGACGACCGGGTCAGGCTGATCCCCTTCGCGCCGAAGATCCCGTTTAACGTTGCCCTGCTGCGCCCGGAGTCGCGCGGGCCCAACCCCGCCGCCGATGCCCTGCTGGAGCTGATGGCGCAAAAGCGCGATCGGATCCTGAGACAATTGCCGGACCAGGACGATATGCACACTACGCATATCAATCGCCGATAATTCTATTTTGAACATTTCGGTATCAGCGCTTTATTGGCGTGATCGACCGTCCAGGAAAACAGGCCGCCAATGTCGCCTAGAATTATCGAGATGCAGGGCCGGGACTACGATGTCGTCGTGGTCGGCGCCGGCATCAACGGTTCGAGCGCGGCGCGAGAACTGGCCGCAGCGGGTTACAGCGTCCTCCTGGTCGACAGGAGCGATTTCGCCGCCGGCGCCTCCAGCCGATCCTCGCGCATCCTGCATTGCGGCCTTCGATATTTCGAAACGCCCAACCCGATCCGCACCTTTGCGTTTCATCCGCAGCGCTTCGCCGCGGCCTTGCGCATGGCGCGGGCGGGGATGGAAGCGCGAACCGAACTTGTCGGGCGGAGCCCGCAACGGTGCAAGCCCTTCACCATGTGCTTTCCGATTTATCCGGAGAGCCCCGTCCGCGGCTGGCATTTGGATCTCGGTTTCCGCATCCTGCGCCGTCTCGGGCCACCGGAACCGGCGCTCGCCTATCGTCGGCTGAAGAGTGATTTCGAAACCCACCTGCCATTCGCAAACGACCTGCGGGACCCCGAAAGTCTGCGGTCGATTGCCACCTACCGTGAATACATCATGGACTGGCCGGACAGGCTGTGCGTGGATGCCGCCCTCGACGCCGAGCGAAACGGCGCCGAAATACGCCTGTTCTGCGAAGCTTCCGTTATACGTAGGAAGCCGGAAGGCTGGCTCGTCGAACTGCGCGACGGTAAGGGGGAAGCGGCCGAGGTTCGCGCGTCCGTCGTGCTGAACATGGCCGGCACCTGGGTGGACGCGGTGAACGCCAATCCCGTCGCCGGCAAGCCAGCGCCCTGCCTTGTTCGCGGCACCAAGGGCGCTCATATCGCGGTCAGGCTGCCGGATTCCTATCGCGGCTACGGCATCGCCACGATCAACCGCAGCGGTATGCCGTTCTATTGTCTGCCTTCGCATGACGACTGCTTTTATTTCGGGCCGACGGAGACGCCTTTCGACGGCGACGCCGCCGGTGCCGCAGCCACCAACGAAGACATCGATTTCCTGCTTGCGGAAGCCAGTCACATGCTTCCCGGCCTGCGGCTCGGCCGCCGCCACGTCGAATTCACCTGGGCCGGCGTGCGGCCGCTCACCTTCGATGCAGCCGAGCCGATGGGGCGGCGCACGCGTCAGATCCACGATCTCGCATCTGCCGGCAGGCCGGGTATCTTCGCGATGACGGCAGGGCCGGTCATGAGCCATCTGAGCGCAGGGCGCGAGATGCTGCGGATCGTCGAGAAGCAACTGAAGCCGACGCGCAAGTCCGTGGCGAGGCGGATCCCGGAGACAGGCGACAGCGGTGCGGAGTTCGCAATTTCGAGGCCGCTTTCGCAAGGCAGGCGCGCCGCTTTCCGCACAGCGGTTTCGGTCGAGCATGCCCGCGACCTGAAAGGTATTCTCTATACGAGGACAGGCCTCGCCTGGCGCCGCCATCTCGACCGCGCCGAGGTTGAGGAGGCTGCCGATGCCATTGCCGATCTGGTCGGCTGGGCGCCGGAGCGGACCGTCAGTGAAATCGACGGGTTCATCCGATACCAGAAGACGGCGTTCCGCGCCGCATCGGACCTTCCAATTCAGCCGACAACACACAAAATGGGAGATGTAGAAGCATGAAAATCGGATCAGCACTGAAAACCATCGCCGCCCTTGCAGTCACGCTGGCCGCAAGTGCGATCCTTCCCGCCAGCAGCGCGCAGGCGGCCGAATCGCATCTGCAGCAGATTCTGGAACGAGGCGCCGTGCGTGTCGGCGTTCTCGGCGCGTTCAAGCCCTGGTCCTTCCCATCGCCGGATGGTTCGATGCAAGGCATCGAGGTGGACCTCGCCCAGTCGGTAGCCGATGCGCTCGGCGTCAAGCTTGAGCCGGTCGTGGTCACGTCCGCCAACCGCATGCAGTTCCTGCAGCAGGGCAAGATCGACGTCATCATCGGCGGCATGTACGACACCACTGAGCGGCGCAAGGCGGTCGGCATCATCGAGCCGGCCTATTGGACGTCCGGTCCGACCCTGCTGGCCAAGGAGGGTGTCATCAAGGACTGGAAGGACATCGCCGACAAGCCGGTCTGCGCCAAGCAGGGCGTCTACTACAACAAGCTGGTGGAGACGGAATATCACGCCAAGGTCGTCGCCTTCACCGGAAACACGGAGGGTAAGGAAGCCTTGCGCTCCGGCAAGTGCATCGCCTGGGTCTATGACGATGCGAGCATTATGGCCGACCTCGCTTCGGGCGAGTGGAAGGGTTATGAGATGCCTGTTTCCGTTCTCTTCGACAATCCCTGGGCGGCCGCGGTGCCCGTGGCGGAAGTGGACAAGGCCTTGGGCGTGTTCATGGCAGGCATGGCCTATCGCTGGCAAGCGTCCGGAAAGCTGGTCGAGCTTGAAAAGAAATGGAAGGTGAAGCCGTCGCAGTGGATCGCCGAGCAGCACAAGAAGGCTGAGTGGGACACGAGCTACCTGAAGGGCGGCAACTGAGCCGATGCTCTGCGAAACGCTGATCGATGACCGGCTGCCGGAGCTAAAATGTTCCAGTTGATCGCGCCCTTCTTCCAGGATCTCTACGACCGCACGGGCCTCAATTTCATCGTCTTCTACGACAGCTATGAATATGGGCGCTTCCTGTCCGGCATCAGCATATCGCTACAGCTGATCTTCTGGTCGATCGTCGTGTCGCTGGTGATCGGCGTCTTGGGGGCCTGGGCGCAAAGCGCCCGGTCTCCCGTCCTGCGGGTGCTGATGGATGCCTATATCCAGGCATTCCGCAACACGCCGCCGATGATCCAGCTCCTGTTCTTCTATTTCGCTCTCGGCGCCTTCACGCCGCAGGTCGATGTTGGCGGCTATTACCAGCCGCTGATCTCGTCCTTCGCCTGGGCGATCATCTCGCTCGGCATTTTCGGCGGCGCCTTCAATGTCGAGATCTTCCGCGCCGGCTTGGAGGCGGTGCCGGGATCGACGAAGGAAGCAGCCGAGAGCCTGTGCATGAGCAAGTGGCAGATATACCTGTATGTCACCCTACCGCTGGCCTTCCGCATCAGCCTGCCGGCCCTCACCAACAATCTCGTCAGTCTCGCCAAGACGACATCGCTCGCCTACGTCATTTCCGTCCCGGAGATGACCTATACGCTGAACCAGGTGTGGTCGGACAATGTGAACGTGCCGGAGATGATGTTGCTCCTGTTCCTGTTCTATGTGCTCGTCGTCTCGCTCCTGGCCGCCGGGCTCCATTTCATCGAGCACAGGCTGACCCTGCCGGGATACGGCCAATGAGCGGCGCGGCTTTCCGTATCGAAAGGGGCCGCTTCGCAGAAGAAAGCTTCTGCTCGCGCATCCATTGGCGGCACGGGCTGTGGCTGGTGCTCGCCTTCTTCGGCTCGCTTGCCTTCGCCTATGCCCAATCGGACCCCCAGCAGCAGGCCCCGTCGGCCATCGCCACGCTGATCCTGTGGCTGCCTTTCATTCTCAAGGGTTTCGCTCTCAATCTCCTGATGAGCTTCATCGCCATGGCGGTCGCAACCCTTCTGGGGATCGGGCTGGGATTGCTGCGGGTCAGCCGCTCGAAGCTGTTGCGAACGCCCGCATGGTTCGTGACGCATCTGTTCCGCAATTCGCCGTGGCTGGTGATCCTGTTCACGGTCATGCTGCTGGTGCCGTTCGAGATGCGCCTGCCCGGCGCCGGAACGGTGGCGATACCGGACTGGATCAAGGCCACCTTCGCCTTTTCGCTACCGGTGATGGCCAATATCAGCGAGGTGCTGCGCGGCGCCATCAACTCCATCCCGAAGGGTCAGTGGGAATCGGCGGAGAGCCTTGCCTTCACGCGTGGCCAGACCTTGCGCTGGATCATCCTGCCGCAATGCGTCAGGCGCGCCATTCCGCCATGGATGAACTGGTACGCATTGCTGGCGCTGGCGACGCCGATGGCCTCGATCCTCGGTGTGCACGAGGCGGTCGGCAATGCCCAGGCCGCCATGGAAGCGGCGGGCGCGCGGCCGGAATTCCTCATTCCGTTCTATCTTTTTCTTTTGTGCCTGTTCTTCGCCTACATCTATCCGATCGCAATCTGGACGCGGAAGCTCGAGCGAAAATATGTCGTTGCAAGTTAAATCGAATACCGACGAAGCAAAGCTGAAATCAGGCTGGTCGCCGGACATGCCGATCATATCGCTGCGCGACGTGCACAAGTCCTTCGGCGCCCTGGAGGTGCTGAAGGGGATCAGCTTCGATGTCCGCAAAGGCGAGGTGATCTGCGTCATCGGCCCGTCCGGCTCGGGTAAATCGACGCTGATCCGCTGCATCAACGGGCTCAGTCCTGTCCAGAAGGGCTCGATCAAGGTCGAAGGGCAGGAGGTGAACGACACCAAGCTCGATCTTCTCGCGCTGCGCAAGAAAGTCGGCATCGTGTTCCAGCAATATAATCTCTTCCCGCACAAGACGGCCCTGCAGAACGTCATGATGGCGCCGGTCCTGGTGCTGAAGGAGCCGAAGAGGGAAGTCGAGGAGCGCGCCCGCGCGCTGATCGCCAAAGTCCGCCTGCAGGGCAAGGAAAACGCCTATCCGGGAGAACTGTCGGGTGGCCAGCAGCAGCGCGTCGCCATTGCGCGCAGCCTGGCCATGCGCCCCGACATCATGCTGTTCGACGAAGTCACGGCGGCGCTAGATCCCGAGACGGTGAAGGAGGTGCTGCTCACGATCAGGGAACTGGCGGCAGAGGGCATGACCTGCATCCTCGTCACCCATGAGATGGGATTCGCCCGCGAGGTGGCGGACCACATCTATTTCACCGACCGGGGCGTGATCGTGGAGCACGGCCCACCGGACGAGTTTTTCACCAAGGCGAAGGATCCCAGGACGAGGCAGTTCCTGAGTCAGGTTCTTTAGGGCCGCAGGCCCTCGGACTAGGAGTTTAGGCCCAAGACCCTTGGGCCTCGGAAATTGAACCAACAGGCCGGCAACGGCGACGCGCGGACCGATCCGTCTGCGCGAGCGATCGTGCTCGGCCGGAATTCGGCAGGAGAATGAAATGAACGGGCCGGTCAAGACCATTACCAGGGATCCGCTGCTGCAGCCGCTGACCATCAAGAAGCTGACATTGCGCAACCGTATCATAAGCACCAGTCATGCCTGTGGCCTGGAAGTCGGCGGCATGCCCGAGGAAGCTTATCAGCGCTATCACGAGGAGAAGGCGCGCGGCGGATTGGCGCTATCGATGTTCGGCGGCTCGTCCAACGTCGACCTGGATTCCCCCAACATCTTCCGGCAGCTCAATGTCGGCACCGACGCGATCATCCCGCACTTCCAGCGCTTCAGCGCGCGCATGCATGATCTCGGTGCGGCGCTGATGTGCCAAATCACCCATCTGGGCCGCCGCGGCGATCCTTATGCCGGCGACCGGCTTTCTACGATCGGACCCTCGCCAGTGCGCGAGACGCTCCACCGCAGCATCCCCAAGGAGATGGACGAGCACGACATAGACCGTGTCGTGAAGGCTTACGCCCAGGCTGCCCTGCGCTGCAAGGAAGGCGGTCTGGACGGGATCGAGACCCTGGCGGCCGGGCACCTGATCGGCCAATTCCTGTCGCCGTTGACCAATCGCCGCACGGATCGTTTCGGCGGCGCGCTTGAGAACCGCCTGCGTTTCGGCCTGATGGTCCACGAAGCGATCCGCAAGGCCGTGGGGGATGATTTCCTCGTCGGCATACGTTTTGTCGTCGACGAAGGCCCCGATGGCGGCCTGAACTTCGAGGAATGCGTCAAGGCGGCCCTGATGCTCAAGGCGGGGGGAGGCGTTGACTTCTTCAATGCCATTTACGGCACGATGGATACGACACGCGCGCTTGCGGAGGAGAACATGCCCGGCATGGGCTCGCCGCTGGCTCCATGGATCGAACCGGTCGGCGCCTTCCGCCACGAGGTCGGGTTGCCCGTCTTTCACGCCGCGCGCATTGCCGATGTCGCTTCGGCTCGCTTCGCGGTGGCGGAAGGCAGGCTGGACATGGCGGGCATGACGCGCGCCCAGATCGCCGACCCCCATCTGGTGGAGAAGCTCGCCGGCGGCCGCGAGGCCGAGATACGCCCTTGCGTTGGCGCCACGCATTGCCAGTCGCCGTATCGCCCCTCCTGCCTGCACAATGCCGCGACGGGCCGCGAACTGACGCTGCGCCACATCATCCAGAAGACTGACGGACCTGCCCGCAAGGTAGTCGTCGTCGGCGGCGGACCGGCCGGCCTGGAGGCGGCGCGTATCAGCGCCGAGCGCGGCCATGCCGTTTCGCTCTACGAGGCGGCTGGCGATCTCGGCGGGCAGATCCGGATCGGCGCGACCGGCTCCTGGCGTCGCGACCTCATGGGCATTGTGGAGTGGCGCGAAGCCGAACTGCAGCGTCTCGGCGTTGCCGTCCATACCAACGCCTATATGGAAAGCGCCGATATCGCCGCGCTTGAACCGGATGTCGTCATCCTCGCCACGGGCGGCCTGCCGCAGATCGACCTGCAGGAGGGCGCGGAACTCTGTCTCAACACATGGGACGTCCTGACCGGACAGGTGCCGCTGCATGGCGAAGTGCTGATTTACGACGGAACCGGACGGCATCCAGGCCCGCTTTCCGCCGAACAAGCCAGAGATGCAGGTGCGGAGGTCGCCTATGTCTCGATCGACGCGCAGCTTTCGGAGGAACTGACCTATGCCGAGCGGCTGCGCTGGAAGAAGCGCTTCCTGCAGCTTGGCGTGAGGCCAGTCTTCGAGAGCCGACTCTTCGCGGTTCAGCGCAAGGACAACCGGCTGGAAGCCAGCTTTGTCAATGAAATCTCGCGGGAGGTGACGAGTATCCTTGTCGACCAGGTCATCGTCGAGCAGGGCAGCATTCCCATGGACGAAACCTATTTTGCGCTGCGCAGCCACTCGGCGAATGATGGCGTCACCGATCTCGACGCCATGGTTAAGGCGGCGCCGCAACCGCGCCTGCGGGAAAGCGGCTTCGAACTGCACCGTATCGGCGACGCGGTTTCGAGCCGCAACATCCATGCCGCGGTGCTGGACGCCTTGCGCATATGCAGCGCGCTGTGACGGTGCGCGCGCCGGCGGTGTCAGCGGCCGATGCGGTCGAGAAACTGATACCAGCCCGCCACTGTGCGCACCGCCGGCTCGCGCAGGAAATAGAAGGGGATGGATTGCGGCTCGTTGCGTTGCATCAGGCCGAGTTCCGGCCTGTCTCCCAGCATCAGGTCGACGGCGCGGCGGCCCATGAGGCCCGACATGGCGATGCCGGCCCCGTTGTAGCCGAGCGCGAAACCGGTCCGCTCGTCGAGCATGCCGATCTGCGGCAGGCTATCCATGGTCATGGCCACGAGCCCCGACCATCGGTGGGTGATCGCGGTGCCGGCAAGCTGGGGGAGCATCTCCTTCAGCGCCCTTTCGAGCGCCTGGAAGGCGGAGGCGGAATCTTCGCGCCCGAAGGCCCCGCGCCCGCCGAACAGCATCCGGTCGCCGGCGGGTCGAAACCAGCGCATCATGCGCCGCGTCTCGCTGTAGCTGCGGCAGTGCCGCATCAGCGTGGCCCTGAGGTCGGCGCCAAGCGGCTCGGTCGCGATCATGGCGCTGCGGAAGGGGATCACCGTTCCGCGCACCGGCGCAGTGGCGGCGGTAATGTCGGAATAGCCGTTGGTGGCGATCAAGACATGCCTGGCTGCGACCTGGCCCCGCGCCGTCGTCAAAACGGTGCGGTCGCCGTCCTTCCGGCGTGCCACCACGACCGAATTCTCGAAGATCTCGCCGCCCCGCGTGCGCACTGCGCCGGCAAGCCCCCGCGCATAGTTCAGCGGATGAACGATGCCAGCATGGGTGGAAAGCACGCCGCCGACGAAATCGGCCGAACCGGTTTCCTCGCGCACCGCGCTGGCGTTGAGTATGGTCAGGCTGGCATCGCCGAACATACCCCGCGCCGTCTCCGCTTCGGCCACGAGCCTTTTCTGGGCAAGTTCGTTGTGGGCGCAACGCAAATTGCCGGTCTGGATGAAGCCGGCGTCGGCAATACCCAGTTCTTGGATATTCCGTTCGACGCGATCCATCGCATCATGGCCGATGCGGTGCATGCGCCGCGCCGCTTCAAGCCCATGGTGCGCCGCGATGTCGCTTAGCGAGGCGCGAAACTTGGTGGAAACGACCCCGCCATTGCGGCCGGAAGCGCCCCAGCCGATTTCGACCGCTTCCAGAACGACGGGATGCAGGCCGCGCTCGATGGCGCGCAAGGCGGCATTGAGGCCGGTATATCCGCCGCCGATGATGGCGATATCGGCCTGGACCGCGTTTCCAAGCGCGACCGGCGGCGGCGCCGGCGAGGCCGTTTCCAGCCACAGCGATCGTGGATGTGCCAGGTCCTGCATCGGCATCGTCCTCCCTTGGGCGCCGGCGGAGCTATTCCCGCTCGACGGCGTCGGCGAGGTCGCGCAGTGTGGCGAAATGGAAATCCGGCTTCGTCACTTCGCCCGGATGCGGTGTGCCGCCATAGCCTTCCAGGTGCATCCGCCGCTCGATCCAGCAGACCTTGTAACCGAGCGAGCGGGCAACGCCGATATCATGATACTGGCTCTGTGCAACGTGCAGCATGTCCTCCTGGCGATAGCCGAAGGCGGATTGCCGCCCGAGATTATGCGAGAAGAAGCGTGGGTCAGGCTTGGCGCATCTGGCGTCGTCCATCGTGACGGCGTCGTGGAAAGGGGTCCCCAGCGTGTGCGAGTAGGCGCTGAAGGCAACGCGGTCGGCGTTCGTCATGGCGACCAGGCGGAAATGCCGGCGCAGCCGCTTGAGTGCCTCGGCGGAATCCTCGAATGCCGGCCAGCGCAGCACGGCAATCTGGAAAGCGTCGGCCGAGCGCTGGTCCGCAGGCAGGCCGAGCTTATGGGCCACATGGAGGTAGACGTCCGCCATCACCTGGCTGGAGCGGCCGGGATGATCGACGCGCCCTTCAAGATAGGGGGCGAAGAGATCGTCGTCGCTCAGCCCCTCGGCAGCCTTTCCCCCGATCGAGCGGAACGCGTCGAGAATGCCTTTCTCGAAATCGATGAGCGTCCCCACGACGTCGAATGTCAAAATTTTGAATTGCTTGAAGGACATCAGACCTGCCTCTCTTCCTCGCTGAAACCGGCTTCCGACCGGCGGAAGCTTGCGTTCAATGAACAGAAGAGGATGCGTCGCCGCAATTCCACAAATGCTGATCGGGGAGCTTACATTTTGTAATGTCCCGCCTTCGACACCTGCTTCCTTCGCTCAATGCGCTCGTGACCTTCGAGGCGGCCGTACGCTGCGGGACCTTTGCTCGTGCCGCACAGGAACTTTGCGTCACCGGCCCGGCTGTCAGTCGCACGATCGGGCGGCTGGAGGCCCATCTGGGCGTCGCGCTTTTCCACCGGACCGCTTCCGGCGCCGTCCTGACGGAGCAGGGCAGCGTGCTTTTTTCGGGAATTTCGGGCAGCTTCGACGAAATCGAGCGAACAGTCCTGCGGGTGCAGCAGTCAAGGCAGTCGGGAATGCGGACAGTGGTTCTTTCGGTGTCGTCTGCCTTCGCCACGCACTGGTTCATGCCCAGGCTAGCGCTGTTCCAGTCGAGATTCCCGAAAGTCGATATCCGCTTTCAGCTGATCAGCGGACCGCTTGGCGGAGCCGTGGACGGTGTCGATATTGCGATGCGCTTCGATCATGGCAGCAACGCCCGGCACGTCGCGCGCAAGCTGATGCCGGAATTGCTGGTGCCGATCCGCGCTCCTCACCTGCCGGAAAAACAGGCGCCCACCGGCACGTTCATGCCGGCGCTCGACAGGATCATCAATCTCAGCACGGCAGAACCGGACTGGTCGGGCCTGTTTTCGGAGAACACGGCAAATGGCACGGCGGGCGGGCTGCAGTTTTCGGACTATACAGTCGTGGTCCAGGCCGCCCTGCTCGGGCAGGGCGTCGCTCTCGGCTGGCTCAACGTCGTGTCGCATCACCTGGCGCGCGGTGTCCTGGTGCCGGTAGGCCCGGTCATGAAGACCGGCCGGACCTGCGAACTGGTCATCGCCCGCAAGCAGGAGACTCCTGTAGTTTCCGAGATCTGCGATTGGATAGATACCGAATTCACCACCGATATGAAGCGCGTCGACGCGCAGTATCCTGGCCTTGAACTTGGTGCCGATCCATCGCGCCAGGAAAATGGCCGTAATCCGATCAGGAGTTCATCCCATCCAGCGTCTTGCGGCGGATTCTGATAAGGGTGTTTCTCCATTGCTCCAACGGCTGCGGCGGCATCGCGCTTTTCAAGGCCGTCGAGTATTAGGGTGTGATCGCGGACGCTCAGTGACACGGCGCCCTTCGCCAAAAGCCCCGGCGGCGGAATTCCAGGCCGAACGAATACATCTTGTGCAGAAAATCGGCCAGAAGCGGATTGCCGCCGGCCCGACAGATGGCGTCGTGGAATTCGGCGTCGGAAATCTGAAACTTGACGGGATCATACGTCATCTCGCGCTGCGCCTCGACCAGGCGTCTCAGGCGCTGGATTCCGGCATCGTCCATGCGCTCAACGGCGAGACGAACTGTCGGCAATTCGACGAGGCGCCGTGCCTCGTAGATTTCATGCGCCGACGAGCTGTGATCATCGTCGACCTCTGGCGTGCGACGCACGACCACACGCCAACGGTCATCGTGCTCCTGCGGCGCAGGCGTGAATCGGGATCGCGCGTTTCATCGCGGTCGAGCTCCGTCCAGGGCGTGGCACCGCGCACCGTCAGCGCAGCGTGGATCGGATTGGCGCGATCCGCATGATCGAGTCTCACCCATGACCGAAAAATGCCTACATATTTCGGATCAGCATAGCTCTGGCTAACTTGATACCTTCGAGATCACTCGCGAGGCGCTTCAGTGGCTTGCAGAGCGAGTCTCCGACCGGTCGTATCGAAATGATCTGCCTGTCACGGCTTGAGAAGTTGAGGAGCGAGGCAAAGACGGCTGATCAGCGAGCAGGCTAACTTCGCCATCGCACCAATTCCAGTGTGCCGTCCAGAATTATCTGTAGCTGTCCGGAATTAGTCAGGACGTCGCCGTCGTGCGCAAGTGCCAACGCTGAGATACTGACGCCATCTGGCTCAAGCGATTGTGGGGAAGTATAGAGCTGAACCTCGGTCGACAGGGCTGCTGCCTCGGGTACCAATCCTGGCGTCTTGGGGTTGACCAATCCGTTGGCCGACGTAAGCGGGTTGACCAACAAGGGCGCCTAATTCCACGCAAATCCAATTACTTAATGCCACCCCAGAATTAACTGTCATTGAGGCCATTGGTAAACTCGGTTTTTGGATAGGGAACCCTTACCTTCGGCCCGAAACCCTCTTGTTTTTAATCGCATAGGGCGGGTACCCAGGCCCATAATTCCGGACTGCTAAACCCCATGAAATGCCAAATAATTCCGGAGATCACACCACACTGCCCTTTTATGCGACTTTCGAAGCACAAAAAGCGAACATCAAGGCGGCGGTCTTGAACGGAACTGAACCGCAGGCTCACCAATTAACCCCGTTACGCCAAGGCAACCCTAAAATCATCCAAAACTCGAGCCAGTCCCGGCGCACCGATAAGCGTCACTACGCGTTCCGGCTGAAGCTTTCCCACTGCTCGATCATAGATGGCGAGATTGGTCCGCGCCGTTGAGTCGAGAAGGGTAAATGATCCCGTCAGGCCGGGACGGATGTTCGTAAAACGCTACCGACCATTGGCGAGCGAGATTGTGGTTCTGTGCGCGGACGACGTCACTCGGCACCCCCATCCTGACCGCATTGTCGCCTCTGAGGTCAACAAGACGAAGGTCTTCCACTGTCCTGACCTCTGCATAGCGCCGTTGTGTCAATTCCGCCTCGTCTATCGGGAGGTCGTCGAGAACCCCTTCGCGCCGATCTCGAAGCACCGCCTCAATGAAGCATACCTTCAAGGAGTCTCCGAGATAGAGAACACCGAACCGGTTGGCCTCGATACGGCGCCGAGGATCACTGAAGCGGCTTGGCGACTTGCCGTACCCCAGCGGATTGGGAAAGGTCCTCCAGTAGATTCTGCCGAATGTTTGCCCCGGCGCTATTGTTTCGATCTCGAGCGTTGCGCGCGCGAAATCGGTTGGAGGTGATAGGCCCGGCATTCAGTTGAAGTCGCCGCTGGCGATGCCTTCTGCAGCAGTTAACACCGAGACATCATCTCCGCGCTGAAGGGCTTGAAGTCCGGTCCGACCATCGAGCGCACCGTGCCGAGATACGAGAAAGCGGTAGACCGCCCAGGAATTGTTGCCCAACGTCGAATGGAGGATCGGCAGCGCCCCGAATGGACGGCCGTCCTTATCAAGTTGCCACACAGGGAAACGGAAACCCCGCTTGGCGCCATCGATCCCTAGCACCTGTCCGCTTTGCCGCTTGGCGTTGACCGTCACCCGCGATGTCCCGAGCAGCTTGGCAAACGCATCAGCACTGAGCATGTCTTCCCCCGAGACAATCTCGGCAACACGCTTCCGGCCGCGCTCGCGCGCACTGGCGAGCGCAGCTTCCAACTCGGCATCAGGCTTGCCCGCTTCCTCGATGGGAAACATGTCACTTGTAGCAAAGGGCTGCTCCTCAACCGGCGTGATCGTTTGCGCGTCAGCCGCTGGATCAACCTCTACCCGAAACGACACACGATGACCCACCTTGCGGCTGCGCGCGACGGCCTCCTGGTAACGTTCCAGCAGCACTTTCTTGAAATCCGCCTGTGCCGGCAGCTTCGCGGTAAAGCTCAGAGTGGCGGCTCTCGCATGCGATGTGGTCTCGCGATGATTGCTGCGCTTTGGAGCGGCCATAGTTGACGTCCTCTTGTATCCACCCAATGTGGAGACAAAATGCAAGTTCGTCAAGTTCGATAAATTCGTAAAGGAAAAGAGGGCGATTATGGACGCGACCGGCTGTGCCGTTTAATCGGCCTACCTATGGCCAGAATCGGTTATGTCCGCGACCCCTCGCAACACGGACAATCCCTCTCACAGCCGATAGAATGACTGACATTTCACATAACAAGCTGCTTTCCCGTAAGATTTCCGATTTCTGCCGTCTCCGGGTCGATCCGGTCCTGCCTCCGCAGGAAAGCGCGCGGATCAAATCATTCCTCCTCAATCTGATCGGTCTTTCCCGAATGCCGCCGCGAAGTCCGCGCGGCTACGATTGGGACGAAATCGCCTTTCAATGCGGCCTCGGCAAAGAAGCGCTGCAGGCTGCCAAGACTGCGATCGTGCCCGCATTGGATGCGATCGCCCGCAATACGAAAAGCCCGACCAGGCGATCAGCCGAAATCTCCGGCGGCACCGCAACGGAGTCCCCTACCCCGCGCGGCCGTTCCTCACTGCAGCCGACGGCAAAACCGATTGCAGCAAGGCCCAACAGGTCGATCGATCGACCGGAGAAACAGACCGCGACACCCCGGCAGAAGCCCGGCATCAAACCACGCGAGATCGAGGAATTCCCCGAAGCTCTGTTCAAGGAGTGGTCTGATCCGGCTTCGTTTCCGGAAGCGCTGGAACTGCACATGCGTCGCCATGGTGACAGCTACTGGCACCTCCATCGCGCCGTGGTCCGCGATGACGAGAACTTCGACGACTCCACAATCCGCCACTGGCTGCAGGGCTCAAAGGCGCCGCGCAGCGTGGCAAGCATGGAAGTGCTTGCCCGCATCGAGCGCCGCTACCGCCTTCCAGCTGGCTACTTCAAGACAAAGCTTCCCCATCAGACACGATCCGCTTCCGGACACATCCTTGACGATATCGGCGCGGCGGAGCGGCGGCGGATCGCATGGCATTTGCCTGATGATTTCAACGCACGCTCACGCGATGAACAGGAAGAGATCCTCAAGTGGGTGCAACGCGTGATTATCCGTGGTTCGACCGATTACAGACGGTTCCAGGCCGCCGCAATGAAACAGCGATATGCCATCCGTTTTCCTGGCATCACCTATGGCCAATCGGACCTTGCAAATGACGACTGCCGAGATCAGCGTGAAGAACATGATCATGACGGTCCATCCTTCACCGATCCCGACCTGATGTCCGGTGTCATCGACGCACCGCCAGCGCTTGCGATGGAAATGGTGGAACTGATCCGCTTCAAGACCGCAACGCTCACCGCATTCGGCCTCCAGCGCAACGGTGTCTGGGGTGAGGAAACAACGTCGCAAAAGATCGAACATCTCGGATTGATGTTCGGCGCTCTGGCTGCCCATCCGCGCGGCCCGGTACGCGGCTATGGCGTGCCACTGCAGCACCTGACCTTCGCGCTGTTCGTATTCCCCTCGGTCTGGGATTGGTATGTTCAATGGCGTGAGAAACGCCGCGGCTTCTACACGGCGTGGGAAGTGGACATGCTGAGGATTTCGCTGGCGCTTACCCGCAAGGAAACGGGCTGGCTGCGACAGCATCCTCATCTGGCGTCGCGACTACGTCCGATCGACGGATTGGTGTCGCAGAAGGATATCGATCGTGCCCGCGCGGATTGGGACGACGCCTGCGATGTCTACTTCAAGCACGCCTCCTCCCGGGTGAAAGAAATCCAACGCGTCGCGCGCGTCCATCGTGATCCGTTCGAGCCGATCATGCCGGTGCTGGAAGCCGAAAGCCCGGTTGGCGAGTATCGGAAGATCACCGAAGAAATTCTCCGACTGATGCCCGATGAGCGCCTCTACCGCCGTCCTGCGGCGGAGGCAGCTCGTTCATTCCTGATGCTACGCTTCGGGCTGCATCTCGGCTTGCGGCAGAAAAATCTGCGCCAGCTGATGGTCTGCGAGCGCGGGAAGCCGTCCCGTTCAGAGCGACAGCTTGCCGACATGAAGCGTGGCGAGCTCCGCTGGAGCGACCGCGATCAAGGCTGGGAGGTGCTGATCCCGTCGGTCGCATTCAAGAATGCCCACTCGTCCTATTTCGGAAGCAAGCCATTCCGGTTGGTTCTGCCCAATCTTGGCGGCCTTTACGATCATATCGAAGCCTATATCGATCGACATCGGCGCGCCCTGCTGGGAGAAATGGAAGACCCGGGCACCTTCTTCATCAAGACCGTGAAGACCACGAGCGCGGATGCCTCATACGACCAGAACACATTCTATGAGGCGTGGCGCCTGACTATCCAGCGATACGGCATATTTAACCCTTACACCGGCCGAGGGGCGATTCCAGGTCTTCTGCCTCACGGCCCGCACAATGTCCGGGATGTTCTGGCTACTCACATCCTGAAACAGACCGGCTCCTACGAGCAGGCAAGCTATGCCATCCAGGATACGCCTGACATGGTGGCGCACCACTATGGCCGCTTTCTTCCGCAGGACAAGGCGGCGCTTGCCGCACGAATTCTCAACCAGGTGTGGGAGGCAGCGTAGGCTGGTCCCGGGGGCATCCAGGCACTCGGTCAATGCTTGAAACAGTGCTCGCGATGCCAGGCCAGGAAATGCGGGTGCGGCCGTTCACTCGTCCTGGCCGCAGTCAGTGCGCGGCCGCTCTTGTTGATGATCGCTCTGATGCCGTCGACATCGTTAGCCTGCCGGGAAATCAGGATCTCGAGATCGTCTTGCAGGCTGATCAGGCCGCGGTCGAACAATGCGCTGTCCCGAAAGTGCCAGACCGTTGCTGACGATATCCGGTCCGTTGGCCTCGACGGGCCGAATATGCGCTGCTGCAACCTCGGCCCGTCCGCCGCCATTGATGAGTTTCAGGCCGGTGACGGCACAACGAGCGTCGTAGGCTCGCAGCACAATCTTGCGGAATACCCGATCTCGAACCAGGCGAGACGCAAGGTAGTTCACCCGGGCCCGGTCCTGCTCGAGGATGAAGGGGACCTGAGCTTCCGAGAATCCATCTGAGTTCAAATCTTCGTCGACGCGCGGAAGGAGAGGCTCGTTGTCATCCAAGCCAAGCGCGAGAATGCGCTCGAAATCTTTGCTCGACAGTGGCCGCACGGCTGATTGCGCACGGCCCGATATCCGGCCCTCATCATTCAACAGCCCCTTCTCGACGATAGCCTCACCATCCTGGAATGGCACCGGACCCGAAAAATCCAGATAGCTGCCCGGCTCGATCAACGCGAGATACATGCCAGGCGTGCCGGGGTCTGGGATGACCTGACGAACCTTCGCAACAGCGAAGTAGGCTCGTGTGTCACGGATTTTTCGGGGCTCGTAGTAGACAATCCAGTCGCCGACGCATTGTTGCACCCGACCCAGATACTGCCTGGGAAACTGATAGCATTCCGCAGGACTGTCGTCGTAGATCGAATCCGACCGGTGAATGAAGACCCCATGTCCCATAAGATAGCCATATCGTGCCGGGGGATTTGACGCGACCACCTACTTCGTTTCCCCACTGTGATTGCACGACTTTCCCGGCTGATCAGTGCGAATTATGCTCGGTGGCGAGAGTCGATATATCTAACTAGCGTCGCTGAAGGCTTCATTCCAAAAATGTCCAAGCATCCCCTCGTGGCCGGTATCGATCTGAAAACGGTCCGTGATCTCTTTGTCAGGCATCAAGAGACGCACTATCGCCTCTCGCTACGGCGATCGAACGTCTGAGATATCCTGCTGTAGAAGCAGACGCCTTTCTACGACGGCTGGCAAATGCAGGATATATCGAGTGGGCTTGGAACGACCTAGAAAGCAACGACTGGATCCTGACAGAACACGGTCGTCGGCTCGCCGCGGATGATCTTGGCCCAAGATTACCTGGCGCTCTTGCGCTTGGGGACGAGACTGCATGGAATTGTTCCGCGTGCTCATGTGTTCTTTACCGCCATGGCGCCAGCAAGCCGCAGCCCACCTGTCCTGCCGGATTAAGGCTGCCATTGCCTATTCGAAGCTGTGTGGTGTCGGAAACTAATCGAACTGAGAGGTTCGCGGTGTCTGAGCGCAGACGGCGCGTGACCCTCGTCACCACCGGCCGCTCCCCACAAAGATGAATACGCCGCACCGCATCATCATCGCCTCCCCAGATTCTCACAAAGCGCATAATGGTAAGATCTTCTTGAGAATCAATGACCTGTTCAGCAAATTCAAGCTGGCGCGGGAGATTGTGGCGAATGGGCCACAGTTGATGTCCACTAAAAGCTGAATAAGGACACGAAATGCCCCTTGGAACCAAGTGTATCTACATTAGTTACAACTAATGTTGAGACGCATTAGTTCTTCCTTGGATGGGGTAGAGCCCGCATAAAGGCCAAACACGGCCTGCTCTGCGTCCGCCACCTACCCCTGCCTGCGACCCAACCCAACTACCTCCCTTTCGGCTTGCGGAGCTCGCTCCTTGGAATTGCCGGGCGGAAAATCCATTAGCTCTCCACAATATAAAATGAGGCCCGCGAGCGCCGATTACGACCTGTCGAGCTGGAAGTTCAGGGCGGGCGTGGACAAGCCTCTTGCCCAAACCGACGGCGGCGAACTGGTCGGCGGCGTCAGCCTGAACTTCGGGACCTATTCGGCGGACGTCAGCTCGCCGTCGGCCGACGGTTCGGTGGAGGGCAAGGGCTATGGCGTGGGCGGCACGCTGACTTGGTATGCAACCAACGGGTTCTATGTCGACCGACAGGCGCAGGTCACCTGGTTTGACAGCGATCTCGACTCCAATCTGGCCGGAAGAATGGCTGACAATAACAAGGGCGTGGGTTACGCGCTGAGCATCGAGGCCGGCAAGCGCATCGCCTTGACCCAGGAATGGCTCACCACGCCGCAGGCGCAGTTGATCTGCTCGGCGGTCAACTTTGACGACTTCACCGACGTGCTCGGCGCACCGGTGTCGCTAGGCTCGGTCGACAACCTGACGCCCGGCTCGGCATCACGCTCGATTGGCAGACCGAGTGGGACAACGGCGCCGGCAAGACGAACCGGTCCCATATCTACGGCATCGCCAGCCTCTATTACGGCGGCTCGAACGTGGGTGTCGGCGGCGTGAATTTCGAGAGCAAGAGCGACAATCTGTGGGACGGCATCGGTATCGGCGGCTCGATCAACTTCGACAACGACAAATACTCGATCTATGCGAAGCGCTGGCGAAAACCGCCCTTGAGAACTTCGGCGACAGCCGCTCCGTGACGGCACCGTGGGCTCCCGCATGCAGTGCTAGTCCAAGCGCTACTGGAGCATCGCCCCGTCAGACTGGCTGGCGGGTTTTTGCGTGCAGACCGGCTAGTGGTGGACGGCCTGGGCAGGCTGGCGCCCTGCCCGCGACCCGACCATGATCTTCCTTCCGCTGATTCGTAACTTTGAGGCGCAGAGCGCGGGTCGACGTCGTCCAGATCCGATCTTCGAAAATGTGCACTTGAAGGGTTGCCGATCGGGGATGCTGAGGCATATTGAAACGCGGGTTTGCGGCACAAGCCTCGCCGGGCGCGAGCCATTGAATGCGAATGCAGGATAGAACATTGCTTGACTTCGAACAGCGCCCGATCAACTCCCCTAGCAGCAGCGGTCTCCGAGACTTTTCTTAGAGCATTCGGAGCACCGAGAATGCGCGGTCGAAGCTGGATTCGGCAACTGCGGCTTGCTGATGCTCAACAGCTCAGGCAGGAAATCGCCCAGTTGGAAGGTGAGCTGGTTTCCGAGAGAGCGGCCTTGAGGCCACGAAGGCTCACCGAGCTCGGCTATCACATCCATTCCCGCAAGTGGCGACTGCACCGGCTGGAACACTGCATCTCCGCCCTGCAAGCGCCCGATCAGCAGTAGGAGAGATCGTCGGCAGCAGCAAGGGCGGAAGCCATTGCGCCAGCCTCGCGTGCAGGATCGGATTGGCGCCGCATCGCCCAGTCCCGCTGGTCCCTGAACACGTGCCTGCCCCAACGGTTGATGTCCGGAATACGACCGCTTTCCGGACATCGCCCTAAGTTGCGCCCGGATAGCGATCCGAAGAATGGTTTGTGTGCGGAAACCATGTGCGGAATTCTATTGTGCGGATAACGCTCCACCAGCCAAACCGAAAGCGCATGTAATTCGGGTTGGGACGCGACCCAGTAAGTTCGAAAAGCTTCCAGGAAGCCCAGGCAAACTGGACGCCGCGGCGGATCATGAGGTTCACGGATATCCCGGCGAACATCCGCATTGGAGCGGTCAATATCGTCGGCAGAAGAGCATCCGAGAAGGGCTGTCGGCGGCTCCGTCGTGGGAACGAAAAAAGAAGAGAAGCAGAACTTTCGTGTGCGAATTTTGCACACAAAAGCTCGTAACTAGCTGATTTTATTTACGTATCTGCCCCATCCATCATCGCCACGGGTCGCGATTTTCGACCGCACGGCATCGAACGCAACTTGCTCACGCTGCATGCCGGCGATAGCAAAAGAACGCGCCCTCAATAGTGGGTCTTGCGATGTAGCGGTCTACCGACTCGAACCCCAGATGAGCATCGCGATCAAGTTTGCACCGCGGCTAGTTCAGCCGCCCCAACGTCCTTCATAAGCCCGCGAAATTCGGGCCGATACGCAACCCAGAAAGTTCGAAAAGCTTCCACGAATCCCAGTCGATGGCCAATTGTAGACCGTCTGACGTCCGCAATGGGGCCGAAAGCAGACCGGCAGCGCAACGGCTTCGCAATCCAAACGGTGTCGCTGCAGCAGGTTGGTTTCAGCTCTCCACATCAGGACCCTTTGAGCTTTGCACCGCAATGCCACTCCAGTCCTCGGGCACTACATCAGCTATCGACTGCGAAAAGGTCCAATTGTGGCCGGCGAGGTCACGGCAGGAATATTGACGCTCGCCATAGGGATGGCTCGTTGGGCCGCTGAGAATAACTGCGCCATGCCGCGCGGCTCGGCTGTGGTGCGCGTCGACATCCTCGACGCGTACCATCACTGCGAATGGCCCACCTGTCCGCGTCAGTCCGCCAGACTTCAATTCTGTGACAACGATGGCGCCGTCTCCGAAGCCGAGCTGGGCACGGTGATTGCCGATCATCAGCCGTATTTCGAACCCGTAGGCCCCGCAAAGCCAATGGCTGGCCGTCTCGACATCGGGATACGAAAGCACCGGTATGACCGTGCTCGTGGGCATCGAGCGGTTGTCGATCATGGTCATCTCCTATGCTGCCTTGAAAGGGTTGAAGGCTCTCAGCGAAGAGCCTTCAACTATAGGGCGACCAACATTGTTGGCGAGGCCCGTTATAGGGCTGGTAGCTGTTGTCCCAGGCGCGGTAGGAGACGTAGCGCTCGTAACACCAGCGTATATGCGCTGCTTCCAGACGGACGGCGGGACGCGGCGGCAAGGGTGCGACGGACGCGGCCGCGACACCGGCGGCAAAGGCGGCGGCGGGGAACCAGTAGCCGTTGTAATAGCGATAGCCTGGTCGCACGCGCACATAGCCGCGATAGCCATTGTAGTAGTATCCGCCGCCGACGACGTAGAAGCCGCGCCGAAACCAGACCGGCGTCGGCGCTGTGGTGACCGATGCCGGGGCAGAGGTCGGCACGACCGGCAGGGCCTGGGCCGGCGAGGCCAGCACCGTAGCTCCGATCATCAAACCGCAAAACGCTGTGATTGTCCGTTTCATCTTTTCACTCCTGTGGATGGGGTCGAAGGGTTGGGATTACTGACGTCGGAGCGCCCGCAGTTCGGAGATCGAAAGCGAGCCATCGCCGTTCGTGTCCGCCTGCAGCAATCGGTCGGGAATGAAGGCGGCAAACTCGGCGCGCGAAATCTTGCCGTCGCCATTGCGGTCGATGCGGTCGGCCTGCGCCTGGAAGCCGCCGAATTGGGCGGCCTGGAAGTCACGCTTCGACTTCACCTGTTCCACCGCCGCGCGCACTTCGCCCGCGTCGAGCAAACCATTGTGGTTGGCATCCATCCGGTCGAATATGTGCGCCCGCGCGGCCTGGATTTCTCTGAATTCGAGCTTGCGGTCGCCGTTGGTGTCTATGCGCCGGAAGAGTTCCTTGGCACTGCCGTCCGCCGCACAGGCGCTTCCCGCGCCAAGCAGCAGGCCGGCAAAGGCCATGACGATCTTATTCATGCTGGTCTCCGCATTGGATCGGATGGTCCGCCGCGGACCGTCCTTGCAGAGCCTTCTACGCGGCGCCTTCCGTGCCCCTACGCGGCGCGAGGTGATTTTTTTCAAGAATGGTGCCGGCGTAACGGCCTATCCCGCCGCGACAGAGATTGGCAGGTCGGCAAAGAATCCTCCGCGTCGAGCGTAGGAGCCAGGCCGGCGCTGCGTATCGGTCAGCAGTCGCTCCCCGCGACTGGACACGAAAGGACCACCATCATGAAACGCTCTGCACTCATTGCGGGTCTGCTCATCGGGCTTACACCGCTCTTTGCGGCGCAGGCACAGGACATGCCCGGCCAGCGCATTCTGCAACGGATCGACACCAATGGCGACGGCGCCATTTCCAAGGATGAGATGACGGCCGCCCGCGAGCGCTTGTTCAGGAAGCTCGACCGCAATGGCGATGGCGTAATCGACGAGAAGGAGATGGAGAGCGCCCGCCAGGCGATCAAGGATCGCGCCGAGGTGGCACAGGCGCGGCTCGGCAGCCGCTGGCGGCGCATGGACGCCAATGGCGACGGCAAGGTCTCCGAGCAGGAATTCGTCAGCAGCATGCCTTTGTTCGACCTTGCGGACCGAGATGGTGACGGCAAGCTCTCCGCCGATGAGATCGCCTCCGTCCGCAAGCTGGTTGCCGAGCACGCCAACTGATGATCGGCAGCTATCATTCCCTTTACAAAACAAGGAGTACTACATTTTGTCTTCGGTAAAGATTCCGATGTTCTGTCTCGGTGCGATGCTTGTCTGGTCAGCAGCTTCGCCGGCTTCGGCCGAGGAGTGGCAGCGCCCGACCGCGCATGGCGGCGAGATCAGTCGCAGCGTTGGCAAGGACGGCAACGTCTACACCGGCTCGACCACCCGCACCGGTCCGAATGGCGGCACCTACACGTCGAGTTCCAAATGCGTGGGAGGCGTTGTTGACCGCTGCGCCAGAAGCTATTCTGGCACCGGGCCGAACGGGCAGACCTTTTCGGGAAAACGAGTGTCGGCGCGCGGGCCGTTCCGGGGCCGCTCGGCCGGCAGTTTCACCGGCCCGAACGGCAACACGGTCCACGGCTTCCGCCGCTGGCGGCGCTGACATCTGGTGTGATGGATTTGAATCCGAAATTCGTTTCTGTGCTCCGCCTGATCGATGCGAATTTCGGATTCGCCGAACCAGCAGTCTCGTCCGTGGATGCCCGCCGCCGTGCGACATGATGAGCCCCGTGGCGACGATGAGCTTCTGGCGCGCATCGCCGCGGGCAGCCAAAGCGCGCTGTCCGAGCTTATCGCCCGCCATGGCCGTGGGCTGCGGATATTTGCCGCGCGCTATCTCGGCAGTGCTGGCGACGCCGAGGATGTGGTGCAGGAGGTGTTCGTGACCGTCTGGAAACAGGCCGCGCGGTTCGATCCGGTCAGAGGGCGGGCTTCGACTTGGCTCTACCGGATCACTGCCAACCGGTGCATCGACCAGCGTCGACGCAGGGCGCTACGCAGTTTCATCGGGCTGGACGACATAAGGGACGAGTTAGCGTCGCCGGAGGCGGATGCCGAAGCGACGACCGCGGCGCGGCAGGAATTGACGATCGTGCGTGACCGGCTCTCGCGCCTGCCGGAACGGCAGCGCATGGCGGTGCTCCTGAGGGCCGTCGGCGACCTCGACATCGCGGCGATCGCCGAGGTGATGGGCAGCAGCGTCGGCTCGGCCGAGCAATTGCTTGTCCGCGGACGGCGCGCGCTCAGGGATCATTTGGCAATGGCGGCCGTGGGCCGCGAAAGGAAGTCCTCATGACACGGGACGAATTTGAACGATGCAGGCGCCGCTTCGGCGATACCGTCGAAGCATGGCCGGCGCCTTTCCGCCAGCAGGCGCTGGCCTTGATGGCAGCGGAGCGGAATGACGATCCCGATGCCGCGCTCGACCGACTCGTGCTCGAGGCGGCGCTGACCGGTGGCGACGACCAGGAACTGGCACGCAATGTGCTGGCTCGCATCGAAGCCGGCTCGGCTGGCCCGTCCTTCCTGCCGCGCCTGCTCTTGAGTCCGACCGGGCTCGCGGCCTGCGCCGCTGCTGTGGTCGTGGCGGTGACGCTGGCCGGCTACCAGGTGGCGCGGCTGCAGGACGATCCGTCGGATACGGAGCTTCTGGCGTTGGCGTCGGGTTCGTCATTGGCCGATGGCGGTGTTGTCGCGGATGATCCGGCAGAGGAGGGCTCGCTTTGAAGCGTTCCTGGACACGGACGGCGACGCTGGTGCTGCTTGCGCTGTCGCTCGCCGTCAACTTCTTCCTGGTCGGTTATGCCATGCGCGGCCAGCGCCAGGGCGCGGCGGCGCGCGTTCTGTTGTCGGAGATTGCCAGCAGCTATCCGCCCGAGGTGAGAAAGGAGTTCCGTGGCGTGCTGCGCGACAACCGCGCGCGCACCTTCCAGGCACTGCGCGAACTGCGTGCCGCGCGCGCCAATCTGGCAGCGGCACAATCAGCCAAACCCTTTGACGAAGCGGCGGTGAAGGACGCGATGGCGGCGGTGCGCAGCGCAACGACCAACCTGCAGGCGACCATGCAGGACTATCTCCTGGCCGCGATAAAGAATGTCAACGCCAAGCCCGCCGTGGGAGGTTGAGGCGCGACGGCCCTACTGGCGGCACAATCGTCGCCGACCTATGTCGATATCCAACCGGTCTGCGATCGCGATGATGGAACAATGCGGCACGACAGGCTTGTCCTGACCTTGCTCCGGCGCGAGCTCTTGGCTGGCCTGCGCTCGATGCGCCGCCGCGACCTTGCCTGGATTGGGCTCGGCGGCGGGGTTCTGCTTGCCTATGCCATCACTGATATCGCTGTCGCTTTGCAGACGGCGGCAGCCACGCTGCGGCAGCCGCAGTCGCTGTGGACTTTTGGCTTGCCGGCGGCACTTCTCGGCCTTGGTGGTTTCGCTGGCAACGCGATCGCGAGACTTTGCCTGTCGCACGCCTTCGCGCCCTTCCTGAAGGCATTGCCGCTCTCGCTCGTGCAGCGCCGGCGCATGGCGGCGGTGGCGGCGTGTGTGCTGGGCGTTCCCATTGCCTCCGTCGTCGGGGCGACGGTGGGCCTTGGCTGTTTCGTAATTGCAAAACCACTCGCACCGGTCTGGGGGCTCGGCGCCGCGATGCTGTTTGGCGCTGGCTTCGGCGTCTCAGCCGTGCTGCGCCTGCGGAGCGCTCGCGACCTGGTCCACACCGACACCGCCGATCTGGCGGGCGATCCGGGCGGGCGTCGGCCTTGGCTCGGCGCGTTCGATCGTTTGGCGCCGGCCTGGCTCTCCAGCTGGGCCTGGGGCCAGCCGGCTAGCCATGTGCGCCCGTCCTGGCGACTGGTGGGCGCTGCCGTCTTCTTTGGTGTCGTCGCGGCCCTTTCCGCAGCCATCAGCCTCGTTCATCACGATGCCGTGCCGGCGGCCATGACCGGCCTGACCGGCGGCCTTCTCGTCTTCATGCTGAGCGCGCGCTTCCATCCGCTCGGCTCGCCGGTGCTGCGCACGGCTCCGCTCGGCTTTACCAGGGCCTGGCTGCGCCTGGCGCGGCTGCCCCTGCAATTGTCGGTAGCCTTCTTTCTCCTGCCGGCAGGCGCTGCCGTGGCGGCGGAGCCATCGGCCTGGGCGATGCCGCTCGCCAGCGGCTTCTGGCTGCTGGCGCTGAACGGCGCCTATGCGGTGTTCAGCGCCTATTTCATGACGGCGCCGTTCGTCGCCGCGCTGAGCTTCCTCAGCGCCATCGCCTACACCAGCTACGAATCGCTCGAATATGGGCGCACGGTGCTGATCGGCTTTGCCGCCCTTGTCCTGTTCCTGTGGCATCGGGCGCAACGGAGATATCGCCATGGATAGTAGCATCGATCCTGCCGAGATCCTCGCGGTTCGCGGGCTCAGCGCCGGCTATGGTGGCCGCGTAGTCGTGAGCGGGATTGATCTATCGCTCGGCCGGGGTGACATCCTTGGCCTGCTCGGCGCCAATGGTTCGGGCAAGTCCACTTTGCTCAGGGCGATCACCGGCCAGATCCGGCCGCTCGCGGGAAGCGTGGCGATCGACGGCGTCGATCTTGCCGCTGCGCCGGAGCGCGCCAAGTCCGGCTTCGGCCTCGCCATCGAGCCGCCCGACCTGCCGGGGGCGCTGACCGGCCGGCAATATCTCCAGCTCGTCGCCTCGATCCGCGGCTGTGCCGAAGATGACTGGCCCGGCGTCAATGTCGCCGAACGGCTCGGGCTCAAGCGCTGGATCGACCGGCCAATCGCCGAATATTCACTCGGTACGCGGGCCAAGATCGCCATTGCCGCGGCTCTGCTCGGTGCGCCGCCGCTGCTGATCCTCGACGAGTCCCTGAACGGCCTTGATCCGCTTGCCGCCTTCGAGGTCAAACGCATCATCCTTGCATTGGCGGCGAGCCGCCGCCGAGCCGTCATCATCTCCACCCACGTGGTCGAAGCGGTTCCCGGCCTGTGCAGCCGCGCCGTGCTTCTGGCCGAGGGCGGCATTGCCCGAGAGTGGGACGCCCGGCAGTTGGCCGAGGCCAGCCACGCGCCCGGCGCCTTTGAGCTCCACGTTATGCAGGCGCTGTCGGAACCCATGAGCTGGCAAAGGAGGTAACACGGCATATTTTGCCGAGGGGGGATGGCTTTCGGGTGACGTCTGCTTTTGGGTAATGGCAAAGACATCCCGAACCACCGGAATAAGGCGCATTGCCGACCGGCAGCCTTGGGCCAACTTGACGATCCGTAGACAGGCACACAAAGCGGATGATGTTCAGTTTATGTGACGCGGCTTAGGCGATCGACATACCGCCCGAACCTGTTGCTCGCGATAGGCTCACCCAGCGTATCGAGCCGCGGGATCACGCCGAGGCCAAGGGGGGGCGGGGCGGTAACTCAGCCATTCTGGACGTTGAACAGCCCTTAAACGCAAAAACCGCCCCGGTCAGACCGGGACGGTTATTGATTTATGATGAAAGTGGTTGCGGGGACACGATTTGAGGCTGCAAACTGCCCTGTAACTCACAAAGAAGTCGAGTTAGCAAACGAACTCCGTGGCTGCACTGTATTGACGGTATCCCTCTCCCGCTACCAAATTTCTCCAAAAAAAATCAGTGACTTACGGAGAGATATGGCGCTTGGCTGTCATAGCTTCAAAAGCACCGTATGATCCACACCACTCCTACACCATTTCCCGATCCGTTCAGCTATAGCTGCGTCGGTCAACAAAGTTGGCAGTTCGGCGTGAGCGAAACCCGCCAACGACCGTTCCGTTTGAGGTCTTTGCGCAGCCGAAAAATGCCGACGGCCACGGGACTCTAAGGCTTGCGGAAACCGCCAGGTACGCTGAGCGGCTATAAGCCTTGATCCGATTCAGGGCCGAGGTCCTGCAACATTCAACGCCACCGTCCGCACACGACAAAAGGGAGGCCCGAAGGCCTTCCTGCGTATAGCATAAGCGGTCCCGCAGCGGTGCTTACTCTAGCAGTTGCGCCATATTTGATCAGCACTGAATGTTCCCGGGGTCGGATTCGAACCGGCTATGAAGGCGAGCGCGGTCTCGAAGAAGTCGACGCGACCTAGCCTAGCGCAGGGAATTCGTCCAGCATCATCAGCGGTTGATGCTTGCGGCTCTTCTTTGGATCGCCCTCCAGGCGCTCTGGTTCCGTCGCTCCAGCGCTCCTTCGGGATCGACGCGTTGGATCGTGTCCCGCGGCGTGGTGTAGCTGGCGGCATTGGTCGCCGTGCTCTCCGGCATGGGCCGGGTTGATCAGCGCGCCACGCCTGGCAGGCTGATCATGGGATCATCGCTCATCTGGCTGATCGTTTCCAGAGTCATATATCTGGGCCCGCTGCACTGCCCATTCATCGTTCTATTCGAGCAGGATTGCGCCGTTGAGACGCTCGATCGGATTCGCCGAGTGGAGCTTGGCGCGATGTTCCTTCGGGAAGGTCATGTAGGCCAGCACGTCGAGCTCGGCGTCGTCCATGATTGTCGCCAGCTTCGGCACCTTCGGCCGGATCTGGTCGGCGACGGCGCGCCATTGTACGGACGCGGCCTCGAGCGTCTCCTGGGCGAAAGCGGTGGCGATGAAGGCTGAGACGACCCTGCGGCCACTCTTGCCGGCATGGGCCAGCACGTTCCTCATGAAGTAGACGCGGCACCTTTGCCATGTCGCGCACAGCACCTTGGTGCCGGCCGCCTTGCGCCACGGCTACGCAACCTCAAGGATCGGAAGTTCCACACCTTCGAGAAAGGCGATGCTTATCCGGCGTTGTCGAACCATATCGGGGCACCGATCAACGCAGCTCTGATTCTCGATCATTGGGATGATCTGCTCCATTTGGCGGCGTCGATCACGACGCGATCAGTGGTGCCGTCTACAATCCTGAAGAAGCTGTCAGCATCACCGAAGGAAAGCCAGCTCGCAAGGGCGCTACGGGAACTTGGCCGGATCGAGCGATCGCTGTTCATGATCGAATGGTACTCAAGTCCAGTGCTACGACGGCGTTGCCAGGCCGGCCTCAACAAGGGGTGAGGCGGCGCATAAGCTGAAGCGCGCCGTCTTCTTCCACGAGCGCGGCGAAATCCGTGACCGATCGTTCGAAAGCCAAGCCTTCCGCGCCTCCCGCCTCAACCTCGTCGTCAGCGCCATCGTCCATTGGAACACGGTCTATATTGAACGTGCCGTCACCCACTTGCGCAAAATGCGTCGCGAGATTTCCGGATCACCTGCTCAAGCACATCTCGCCGCTGAGCTGGATCATATCAATCTGACCGGCATCTACAGATGGGATAGCGATCAGCATCTGCCGGAAGGGTTCCGGTCGCTGAGACTCCCGGTTGGGCTACGGCGTGCCGCATAAGTTCTCACTCCGTTCGCTCTTAGCGCAAGAAGCCTTTATCAACCAAAGACAGCTACGGCAGATTTGATGGTGATGCCGCCATCGGGGCTTCGGCGCATCTGACGACCCGTGGCGGTGCGGAAGACATTCATCAATTGCAGCGCAGGCGGCACGCGCGACCACAAGGTTCGCACGCTCTCCCGGCCAGGCCTGGTTTTACGAATGGCGTTTCCTGTGACGACGCGTTGCGACCATCGGAAGCCTATCTCGTGGAAATACAGGTCGGCATGCTGCGGGCTGATATGATGAAAGACGCCGGCGATGGTACGGCGGACGCGGGAGTTGAAGCCCTCCACCGAATTGACGTGGACGGCGTCGCGAACATACTCGCCGCGGGAATGCTTCACGGTCTCGTGCTTGGCAAAGCTCTCACCAATGGCCATGAATGCTTTCCACTCGTCGCTCATCAAATGAACTCCGGACTCAATCTGCGCTTCAATGACGCGTTCGCTTGCCCGCACCGAGAGACCGGTCACGACCGCGGCACGCGCGTCACCGGCTGGAGTGCCAGGCATGACATCGGTCGGTCGCCGCACCATTGCCATGACTGGCGTTTTGTCCGTGTTCGCCTGGCCTTTCCGGCCGCGACCCGGAGGCGGGTCGTCAGGATTCTTTCTGGACCTTCCGCCGAGATGGAAATGGTCGATCTCTACTGTGCCGTCGAGCATGTTATCCCGCGCCACCATGAGCCGCAGTGCATGTCCCATCCGCCAGGCCGTTGGCTGGCTCACCCCGAGCGCCTCGGCCAGACGCACCGACGACAAGCCCTTGTCCGATTGCAGTAACAGCCACATCGCCTTCAGCCAAACACGCAAGGAAAGCTTCGTGGAGTGCAGAGGCGTGTGTGTCGTCACAGTGAATTGGAACCGGCAATCGCCGCTGGAACATTGATAAAGACCCGGTCGGGCGCGCCGCCTGCCCATGTCGCGGCCGGCTATCGCGATCGAGCGTTTGAAACCACAGGCTGGGCAGATCCGGCCATCCGGCCACACCATGCTTTCCAGTAACCGACGGCAATGCTGCTCATCCCGGAAGGCCACGATCATTTCTTCAACAGTCCGAATGCTGGAAAGCGCTGCAGGCATTTCAGGCATTCTCACCTCCTTCAGATCCGCCTGAAGAATCGCATGAAAAGCCATACATCACAAGGATATTGCTGTCTTTGGTTGATAAAGGCCGCGCAAGATTTTGAACTGCTTTTGTCCTGAATCCTTTGATCATCCACGAGCTTGCAACCAATTCTCTCAAATACGGCCCGCTGTCGGCCGAAACTGGGACGCTGGATGTGTCGTCCTCGGCGCAACCTGAAGGGCACCCTTTCGAGATTGGACGAAAGCTATCGAACCATCGCCGCTCGGCAATGCGTCGTCGGCAACGAAGCAGTCTCTCTTGTCCCCATCCATCCTTCATTGGTAAAGCAGATGGTGAACTTAAGTTTGGTATGCTTCGACGAGCCTGTCGTCCCAATCTGCGGAAACCAAAATGCACTCGGCCGGAATTGGCCAAAGGCGCGTGTAATGAGAACTTCTGTCTGGGCGAGCGTCAGGAGCTTGGACTGTTCACACCCGAAACTGCGGCGATCACCGCAGAGGTTACCTCGGCGGTGCTGGCGGCGCCACCAAGATCGGGGCTTAGATATTCTCCTCGACCGGTGACGGTTTCGATCGCAACCATGAGACGTCGCGACGCGGCCTGCTCACCGAGATGATCAAGCATCAGGCTTGCCGTCCAGAACGATCCAAGCGGATTAGCGACTCCCTTGCCGGTGATGTCGAAGGCCGAACCATGGATGGGTTCAAACATGGACGGATGACTGCGCGACGGATCGATGTTCGATGTCGAGCCGATGCCGAGCGACCCGCCAAGCGCTGCGGCCAGGTCAGAAAGAATGTCCGCATGGAGGTTGGTCGCTAGAACCGTGTCGATGCTGCCTGGCTTGTTGACCATGCGCTGCGTCATGGCGTCGACCAGCATCCAGTCGACCGTCAGACCGGGGTGGTCGCGAACCACTTCGCGCACGACTTCGTCCCAAAGCACCATGCCGTGGCGCTGTGCGTTCGACTTTGTCACCACCGTCAGCAGCTTGCGGGGGCGCGACATGGCAAGGTCGCAGGCAAAGCGGGCGATCCGTTCGATGCCGGTGCGTGTGAAGACGGCGACATCCATGCCGACCTCGATCGGCAGGCCGCGATGGGCGCGGCCGCCGACGCCGGCATATTCGCCTTCGCTGTTTTCACGGACGATCACCCAGTCTATCTGCTTGCCGAGTTCGGGCCGCAGCGGACCGGTCAGTCCAGGCAGCAGACGCGTCGGCCGCACATTGGCGTATTGGTCAAATCCCTGGCAGATGGCCAGACGCAAGCCCCAGAGCGTGATGTCGTCGGGGAGATTGGGATCGCCGACCGAGCCGAAATAGATCGCATCGAAGCCCTTGATCTGTTCGAGGCCATCCCGCGGCATCATGCGGCCGTTGCGGCGATAGTAGTCCGAACCCCAATCGAAGCGCTTGAAATCGAAGGCAAGGCCTGGCTCGACGGCGGCCAGGGCTTCCAGCACCTCGACGCCGGCCTCAACGACCTCCGGGCCGATACCATCGCCGCCGATGACCGCGATCTTATGCAAGGACATTTTGAGATTCCTTTTCGATGGCAGCGATGATGGCGCTGGTCATTCCTTCGGTGTTGGTGGTCCCGCGTATGTCGCCGGTGCGCGTTTCAGGCCGCGAGAGCGCGGCAATGGTGGCTTCCGCGATGATGGACGCCGCGCCGAGCGCCTCGGCAATGCCGCGGTTGTGGCCAAGCCACTCCAGCAGCATGCGGGTGGATTCGATCATCGCATAGGGATTGACGATGCCCTTGCCGGCGATATCGGGAGCAGAGCCATGCGCTGCCTGCGCCATGGCTATGTTGCCTTCACCGATGCAAAGGCCGGGCGCCATGCCGAGGCCGCCGACAAGGCCGGCGGCCTCGTCGCTCAGTATGTCGCCAAACATGTTGGTGGTGACGACGACATCGAATGTCTGGGGATCGCGCAGCAGCCGCATGGCGAAGGTGTCGACGATAACCTCATCGACCGCGACATCGGGGAACTGCTCGGCGGCCCGATAGCATTCCTCCACGAACATACCGCAGCCGAGCTTGAACACGGTGTCCTTGTGAACGATCGTCAGCTTCTTGCGCCGGGTCCTGGCAAGTTCGAGCGCGGCCCTAGCGACGCGATAGCTGCCGGCACGGGTGATGACGCGAACCGAAATGGTCGTATCGTGCGTGGGGCGAAATTCTCCGGAACCGGCAACCACATTGCGATCCGGCTGGAAACCCTCGTTGTTTTCCCGAACGATGACGAGATCGACGTCGTCGAACAGTGCGCCGAGACCGGGGAAGGAACGCGTCGGCCGTACATTGGCGAAAAGGCCAAAGTGCTTGCGCAGGATCGGATGCGGATTGATCGCGCCAGGCACTTTTGGATAGGCACGATGTCCGATCGGCCCGAGTATGAAACCATCGAGTGTCGAAAGTGTCTCGAGCGTGCCGTCGGGCATTGTCGAGCCGTGCGTGTCGAGCGCCGAGCGGCCGATCGGCATCGGTCGCCAGTCGATTTCCAGACCGCTCCGCGCGGCGGCGCTCCGTGCGATCCGCACGGCAGCAGGCACGATCTCGTGTCCGATATCGTCGCCATTGAGGATGCCGATCGTGAGATGGGCCATCGGGCCAACCTTTCTGAATGCCGGCCACGGCGCTGATGCCGCGGCGCCGTGAAGATCGGTCAGCCGGCCTTGGCGACCAGACTCATCAGCCGCTCGATGGAGGGCTGTTCTTCCAGGTCGCGCACCAGCGAGACGACCTCGTCCGCCGCCGAACGGGCAAGACGGGCGTGGGCGGCGTTGTCCCTGAACTTGTCGGCAACTTCTTCGTAGCTCATCGGATTGGCGGGACTGCCCTTGCCGAAGTCGGCCTCGCCGTGGATGACGCGGCCATCGTTGAGCGTGATGTCGATGATCGTCGTCATCTTGTGATAGCCGGCCTTTTCGGCCCTTTCGTCAACGACGAAATCGACCTTGTCGATCATCGCCTTGACATCCGCCCGCTCCGTTGTCGCATCGGTGAACTCGCCAAGCCCGGCCTTGCCGTCGAGCAAGAGGATGGCCATGCAGAACTCCATGGAGAACTTGGCCTGCAACTCGTCATGCGGATGGTGATGGATCAGAGCATTCGGCATGTTGGAATTGGTGCCGACCCGTACGTGCTTCACATCCCCGGCCTTGATGCCATTCTCGCGGATGAGACGCGCCATTTCCGTCATGCCGGGATGGGTCAACGACCCCGACGGATGAGGCTTGATCGAGATGCCCGGATTGGCGAACGTCCAGGGATCGCCGAGGCGGCCGCGGATCGCGTTCTCATCGTAACCGCCGCCGGCCGCCTGGAAGAACCCGCGGGGGGCCTCCAGTATCTTGTCGGTGGCAGTCCATCCGTGAGCGGCGAATTGTGCGGCAGCGACGCCGCTTTCCGATGCGCGCCCCGCGTGGAACGGCTTGGTCATTGTGCCGAAATTCTCGCGCAGGCCAGCAGACTGGCTGCCTGCGATCGAAAGCGCGCGAGCCGTGGTCTTGGCGTCGAACCATAGAAGCCAAGACGCGGCGGCAGCGGCGGCAAAGGTCCCGCAAGTGGCCGTCGCGTGAAATCCGGTCTGATAGTGGCGCGGCGCGATGGCCTCGGCGATCTTGCACTCGACCTCGACGCCAAGATGGTACGCCAACATCACCTGTTTGCCCGTAGCGCCCACCTGCTCACCGATAGCCAGGGCCGCCGGTAGTGCCGGCGCCGTAGGATGGGTCAGCAAGCCGTAGACACGATCCGTGGCCACGGCCAACTGGGTGTCGTCGTAATCGTCGGCGTGAATGCCGACACCATTGGCGAAGGCCGCAAAGCGGGGTGCGACCTTGCGCCCAGCGCCGATGACCGTGGCGGTACCCGGCATCAGCCCAAGCTCATCGAGATGGCGTAGGACAAGGTCGCCGCTCTGCGCGACCGAGCCGGAAAGAGCCAACCCGATGCCGTCCAATATCGACTTCTTGCCGAGGGCGACGACGTCGGCCGGCAGATCTTCCGGAGTGGCTGCTGCGACAAATTCCGCCACATAATTTGTGAGCCCTGCATGTGCGGTGTCGGGCATTGATAATCCTCTCCATCGAACGGTGTGCCGGTCCAAACCAAGTGCCGAGTTCAAGCTCGGCTCCGTTTATGGCACCGTGGTGCAGAGGAGTAGGAAGGTAGTTTTGGTAAACTGTCAACAATTTTTTGTTGACAGGCAAGCAGGTTTTTCGACGTTCGTCGGACGGCCATACCGCTGGCATGCAAATGCTACCAGCGTATATTTCCTCGACGTCGACAACAGAAATGGATGAGAGTCGCGCTGGTGGGTCAGTCGGAGCCGTGGCGCAAAGCCACACTGGCCCTGCGCGTACGCGACGTGCCGTTGACGATATGCTCCCGCCCGGCCGTGAAGGCCCGTTGCGGATCGCGGGCGGCAACAGCCTCCACTATGGCCCGATGCTCGCGGTTGGATATGTCGAGCACGTCGCCACTCGCCAACGCACGATAACGCTGGATATGGAGCTCACGGGCGAGACCGAGGTAGATTTGCGCCAGCCGTGCGTTGCCACACATCCTCGCCAGTTCGGAATGGAATTCCAGATTGACCGGATAGTACTGGCTCACCTCGCCGGTCTTGGCCAGCACGTCCATGCGATCAACGAGCGCACTCAACTCGGCAACCTCGGGGGCGGTGATCCTCTCCGCAACGCTCATGGTCATGCAGGCGAAGATGTAGGCGCGAGCCTCCGAGACATCACGGGCTTCGGCCTCGCTGAGTTCGCGCACGAAGAAGCCGCGATTGGGGATCACCTGGATGAGGCCGAGAGCGGCAAGCGCGCTGCAGGCTTCCCGGATGGGTCCCCGGCTGACCTTGAGCTGCTGGGCCAGGGCATTTTCGTTGATCCTCTCGTTGGGGGTGAATTCCCCCTCGACAATCATTCGCTCTATTTCGTGCTGCACAACATTGGCGAGGGAACGCGTGCGCAAAAAGTCGATGGGCGAAACCCCCTGCATGCTCTCGTTTTCGTTAGCCATGAGCTCGACTTCCGTTCGATGCGCCACAAGAGATGTCGCTTGCCCCCGGCCCCGATGGCCGCGAATGCTTTGCCAGCGCATTATCCACGGTTTGATCTCCTTCGTCGAATTGGATGCAAACAGCATCGACCCAAGACCATGACTGAGACATGCTTCGCGTTGTCAAGTGAAACGCCGATAATTGCTGTGGAACCAGACCGGCATCCCATCAACTGCCACTTCTCGGGGCTGTGCCGCCCAGAACCGGAACCTTGTTGGCTATGAAGACGACGGTGAACGAGACCACCAGCAGCAGAATGCCAAGCACCGAAATAGCTCCGTAGTCGCCGCTTTCGTTCAGGTCATAGATGATGACGGAGACCAGTTTGGTCTGCGCCGTCGTCAGCAGGACCGTCGCCGACAACTCCCGGATGGTGCCGATGAAGACGAAACACCAGGCCGCGATCAGGCTCGTGCGCAGCAGCGGCGCGGTGATCCGCCAGAGGGTCTTCAAGCGGGTGGCGCCGAGAATGCGGCTGGCTTCCTCCAGCTCCGGATGCACGCCATGGAAGGCCGATGACAGTTGCTGGTAGCCGGCTGGAAGCTCGATCGTCAGGAACGCGATGAGCAGTATCCAGAGCGTGCCGTAGAGGCCGAATGTCGGATTGGCATAGGCGAGGAAAAGCCCGACGCCGAGCACAATGCCCGGGATCGCAATCGGCGCGGTTGCCAGCATGCCGAGCAGCGAGGCGCCCGGCACGGCATGGCGCGCAACCAGATAGGATACGATAAGCGCTATGCCCGTCGCGATCGTTGCCGTCGCCAAGCCCAGGATCAAGGTGTTCCAGATGGCGAGCTGCGTGCTGGAGAATTCGAAAAGCACGAAATGGAAGTTGTGGAGGGTCAAGGAATTCCAGCTGAGCGGTTCGGAGATGTTGTGGGTCAGAGCCACCTTGAGCAAGGCCAGATAGGGAAACAGGATCGTCACGCAGAGGATGAACAGCACGTATGCACCCGCCAGCCATTTCCAGTTGCCCAGCTTCACACGCCGGGGGGTGCCGCTCTTGCCACCGAGCACGGTATAGCCACGCCGTCCGAGCAGCCATCTCTGCCCCCAGAGCAAGAGCATCGTCACCACAAGCAGAGGCACGGCACTCGCTGCCGCAAGGTCAAGCCGGGGAGGAAACTGGAAGAAGCTCCAGATCTTCGTAGTGAGAACGTGGAATCCCGCCGGCAGCGCCAGGATCGCCGGCGAACCGAACATGGTGAAGGCCTGGACGATGGCGACCAGAGTTCCGGCGAGCATCGCCGGCAGCACCATGGGCAACGTCACCCGCCGCAATGTGGTGCCTGGCTTGCCGCCGAGGATCGCAGATGCTTCCTCGAGATCGGAAGGCACCTTGTCGAAGGCGTTGGCAACGAGCGTGAAGACGAAGGGGAACGAATAACAGGTGATCGCGAACACCAGTCCGGTGAAGGTGTAGATGTTGAACAGAGCCTGCGATTGATCGAGGCCAAATGCCCAGCGGTAGATATTGTTGAGAATGCCGCTGTTGGGTGCGGCCAGCATCGCCCAGGCAATAGCGCCCAGGAATGGCGGCGTCACAAAGGATGCCGTCACCAGGCTGCGGACCAGGCGCTGTCCCGGCATATCAGTGCGTGCGACAAGCCAGGCCAACGGCGTGGCCACCAGGCAAGAAAACAGGCCGACACAACCGGCCATACCCAGCGATATGAGGAAGGCCCGGCGAATTGTGGCATCGGTAAAGAGGCGAGCCAGGTTCGCCAGGGTTGGTGAACCGGCCTTGTTGGTCAGGGCGTAGTATCCCAGCCAGAACAATGGCAGCAGGACCAGCACGCACAGGACGAGCGCAAGAAAAACGAAAAGCGGTGTCGACAAATCGAACCTGCCGAGGTGTCGCCTGTTGGCGGAATCGGGGGACAATGCAGCGATGGTCACCTGGTCACCTCTGGGTTGATCCGATGTCGGCGAAACATCCGCCGGACTGGCTCGGGATCTCGCGATGTCGCCGGCGGCGACATCGCCTGATCTTCCACTCCGCCGCCTAATCCGTGGGCGGCGCCGAGCCGCTTCTTAGGTGCCGAAATACTCTTCGTACTTCTGCTTGATCTCTTCCACGGCATCCCGAACGCTGGACGGATCGGAATCGAGAAGCTTGATCTGCGAGAGCGGCGTGCGGTTGGATTTCTCCTTCACATCAGGGCGAACCGAACGCAGACCACCGAAATCGTCATTCAACTGCTGTGCTTCCTGCGAGAACATGAAGGAGTAGAACAGCTTGGCTGCGCTCGGATGAGGAGCGTAAGCCAGGATCGCGGCGTTGCCATAAGCAATCGAGGTTCCCTCCGCCGGGTAGACTGCTTTGATCGGCACGCCTTTGTCCTGGAGGATGAACACGTTGTACTCGTTGCCGTCCGCTTGGATCGGACGCTCGCCCTGGGCGAGAACCTTCGGCGGCTCCGTCGAGGACTGAACCTGCATCACCCCCTGCTTGCCCAATTTCTCGAAATAGTCCCAACCGAGAAGCTGGCTAAGAGCATAGGTGGCAGTCATCACGTTGCCGCTGTAGCCGGGGTGCGACTTCACCAGCTTGTCCTTGTATTTGGGATCGAGCAGATCGGTCCAGGTCTTTGGCGCGTCCCCTTCCTTGACCATGTCGGTCCGGTAGGCGATCACCGTCAGCGTGGCGCGGAAAGCGGCGTACAGGCCATCGGGATCACGATCCCTTTCCGGCCACATCTTGGCGACATCCTCCGGAACAGCCGGCGTCAGCCAATTCTGATCCTTGAACGTCAGGAAGTGGGATGCGTCGGAGGTCTCGATGACGTCGGCATTGTGGATGCCGCTCGAATACTCCTGACCTATGCGCTGGAAGACGCGCTCCGAACCGGCCCTTTCCACGTGGACCTTGATGCCCGGATAGTGCGCCTCGAATGCGGCGCCCAGTTTCTCGGCGACCTGGACGTCGGTGGAGGTGTAGTAGACGACCGACGCTTCCTTGATCGCGGCGGCAACGAGCTCGTCGGTGACCTTGTAGGGCTCGGGCGGGGCTGCCCATGCCATCTGCCCCCATGTCAACGCCGCGAAGAGCGCGCCTGCTGCGACTTTCCTGTTGGACATTCTCTCTCTCCCTAGTGTGCGAGCGCCCGGCAACGATCAGGTGGGCAATGAAGCCAAATTTGCTGGTTTTCCGGGACCGCGACATCGACAGGCGCGATCGCCCGCACGGTTTCGCCACCTGATAGATTGACAAGATAATCGCGATGCGACCCGAGATAGACTTGGCGCACGACCTTTCCGGTGGCCCAGTTGCTCGGATCGCCCGTCGGTTTCTCGTTGGTGAGATGCAGATCGTGATGGCGCACGGATATGGCGGTCTGGCCACTGGCGGCATAGTCGCCGCTGCCACAGCGCAGCACCAGACCGTTGCCGCAATCGACGGCGTCCGTTCCGACCCGATTGCCCTTGAAGATGTTGGTGCCGCCGATGAATTGCGCGACAAATTCCGATCGAGGCCGCTCGTAAATATCCTCTGGCGAACCCGCCTGTTCGACATTGCCCTGGTTCATCACCACGATGACATCGGCGGCGGTCATGGCCTCCGTCTGGTCATGCGTGACATAGACGGTCGTGTAGCGGAACTCGTCGTGAAGGCGGCGGATTTCAAATCGCATCTCCTCGCGAAGATTGGCGTCGAGGTTGGAAAGCGGCTCGTCGAGGAGCAGCGTCTCCGGCTCGATGACGAGGGCTCTCGCCAGGGAGACACGCTGTTGCTGACCGCCTGACAACTCGCCCGGATAGCGCTCAGCCAGACTTTCGAGCTTGGTCGCCTGGAGGATGCGACCTGTCTTAGTCTGTATGTCGGCCTTGCCCATGCGACGAAGCCGCAAACCGTAGGCGATGTTCTCGAACACAGTCATATGCGGCCAGAGCGCATAGCTCTGGAAGATCATCGACATGTTGCGTGCTTCCGGCGGTTCGCTGGCGTGCGGCGACGACACGACACGGCCACCGA
The DNA here is from genome assembly GCF_006443035.1 of Mesorhizobium sp. B1-1-6. Classification (NCBI taxonomy): domain Bacteria; kingdom Pseudomonadati; phylum Pseudomonadota; class Alphaproteobacteria; order Hyphomicrobiales; family Phyllobacteriaceae; genus Mesorhizobium; species Mesorhizobium sp. B1-1-6. The sequence continues at coordinate 206,364 of NZ_VFWR01000006.1, read as the reverse complement.
CGCGGATTTGACCATCCGACGGCTGAACGAAACCGGCCACCAAACGCAGGGTCGTGGTCTTGCCGCAGCCCGATGGCCCGAGCAGGCACACCAGCTTTCCCTTTTCGATGGCGAGATCGACGCGGTTGACCACCGTCAACTTGCCGTAGCGCTTGGTCAGCTTGTCGAGTTCCACAAAGGCCAAAGGGTCCTCCCGAACATTTCCTCACAAACGCGATGCGCTTGTGCCTCCTGCTAAAGTTCCGTCTAATTTTGTCAATTGTCAACAATTAACTGACGACTATCTGCACGATGTAGAAATGCTGTGATGCCTTTCGGCCCGGAAATAGGGCTGAAATGCCTATCCGACAGCCGTCATCAACCCGCAGAAAACGACCGATCCGACGATCATCAGCGTCAAAGGCCCGAGGCGAACCATCCGCGCCGCAACAGCGACCATGATGGCCACGCACCAGGCAATCCATCCGCCTTTCGCATTGCTCAGGAGAGTGAACACGCTTGACAGGACCAGGCCGGCGGCAGGCGGTGCCAGGCCATAAATCAGAGCCCCTTGCCATGCCGCGTTGGGGCGGCTGTGCCAGAAATGCGCGACCACGATCACCAGCAGCGACGACGGCGCAAAAATCGCAATCGTCGAAACGATCGCGCCCGCCCATCCAGCAAGATGCCAACCCATCAGGGTGACGATCAGCGTGCCCGGTCCGGGCGCAACGCGGGAGATGGCAAACATGTCGAGGAAGCTCTTGTTAGTCAACCAATGCCGGTTGTCGACAACGCTGTGTTGCAGTTCGCCCAGAATGGAGGCCCCGCCGCCGATGGCCATCAAAGACATGGGCGCGAAGACCAGAAACAGACTGACGAGAAGATTATCGTCTTTCATGCCGGTTTCTTACAAAGCCGACGCCGATGCCGATGGGTGCGAGCACCGCCACCACGGCAAGAGCCGAGAAATGAAAGGCCGTCGCGCCGATCAGCGTGCATGCGAAGAGGGCTATTGAAACAACGTCGACGCAGGCATAGCGCATGGCAAGGTAGCCGACCGACAGCGAGAACCCGGACGCCGCAACCGCGAGACCCACGAGCATCGCGCCGATCACAGGATCGGGGCTGAGCCTCAGCACGATGTTTCCTATCAGGACAATCGCGACAGCAGGTGGCAGCACCACCGCTGCCAGCGCAACCACGGCTCCAACAACACCGCGACATTGAAACCCGAGCCAGAGCGCCAGGTTTGCAACATTGACGCCAGGTAGGGACTGGCTGAGCGCAAGGCCGGACAAAAACTGCTTGTCGGTGAACCAGCGCCGATTCACCACGAACTCGGTGTGCATCATACCGTTCACACCACCGCCGATGCTGGTGATGCCGAGCTTGGTGAATGCCAGGAAGAGATCGAGGAGGCTTGGCGGCGGCAACGCATCTGTCGTCGGCGGGACGTCCATTTGGTCCATGAAACCTCCGATTGTCGTGCTTTCACCCGAGAACGCCCGTGATCGCGATCAGCGACGCACTGTATTCTGTTGACAGTTTGCAGTAAATAGTAGATCATGATGTCATGAGGGCCGAGCTTGAATTTCTTCAGAACCATTCCCTGACGAGCGTCCTGCGGCGCGAGTTAGAGACCCTCATCCTGTCGGGGGAATTCGCCCCGGGCGAGCGATTGAACGAGAACTCGCTGGCGATCCGTTTCTCGGTAAGCCGCGGCCCGATCCGTGAAGTTTGCCGCGCACTTGCCGAAAAAGGCTTGCTCGAACTCGTGCCCAATCGAGGCGTGTTCATGCGCAGGATTGGCGAGGAACAGGCCGCGGAACTCTACGATGTGCGCGCCGGTCTGTTTGCATCAGCGGCGCGACTTCTGGCCACGAAAGTCACGGCGGAGCAGATTTCGGAACTCGAGAGCTTGCTGGATCGCATGGAAGAGGCGGCCATCGCCCATTCGCTCGATGATTATTACCCGATCAATCTGGCGTTCCACGATTCCATCCTGCGCTTTGCAGGAAACAGCCGGTTGCACAAAGCCTATTCCGAACTCGTCAAGGAACTGCACCTGTTTCGGGAGCGCGCCTTGCTGCAGGGTGGCGGCCTGATCGTATCCAATGTCGAGCATCGCCGCATCGTTGCAGCATTGCGTGAAGGCGACGCCGCCGCAGCCGTGGAAACAGCCTTCCTTCATGTGCTCAGCGGCAAGGGCCGCATGACCTTGCCCGCGTCGGCCGATCCGACGCATGCGATCGGCAAAGCTGGCAAAACCAGGGATATCGCATGAACGACGCTCGGGAACTTGAGGGCCGCGTCGCCATCGTGACCGGAGCGGGACGCAATATCGGCCGCGTGATGGCGCTGGAACTGGCTCGTGCCGGAGCTGCGGTGGTCGTCAACGCACGTACGTCGCACGCTGAAGCCGAATCCGTCGTCAATGAGATCATCGCTGCCGGAGGCAGGGCCGCGGCCGTCCTCGCCGACGTCGTCGACCCGAATGCCGTTGACGCGCTGATCGGCGCGACGGTCCGGCAGTTCGGCGGCATAGACATTCTCGTCAACAGTGCTGCCGTGCGACGCGAGACGGCCTTTGCAGATCTGAGTTTTGTCGAGTGGCGCGAGGTGCTTTCGATCATTCTCGATGGCGCGTTCCTGACCGCCCATGCGGCGCTCCCGTACCTTAAGAAATCGGGACAAGGCGTGGTGATCAACATCGGCGGCCTGTCGGCTCATACCGGCGCGAGCGGCCGCGCGCATGTCATTGCGGCGAAGGCGGGTCTGGCCGGGTTAACGCGGGCGCTCGCCCATGACCTTGCCGGTGAAAGCATCACCGTGAACTGCGTTTCGCCAGGCATGATCGACACCCAGCGTGCCGGCGAGGAACCCTCTCATCATGCCGGGAAACTGCCGCCTGCCAGGCGGCGCGGAACGCCGGAGGAAGTTGCATCGCTCGTGCGCTATCTCTGCGGACCGGCGGCTCGTTACATCACCGGCCAGACCGTCCACGTCAATGGCGGTGCCTTCATGGCGTAATCCACGCCAGACCGCTAAGCATGCCGGTGCGCCGCGCGATGCTCAGCAACGATCCAGGGAGATCAAATGATGGACGTTACAGCCATACTGGCGCGCTATGTCGTGTCGGCATCCGCGGACAGCGTACCCACGAACGTCAGGCGCGAGGCAGTGCGCTCGTTCCTCAACTGGACCGGCTGCGCGGTTGGCGGCTCGCAGCACCCAAGCGTCGACATTGCCCTAGGCGCAGTGTCGCCTTTCGCCGGCAAGGATCAAGCAGCGATCCTCGGCCGCCGCGAACGGCTGGACGCCTTGAATGCCGCTCTCATCAACGGCATCGCCAGCCACGTTTTCGATTTCGACGATACCCATCTGAGGACCATCATCCACCCGGCAGGGCCGGTCGCTTCGGCGATTCTCAGCCTCGCGCAACTGCAGCCGACGAGCGGCCGTGATCTCCTGCATGCCTTCATCCTTGGCGTCGAGGTCGAATGCCGCATCGGCAATGCCGTCTATCCGGCGCACTATGACATCGGCTGGCATATCACGGGAACGGCCGGCGTTTTTGGCGCGGCGGCCGCCGCCGGGCGCCTGCTTGGCCTCAATGAGCAGCAGATGATCTGGGCGCTCGGCATCGCCGGCACGCAGTCTTCCGGTTTTCGCGAGATGTTCGGGACCATGTGCAAGAGCTTCCACCCCGGCCGGGCGGCGCAAAATGGCCTGTTCTCCGCTCTACTGGCGCAACGCGACTTCACCTCGTCAAACCGCGTGCTCGAGGCGCCGCGCGGTTTCGCCCATGTCATGTCCACAGAGCGGAATTTCGATGAGATCACCAAAGGTCTGGGCGACGGTTTCGAGATCGGGCTGAACACCTACAAGCCGTTCGCTTGCGGCATCGTCATCCATCCGATCATCGACGGCTGCGTGCAGTTGCGCAACGAATACGGGCTGAAGGCCGGCGAGATCGAAAGCATTGAGTTGGAAGTCGATCCGCTGGTGCTTGAATTGACCGGCAAGAAAACCCCGCAGGTCGGCCTTGAAGGCAAATTCAGTGTCTACCACTCGGCGGCGGTCGCCATCATCGAAGGCCGCGCCGGCGAGGCAGAGTACAGCGATGCGAGCGTGTGCGATCCCCAGGTCATCGCGCTGCGTGATCGCGTCAGCGCGGTGGCATCACAAGGCGTTGCCGAAGACGAATGTCACGTCACGATCAAGCTCAGGGATGGCCGTGTTCTCAAGCGACATGTCGAGCATGCGATCGGCAGCCTGGCGCGGCCGATGACCGACGATGACCTGAACGCAAAGTTCGGTGGGCTTGCCGAACCGGTTCTGGGCGCAAGGGCGGCGGCGCGCTTGCGCGATCTGTGCTGGGATATCGAGAGCCTCGACGATACCGCCGTCATCGCCAAGGCCGCGACGCCGGCAGCCTAGGCGCAAGCGACGGCACGGGCAGGTTGCCGACGAGGCAGCCTGCCGTCCTGGCTCTAAGCCAGCGTGATTGATCTAAAAATCAGAGCGCGGCGACGATTGCCTTGCCGCACTCGACAGTGTTCGCTGTGCCGCCGAGGTCCCGTGTGCGCAGCGATGGCTCGGCCAGAACGGTCTCGATGGCCGAAACAATTCCGGCAGCCGCCTCAGGCTGTCCGAGGTGATCAAGCATCATCGCAGCCGACCAGATCTGTCCAACCGGATTTGCGATCCCCTGCCCGGCAATGTCCGGTGCCGAGCCATGAACCGGCTCGAACAGAGACGGAAAATTGCGGTCCGGATTTATGTTGGCGCTCGGCGCGATGCCGATCGTTCCCGTGCAGGCGGGGCCGAGATCGGAAAGGATGTCGCCAAAGAGGTTCGATGCGACGACCACGTCGAACCAGTCGGGGTGAAGGACGAATTGAGCCGTCAGGATATCGATGTGATATTTGTCCCAGCGCACGTCGGGGAAAGCCTTGGCCATCTCCTCCACGCGTTCGTCCCAATAGGGCATGCTGATCGAGATGCCGTTAGACTTGGTCGCCGAGGTCAGGTGTTTGCGCTTGCCCTTGGCGGCAAGCTCGAATGCGAACTTCAGCACGCGATCGACGCCGATACGCGTCATCACCGTTTCCTGCACCACCACTTCGCGCTCGGTACCCGGGAAGATACGGCCGCCGATCGATGAATACTCACCTTCGGTGTTTTCGCGCACGACCCAGAAATCGATATCGCCAGGGCCGCGACCGACGAGCGGGCTCCGCACGCCGGGCATCAGGCGCACAGGCCGAAGATTGACATATTGATCGAATTCGCGCCTGAACTGGAGAAGCGACCCCCACAGCGACACATGATCAGGCACGCCGGCTGGCCAGCCGACGGCGCCGAAGAAGATCGCGTCGTGCGATCCGATCTTGTCCTTCCAGTCTTCCGGCAGCATGCGGCCGTGGCGGGCATAATAATCGTAAGAAGCGAAATCGAACCAGTCGAACGACAGCCCGATGCCGAACCGCGACGCGACCTTTTCCAAAGCGCGCACGCCCTCGGGTACGACTTCCTTGCCGATCCCGTCGCCAGGGATGACCGCGATGCGGAAACTGTTGGATTGTGTCATTTTGCTTTCCAGGATGATCGGCGAAAACTGCTCAGGCTGCGGCCTCTACGTGCTGCATGCCCTTTCGGCGCGCAAGCTGGGCCGCGAGTTGAATGGCGCTCTCCAGCGCGCCTGTCGACGCGGTACCTTTGCCAACGATGTCGAAGGCGGTGCCGTGCGCCGGCGTGGTGAATACGGTCTCCAGACCCGCCGTGACGGTCACACCACGGTTGAAGCCGCGCAGCTTGGTCGCGATCTGCCCCTGGTCGTGGTACATGGCGACCACGCTGTCATATTCGCCAGCGAAGGCCTTGATGTAGATGGTGTCGGCGGGGAAAGGCCCCTTGCAATCGATGCCTGAGGCCGCGGCGGCGTTGACCGCCGGTCCGATCAGGTCGATCTCCTCACGGCCGAACAGCCCGTTCTCACCGGCATGAGGATTGAGCGCCGCAACGGCGATGCGCGGCTTCTCCACACCAGCGCGCTGCATGGTGCGATTGACCAGTTCGATCGCCTCGATGATGCTGTCATGCGTGATCTGATCGAGCGCCGTGCGCAGCGACACGTGCGAGGTGACGCGCGACATCCATTGGCCGTCGAGCACGTTCATCTCGGAGAAATAGCCTTTGTGGCCCAATAGATCGGCAAACATCTTGTGCTCGTCGGGAAACTTCCAGCCGCCGGCATGAAGCGCTGCCTTGTTCAGCGGCGCAAAGGTGATGCCATCGACGTCACCTTTCATCGCCAGCCGCACCGCCTCGGCCAAGGTGTCGCCAGTCAGCTTGCCGGACTCCGGTGAAACAATGCCGCGCGGCAAGGCCTCGGGATCGATGTTGCCGAGATCGATGAGAGGCGTTCCGGCTGCATCCCAGTCGACGGATGCGACATCCGGCACGGTCTTGATGGCAAGGGATACGCCGGCGTCGCGAGCCCCCATCTCCAGGACTCGCCGGTCCCCCAGAACGACAAGGCGCGCCACATCGGAGAGCCTGCCATCCGACAGCACGCGGGCGACGAGTTCGGGGCCGATGCCTGTCATGTCACCGGGCAGCAAGGCGAGACGAGGCAGGGATGAGGCACTCTTGCGCGCGGATCTATCTTGATTTGCCATGGATATGCCCTTCGGCTCGACGGTGGTGAGGCCACCCAATATCGGCCGCGCAAGCTTGGCTTCGTGACCCTTATGAGGTGATGTTGCGCCGCATCCAAAAAAAGTCAACTGAAAATTGTTGACAATCTTCAATTTGAGAGGAAGACTTAGGACGACCTTTTTGGAGAAGCACCATGGACACCCAGCACACCTCGGACACTGCATCCTCTATGCCGCCACTGGAAGAGAAGCATGGCAGCTTGATGGAGGGGTTCTCCTACAGGACGGTGAAGACCAGGGGGGCGGAGATCAATGTCGCCGTTGCGGGATCAGGCCCGCCTTTGCTGCTGGTGCACGGCAACCCGTTGACGCATGTCAGTTGGCATCGGATCGCGCCTTCCCTGGCAAAATCCTTCACGGTGGTGGCCATCGACCTGCGCGGCTATGGCGACAGTTCGAAACCCGATGGCGGCGAGGACCATGCCGCCTACAGTTTCCGCGCCATGGGCGAAGACGCCTTCGATGTGATGAGCGAACTCGGATTTGAGAAGTTCGCGCTTGCCGGCCACGACCGCGGCGCACGTGTCGGCTTTCGCATGGTGCTCGACCAGCCCAACAGGATCACGCGCTTCTGCGCGCTCGACATCATCCCCACCTACCATCTTCTCACCAACGTCACCCTCGGCTGGGGGCTGGAGAGCTACCATTGGTTCTTCATGGCGCAAAAGGCGCCCTTCCCCGAGAAGCTGATCTGTGCCGATCTCGACTATTACATCAACTACAAGCTCAACAAGAAAGGCGTGGGCCTGGAGATATTCTCGCCCGAAGCGTTCAAGGAATATGCCCGCTGCACGACGCCCGAACAGATCCACGCGGTGTGCGAGGACTATCGCGCGACGGTGACGCTCGACCTCGCCATGGACACGGCCGATTTCGGCAAGAAGAAGATCAAGTGCCCGGCGATGGTGATCTGGGGTAGCAACAGCCATGTCGGCCGTCATCTGACGCCGATTGAAGCCTGGGAACCCTGGGCACCTGACTTGAGGGGCTGGGCTATCCCGACCGGTCACTATCCGGCCGAGCACCGCCCAGACCTGGTCTATGAAAGCTTCTGGACCTTCTTCAACGGCGGTGAACCGATCCCCTATCGTTCCTGATACGGCCTCCTGACTTCTTGCGTCAGGGTTTGTGCTCTGACGCCCTTCTCCCGATAGTCTGACAAGTCGGCGATCCAGTCCGTAGCCCCAGGGGCTTCTGGTGCGTAAACTCTCACTTTCGTGTAAAACGTATTTCGCGTAATCGTGAACATCCACGACTTCAATCGGGTGCCCTGCTCGCAGCTGTCAAAGGCGTTAAGTGCCTTGACTAAGGTTTCCTGAACGAGGTCGTCGGCATCGTTCGGGGCTCGGTAGAATGTGTGCGCAAAGCCCGCAATGCGGGGATGAGTTGCACAATGGAATCATCGTCTCGTTCACCAGAACCCGTGCTAAGGTCGTCTTTCTGCGTTTGAATGGGGCTAATACCCGGAAGGTAGAAGGTATAAGGGCTCTTGCAGGCAAAACTCTGATCTCGTCATATGTCGATGTGACGGGCCCGTAACCCAGCGCCCAACCGTGATTTCGAGGCCCTTCACTGCTGTGCTGGTGTGCAGTCCGGAATTATCTGTCGCTGTCCGGAATTAAGCCGATCTTCGGAGGTCGTCGCCGCGCTCGTGCAAAAGCTTGAGCGCATCGCTGCCGCACGACACGACACGAAGCGTGGTCTCGATCCGAGAAAGACGAATGCTGCCAACGCCATTGGTAACGGCAGCGCAATTCTGGAGGAGGTGGCAAAGCGCGCGAAGCGAGGTGTTCTCACCGTAGATAACAATCGCTTCGTAGGCGTCGGCTCCCTCAACGTTGTTTTCGGCGCCGATCCTTATGCAGTCCTCCCGCGTCGGCTGCCCGATCTCGAAACGCATGCCGATACGGCTTTCGATCTAATCCATAGCATGGGTATCACGCCTCGTGCCCGCTAACCGATGAGTGTTGCCGGCGAGCAGTAAAGCGAAGCCGCATCGCTCCTGAAGATGCAGCAGCTCCCGCAAAACAGTGGGTGTGAAGTTCTGATATTCGTCCACGAGCAACGGACGCGTCGGGCCGCATCGGGCGCCCAAAAAATTTCATGCAATCCTTGGCAAGGTCATATGTGTGCTTGCTGCCCCTTTGGACGCCGTACGCGTCATGCAGCATCAGGAACATCGGCCTGATAGCCTTGGTATGCTGCGCAACTTCACAATAGGCAGCTCCGCTTTGGCCGGCTATCCAGTTGAGCGCTACAGTCTTTCCGAGTCCGGCTTTGCCGACCGCAAGCACCGGATATCGGATCTTGACCGCCGTATCGAACGCAGCCCGCACGGTGAGCGCAGCCCGGGTTTCAACGAATATCGTCATCCGACGATCCTCTTCACCAAGTCCATCTGAGCGGCCATGCGCTCGTCCTGTTCGCGCCGGCGCTCTTCAGGAATCAACGGCTTCTTCGGCATCAGAATCCGCGCCGGCCGCTGAGACGGGTCGAATGATACTTTGCCCGCCGGCTCGTTGGGGATGACTTCAGGTTGATCCTGACCAAGCGCCATCAGCCGAGCTGCAACATCGATTTTCGGGACCGAGCGGCCCATCTGCACTATCGCATCGCGGTGCGCCTTTGCTCGTGCTGCCGTGCTTTGGGCGCCACGATGATCAAGTGGATGAAGTGGGACATCGGGGGTTGCGATCCCGAGCCTTTTACCCTTCATGTCCAGCACAAGCAGCTCTGCCGGCGCATGATAGACCGGGTCGCAGACCAGCACCTTGTCGTGCGTGTACTGCCACAACTCTTCGCAGGACCACCGACGCCCACGGAGTTGGATCGCGCCTTGAATGACGGTGCGCTCGACCCGGCGCGCGACTGCAGCACGGACCTCGTCCCGGCTCATGGTGATTGCTGACCAGCCCGCAACCACGTGCTGTTGAAAAGTGGTGTTGGGCGAATGCCCCTTGAGGCCACTCTGCTTTCCCGTAGGCATGCTGTGATAGGCCTTCAGGAGACCGAAGAACGCGGGAATGAAATCTTCGAAGGTGCCATAGGGCGCAACCGTCCGGCCGATCGCTTCCTGGCGCTTGTTCATACGGTTGCCGGAAATCCAGCCCGGTAGCGTGCTCAGATAGCGTGACTCGAAGTCGCCGAACCAGCGTTCGATGGGCTTTGCCGAGGCGTTGTAGGGCAAGGCATTGACAACTCGCATCGAGCGACCCGGCCCATGGAACCCGGGCACCATCAGTGTCATGGCGTCGTCGAGGTACGTCGCGAACCCGTATTCCTTGCCGTTGTCGATATAGAGAGCTTCAGGCAGGCCGAAGGCTGGATGATCCACCATGGCCGCAAATACTTCGATCACATCACGGTTGTTGACGCTGCCGCGCGTGTCGAATGCGATCAAATCACACCAAACGCGGCCAGTCGCCCAGTCGAGGAACCCGATCAGCTTTGCAGTACAAATCGAGCCGTCCGCCCGCGTCAGGTGGATGTCGATCGGATGCACATCTCCGACGACCAATTCCATCGGGCGCATGCCTTCTATGGAGCGCCGCCCGCGCGGTCGGCTGTCCTCGTAACCTTTGCGGTTCGTGCGAAACTGATGGACCTTCCGATAATGCATCTCTTCCGAAACGAGCGTCCACGGGATCGAACAAGCTTGCTCAAAACTGGCTGGATCATTGGGGGCGGAATCCCCATGACCTAGTGGTCTCTGCCAGAAGGTTGCGAGCCAAGATTTTGACATGTCCCCAGGCTGCGCCGGCCGCCAAAAGGCCTCGAGTTTCCTGTTTTAGATCCTCTGCAATCTGGGCCTTGGTGACAGCGTCGAACGGTACCAAAGCATCCCATTGCCGACTGATGACGACGCGTTTCTTGCCTTGATCCGCTCTGCCGCGCCGCCCCCGGCTTGCAATCGGCTTCGGACGGTTTTGAGCCTGCGTTTCAATGGGCTTTAACCGGAGTTGCAACTCCGGTGGGAGGGAAGCCAAACTAACGAGATACTGCTTGCCCGCGTTGCCACCCTTGCCCTGAACGACGCGCACCTCCAGGGCGTGCCCCCGCCAGTTGCCGCGCTGGCAGGCCTTCCAAACCGCTTGTCGAGAGATTCCCGCCAAGCTGGCGAGCAGGTTGAGTGGAACGAACTCTTTCCTCGACATCGTGCGCTAGTCCCCAGCTGCAGAACGGAAACCACCGAGTAGCAGCTCGAGTTATATGTGTCGTGACACCCACGCCTTGCCGCCCTCGCCCGCTCAAGGGCGCCATTCGCTACCGAGAGCCCTTGCTGGGGACAGTGAAGGCGTAGAGCTGAATCTTAGTCGATAGGGCTGCTGCTTCGGTTACCAATCCTGGGTTTTTGGGGTTGACCTATCCGTTGCCGACCGCAAGCAGGTTGACCAATAGAGGCGCTTAACTTCCACGCTGATTCAACCACTTAACGCCAATCCAGAATTAGCTGTGATTGTGGCCATTGGTAAACCCGGTCTTTGGATCGGAAACCCCTATCCTCGACCTGAAAATCCTCTTGTTTTCAATCGTATAGGCTGAACGCCTGCGGCCCATAATTCCGGACTGGTAAACCCCATGAAATGCCAAATAATTCCGGACATCACAGCGGTCATGGGCCGGCTGCGTTCCTCACTGCCATTTATGCGACTTTCGAAGCACAAATGGCGAACATGTAGTGGCGGCCTTTGTGTTTTTGACGTCAACAGCACTGGCTCCTTCGGCTATCGGCGGGCGCGTGAATGACCGGAAGGGGACCGGAAGGGCGCCGAAAGCGGACTGGCAGCTTTCGGCGCCTGAACAATGACGGCGGACATGCGTACCGGATACGTAGCGACCCAGTTGGCGCCACGCGACAACGAGTTGATCGATGTCCGACAAGATTTAGAGCCTACTCAAAGGAGCATGCAGGCACTGCTCACAAAACGGAAATCATTCCGCCATCGACGTAGATGATCTGGCCGTTGACGTAATCCGAGGCGCGCGACGCAAGGAAGACGGCGGTGCCTATCAGCTCCTCCGGCTTGCCCCAGCGGCCGGCTGGGGTCCTTGCCTTCACCCAGGCGTCGAACTTCTCGTCGTTGACGAGGGCCTCGTTCATATCGGTCAGCATGTAGCCGGGGCCGATCGCATTGGCCTGGATGCCGGATTTCGCCCATTCGGCCGCCATGCCGCGCGTGAGCATCTTTATACCGCCCTTTGCAACGGTGTACGGGATGACGGTGGCGCGCGCGAGTTCGCTGGTGAGTGAGCCAATGTTGATGATCTTGCCGTGCCCGCGCGGGATCATGCGGCGTGCCGCTTCGCGCCCGACGAGAAAGGCGCTGGTCAGGTTGGTGTCGATCACGCGCTGCCAGTCGGCAAGCGACAGATCGACCATCGGCTGCCGGTGCTGGATGCCGGCATTGTTGACAAGGATATCGACCGCGAGCCCCTCAGCGTCGAAGCGGTCGAAGGCCTTTTTGACCGCTGCCTCGTCGGTCACGTCGAAAACGGCTTCGTGCACCTCGTTGCCGCCGGCGCGCATTTCGTGCGCGGCCTTCGAGAGGCCGGCGCCGGCACGGCCGTTGAGGACAAGCCGGGCACCGGCGGCGCCCAGCCCCTCCGCAATCGCGCGGCCAAGGCCCCGGGAAGAACCGGTGACGAGAGCGGTGGAACCGGAGAGATCGAACAGAGTCATATCAGTGCCTCACAGTTCGGATTTGCGGCAGATGAGGTCAGAGCGCTCGTATACCGCAGGAAGCAGGTCGACGCCGAGGCCAGGACCTTCCATCGGCAGCACATAGCCGTCCTTGATGGTTGGAACCACAGTGACCAGTTCCTTGTACCAGCCGTCGTAGAACGCCCGAACCGATTCCTGGATCAGCGTGTTGGGCTGGCTGAAGGACGCATGCACGGCGGCCGCGAAGCCGACCGGCCCGGTGCAGTCATGCGGGGCGAAGGGGCGGTGATAGGTGTCGGCGAGGGACGCGATCTTTCGCCCCTCCGTCAGGCCGCCGGTCCAGCACAGGTCGACCATCACGACATGAGTGGCGTCGCGATCGAGCATGTCCTTGTAGGGGAACCGCGTGCCGAGCGTTTCGCTGGCGCATACCCAGACATCGGTTGAGGCCGCATATTCCGCCAACGCCTGCGGAGAATTCATGCGGATGGGATCTTCATACCAGGTCGGCTGATAGGGCTCGAGCGCGCGAGCGATTGTCTTTGCTGTCGGCAGGTTCCATAAGGAGTGGAACTCGACCATGATCTCCATCTTGTCGCCGACCCGCTTGCGTATTTTCTCGAAGGGTTCGATCGCCTTTTTCATCTGCTCGGCGTTGATGAACATGCCGCGGTTTTCCTGCGCGGCCGGGTCGAACGGCCAGATCTTCATGGCTGTAATGCCACTTTCGAGCAGGTTCTCGGCCAGCGCTCCCGCATCGGTCATGAACGCTGCGAGATCTTCATAAGGACCCTCCTTGTTGCCGAGGTTCCAGGTGTCGACCGGGCGGATATTCTTGTTGCGCACGTAACCATACCCCGCACAGGTGTTATACACCCGCAGTCTGTCGGTGCAGGGGCCGCCAAGCATCTGATGCACCGGTTGATGGCAGACTTTGCCGAACAGGTCCCATAACGCGATGTCGATGGCAGAAGCGGCGCGATATTCGACGCCCGTCGATGCCTGCGCCATCGGCAGGTCGGTCATGATCCGATTGAGTGCTTCGATGCGCAGTGGGTCCTGTCCAAGAAGACGGCCCGCCAGCGTGTCGTGGATCTGAGCTTCCACCGCGCCGGCGCCATAGAAGGTTTCTCCCAACCCGATCGTGCCTTGGTCGGTGTGCACGCGCACCCACAGGACGTTGGAGAATTCCTCGGTGCGCAGGGTTTCAAGCGCAGTGATTTTCATGGTCGAAATCCTCCTCCAGATATTGCTTCCAGAGAACGGCGCACGGTCAAGTCATGAGTGACCATGTTCCCCGGTAACGTACGGCAGCGTAATCCCTGTTGTGAAATATCACAATATGTCATAAGAGTTTTTACGGTGAGTTGGAACGCCGTCTCGGGAGGATTGGCATGGCTAACAAACGAACAGTGCCGAAACTGGCGGATTCGCTGGTGGCGGAGGATGCGCCCCGGCGACAAAATTCTAGAAATCTCTTCGAGCTCGCTTACGAGAGGATCGAGGGGCTGATCATCAACTGTGAGCTCAGGCCGGGCAGCCGGCTTTCGATCCAGGAGCTTCAGAACCTCTCGGGATTCAGTCGTACGCCGGTCCATCAGGCCGTCGGCAGGCTCGCTGACGACACCCTGATCGTCGTCCATCCGCGCCACGGGCTCCAAATCGCGCCGATCGATCTTGCCCGTGACCGGACGCTGCTCCGGCTTCGCGGTGATCTGGAGCGGTTCGTTATCCAGCTTGCGACCGAACGCTCGCAGTCGACCCACCGCAACCAGTTGCTGCATATGTCCCGTCTACTGGGAGAGCGGCGAGATACATTGACGGTCGATGCCTTCAACGTTCTGGACCGCCGCATCGACAAGCTTATTCTCTCCGCCGCCGCCGAGCCGTTTCTCGAGCATACGTTACGTCCGCTCCACACGATCTTCCGGCGGATCGGCTGGATTCATCACACACAATTGTCGGCCACGGACGGCCTGGCCGCGGCCATCGATTGCCATCTGGCGATCCTCGATGCCGTGGCAAACCGCCATGAAGATCGGGCGGTGAGGGCCACGAACGATCTCATCGCTTTCGTAGAAAGTATGTTCGAAGCGATCGAGAGAGAGGTGGATCCCTCGCTTCTCGATGCCAGCCTGGCGCCGCTGATCTGATCTGTAAACGTCGCCGGCGATGGGCCAATAACCCTACGCCCAATTTTCTGCATTCCAAACTTCAGAGAGGAGAACCCACGTGAAATCTATCCTTGCCTTGATCTTTTCCGCCGCGATAGCAGCGACCGCCCTGTCTGCCACAGACGCTTTAGCTGCCAAGTTCACCGCCAAGCTTTCGCTCGACGTCCAGAAGGGCAATCCCAAGGAGGTCGCTGCCGAGAATTTCGCTGAAGCGGTGCGCCAGCGCACCAAGGGCGACGTCGATATCAAGATCTATCCCAACAGCCTGCTTGGCGGCGAAGCCGACGCGGCGCAGGGAATCCGGCTGGGTTCCGTGCAGATGGGCGTTCTCACCAGTTCAGTCCTGTCGTCCTGGGTGCCGCAGGTCCAGGTGCTCGATCTTCCCTTCCTGGTGACGTCGGATGCCCAGGCCGTTGCGATCAACGGGCCGCTGACGGAGCAGCTTGCTCCGAAATTCGAGGAGCAGGGGTTCCATCTGCTCGGGTTTTCCGTCAACGGCGCCCGCAACCTGATGAGCACCTTTCCGATCGATAAGCCGGACGATGTGAAGGGCAAGAAGATGCGCGTCATCCAGAGCCCGCTCTTCGTTGCGACCTGGAAGGCGGTCGGCGCCAATCCCGTGCCGATCCCGGCTCCCGAAATCTACAATGCGCTGCAGACCGGCGTGGCGGACTATTTCGACAACACGGCCTCAAACTACCTGACGTTCAAATTCTATGAAGTCGCGCCCTACTACACGAAGATCGACTACATCTACGCCTTCGGCACCTGGGTGGTGGCCGACAACTGGTGGAACAAGCTGCCCGACGACTACAAGGCGATCGTTACCGAAGAGGCCGTCAAGGCCCAGAAAGAACTGCCGGCGCTACAGGAAAAGGCGGACAGCGCAGCGCTCGCCGAAACCGAAAGCAAGGGCGCCAAGATCAAGACGATCGAGGCCAAGGCGCCCTGGATTGCGCTGATGGAACCTGTGCAAAAAGAGTTCGCCGCGAAGATCCCCGACGCCGACGCGCTCATCAAGATCATCCAGAACACCAAATAGCGTCTCATGCGTCGGCCCCATGACCGGAGCCGACGCTCTCTACCGTTACTGCCGGGAGGAAGGTCATGGAAGCTCCAGATAGCGTGCAGGCCACGGCGCTTGGCCGCGGCTCCTCTATTGAGGCGCGGTTCGAGCCCGTGATTTCTCTCATTGAGAAAGCCATGGGCGCCGTCAATTTTGTCGTGCTCGTTCTCATGTCGCTTTCCGTTCTGGCAGGCGTGGTCTCACGCTACGTCTTCAACGATTCCTTTTCCTGGACGGAGGAGTTCTCTGTCTGGGCCTTCACCTGGATGATCTTCATCGGCGCGGCGATGGGCATCCGGCAGAAACGGCATGTCGCGGTCGATTTCGTCCTGGGGTACCGCGTCACGCGATTCCTTCGGGACGTCATTGTGGCGCTGACCCTCATCATGCTGGCGTTCGCGGGCTATCGGCTCGCCACCCTCGTCGGCGGCCTCAGCATCACCCTGCAATGGCCGAACGCCTACCGCTTCGGCGTGATCCCCACGACCGCCGCTATCGGGCTCCTGTTCGCGCTGTTCCAGGACGGAGACGGCCGCACCTTCTTGCGCAATGCGGCTGCCATCGTCACCGCGGCAATCGCCTATCTTGTGATGGACAATTCGTCCTTCCTGCCATTCATCGACATCTCGCCCAGCCTTCTGATGACGGTGACCTTCTTCGTCTGCCTGTTTCTCGGCGTTCCGGTAGCGTTTTCGCTGCTTTTCGGCGCATTCTTGACGACCTGGGGCGCCGACATCATTCCCGGCCCGGCCGTGGTCCAGACAATGGCGAGCGGCGCGACGAACTTCCTGCTGCTCGCCATCCCCTTCTTCCTGACGACGGGCTATCTGCT
This sequence comes from Mesorhizobium sp. B1-1-6, assembly GCF_006443035.1. Taxonomy (NCBI): domain Bacteria; kingdom Pseudomonadati; phylum Pseudomonadota; class Alphaproteobacteria; order Hyphomicrobiales; family Phyllobacteriaceae; genus Mesorhizobium; species Mesorhizobium sp. B1-1-6. The sequence continues at coordinate 189,926 of NZ_VFWR01000006.1, read as the reverse complement.
CGATCTCGGCGGCCTGTCGTCCAGGCTCATCGATCTGGCCGCAGCCCTTGTCGGCCATCTCCGCGGCGGGCTGGCCCACGTCAATATCCTGAATAGCCTGCTGATCGGCGGTATCTCCGGCTCGTCCGGAGCGGATGCGGCCAGCACTACCAAGATCATCGTTCCGCAGATGGTCAAGCGCGGCTATTCACCGGCCTTTTCCTGTGCCGTGACCGCTGCAGGATCGATCCTTCCGAATGTTGTACCGCCGGCCATCGCCATGCTGGTCTACGCCTCGGTCGCCGACGTCTCGATCGCCAAGCTCTTCATTGCGGGTTACGTGCCCGGTGTGCTCATCGCGATCGCCATGATGACGACGGCTTATTTGGTCGCGCGAAAGCGCGGCTATGAAACGGCGTCGGCAAGGGCACCGTTGAGCACGGTCGGCACGACGTTCCTGCGCGCATTGCCAGCCCTGTTCATCGCCGCGATCATCATCGGCTGCATACGCTTCGGCATCACCACGGCGACGGAAGCGGGGGCGATCGCGCTGTTCTGGACCTTCATCCTTGGCAAGTTCGCCTACCGGGAATACACGTGGAAGGCCTTCTATCGCTCGCTCGTCGAATGCGCGACGGATTCGGCCCTGATCGGCTTCCTGATCGCGGCATCGATCCCGTTCGCCTGGGTTTTGATCGCCGAGCAGATTCCCCAGCAATTGATCGAGTGGATCGGCGTCGGCGGCGAAAGCAAGCTGCTGCTCCTTTTGATGATGAACGCAATCCTGTTCGTGGCCGGCATGTTCCTCGACCTGACCCCGGCGATGCTGATCCTGGCGCCTTTGTTCCTGCCGCTGATGAAATCGGTCGGCATGGACCCGGTCCAGCTCGGGATGATCATGATCATCAACCTGCAGATGGGCGGGCTGACGCCGCCGGTCGGGATTCTCGTGTTCATCTCGGCCCAGATCGCCAAGGTCTCACCGGTCAAGGTCTTCCGGGAGGTCATGCCGTTCTTCCTTGCCGGCGTCATCGTCCTAGCCCTCGTCTGCGCTTTCCCGGTTCTGACGCTCGGCTTGTGGAATCTGATGGAGTGATTTCCCCAAACGGATTCGGCATCGAAGGTAACGGCGTACGTACCACAAGCATTGACGAGTGCGTGCCGACATAATCGGCTGGCACTCGGATGTATTAGAGGCAGTTCCCGCTTTTGAAAGTCTACGAACGCAGCTTGACGACCGATGGGGCCGATGAACGAACCCGCTGCGCGGGATGGGCGCCTGCGGTTGAGGTAGAGATCAAGAACCGGACGTTGCGCCTGCGTTGAGCGGGGTTCGGCAGGGGCAGAGCATCACGGGCTTCTTCAACAAGGAGCCCGACCATGCCCTATCCTATTCTTGATGCACCTATCAGTCCGCTGCGGCAGCGGCTGATCGACGACATGAACATGCGGCGTTTCTCACGGGAGACGCAGCGCAACTATCTCCGCGACATCGGACGCCTGGCGACGTTCCTCGGGCGCTCACCAGACACAGCGACCACCGACGACCTGCGCCGCTTCCAGATCGAGCAGCAGGACGACGGCGTTCCCGTGCCGACGATGAACAGCATCGTGTCGGCGCTGCGCTTCTTCTTCACGCATACGGTCGATCGTCCGGATCTGGCGCGCAAGCTCGTTCGGCTGGCGCATCCGCGCACGCTGCCCGTGGTCCTGAGCCGCGACGAGGTTGCCCGGCTGCTCAACGCCACCACCTGCCTCAAGCACCAGGCCGCGCTGTCGGTCGCTTATGGCGCGGGCCTGCGCGTGGCGGAGGTCTCGACGCTGAAGGTCGCTGACATCGATAGCGAGCGGATGCTGCTACGTGTCGAGCGTGGCAAGGGCGGGCGATACCGGAACGCCATGCTGTCGCAAGATCTGCTCTTGTTGCTGCGCCAGTGGTGGCAGGTCGGACGCCAGCAGGGGGTGATGCATCGCGACGGCTGGCTGTTTCCGGGGCAGCATGCGATGAAGCCGATCAGCACCCGCCAGCTTTATCGCGTGGTCGTCGAGGCAGCGCAGGCCGCCGACATCGCCAAGCGGGTCGGGCCGCACACGCTGCGTCACAGCTTCGCCACCCACCTGCTGGAGGACGGCACCGACATCCGGATCATCCAGGTCCTGCTCGGGCACGCCAAGCTAAATAGCACCGCCTTCTACACCAAGGTTGCAACCCGCACGGTGCGCACGGTCACGAGCCCGCTCGACAAGCTTGGCCTCTTCAAGCCGGAAGAGATCTCACCCGACGGCTGAGCGTGCGCGCCTCGATCGAGGTTGCCGACATCTTCCGCACTGCCGGGCCCGCCTACCGGGCCGCCCATGCAGGACATCTGACCCTGCAGCAGCTCAAGGTCATGTCGGCGATCGAGCACTGCCGCACCGTGGCCCTCGGCGGGCATGTCGAAGCCTGCGAGAACTGCGGCCAGTGGCGCATCGCCTACAACTCCTGTCGCAACCGGCACTGCCCGAAGTGCCAGGGCGCGGCCGCGCGGACATGGCTTGCCGAGCGCGAGGCCGACCTGCTGCCGGTCGGCTACTTCCACGTTGTCTTCACGCTGCCCGCCGAGGTCGCCGACATCGCCTTCCACAACAAGGCGGCGGTCTACGACCTGCTGTTCAAGGCAGCGTCGGAGACGATGCTGACCATCGCGGCAGATCGGAAGCATCTCGGCGCGCGCATCGGCATCACTGCCGTGCTCCACACCTGGGGTTCGGCGATGACGCACCATCCGCACGTGCACATGATCGTGCCGGGCGGCGGCATCGCGCCAGACGGAAGCCGGTGGATATCGTCGCGCCCGGCCTTCCTGCTGCCGGTGCGCGTGCTCGGCAAGCTGTTCCGCCGCCTGTTCCTCACGCGGCTGGTCGCGCTGCACGATGCCGGCCGGCTCACCTTCTTTGGATCGATGGCGCACTTCACCGACCGGCAAGCATTCCTGCGGCACCTGGCGCCGGTCCGGAAGAAGCGCTGGGTGGTTTATGCCAAGGCGCCCTTCGCCGGGCCTCAAGCCGTACTTGCCTATCTGTCCCGCTACACCCACCGGGTTGCGATCTCGAACCGCCGCCTCATCCGATTCGATGAGGCCGAGGTCACGTTCCGCTACAAGGACTATCGTCGCGACGGCACAGACCGGCAGCAGATCATGACGCTCGCCACCGACGAGTTCATCCGCCGATTCCTGCTCCACATCCTGCCGCGTGGCTTCCACCGCATCCGGCACTACGGCCTGCTCGCCGGCTCTGCTCGCAAGGCCAGCCTCGCACTCGCGCGCAAACTGTTGAGCGTCGCGCCGCCGCCCGAAGACGACACTCCGGAAGAACCGACTGACTTCCGCCCGCCATGCCCGTGCTGCGGCGGACGGATGATCATCATCGACGTGTTCGAACGGTGGAGGCAGCCGCGCGGGCCGCCGGACGCATCGGCGACGAACCGGGAGAGCGTCCCATGACGCGGCATGGCGAAGTCCAGCCTTCAGCCACAGGCGCTCAGCCTCCGGCAACGAACCCACGCGCGTCCATGGTGATCATCGGCCTCGACAGGGCTGCGTCCGACCGCACCCCGAGCCGAGCATGCCGAAGGCCGGAAGACAAGGCGGTCCGTGTGCATCAATCCCGCCGCTTCTCGGCGGTGGTCGCGCCATCCCCGACACCAGCCAAAAATCGAAATCCCCATAGCCATCGCCTGTGGCCCGCGGGTTCCTTCCTCGGGGACTTTCGTACGCCTGCCGGCGCCCGAAACTCTTCACGACAGCAGTCCGTCAGCTTTCGGCTGTATTTATCTCTATAGCTGCCATTCCGCAGCCGACCTCATCTCTGTCGTTCCGAAGCCACTGACTGCTTCCCGAAGTCTGCCATTGCGGGCACGCCCAACTTTAGGCTTGATCGGAGGCGCGTAAGACACCGTCATTGCGTGGCTAAAGGCTGCAAGCTGGCAAGCACTCTGGGAGATGCTAGATGGGACAAGCGAAGCAGAAGAAGAGCCGCTATCAACAGCTGCTAGAGGATCATCCCCTGTGCTGCCTCTGCGGCGGCGCGACAAAGTCGTCCACGATCGATCACATCCCGCCTCAGGCGTGTTTTCCGAAAGGCTACTTCCCCGAGGATTTTGAGTTTCCGGCGTGCGAAGCCTGCAACCGGTCGAGCAAGAAGGAAGACCAGATATTCGGCTACTACATGCAGATGGGGAACCCCGATCTGTTCACCAAAGACCTGTGGTCGATGTGGAAGCTACGGGACGGCATCAAGAACAACTACAAATCGGCACTCTTAAACACAAAGCTTAGCAATAAGGCCAAGGCGGAAGCGCTCACTAAGATGGGTATCCAGGTGCCGCCGGATGCTGACCTGACCAACTTGCCGCTTGCGGGAGCGTCCGAGGAGTTTTTCGAGGCCGCAAAGGTCATCGGTCGGAAGCTAGCTTGCGCGATCTACTACAGGGAGACGGGCGGCAAGTTCCTTACGAGGAAGCACTACATCTGGGCGGGCATAGTGCATGGCCGCCATCCGCGGGCTTCGATGCTGACGGACTACCTGAATCGGATGCTGCCCGAGACAGAGGAGGGGACCCGACGCAACATCAAGGAGTACGGGCGCAGATTCGGCTACCGCTACGGCTACAAGGAGAAGGAGGACTTTATGATCTCCGCGTGCCAATTCGGAATCGGCTTTATATGCCTTACCTCCAGCGGCTTGCTTGAAAAAGGTTCAAAAAACATTCCTCCTGAGGAGCTTCTAACTATCTTCCCGACGCCCGATGAACGGGCAGCCGCTGCGGCAGAGGCGGAGAATTAGATAGCGGCGGAGACCCCCGAGTGCCTATGGGGACCGACTGGCGATTGGCGGGCGGTGACTGGCAAAAAGCTGCCATCGCGGCGCCCGCAGCTACTCTCAATAAGCGGGTCGCAGGTTTAAGCCCAAGTGCCTCTAGAACTCCCAGCCTTCGCGCTCCATGAACTCTTCGAGCGACAGGCACTCCACCTCGAAATGGCGGCAAATGTTCGGGATTTTCGCGCCGTTCGGCTTGAACTCCTCCATGGTGACCACGCCTCGTCCCTCCGACGCCGCCTTCGCAATCACGAACGGGTCAGCGTTGCGCCCGCCCCTGAGCAGCTTCCGCTGCTCGATGTTTTGCTGGAAGTGCACGACCCCGTATATCTGGCCCACGAACGCGCCCTCAGCTGCGCCGGGTATGTGGAAGAATTCTTCCCGCGTCCCAGCCCAGTCCCTCAAGGTCTCCACAGGACCGTCCACGCACTCGCGGCGGACCTCGCGGGTTGAGATGATCTGGCCATCCGCTACCAGCCCGTCAAAGCGGTCCCAAAGCGTCGGGAAGCGGCGTCGGTAGTAGTTCTTGAACAGGGTTGAGAGGGGCGAGGTGTCGAACACGTACATTAAGAAGCCCCCCGGCTGAAATACTCCTCCAGAGCCCCAACGTGACGCGGCTTCGTATCGAGGAAGTCTGCCAGCTGTCCCTCGTCGATCCTGTTCTGGTGGTACTGCGACAGTGCCAGGGCCACGTACTCACGGCCCAGGTACGCGAGCTTGGTCCAATACGGATTTCCGCCCGGTGCGCGCTCGATCTGGCGCTGCGCGTTCCACCTTTCGACCGCTTGGTCGTACCGGTCCTCTGCCACTCTGCCTTGGTCCAACAGGCGACGAAAAATCACCTCCCTGCTGACGTGGAACTGGGCCGCGAGAGTCTCTGCAGTCACTTCGGTGGCTTGCCTTCCGACCATCGCGCGTTGGAAGGCGTCTTCTGGCAGCAGTACCTGGGCAGCGAAGCTGTTGCAGATAACCTCAATCTGCCGGGCATCGCCAACGAGCCGATCCACGTATCGGTCGCGAACCATATCGATTCCGCTGGTATGGAAGATGAGGTGCGCGAGTTCGTGGAAGTAGGTGAATATCTGCCGGGTCCTGGTCGAGCTGTTGTTCACATAGATTACTGGGAACTCATCGTCGTAGAGGCAGAACCCCGAGAAGTCGTCCGCTCGGAACGCGTCCTTGAAGACGAAGACGCCCACGTTCAGCAGAGCCGTCCGCCACTCCTTAAGAGCCGCATCATCACCGTGCCATGTCTGCTGCTGCTGGACGGTCACCCCAATGTACTGACGCACGGCGGCGGCCATCTGGGCTATATCTACGTTCGGAGCGAACTGTAGATCCCGCGTGATAAGACGCTCTGCCGGGTTCCGTCCTTGGGTGAGTTCCGCCAAATTGATCTGCATTGCCTTTGCCTTGCGCATCAACATGCGAACCCGGCTCGGCAGGCGATCCAACTCGGCCTCAGGCAGCGTGCGAAACGTCTCGTTGATCGGCGGCACATCCGGCGGGTCGGGGAAGAAAAACACCGCGATCGGGACCTTGAGCATGTCGGAGAGTTGCTCAAGCTGCGGGTAGGTCGGCGCGGATGCACCTGCCTCCCAGTCGGCGATCCGCTTGAACTTCTGTGCGACCTCGTCACGGCTCAGGCCCGCTCGCTGGCGGGCCCAAACCAAGAGGGCGGGGTTGATGGGAATCTGCTCTGCCATTTCGCCCCAGGGTATAACGGGTAAGCAGTTCTTCCTATGCCAAAGATTGCGCCACTAACTCGACATTTAGCCAGCCGGCATAGGAGAGCGCCTCCTTAAGGCCACTCCACCGTCAGACCTCGGTTCGCGCTGCGAGGGTCAGAGCGTCCTCTATTTCGAGGCCGAGATACCGAGCGGTGTTCTCGATCTTCGTGTGACCCAGCAGGATTTGAACCGCGCGAAGGTCGCCGGTGATATTGTAGATCATCGATAACCTGTCGGTCCTTCACGTCACCAGCCGTAGCGGGCTGACGGACGGCAGCTTCAGGGTTTATGCATCGGAAAGCTGAACGGCCGAAATGAGGCGCAAAGCTGACGCCAAAGGCGGCGCTTGGAAATGTCGATTAGACTACCTAAGGGGAAAATCGAACAGCACGGTAGTTACCGCAGCGCATCAAATAAAGTCCAATCTCATCCGAGCTCATGGACCGCTACGCCCGGCACTACTGTCTTGGCGATCTCGCACAGGTGCTGGTGATGTGTCAGGTAGATTACCTGTCCTGCACTTGCCATCTCCCCAAACAACCTGAAAACCTCCTCGGACCGGACATGGTCGAAGGTCTCCATGATGTCGTCGGCGATGAATGGCACTGAGGGTCGAAACTGTGCGAACTCGTAATACCCGGCAAGCCTGAGCGCCAGGTAGAGCTGAAAACGCGCGCCCTTTGACAGCGCGTCGGCGACCTTGGATTGCCCATCGCGCTGCAACGCGATGAGCACTTCCCCACCCTTAACAGGTTGCGTTGTGAGGCCAGAGTACTGGCCGCGCGTCATGAGGACGAATGCGTTAGATGCGCGCTGCATCATCCCGGAGCGGTGGCGCTCGCGGTAGACGCGCAGAGCATTTCCAGCCGCCATTATTCCCAATTTCAGCTCGATATAGCGGACGGCCTTTTCCTCGATTTCCAGAAGGACGGTGCGCCGTTCGGCATCTATGCGGGCAACAGCGCTGTCGCCGCCAATGGCGTCCAGCTTGTCGGTCGCGCGCATCTGCCGAATGAGCTGGTGCTGTATTGCCTCGTCGGAAGCGCGAAGCCGTTGCTCGGCCTCAGCCTTCTCGATTGCGAGACTGTCGAGATCGACAGCATCCAATATCGAACGCGCCTGCTCGAAGCCTTCCGTCGCGAGCTCGGATGACACCTGCTCCTCAAGCTCGGCCACGGTTGTGCGCAGGCGATCCCTGTCGCGCAGCAGTTCGTCGCGTTGCACGACCTCCGCCAGCGTGGCCACGCCAAAGACGCTCAGGACCTCGTTCTTGCGGCGCTCATGTGCCGAAATCTCGCCATCGAGGATCTCACGCGCATCGTGCAGGCGCCGCAGGTCATTGACGAGGCTTGCCTTGGCCTCGCGTGTGCGCTCCGCGCGCTCCAGGCGCTCGGCAAGCCCAATCGCCAGCTGTTCCGGTCCGTCGTCATCGGCCGCCTCCCCCGCTTCGGCTGCAACGGCGGCAACCTCGACCAGGAAACTGTCCCTGTCGGCCTCCATCTTGTCGATACGCAGTTGCATGGCGTTCCGGTCCTGAAGACATCTGGACAGCTCAGCCAATTGATCCAGCACCCCGCCGAGGCCGGGCGCCGAGATGCCACTCTCGAGCCAGGTACCCTTGAGCGCTTCGGCAATGCCGGCCTGCCATTCATCCTCACGCCGCTCAGCGACTTCAATGGCGCGGCGCCTGGCGGCCAGATCCTCTTGCCTTGCGGCAACGGTCTTGAGCGCCTCGGCGCGCTCGGCGTCCACCTTGAATTGCCTGTCAAGAAACAGCTCTGCCACGGCCATGACCGTTTCCAGGCTGTCACCAGGATCCGAACCGACGCCGACGCTCGCCAGGGCGCCGCTCAGCGCCAGGCGTGTTCGGCCTTCCTCATCAACCGCGCGCTCGGACTTCTTGCGGGAAAGCTCGATCTCCTCCCATCCCGCGAGCGCATCGTTCCGAGCAGCAATGCGATCCTCTATCATCTCGACCAGCTGTTCGGGGGAAGCTTCCTGGCACGGCCCGAGCAAGTCTCTTGCGGCCGCGCGCATTTCCAAGTGCACTGCCTGCAGATCTGAGCCGATGCGTGCAAGTTGGTCGCGCGTATGCGCGATGTTGGCCGCGGTCTCAGCGAGGTTGCGGTTGGCGCTGCGAATCTCAACGAGCTCCCGGGCGTTGGCCAGACGGCCTGCTCCGACACTGTCGTCTCGGGCCAGTGCCGCCGCGAAATCATCCGCGGTTTCGCCAGTCAGGTCACCGCGATGCCGCGCCCAAGCCTCGTCGCGGGCGCGCCGTATGGCGCCGGCCGCATCATCGTCGCTGACATGGACCGAGGCACGAAGGGCATTGAGCCGCGCGGCAAACAGATTGTGATTGCCCTGGTGCTCGGCAAGACGTTCGGCAAGGACGCCCCTGCTCTTCCCCAACTCCGCAGCCAGCGCCTTCCAGGCGCCAAGCTGTCCAGCATTCGGAACGGCGATCCTGGCCAAGCCTTGCGCATCTCCCGACCAGGGATGCAAGCGCGCGATCGCGGCCTGCCATCGAATTGCTGCCGCATCCGTGGCCTCACGCGCCGCCTTGGTCTCCCTCAGGTATCCGCCGGCCCTTGCCGTCGACAAAGCCGAAACCAGCCTTGCCCGGGCAGGCTCGGGCACGGCCCGTTCTTCGCCGACCCGGTCGCGCGCATCCTGGAGCGCATCGGCTGCTGCCGCGGCCTCCTCGTGCGCAACACGCACGCCGGTAACGATCCCCGATCGCTGCTCGAGCATGGTGCGCACAGCGCCAATGGTTGCGGCAGGCAGGAGCAGCTTGGCAGGGTCCGGCTCGGCGGGCCTTCCAAGAGCGGCAAGGCAGGTCGCCACGGCATTGTCGAGGATTTGTAGCTCGGTCCTGCGACTTGGCAGGTCCAGCCCGGCCGAGACGTGACGCACCTTGCGGTCGGCCAGGCCGCGAACCCGTTCGGAAATCGCAAGGACCGCTTCGTCGACATGGACCGAGGCGATTTTCGTCGTCACCCGCTCGAGCTCGTCTTCGCTCGCGGCTAGCCGCGTTCTCAGAGTGGCGTCGGCCTCGATCATGTCGGCGACGCTGCCGGTCCAGCTCCGTGGCGGTGACGCGATCTCAGGCAGCTCGGCCAGCTGGGCTTGCTTGCGCCTGATATCGGCAAGGATCGGGATCGCGCGAAGATACTTCGCGATCGTATCGAGCCTGGCCGACAGCACCGACCGTTCAGCGATGCTGCGGTCGTATTTTTCTGTCGCGTCCAGGCGCTCTGTCTGGAGGGTTTCGAAGGTCGACGCCAAGGTGTCGATCGCCTCCCTCCTGGACTTCAGTTCCGCAAGCCGCTTCTTGAGCAGAGCAAGCTCGGTTCCGTGTGCCTGCTTGCGATAGAGCCTGTCCGCCTCGGCCTCGAGCAGGCTCAATGTATCGCTTGCATGCCCGAGGCCGGCGCTGGCCGTGAACAGCAGCTTGCCGAGGTCACCGCGCGATTCCAGGATTGATTTTCCACCGGCTTCCAGCGTTTCGTCGTCCAGCGAGAACATGGTCTCGTATGCGTCGCGAGACAGGCCGGCGAGATGGGATGATATCGCCATTTCGCTGACTGGTTGGCCAGTCGCGTTCAGCAACGAGTTGGTGCGCTGTTTGGTGCGCGTGAAAATCTGCTCCGCGCCGCCGAGCTCGAGCACACCGCCGATGCGCATGGCGCTGTATTCGTGCACGAAATTGTAGCGGCTGCGTTCCTCGATGCCGAACAGCAGATCGAGATAGCCGGAAAGCGCGGTCGACTTGCCGGCCTCGTTGAGGCCGAAGACGATATGCAGGTCGGGACCGGCTTCCGGTCTCGGCCCGAAGTCGATCGTCCTGTCGGTGAACTTGCCATAACGGATGAGATCAAGTCGCCGGAGCCTCATTGCGACCCGCCGGTCTTGAGGCGCGCGGTGACCAGGTCGGCGCCGCTGGCAAGCACCCTGTCGAGGAACTTTTCCAGCCCCGCCTCGTCCTTGCCGGCGAAATCGCGCCCCTCAGGCGGAAGATCCGCGATCATCTTTTGGACCAAAGCCCTCGCCTCGGCACGGAAGGCTTCCGAGCCGGCATCGGCGCGCATGGACTCTGCGAGCTCGAAAATCGGATCGGCGACGCCCTCGGATGATTCGGCTGCGGGTGGCGAGACGTTCAGCTCGAGCTTCTCCACCCAGGTTTCGCCTACCTGTTCCGCGACCTGCTCGGCTTCTGCGAGCAGCAGATCCCGGTCGCGGATCAGTGCCCACGATAGAGGTGACGCCCCGGTCAGGCCGAGGCGAACCACAGCATGACGGGATCTAACGGAGGCGCGTACATGTTCGAGCGCGGATCGGACACGCTCGACGATCTCGGACCATTCCACCGTTTCGGTCACGTCGACGCTCACCCGCTCGAATTGGGCGATACTGGTAAGCCTTTCCTCGATCTCGATGGTGCGGTCGTCTCGTATCGTCACCAGGGTGACGGATTTCTCGCCGGCCTCGTTGATGTCCCTGCCCTGTGGAATTCCTGGCATCACCACGGTGCTTGCCCCGGGATGGACTTGGCGGACATGGATGTGCCCAAGCGCCCAGTAGTCGAAACCGTGGCCGTGCAGGTCAGCGACATTGCAGGGGGCATAGACGTCGTGGCCCGGCGATCCGGCCAGGCTGGTATGCATGATGCCGACATTGACCGCGCCCTCGCGCGGCGCTGAGTACTTCGGGAGTAGACTGTGCGGCGCCTTGGGGCTGGCAAAGCTCAGGCCATGGAACATAACGTCGAGCCCCCCGGCTGTCTGCAGCACGGTCTGGGGACGGCCGCCGAACATCGTGACCGTGTCCGGGAACACCAGCTGTTTCGATATCCGCGACAGGGCGTCATGATTGCCACGGATCTTGAAAACCCTGATGCCGGCCTGATGAAGCCGTGTCATCTGTGACGCCAGGAAGCGGGCCGTTTTCATCGAAGTCTGATCGCCATCATAGAGATCGCCGCCAATGACCAGGGCATCGACACGTTCCGCAAGGCAGAGGTCAATGATCGAGACAAACGCCTGACGGCTGGCGTCTCCGACGAGTTCGGCAAGGTCGGGGTTTCGCATCGCCAGCGAACGCAGCGGCGAGTCGAGGTGGATGTCGGCGGTGTGGACGAATCGAAATGGCATTGGAAATCTCCGGTTTGAACATACCGGTGTTCGACCGCGGCTCGACAGGGAAAATCTCAAGAAAATCCGGCGGTCGACACCGCCGCCCCCCTTCCGCATGAGTTCGCCGACATCTTTCCGAGGTAAAAGTCTGTTCGCTTATGCGTCGACGGAGAGTGACGCTGCGGGACGGACCCTCCGCAGATAAAAGCGCTGGGAAATAGTGGGGCATGTATTGAGGAAATCCCCAACATTGCAGTGATGCGTGATGAGCTTAAATCCCTCTGCAATGTTTAGCATGCTGACTTAACAACTCTTCCATTTGATGCCGCACTGTGTGCGTTGCTCAATTCGGCCGAACGAGGCAGTGTGTGGATTCGGGGCCTCGTCTCGGCTATGCACACAAGATGGACGACAGATCCTTGTTTATGAAATCCAGCATCGACCACCTCCCGCCACCAAAGCAGCGCGAGTTGAGAAAGACGGTTGAGCTGCTCCTCGAGGAGTTTGAGGATGCCCTCAAGGGAGGGACGACCGACTTCAAAAAGCGCGGGCGCATTCTCAAGATCATACTTTTCGGGTCTTATGCACGTGGTGGCTGGGTCGACGAGCCGCATACCAGAAAGGGCTACCGTTCGGATTTCGACCTGCTTGTGGTGGTGAACAATCGCAAACTGACCGATTTCGCCGGCTATTGGCAGACGGCCGCAGACCGCCTGATGCGCGAAATCAACACGCCAGTCAGCTTCATTGTGCATTCTCGCCGGGAGGTGAACACTGCCCTCAGGGAGGGTCAGTACTTCTTCGTCGACATCCGTCGTGAGGGAATTGTCCTTTACGAGCTCGACGAGGAACCGCTGGCGCATCCGGCACCTACAAAGCCGGCCGATGCATTCCGATTAGCGGCCGAACACCTCGAAGACAGGCTGCCGCACGCCCGAGTATTTGCAAAGACAGCTGGATTTCTTCTCAGCGAATCCAACTTCAAGGAAGCGGCCTTTCTCCTTCACCAATCAATCGAGCAGGCCTACGCGGTGTTGTTATTGGTTTTAACGAACTACAGCCCTGCCTCTCACAACGTTAAATTCCTCCGCAGCCTCGCTGAAGATCAAGCACAGGAACTTGCCGAAGTTTGGCCCCGCGACCAGCAGCGTTTCGTAGCTTGGTTCAACGTCATTAACGAGGCTTATGTGAAAGCGCGCTATTCGAGGCACTTCGAGATCACTCGCGAAGCGCTCCAGTGGCTTGCCGAGCGGGTCTCCGAGTTGATCGATCGTATCGAAATGATCTGCCGATCACGGCTTGAAAAGTTGAGGAGCGAGGCAAATACGGCTGATCAGCGAGCGGGCTAACTTCGCCATCGCACCAATTCCAGTGTGATGTCCGGAATTTTCTGTCGTCGTCCGAATTTAGTGTCGCTGCCGCACGACCTGCCGCGAAGCATGGTCTCGATTCGGGGAAGACGAATGTTGCCGTCGCCGCTGGTGGCGGGGGCGCAGTTCTGGACAGGTGGCAAAGCGCGCGAAGGGAGGTGTTTCGCCCGTAGGTGGCGTTTGCCTCGTAGGCGTCGGCTCCCCTCAACGTTGTGTTCGGCGCCGATCCTCACGCAATCCTCCCGCGTCGGCTGCCCGATCTCGAAACGAATGCCGATACGGCTTTCGATCTGATTCATAGCGTGGATATCACGGCTCGTGCCGCTAACCGTTGAGTGTTGCTGGCGAGCAGTAAAGCGAAGCCGCATCGCTCCTGAAGATGCAGCAGCTCCCGCAAAACAGTGGGTGTGAAGTTCTGATATTCGTCCACGAGCAACGGACGCGTCGGGCCGCATCGGGCGCCCAAAAAATTTCATGCAATCCTTGGCAAGGTCATATGTGTGCTTGCTGTTCTTTTGGACGCCGTAGGCGTCGTGCAGCATCAGGAACATCGGCCTGATAGCCTTGGTATGCTGCGCAACTTCTCAATAGGCAGCTCCGCTTTGGGCGGCTATCCAGTTAAGCGCTACAGCCTTTCCGAGTCCGCCCTTGCCGACCGCAAGCACCTCGCCTTCCCGTTGGCACGGAAGGATTCTAGCATCCGTTGAGTGCCATTCCCGACTCGTCGCCTAAGCCCTGCGCGGTCAGGCAGTTCCAGTGTCTTTGATCTTCACGCATCTCTTCCTCTGTCTTGCGGTTTTCCTCGATTGCCGCATTGGAATCGTCGGCGCCGGGGCCAGGCGACTGCTGCGCCTTCCTCAATGCAGCCGCTCCCAGTATTGTAAGAATGCCTTTCATCACCTCAACGGTCGGATCAGACACCGAACCGGAACCATCCGCGGCATCGGGAGTACGGGTTACGACCGTTTTCCGCTCGGCGAGGACCTCTGTTGCCCGGCCCCTTGCCCAACTCCCCTCAAGTTTTCCATTCGGTCTCACCTGGTAGATAACGGGCGCGTCGCTTCCCCAGTCGACGGTAAGGATATCACCCTTCAGCAAGCCTTCGCCCTTGTAGCTATTGCCAACTGACCATTCGAACCGAAAGCGGTTCTCGCCGACCTTCGTGACCTTGCAGGCACCCGCATATCGCGAGCCGTCGGGATTGGTCCCCTGGACTGAATAGGTCCCTTCGAGCTGCGATGTCGCGGCAGTCTGTCCCGCTGTCCGGGCGGATGCTTCAGCATCTGCCGCTGCCGCAGGCGCGAGGTTGAGGAAACTCGCCAACACGATCCCTGCACACCATAGGATGTTACGGCCTATCGAAGCCGTTCCATGGATCAATGTGTGGTCAGTCATATGGACCCCCTTGCTTGCTTTTGCGACGGCGCGGGGCTGGACCTGGAATTGGCGATCCGTACCGCGTCGGACCAGCTGTCTCCTTCGAAAAGAACCAGAATACAGCTCCAATCTCAGGAAGTCATTTTAGCCGAAGGGAGTAGTGTGTTCGGTTCAGGGGAATCCCTGACGATTGGAACTATCAAGCATGACCTCCCAACGACGAAGGTGCAGCGCACAACTTTGTACGGCTGATCTTTCACGGCGTCGACGACCTCAAGATGGCAGCGAAAGCACTCGGCGCGGCCACAACTGAAATGCATCAGAGTAAGAAAGAGCGATTCCATACGCATTCTGTAAATCGGCGTGCGAAATTGGACTCCACCAAAGGTCCTGAACCGCGCCGGGTTTGCCGGAGGCTCCGAACCTTGAGAAAGTGGAGCCATGACAAGCAAGATGACGAACAGGTTTTCTCCGGAGGTCCGCGCCCGAGCGGCGGATGGTTTTGGATCACGAGAGCGAGCATCGGTCGCGCTGGGCGGCGGTTTGTTCGATCGGGGCCAAGGTCGGCTGCACGGCGCAGTCGCTCAATGAGTGGGTCAAGAAGGCGGAGGTGGACGGTGGCGTGCGCGCCGGCTTGGCGATCCTTCGAGGCGGAGGAGTTCGCTACCCTGGAATGGGTCGACCGGTTCAACAATCGCCGGCTGCTGGAACCCGTCGGCAACATCCCGCCGGCCGAAGGCGAGGAACGCTACTATGCCGTCCCGGAAGAGCCGGCCATGGCAGCATGACTCAAACGAAATAGCCTCCGGCAAACCAGGCGCGGTTCACTGGCCGCGTGCCGGCGCCCTCTCAGCGGTGCGCTGCTACCTTCCTAAGTAGGTGTTCTAGCCCAGTTTCGGCTGTGCTACTGTTCCCGCGCAACATGTGCTGGGGCGTACAGTGCAAATCCTGTCCTCGTTGGGAACCATCAGCAGTCTAGCGGCTGCACTGCTCTTGATCGGCTGCGTGGAGAGCGAGCCACTCAATCAGATGCCCGCCAACTTCAAACCCGAAAAGCCGCTGGATGACATCTACTATACGGGAGAGAACGAGAAGGTGCAGGTCTTCACCGTCCATCATGATAAGCAAGGACTCTACCAGATTGCGTTTCCCGCTCCCGACAAAGACCCTGCAGAGGCGCATTTTGGAGCCCTTGGAATATTCGGCTGTTTGCAATGTGGTGTGAAGGGAGAGGAAATAAACGCTGTGGCTCTTATGCCCAAGGATGGGGATACCATATTCGGCTATCTCCAGTTCACAAAGGGGCACTGGGTTCTGAACGTCCCGACCATCTCGGAGGACAATTTGTCCGTTGTCCAGAGCCTCGCCAGGAAACACGATCTTGCAATAACGAAAGACGCTCTGGGGATATACAAGATTGCAGGGGATCTGACGTTCGAGAACCTGACGGGCTTCTTCAGAGACCCCGCGTACTGGGTCAGCACCAAGCCCTCGCAGACCATGGTTCTAAATCGGTTCGGGTGTGAAATGGCCAAAGCGGCGCTCAAGCGGGCCAAGACCGTTGCAGATGAAGAATGCACAGCGGAATTCCTGTGCTCTTATGATACCGAATCAATTCAGGATGCCGCCGAGAATTTGGCCAAAGCCTGCGATGGCATCGAGCGTAACGGTCTTTCCGGCGGACAGACAGTCAAAGAGATGGAGCGATTGCAGAACAGATTGGCGAGCGAGATCTACGATTTCGAGAACAATTCCGAACGAGAATTTTGGTAATTCGAAGTCTCGTTTCCAATCTCTATTTGTGTCAAGCGAATTAGAGACGCGACATCGACAGCAAGTTAGAAATGCGACAGTGACGCACCGGTGCGCGCCTGAGCGAAAAGCTCACGCACCCCTGCCTCGGCCACAGTACACGACGTCAAGGGCGAGGAAGGTTTGAAGTGATTGAATAGGGGATTCTTCGCCAAAAGGATCCTCCCATGTCAAGCAACGGTTCACGCCGCCTCGTCGAGACCCCAAAAAGTCATTTCGTGCTGCGCGATTCGCGACTGGAAACGCTGGCGGTTCTGATCCTGGCGCTGGTTCAGGGCCGCACGGTCAATCTGGGGAGCATGAAAAAGTTGGGGGTCATCAGGCGGCCGGCTTGAGTGCATTTTTTTTCAGATTTCTGCCGCGTCTCGCGCCAGCGCTTGAAGTTGTTGTGGAGATTGCCGTCGAAGACGCGGGTTCGCAGTTGCATCAGGAGATGGACGCCGCGCGGCGTCCATTGCATCTGCTGCTTCTTGGCGAAACGCTTGGCGATCACCTGGTTGAACGTTGACTCGACGAAAGCCGTCGAAACGACCTCGCCATAGCGGTGCCGTTCGGCATAGTTCGGAATGAGATCGGCCTTATTGTCAATGTAGCGGCTGAATTCCAACAGGTTTAGCGCAGCTTGCGCACCTCAACGCCGCCGGAGCCTGGGGCGCGCGCATCGCTGAACAATTCGGCGAAGAGGTTCCGCTCGATGCCCGCGGCCCGCAGATGGAGGTGACCGAACCGCTGCCGCATCGGATCCTGCCAGTGGTCGGCATCTGGACCCACGACAAGGATCACGGCGCCTATCTCCGTCAAGTCGAGCGGGGCAATATCGTGTTCGGCGGCGCGGCCAAAAGGGTGCAGGTGGACCTGGAGCCGGGCCATGCGACGGCCGATCCCACGCGCCTTCCGCTGCAACTGCGCGCGGTCGCGCGGCTGGTGCCGGCAATCGCGCGGGTCGCGGTCATCCGCACCTGGTCCGGATGCGAGGGTTAACCCGAAACAATGGAAGGCGGAATGCGAGCTTTCGAATTGTGGGGAAGGAAGTACGCCGTCGTGTGAGGCGACAGGACCGCCGTTCTTGGTAATCGGCGCAGTGTCGGAACGGAACATGAGCCGCTATCCTGGTGTGCTCCGCCAATCCCATGCTTGTCCGCTGTCCCGGGACTGAGGACAAAGCTTAAAGACCGGTTGCGCTGCTGTACCGCCCGCTCAACCCGCTTCACAGGCGGGATCGTTGACAGGGGGGCTGCGCAGTGCTTAGTGTCCTCTGTCCGAGGACAGAGGACGGCGCTGATGATGAAGAGCCAGGATGTTGTCGTCCTTTTCAAGCTAGCGAGCTTGGAGGACGACGCAAAGGATATCGGTCATGAATCTCCACCGGCCGGGCTAGCCGCGGGCGAGGACCCCTATTCCGTGCGCGCTCTCGAAGCAGCACTCGGAATCAGCAAGACCGAGATCAGCGCTTCGCTCAAGCGCAGCATCGTGTCGGGCCTCGCGATCAAGGACAGGAAGACAGGTCGGACCAAACCGAGCCGGCGCCATCTGCGCGAGTTCATCGTCCACGGTCTGAAATTCGTCTTTCCGGCGAAACCCGGCGCCATGCAGCGTGGGTTGCCGACGGCGTTCGCCGCCCCCGTGCTGCGTGAATCCCTGCACAGCGCCGGCAATCTCATCTGCGTCTGGCCGTACGCGCACGCAAAAGACATGGGTCAATCGGTCGATCCGCTCTTCAAAAGCGTGCCGGAGGCCTGCGAGAAAGATAAGCGGCTCTATGCCTATCTCGCCCTCATCGACGCGATCCGCATCGGTAATCAGCGCGAAAGCAAGCACGCCGCCGACCTGCTCGCACAGAGGCTGGAATGACAGTCCAGGGTCAGTTGAAAGCAATGCTGAAGACCGTCGCCGAGGCGCTCGGCGAGGAGTTGCGCGCGCGTCTGGTCTTCGTCGGCGGCTGCACGACCGCGCTCTACATCACCGACCCCATCGTTCTCGAAGGGGTGAGAGCGACCGACGATGTCGACCTGATCGTCGATCTCGCTGGCTTTGCAGAATGGGTCGAGCTGACGGAGCACTTGCGCGCACGCGGCTTCACCGAAGCGGTTGATGACACCGTCATCTGCCGCATGAAGCTTGGCGAGTTCAAGGTAGACTTCATGCCGGACGACAAGGCGATCCTGGGCTTCAGCAATCGCTGGTACGCAAAAGGGATCGAGACGGCCGTGCCAGAAGAGCTGGAGAAGGCGCTGAAGATCCGGCGCCTTACTCCGGAGCTGTTTGTCGCGACCAAGTTGGAGGCTTACCGCGGACGAGGCGAAGGCGACCTCATCGGCAGCCGAGACGCCGAGGACATTCTCCTTCTGGTCGACGGGCGGGAAGAGCTCGTCGAGGAGATCGCGAAAGCAGAGCCGGAGATCCGGGTCTACATCGCCAAACAGATTGCGGCGCTACTCAACGATCCGAACTTCGACCATTTCCTTGAGGGAAACATTCGCGGACCGGCGGGCCGTGTCGACATCGTTTACCAGCGGCTGGTCGCGATCAGCACCCTCAAAGCGCGCTGACATGACCTTGCAAATCCAGTGGCATTGCCGCCAAGGAACGCGGACGGCCGACAACCGAGACCATACAGGCATAGGCATCTGCGGCGACGCCGTCCTGGCCATCGTTCTCGATGGATCGATGTCGGGTTCGGCCAGCGGCGATTTTGCGCGCGAGATTGCACGTCGTATGGTCGACTGGTTCGTAGCCGGGACTGAAGAGGTGACCGCCAACACCGCGATCGCCCAGCTTCGCATGAGCCACGCGACGCTCGCGACAGACTTTCGCACCGATTAGAATGTTTGATCCCAGGTTTTGATGGTTCATCATTGTCGTCCGAATCAAAGGATGCGCTATGGGCCAGGTTCTGCATGGGAGCGCCACAACGACAGAGGCGATCCGTCGAGCGATACAGCATAGTCAAGCGAGCCTGAGGACGCTTTCGAAGCGCTACGGCATCAATCCTAAGACGGTCGCTAAGTGGAAGAAGCGGAGTTCGACCGCCGATCTACCCACCGGCCCCAGGGAGCCGAGATCGACGGTTCTGTCTGTCGAGGAAGAAGCCGTTATTGTCGCCTTTCGCCGGCACACGCTGCTGCCGCTCGATGATCGCCTCTACGCATTGCAGCCGACAATCCCGCATCTGACACGCTCTTCATTGCACCGCTGTCTGCAGCGCCACGGCATCGGCCGATTGCAGGATGTCGAAGGCGACAGGCCGGCGAAGAAGACGTTCAAGGCCTATCCGATCGGCTTCTTCCACATTGATATCGCGGAGGTCCGAACCGAGCAGGGCAAGCTACACATGTTTGTCGCCATCGACCGGACCTCGAAATTTGCCTTCGTCGAACTGCACGAGAAGGCTCCGACAGCCATTTCCAAAGAGTTTCTGCTACGCCTGATTGCCGCCGTCCCTTACAAGATCCATACCGTGCTCACCGACAACGGCATACAGTTCACCACGCCAGGAGCTGGCGGTTCGGCCGTTCCACTGATCAAGGAAGCGATCGCCAACGGTGAGATATTCCGGGCTCATGCCTTCGAATACACCTGTGCCAAGAACGATATCGAACATCGGACCACAAAGCCAAAGCATCCTTGGACCAACGGCCAGGTCGAGCGCATGAACCGCACCATCAAGGACGCAACGGTCAAGCGCTTCCACTACGACGATCACGACCAACTGCGTCGGCACCTTGCCGACTTCGTCACAGCCTATAACTTCGGTCGCAGGCTCAAGACCCTCAAAGGTCTCACCCCCTACGAGTTCATCTGCAAGGCATGGGCTTCCCAGCCCGAGCGCTTCACTCTCAACCCGATCCAGCAAATGCCGGGACTTCTCTATTCGGCGTGTTGAAGTCAAGCGCTTTCGAGCTCCCTCATCCAAGGGGTTTTGGTGCCTTCGCGGGGCCTCGCTTCTCTTCGGGATCGGCGCTTTGGCCCTCCCAGGATGGGATCAGTTGGAATGAAGGGAGCAATCTAAACAGCGTTCTCACCATGTTGCCATGGCCGACACGAGTCCCGGCACGCTCTTCCTCATCCTCCGTCCCGCGAAGGACATCTATCCACCCCAAGGCGGATTCCGTTATTGGTCGTTGCGTTCTGTTCTTCGATGAATCAGCTACATCACCGCTGGCGTATCTTCTCGAGCCCAGCGGAACTCGCTGCCGTCAATCCATATCCTGTGCATGATGACCGCCAATCTGCGTGCAAGAGCGACTGTAGCCCTTTGTCGACCACGGCGTTTGGCAACATTCATCGCCCACGCTTTCAACCACGACCACTTCTTCACGACGGTCAACAAGACTTGCGCGGCTTCATAAAGCAGCGTCCGCATCATAGCGTCGCCGCACAGTGAGACACGTCCGACGCGATGGTCTTCCCCTGATTGATGCAGCCGCGGCGTCAAACCGAGAGAAGGACCCACAGCCTTCGAATTTCTGAAGCGTGCCGGAATGTCGATCGTGGCTTTGAAAGCCAGCGCAACAACGGGACCCACCCCGGGCACGGTCATCAATCGTCTGCAAACAGGGTCACCCTTCACAATCGAATATTTTCCCTGCGAGATGCCATCGACAAGCTCACGGATACGCTCGCCGAACTTGATTACACTCACAATGCCAACCTTAAGCCCGAAGTTGCGCAGCAGCCCCCGGATATCATTCTCGATTGCCACAGCCTTTTCCTGCAACAGTTTGCGCGCAGTCAGCAAAGCCCGGCGCTTTTGACTGGTGAGCGTCTTCACATGCACGGGTCGGAACAAGTTGACCCGCATCATCTGGGCAATGCCACGGGCGTCGTTGCGATCGCTCTTGTTTACCTGCGCCTTCAGGTAGGCCTTCGTGTGCCGGGTCTCGATGCAAACCACCGGTAGCCCGGCTTCCGCCATCCCGCTGAACAGCCACTGTGACAGCGGCCCGGCTTCAAGACCGATGCGAGTCGCTGGCATCGCAGGATCATTGAGCAACCTCACCAAATCGTCGGGATAGCTCGGGATCTTGGTCTCACGGCAAATCTTGCCGGCGTCGTTCACGATACAAACCGAGGTCTCTTTGACCGAGACGTCCAGGCCAACATAATATGACATGCTGCGCTTCTCCATCTGATGCTTGTGGCTGCTCCAAAACAGACCACGTTTACCATCAGCTCGAAGCGCAGCACCTCAACGGGGAAACGAGGGGCTCGGACAGCCGAATACCCCATCTAAACATGTAGCGTTAGGCTTCCTCGATCGCGGCCGACCAGCTCGGCTGAGCGCATGGGCTTGGTGCCTGCCGGCCGGCCAACTGACGCCGACATGGCGTGTTGTCACCGCCACGGTTGCGACAAGCTGGTTGCCGCGGTCTCGGCAGCCACCACATTGGTCCAACATCATGCCGAAGTGGGGGCTACGGTCGGTCTTGCCGGCGGCCTGCTTGTCTTCATGCTCTGCCTGCGCTGTCATCCTCTCGGCTCGCCGGTCTTGCGCACCGCACCGATCGGTTTTGCGCGAGCGTGGTTGCGGCTCATCCAGCTTCCACTGATACTGTTGGCTGCATTCTTCTTCGTGCCCGCCAGTGCCGCGCTGGCGGCCGAGCCATCATCATGGGCGATACCGGCTGCAAGCGGAGTGTGGCTGCTGATCCTCAACGGCACCTATGCGGTGTTCGCGGCGTATTTCCTGAACACGCCGCTGGTCGCATCCATCAGCTTCCTGGCAGCGATCGCCTACACGAGCTACGAATCCCTGGAATACGGCCGCACCGTTATCATCGGTTTTGCCGCATTGGTGCTGTGGCTAGGGTACTGGGCACGGCAGAGATACAATCATGGATGAGATGACCAACAAGACACACGCCGACCAGGCCCTCCTGGCCCTGTCGGACCTCAGCGTCGGCTATGGCGGACGGCTGGTAATCACCGATATCGACCTCACGTTGCGGCGTGGGGACATTCTTGGGCTTCTCGGCGCCAACGGTTCCGGCAAATCGACCCTGATCAAAACCATGACCGGCCAGATCCGCCCTCGATCGGGAACCGTCACCATCGACGACATCGCGCTGGCGCATGCGCCGGAGCGCGCCAAGGCTCGCTTCGGGCTCGCCATCGATGCCCCGGACCTGCCGCCGTTCCTGTCCGGGCGGCAATATCTCGAACTCGTCGCCTCGATCCGTTCCTGGAGCGCTACCGGCTGGCCTGGTAGCGATCTCGTCTCGCGGCTCGCACTCGACCCGTGGCTCGATCGGCCGATCGGAGAATTCGCTCGGCACCCGTGCGAAGATCTCGATCGCGGCAGCATTACTCGGCTCGCCGCCGCTCATCATTTAGGGGAGGCAGCGTGACGTTTGCTCTGTCAGCGCACCCAACGGCTCGTTACGAGTTAAGGGCGAGCCGCTTGGCTAGCTCTTCAGAGCGCGGCGGCTCCGATGCTTGCCAAGCTCCATGTCAGGCGAAATGAGAAATTGACCCCTCCTATTGCCTCACCGATCAATGTTACCGAGGGCTGCGGTGGCGACAGTGCTCGCATTAGCTGCCGCAGTGGCGGCGGCGGGTACTGGACGTGGTGGCCGAGATCGTCAGTATGGCCGTGGAGGGCGATCGTACTGAATTGGAGGTGGGTCATGTCAGGCGACTTCGGACCGTCAGAGTGCGACGGCCTCACACATGACTTCACGCGCAAGTAGCGCGTCGCCGTTGTCGAACCTCGACGCCAAGCTGCGCCGGCGCGTGCGCGAAGAAATCCGCGATCTCCAGCAGGAGCTGAAGCTGACCGTGGCCTACGCCACCCACGACCAGGAGGAAGCGCTGGCCGTCTCCGACCGCATCATCGTCATGAATGCAGGCAAGATCGCGCAGGACGGCACGCCGCGCCAGCTCTACAACCAGCCGGACAACCGCTTCATCGCCGACTTCATGGGCGACGCCAACCTCATACCGGTGACGTGGCCGACGGACGGCGAGCATGTCGAGTCCAGGCGGGACCGGCGCGGCTGAAAGTTCGCCGCCGCGGCGGACAGCCTTGCCGGCACCGTGCTGAAATCGTCCTATCTCGGAAACCATATGGAATACCGCGTCGGCCTCGTTGATCCCGCCATGGAACTGTTTGTGTCATCGCCCGATACGACGAGGCTGATCGCCGACGGCAGCGCGGTTTCCGTAGTCGTCGAGCCTGCCGACGCGGTGCTGATCGGCGGCGGCTGAGCATTCTCCCGATCGCCGGACCGCGATGCGTTTGCAGAGGCCGCCGCATCGATGCTTGACACGGCTAATGTTTCATTGAAGTATGACAATGCGCAGGGCAAATGAGCCCATGCAGCGCGAAAATTGCGTGACATATTGATGGCAAGAACGCCCACAGTGCCGACTGTTGGGCGTCTTTTTGCGTCGAGGGGGTCATGGCAAGAACGCAGTACCATATTGGCGTCCTGTTCTCGCAAAGCGGGCCTTACGGCGTGGTTTCGCGTTCCATGTTCAACGGCGCGATGCTCGCCTTCGATGAGATAAGGGCGTCTCCCGACTTTCCTTTCGACCTGGTGCCGATCGTGGCCGATCCGGCAGGTTCCTTCGGCCAGTACGCCGTTTCGAGCCAAGAGCTTCTCGGCCGGAACGGCGTGCGCCATGTCGTCGGCTGCTACACCTCGTCCAGCCGCAAGGACGTTATCCCCCTCTTCGAGAAATATGACGCGCTGCTCTGGTATCCCTCGCATTACGAGGGGTTCGAGAGTTCGTCCAACGTCGTCTACACGGGTGCGGCGCCCAACCAGCACATCATTCCGCTGATCGAGTTCCTGCTTACCCATATGGGCCGGCGGGCATACTGCATCGGCTCCAACTATATCTGGGCCTGGGAGAACAACCGCATCCTGCGCGAGGGGCTGTCGGTAGCCGGCGGAACCGTCCTCGCCGAACGCTACCACGCGGTGGGCGACACAGATTTCTCCAAGACCATCGCCTCGATCCTCGACGCCAGGCCGGATTTCATCTTCAACACGCTGATCGGCACCAGCGCCTACCGCTTCTTCCAGGATTTCCGCGCCGCGTGCATCGAGCGCGGCATCGACCAGCCCGCCGAAATGCCTGCCGTCGGCTGCAGCCTTTCCGAACCCGAACTGGGCGAGATCGGCGACCGCGCGATGGATGGGCACATCAGCTCGAGCGTGTACTTTTCTTCCATAGACACCCCCGCCAACCGCCGTTTCATCGGCGCCTACCGTCGACGCTGGCAGGATGCCGCGCCATCGGCGGATGCCGAGGCTTCCTATGTCGCGGTGAAGATGCTCGCAGCCGCTATCGCCGCGGCCGGGTCGGACGACGTCCAAGCCGTGCGGCTCACGCTTCCCACGCTTTCGATAGACGCTCCTCAGGGAACGGTCAGCGTGGACGGCCCCACCAATCACGCCTTTCTGACGCCACGCATCGGCCGATCCAAAGCCTCGGGCCAGTTCGAAATCCTTTGGCAGGCAAACCGTCCCGTCCAGCCCGATCCGTATCTCGTTCAGACCACCCCACGCTACGCGGTCCGCAACAGCGTTCCGAAGCTGAGGTCAATCAAATGAGCGAGCCGCGGATCATCCAAAATTTCATCGGCTATCGCGCCACGATCGCCACGGAGCAGCCCGCGGCCGTGGAACAGCTCCTGGATATGCTGGCGAAGCTTGGCATCTCTTCCGCCGCCGCCGAGATCAATGACTGCAAGATCCAGATCGATCCCAGCGACAAGGACGTGCTGTTCATCGATTCCGATCTCAACGTCACCGTCGAGACGGGAGCATCGGAGCCCAGCCGCTGCCTGCCCGTCATCGGCATCATCGGCGTCGAGGCGCCAAGCCGGCTGCGGTGGCTCATGCAACTTGGCGCGACGGCCACCCTGCGCAAGCCGGTCCATCGGGCGACCGTCTATTCGGCGCTGTTCGTCGGCATCAATGAGTTCCGCCGCCGGCGCTATCTCGCCGATCGTGTCGAGGAATACGAGCGGCGCCGGCTCCTGCGCAGGAGCTTGGTCAGGGCGGTGTTGATCGTCATGCAACGCACCGGCAGCGACCACGCTGCCGCCTACGATCATCTACGTCGTGAAAGCATGCGCTCGCGGCAAAGCATCGAGGAGTTCTGTGCATCGTTCGTCCAGGCCCATGGTCCCGACTTGGATGAAGCCGAGCCGCCCATCGGGACAGGCTTACCCTACGCAAAAAAACTGTAACCGGAGGAGAAATCGATATGACTGCAAAGTGGTTACGGGCCGGGACGCTGGCATGCGCCTTTGCCCTCTCGGGAGCGGCCTACGCCGCGGACCCGATCAAGATCGGCGTTCTCGAGGATCAGTCGGGCGACTTCGCCGCGGCGACCATCGGCAAGGTCCACGCCATCCAACTCGCGACCGACGAGATCAACAAGGCGGGTGGCATTGCCGGGCGCCAGATCGAGCTGGTCATCTACGACACCCAGTCGGACAACAACAGATACCAGGAGTTCATGCGCCGCGTACTGCAGCGCGACAAGGTCGATGTCGTCTTCGCGGGCTTCTCCTCGGCTTCGCGCGAAGCCTACCGCCCGATCGTCGACCAGCTTGACGGGTTGGCCTTCTACAACAACCAGTACGAAGGCGGCGTGTGCGACTCGCACATGATCGTGACCGGCGCCGTGCCGGAACAGCAGTTCTCGACCCTCATCCCCTGGATGATGGAGAAGTACGGCAAGCGCGTCTACACGATCGCGGCCGACTACAATTTCGGCCAGATCTCTGCCGAATGGGTCCGCAACATCGTCAAGGAGAATGGTGGCGAGATGGTCGGCGAGGAGTTCATCCCGCTCGGCGTCTCGCAGTTCTCGCAGACCATCCAGAACATCCAGAACGCGAAGCCTTCCTTCGTCGTGACGCTGCTAGTCGGCGCCGCGCAGGCGTCCTACTACGAACAGGCGTCATCGGCCAATCTCGGTCTGCCCATGGCGTCATCGGTCAACGTCGGCCAGGGTTACGAGCACAAGCGCTTCACCCCGCCGAGCCTCGCCAACATGTATGTGACGACGAACTACATCGAGGAAGTCGACACGCCGGCCAGCAAGGCTTTCCTGGAGAAGTTCCATGCGAAGTTCCCCAACGAGCCATACGTGAACCAGGAAGCCGCGAACTCCTACATCGCCATGAATCTCTACAAGGAGATGGTGGAGCGCGCGAACGGTTCGACCAAGCGTGACGATCTGCGCAAGGTCATCGCCCAGGGCGACGTCTGTTTCGATGGCCCGTCCGGCAAGGTCTGCCTCGACCCGAAGAGCCAGCACATGTCGCACACCATCTTTCTCGCCCATGTCAACAAGGACCACTCGATCGACTTCCCGAAAGTCTGGGAAGACATCAAGCCATACTGGCTGGGCGAAGCCGGCTGCGACCTGACGAAGTCGGACCCGATGGAACAGTACACGCCATCCAATCCTCCGCCCAAGCAGTAGACCCGACTTGCCGGGCGGGCGCATCGTCGTGCCCGCCCGGCGGCATGCCCGCCTGTTGGACCGGAGCCGCCCATGCAGTTCATGACAGCACTCGTATCGTCGGCCTACCAGTTCGGTGACGCCTTCGCTTTCCTCGTCTTGTCGGCCTGCGGGCTCGCTGTCATCTTCGGCATGATGGGCGTCATCAATCTCGCCCATGGCGAATTCATCATGTGCGGCGCCTATGTGACCGTCTTCGCGGTTCGCTGGGGCATACCGCTGCCCCTTGCGATCATCTGCGGCAGCCTGTTCGCGGGACTGGTCGGCATCGTCATAGAACGGCTCATCGTGCGCAGGCTTTACGCCAGACCGCTCGATTCCATCCTCGCCACATGGGGCGTGAGCCTGATCGCTTCGCAGGGTACGCTCATCCTGTTCGGTCCGACCATGCGCGGCGTCGGCACGCCGCTCGGCAGCTTCACGGTGGGGAACCTGTCCTTCTCCTACTACCGGCTGGTTCTTATCGCGACCGCCCTGGCGGTATTGCTGCTCCTCTATTTCATATTCAACAAGACCCGCTTCGGCGTGCTTGCGCGGGCGACCATCCAGGCGCCGCACATGGCCAGCGCGCTCGGCGTCGACACGAACCGCGTCTACGCCCTGACCTTCGGCATCGGCGCGGCGTTGGCCGGCCTGACCGGAGGCATCTATGCCCCCACCATGACGATGGTGCCGACGATGGGGACGACGTTCATCATGGAGGCCTTCGTGACGGTCGTGGTGGGCGGAGCCGACATCTTCATCGGAACCGCTCCGGCCGCGGCGCTGCTCGCGGTCGTGAAGGCCTCATTGACGTCCTGGCAAGGCCAATTGGCCGGGCAGATCGGCCTTCTGCTGGCGGTCATCCTGGTCATCCGCCTGCTGCCCAAGGGCATCACCGGCTTGATCCTCAAGGACCGAGCGTAGGCAAGATGATGCTGTCACGGATTTTCAAACGCTTCGAGGGGCCGCAGACCATGGGCCGCGGGCCTGTGTTCTGGAGCCTGTTCGGGCTGGTTCTCGTCGCCGCCCTCGTCTATCCGCTGTTCGCCGACGGCTATGATGTCGGCAACAACATCTACTTCCTGAACTGGACGTTCATGGCGCTCGGCCTCAGCGTCATCTGGGGATATGGCGGCTCGCTGTCCTTCGGCCAGACCGCGTTCTTCGGCATCGCCGGCTACAGCTACGGCATCCTAACGATCAACTTCGGCACCGCCTCCGGTCTCGGCCTTGTTTCTGTCCTGCTCGCCGTCGCGATCGCGGCGCTGTTCGCGGCAATCCTGGGCTACTTCCTGTTCTTTGGTCGCATCAGCGGCATCTTCCTCGGCATCGTGACCTTGTCGGTCACGCTCGCCCTCGAGCGCTTCATGGCGCAGACCGCCGGTCCGGAATGGAAAGTCGGATCGGCGCGGCTCAACGGCTTCAACGGCATGAGCGGCATGCCGCCGCTCACCCTGCCCTGGTTCGGCGGCGAACTGGTGCTCTTTCCCGACATCGGCCTCTACTACGTGGTTCTAGGCCTGGTCGTCGCCGTCTATCTCGGCCTGCGCGTGCTGGTCAATTCCAAGTTCGGCAACGTGCTGGTCGCCATCCGGGAAAATCCCGGACGCGCCGAAATGCTGGGCTACGACGTGCGCAGATACCAGCTTGCGGCCTTCATCCTCGGCGCTGCCCTCGCCGGGCTGAGCGGCGTGCTCTATACCAGTTGGGGCCAATACATCACGCCCTCCTCCATGGGCATCACCTCGGCGGCGCTGCCAATCATCTGGGTGGCGGTTGGCGGCCGGTCGGATCTCACGGCGACGCTCATCGGCACGCTCGTCGTCCTATCCGCCTTCCAGGCGTTGACGATCTACGGCAGCCAGTACGCGCTGGTGGTGATGGGCCTGTTGCTGGTCTGCACGGTCCTGCTGGCCCCCAAGGGCCTTGTCGCGAATGCAGGGCTGCTCCTGGCCTCCTTGTTTTCGCGCAAGGGCGGGAGCAAGTGACGATGGCGCTGCTCAGGACGGAAAAACTCAACAAACGCTTCGGCGGCCTTCATGTCGCCGCCGACGTCAGCTTCTCGCTGGAGGCCGGCAAGATCCACTGCCTGATCGGGCCGAACGGCGCCGGCAAGAGCACCTTCTTCAAACTCCTTCTGGGAGAGCACCAGCCCTCGAGCGGGACGATCCTGTTCGACGGCGAGGACATCACGCACCTCAAGCCGTTCCAGCGCATCAACCGGGGCATGAGCGTGAAATTCCAGGTGCCGGGCATTTTCGGCGCGCTGAGCGCCCGCCAGAACCTCGAAATCGCCCTGCAGCACCGTGTCGGGCCAGCGACGCTCGACGAGGAAGTTGAGCGGCTGCTCGATTTCCTGCAATTGCGGCCGGTGGCGCTTCAGCTGGCGGGCAACCTCAGCCATGGCTTCAAACAGTGGCTGGAGATCGGCATGGCCATCAGCCTCAAACCCAAGCTGCTGCTTCTGGACGAGCCAACCGCGGGGATGTCCCCCGAGGAAACCTTCATGACAGGCGAGATCGTCAAGCAGCTCAACGCCGAGGGCATGACGGTGCTTGCCGTCGAGCACGACATGGCGTTCGTTCGCCAAGTCGCCCAGCGGGTCTCCGTCCTTCATTTCGGGCGGCTGTTCGCCGAAGGCACGATCGACGAGATCGTCGCCGACGATCGGGTCGCGGCCATCTATCTGGGACAGAACCATGACTGAGGCCCTGCTCCAGATCAAAGGCCTTCGCGCCGGCTATGGCGGCAAGCCGGTCCTGCAGGGCATCGACCTCGAGGTCGCCAAGGGCGAGATCGTGGCCGTCATAGGCCGCAACGGCGTCGGCAAATCGACCCTGATGAAGACCCTGATCGGGCTGGTCGACAGCATGGCGGGGACAATCCGGCTGGATTCGACCGAGCTGACGGGACTGACGCCATTCCGCAGGGCGCGGCTCGGGATAGGCTACGTCCCGCAAGGGCGAGACGTTTTCCCCCGCATGTCGGTTCGGGAAAACCTCCAGGTCGGGGAATCCATGAAGGGGCGCGTCGCGCCCGACATCTACGAGCACATCTACCAGCTCTTCCCCATCCTGAAGGAAAGATCGAAACAGCAAGCCGGGACCATGTCCGGCGGCCAGCAGCAGCAGCTCGCCATCGGACGCGTCCTCGTCGGATCGCCGCGACTTCTCCTGCTCGACGAGCCGTCCGAAGGCATCCAGCCGTCGATCGTGCAGGACATCGGCCGCATCATCAAGCAACTCAACAGGGACAGCGGCATGACGATCATGTTCGTCGAGCAGAACCTCGACATGATCAAGGCCTTGGCCCAGCGCTGCTACGTGATCGACAAGGGCAGGATCGTCGCGCATGTGACGCCGCACGAACTCGAAGACCGCGACACCATCAGGAAATACCTGGCCGTCTAGGCCGGATCATAAGGAGAGAGACAAATGTCCTGGCTTGAAAACTCGATCATGGCTAGACGGGGCGTCGCCAAGGGAAAGGTCAAGACCGTCCACAACATGACGGAGGCCGACCAGGGGAAGTACCACTATGTCTACGGACCCTATGTGGAGCCGGTGCTGCGGGTCGATCCCGGCGCCGAGGTGTCGGTGGAGACACATGACGCGTTCGAGGGCGTCATCAGGAAGGAAACGGACGTACCCAGCAAGCTTCTGAATTTCCCCTATCTCAATCCACAGAACGGACCGATCTTCGTCAACGGCGCGGAAAAGGGTGACTGCCTGGCCGTTTACATCAAGGAGGTCCGCCCCCGCGGGGAACAGCCATGCGGCACCACCTGCCTGATTACCGAATTCGGGGGGCTGGTGGGCACCGGCGATACGGCCGTGCTCAACGCACCCCTTCCCGAGCGGGTCAAGAAGCTGCATGTCGATGCCAAGAAGGGCGTGGTCTGGAACGACAAGATCACGATCCCCTACGAGCCCTTCATCGGCACGATCGGCACCTCCCCGGAGATCGAGGCGATCTCCTCCCTGCAACCGGACTATTACGGCGGGAACATGGATCTGCCGGATGTCGCACCCGGCGCCGTCATCTACCTGCCGGTCAATGCGGCCGGCGGCCTGCTCTATCTCGGCGACTGCCACGCCAACCAGGGTGACGGCGAGCTTTGCGGCGTCGCCATCGAGCACCCGACCGTGACGACCGTGCAGATCGACCTTATCAAGGGCTGGAACTTCAAATGGGCCCGGCTCGAGAACGAGAAGTCGATCATGACGATCGGTTCCGGGCGTCCGATGGAGGACGCCGTCCGCATCGCCTATCGCGAACTGGTCCGCTGGATGGCCGCCGAATACGGCTTCACCGAGCTCGACGCCTATATGCTTCTGACACAGGTCGGCCGGGTCAGGCTGGGCAACATGGTGGACCCGAAATACACGCTGGGTGCCTCCATCCTGAAGCACTACCTGGCGTGACGATCTTTTCGAAGCCGGATCTTCGGTGCTGAACTAGCGCGGCCGGTTCATCGCCAATGTCGGTCATGTCCTGCGCACCGAAGGCAACAGAGTGCTGTCGGCGTTCAGTCTGCGACCATCATTGCAAAGGATCCGAGAGCACGCCCTCGACAACAATTATATCGTTGATCGACGCGTCTTTCCGAAGGGCAATCGCCTTCCGGTATTCCGGGGATTCGTAGCAGGCGAGCGCGGTGTCGTAGTCCGGTAACTCGATGATGATGTTACGGTCCCGCCCCTGGCCTTCCACAACCTTCGAACGCCCTGCCCTTACAAGATATCTGCCGCCATACTTGCCGAACAGCTCGAGGATGCAATCCAGTAGGCTTTCTGTTTCATCTGACTCTCCTCCGGCGACGACCGTTTCCTAGCGTAGACAACTCCGCGGCCACGCGCGCCGCCGCGTGCGCCGTTGTCCAGAACCCGCTGGCAGGCAAGGCTGCCGAAGACCTGTTGGAGCTTGTCTCCTATGGCGCCGAACCCGGAGAACTGCTCGTGCGCGAGGCGGCGATGCTTCTTTCGAAACCCGTCGTCTCCTATGGCAAGGCCGCTATTGTCGGTCCTGGCGGAGACATCGAACATGCCGCAGCGACGCTGCGCAACGCGCTTCGGTCGTCGCGCCCTCCACTTCCTTGCTTTCATCCACCTCGCCGCAGCAATGCTATGGATGCGCTGAATGTCGATTCAGCCTAGTTCTGGCAAGCGCCGCGCTGCGGCGTGCCGCGCGTTTGGCGCGGCGAAGACAGCCTGGCGTATTTGCGCAACCTCTATGAGGAGCGCTTCCCTGTTCCCCGTTCGATGAACCGGCCACGCCCGGGCTTGCCCACGAACGACCCGCCATCTGCGACGACCTCGCCGCGGCTGATCGTCATTTGCGGATATCCACGCACCGATATGCCGTCGTAGGAGCTGTAATCGATGTCGGAATGGAGCGTCTCGGCCGAGAACGTGAATTCCTTGTTCGGATCGAACACCACCACATCCGCGTCGTAGCCGGGCAGGAGCTGACCCTTTTTGGGGAGGCCGAAGATTTTCGCAGGGTTGGTGCAGCACACCTCGACCCACCTGTTGAGGCTGAGCCTGCCTGCGTTCACGCCGAAATGATGAATCAGCGCCAGACGGGCCTCGATACCCGATATCCCATGGGCGGGTTGGCCCGGGGGCCGCTTGCGCGGACCATGGTCGGTGGACACGATGTCGAGAGTGCCGTCCGCGAGAGCCTGCCAAAGCGCATCTTGATGGCGCTTCTCCCGTATCGGCGGGCTGGTCTGGATGGAGAAACCGTTGGCCAGGGTTCGCTCATAGTCGTCGCTGGTGTAAACCAGATAGGCCACGCAGACCTCGCCATACACGCTCTGACCACGTGCTTTGGCGTGCCTGATCTCGCGCACGCCTTCCTCGCAGGTCTGGTGATAGAGGATCAGGCGGGCGCCGGTGTAGGCCGCGAAGGCTATCACGCGATGGACGGCCTCGCCTTCGGTCGCGGAAGGAAGTGTCGACAGATACCACTCCGTGCCGGTCTTGCCTTCCTTCGCCAGACGGGCCTTCAGCATCCTGATGATGTCGTCGTTTTCGGCGTGGACCACCGCGAGGCCGTCGCGTTCGGCGATGACTTCCATCGCGCTGAAGATGGTGGTGTCGTTCAGCCGATAGCCGTCATAGGCCATGAACATCTTGATGGAGGTGACCCCGCGATCGAAGATGTCGTGCAATTCTCCAATTCGCGACGGGTCGGTGTCGCGTATCGTGAGGTTGAACGCATAGTCGATCACCGCCTCGCCTTCGGCCTCCTTTTGCCGGACATCCAATTCCTTGACGAGATTGACGCCGGCATAGGGCGACGCGAAATCGACGAATGTCGTCACGCCGCCGATCGCAGCGGCCCTGCTGCCGACCCCGAACGAATCCGCACCCGGCGTATAGAGCGGGGCGTAGCGCGGGTCAGTCAGATGCACATGCGCATCGATGGCTCCGGGAAGCACATAACGACCCCGCGCGTCGATTTCCCTCTGCCCGACCAACCCCTGCCCAATGGCAGCGATCTGTTCGCCGTTTATAGCCACATCGGCAAGAAACGTATCATTGGCGGTGATCACCGTGCCGTTTTTGATAGCCAGATCGTAGCTCATGGAGTTTCCACCTTCAGCTTGGTGAGAATTCAGAGGGGCGCACCGCGTGATGCGACGCCGATAGGGGCAAGGTCCCTGCCCTCCCAGAGATTTCGGGAGGGCGTGAACCGTCTTCCAGTCGACGGCGAGCCGGCGCTGTCTAGGCCGCCACGACTGCGTAATCCTTGGCGAAGATGAACTCCGACGGGTGCTTCTCGAAGCCCTTCACCTTCTTGTCCATCACGGTCTGCTGGTCGCGCCAGTAAGGCTGGATGATCGGGCTTTCGTCCTGCAGGATCAGCTCGATCTTCTCCATCACCTTGGAGCGCTCCTTCGGATCGAGGATGCCCTCGGCCTGGGTCAGCAGCTTGTCGAATTCGGCGTTGGAGAAATGCGACTCGTTCCATGCCACGTTCGAGCGGTAGGCCAACCCCAGCGTCATGATGCCGAGCGGCCGATGGCTCCATCCCGTGATGGAGAACGGAACCTTGGTCCATATGTCCCAATATTGGGCATTCGGCAGGGTCTTGATGTTGATCTTCACGCCGATGTCCTTGAACTGCTCGACCAGCGTCTGAGCCATGGCGACCTCATAGGCCGGTTCGGAGCGCGTGATCATGTCGTGCTCGAACCCATCCGGGAATCCGGCGTCGGCCAGAAGCTTCTTCGCTTTCTCGACGTCTCGATCGATCTTGGGCAACGGAGCATACTCCGGATGCGACGGGGCGACGTGGTGATCCTCCCCTTCCGCTCCACCGCCGAGCAGGGCCAATTGAATGATCTTGTTGCGATCCACGGCGAGCCTCATCGCCTGGCGCACGCGCTTGTCGGCGAACGGACCTTCCGGGTGCATGCGCGCGACCGTCGTCTGGGCCGACGGGACGCTGTAGACGGCAACATGCGGGAAACTCTTCATCGAGTTGATTTCGACGCGATCCGCAGTCGACAGGCCATCGACCTGTTTCGAGGCCATGGCGGCGATGCCGGCCCCGGCGCCGTCACCAAGATCGACGAAGGCGAACGTGTCGAGGTACGGGCCTCCGCCCCAATAGTCCGTCCTGGCCTTGAACTTGGCGTTCTTTCCGATGTTGTACTCGATGAGTTCGAACGGCCCGGTTCCGTTCGTGCCGACGCCGAACGCACCATTGTTGTTGGGATCGATGATCGGCATCGCGTAGTGGAAGAAATGTTCCGCCACCGCCACCTGGGGCGACTTGCAATTCAGCCTGACGGTATGATCGTCGACCTTCTCGATGGCATTGTCGGACCACAGGCGGCTCGACATCTTTGCGTTGCCCTTGTCGTCCTTCTCGCCCGTATCGTACTGTTCGACGAGGTAACCCGTCATCAGGCCCAGCATCGAAGAGCCGACCTTGGGATCGCAGACACGCTTGAGGTTCCATACGACGTCGTCGGCGGTGAAGTCCCTGCCGTCGTGCCATTTCACGCCCTTGCGAACATGCAGCGTCCAGGTTTTCAGGTCGTCGCTGACATCCCATTTCTCCAGAAGGTAAGGACGGGTGATGTTATCGCGATCGGTGAAGGTCAGAAATTCGCAAACCTGGCGGATGACGTTGGACTTCTCGTAGAAGTCGACGGTGTGGGGATCCTTGATCTCCTGGCAACGCATGCCGATCCGCAGATTTCCACCTTTCGGCATATCCTCGGCGCGAGCCTGGGACATAGGCTCGGGCAGCCCCGCCATGGCATAGGCGGCCGTCGCCGAAAGCCCAAGCAGCGTTGCCTTCCTGAGAAAGTCGCGGCGGCCGATCCGGCCGTCCTTCATCTGGTCGAGAAGCGTAGGAATATAGGGATGCGATGCTTTTTCCACGGTATTACCTCCCAGTTGCCGCAGGTCTAGATCATGCGATAACCCTTTTGGCGCGCCACGATTTTCATAATCAGGCCCGCAGTCTCTTGCCATCGGGGTCGAAAGGCGGCCGGTCGAGCAACACGGCCTTGTGCGGGTGGCCGAGGATCGCGACCGTGACCGCTTCTCCGGACTTGACGGAGCCCGCCTTCACGTAGCCAAGCGCCAGCGACATGCCGACATGGTAGCCATAGGCGCCGGACGTGACTTGGCCGACCGGCGTGCCGTCCGGCAGGAAGATCGGCTCGCCGCCCGTCGCATCGGCATCCTCCGCCTCGATCGAGATCATGATCAACTCGTCGCGCGCCGGCTTGGAGGCCAGCGCAGCATAGGCGCCCCGATTGAGGAAGTCGCCCTTGTCCATCTTGACCAGCCGGTCGAGCCTGACCTCCTGCGGCCAGTATTCGGGCGAATATTCGCGACCCCAACTGCCGTAGCCTTTCTCGACCCTGAGTGACATCAGCGCGCGCGAGCCGACCGGCCCGCCGCCTTCCTGCCGCGCGGCGTCGAGCAACGCGCTGTAAAGGGCAGTCTGGTCCTTCTCTTCGCAGTAGAGTTCCCAGCCGAGGTCTCCGGTGAAGGAGACGCGCAATGCGATGACATCGACGCGTGCAACGGTGATGCGGCGCGATGCCATGAAGGGGAAGGATTCGGTCGTCAGATCGTCATTGGCAAGTCGCTGCAGCACCGCGCGCGACTTCGGTCCGGCAACATTAAAGCCGCACATCGCCTCGGTCAGCGAGCGGAACGTGGTGTCTGGAGGCAACGGCACCATCTTGAAGAAGCGCTGATGGTAGCGTTCGGCCATGCCGGAGCCGAAAATGCGATATTCGTCTTCGCCGAGCTTGGTCACCGTGAAGTCGCCGGCAATGCCGCCGCGCTTGCCGATCAGCGGCGTCAGGCAGGATTTGCCGACCTTGGCAGGGATCTTGTTGGCGAAGAGTGCGTTCAGCCAAGCCTCGGCACCCGGCCCCTTCACCTCGTATTTGGCGAAGTTGGAAACATCGATAACGCCGACGTGGTCGCGCAGCATGCGCGCCTCGCGGCCGACGGGATGCCACCAGTTCTGCCTGGTGAACCCTATCGTCTCTTCTCGAGGCTCGCCGTCGGTCGAGAACCACAGCGGATGCTCCCAGCCGAAATTCAGGCCGAAGACTGCGCCCTTATCCTTCTGCATGGCATAGGCCGGTCGCGTCCGCACCGGCCGCCCTGCCGCGCGCTCCTCATTCGGGAAATGGATCTTGAAACGGTGGCTGTACTGATCCTGCACCCGCGCCTTGACGAAGGCCTTGCTTGCCCAGTGGCCGAACCGGGCGAGATCCCAGCCGAACATGTCGAGCGTCGGCTCGCCCTCGATCATCCACTCTGCGGCGAGTTTGCCGAGTCCGCCGGATTGCGAGAAGCCAGGGATGAGGCCGTTGCAGCAGAAATAGTTCCTCAACTCCGGCACGGGACCGAACAGCGCCGCGCTGTCCGGCGACCAGATCATCGGCCCGTTGATGACCTTCTTGATGCCCGCGGCGCCAACCGCCGGCACGCGGGCGATGGCGCGCATCATGTTTTCCTCGATGCGCTCCAGATCGTCGGGGAAGAGCTCATGGCCGAAATCCAGCGGCGTGCCGTCCTCCGCCCAGAATTTCATCGCCCGCTCATAGGCGCCGATCAGCAGGCCAAGGCCCTCCTGGCGGAGGTAGTATTCGCCGTCGCGGTCGGCGACCGAAGGCAGGCGCCTGCCCATATTGGCGATTTCCGGGATGGTCTCGGTCACGAAATACTGGTGCTCGGTGGGGATCAGCGGAAGTTCCAGCCCGGCCATGGCGGCGACCTCGCGTCCCCACAGGCCGGCGGCGTTGACCACCCATTGCGCGTGCACGTCGCCTTTGGTGGTGCGCACGATCCAGCTGCCGTCCGGCTGCTGCTCCGTTCCTGTCACAGGGGTAAAGCGGTGGATCTCTGCGCCGCGCTGGCGCGCGCCGGCGGCATAGGCCATCGTGACGCCCGAAGGATCGACGTTGCCGCCCTCGGGTTCGTACATGATGCAGCGTATGCCATCGAAATCCACCAGCGGGTGCAGCCGCTCAGCCTCGGCCCGGTCGACCTCGTAGAAATTCATCTTGTAGCGGCGGGCCTTGGCCTCCTGCAGCCTGAGCTGATGTTCCCGCGCCTCGGTCTGGGCAAGGTAGAGCGATCCCGGCTGGAAGACGCCGCAGCCCTGCCCCGTCTCCTTCTCCAGCTCCTTGTAGAGCGCCATCGTGTAATGCTGCAGACGGCTGATGTTGGTGGAGTCGTGCAGGCCGTGGATGTTGGCCGCGGCGTGCCAAGTCGAGCCCGAGGTCAGTTCATCGCGCTCGAATAGCACGACATCGGTCCAGCCATGTTTCGCGAGATGATAAAGGATGGAGCATCCGATCAGACCGCCGCCGATCACAACAGCCTGGGCATGGGTCCGCATTTCACGTGTTCCTTTTGGCTCTAGGTCCGAGGGCAGGCAGATTTGCAATTGGCATGATGGTGACTGAGGGCTGGGCTCGGCTTACGTTCGCCGGCATGACCTCACTTTTTCGACTATCGGCAGTGTAGAAAGCCCGACAAATGGCTGTAAAGCCTGCAATTGGGCGCCAATCCCGGTTTCGGCTATGATTTTGGCCAAAAAAAACGAGGTCATAGCCACATTAATCTTCGTTTGTGGACAGGGGGGCCCGGTGTAGCTTCTAGTGGGGAAATGAGCAGCTGTATCAACGGCGCCACGAATGGGAGCCACCGCTATGGACATGCATCCGCGGCATGGGGACAGGCCGGTTTTCCGGCAAGCCTTTTCGCCGACCACGCATTGTCACCACGGGCCTTGGAGTTGCGCGTCCGCCAGCGAATTCGGTTCCTTGCCGACCGAACGGCAGCGCCGGGACGCCCATCCAACCAGCGCATTGTGACAACTCGGAGGTCAATATCTTGGATAAGGCTCCACACGCGTATATCCCGACACTCGTCGATCAGCTCAACGACGGCGCGATCAGCCGCAGGGACTTCCTGCGCAAGTCGACGCTGCTCGGTCTTTCGGCCGGAGCGGCCTATGCCATGGCCGGTCTCGTCGACCCGTCGACGCAGGCCCGCGCGCAGGATTTGCCGAAAGGCGGAAACCTGCGCATCGGCATGCGCTGCATGGAGATCAAGGACCCGCATCTGGCCGACTTCGCCGAGAAGTCGAACATCATTCGCCAGGTCTGCGAATATCTGACCTTCACCGACCGCAACAACATCACCCGTCCCTATCTGCTCGAAAAGTGGGACGTCAGCGACGACCTGAAGACTTGGACGCTGCACATCCGCAAGGACGTGAAATGGCGCGACGGCAGAGCGCTGAACACCGACGACGTGGTCTGGAACCTGAAGCGGGTCAGCGATCCGGCTGTCGGGTCCTCCGTGCTCGGCCTGTTCACCGGCTACCTGGTCGAGGAATACGACACCGGCGAAAAGGACGACAAGGGCAATCCCAAGAAGTCGAGCCGGCTGTGGTCCGACAAGGCGATCGAGAAGGTCGACGACAGCACGGTGCGGCTCAACCTGTTCTCGCCGCAGATCGCGGTCGCCGAACACCTGTTCCACTATCCTATGTTCATTCTCGACCCGAAGGACAACGGCGCCTTCGGTCCGAGCGCTAATGGCACCGGAGCGTTCGAGATCGTCGAATACACGGTCGGCAAGGGCGCGAAATACAAGGCGCGAGCTGATTATTGGGGCGGCGCGCCGCATCTCGACACGTTCGAGTTCGTCGACCTCGGCGACAATCCGGGCGCCGGCATCGCGGCAATGGCCTCCAAGCAGGTTGACGGACTGTCGGAAGCCGACGCGGTCCAGATCAATTCTATGAAGGCTTTCCCCCACGTCGCGATCCATAAGGTCGAAACCACGCAGACCATCGTGATGCGCATGCATCCCGACGTCGAGCAATTCAAGGACAAGCGCGTGCGCCAGGCCATGCGCTACGCGATCGATCGCGACAAGATCATCCAGACGGTCCTGCTCGGCGCCGGCACGCCGGCGGAAGACCACCACGTGGCGCCGTCGCATCCCGAGTATGCCGCGCTGCCGAAATGGCCGCGCGACATCGAGAAGGCAAAGAAGTTGATGGCCGACGCCGGCCAGGGCGATGGCTTCGAGATCGACGTCGTGACAAGGCCCGATCCGATCTGGGAACTGAACACGACACAGGCGATGGCCGAGCAGTTGAAGGACATCGGCATCAAAGCCAACATCAAGTCGCTGCCGAGCGCCCAGTATTGGGAAGTGTGGACCAGCGCGCCGTTCAGCCTGACGGCATGGGGGCATCGCCCGCTCGCCATCATGACGCTCGGCCTAGCCTACCGCACCAATGGAGCGTGGAACGAGTCGCATTTCTCCAATGCCGAGTTCGACAAGCTGCTCACCCAGGCCGAAGGCATCCTCGACCCGAAGGAGCGTTCCAAGGTGATGGAGAAGATCGAGCTGATCATGCAGGACGAAGGGCCGATCGTGCAGCCATTCTGGCGCATCTTCTCGACCGTGATGGACAAGAAGGTGCAGGGTTTCGAACTCCATCCTTCGCAGTATATTTTCGCCAAGGACTACGCGGTCGTCGCCGCCTGACCAATTTGCCCGGCCGCCTTCGAGGCGACCGGGCATTCAACCCCGATTGCATCAGGAGCGGACATTCCGGCCGATGGCGAGATTCGTTGCGAGACGACTGGCGATGATGCTGCTCACCATGGTGGCGGCTTCGTTTCTTGTTTTTGCCGTCTGTGAATTCACGCCGGGCAGCGTCGCGCGCAAATCCCTCGGGCCTTTCGCGACCCAGGAACAGGTCGATTTCCTCACCAGGAAGCTGAAGGCGGATGATCCGCTGCTGGTGCGTTACGGCCGCTGGGCGGGCATACTGCTCGGCGTCATTCCGGACCCGCTTCAGGACCCCAGCACCGGGCTCAATTTCACGGACCCGCGAGGCGCCCAGTACTTCGGCAATTTCGGCTATTCGACGCTCAACAAGCTGCCCGTCAACGATGTGATCTGGGACCGGCTCGGCAATACGGCGATCCTGGCCGGACTGGCCTTCCTGTTGATCGTGCCCTTGTCGATTGTCTTCGGCATCCTGTCGGGCCTCAAGGAAGGCGGCGTACTCGACCGGGCATTGTCGATCATATGCATCACCTTCACCTCGATCCCCGAATTCGCTTCCGGCGTTTTCCTGGTTACCCTGTTCGTCATCCTGTGGCCGGTGCTGCCGGGCACCAGTCCGCTGGATTCCGACGGCGGCTGGTCCATTCCATCGCAACTCGTGCTGCCGGTCGCGGTGCTCGTCATCTACGACTTCGGCTATGTCGCGCGCATGATCCGAGTCTCGATGATCGGCGTGATGGAAAAACCTTTCATCCGCACCGCGGTGCTGAAGGGCATGAGCACGCGCCAAGTGGTGATGCGCCACGCCCTACGCAACGCCATGATCGCGCCTTTCACGGTGCTTCTGCTGCAGATCAACTTCCTCATCAGCGGCGTGGTGGTGACGGAACTCGTCTTCGCCTATCCCGGCTTCGGTCGGCTGCTGCTCGACGCCAGCCTGTTCGGCGACATCGCGACCATCGAAGCCGCCACGCTGATCACCGTCGCCATCGCGGTCACGACGCAGTTCCTCGGTGACCTCGGTTACATGCTGCTTGACCCACGCATAAGGTTGAAATGAACGCAGTGGCCGAACAGAGAGCGATGGACGGGACGGCTGCCAAGCCGACGGGCAGGACGCGCCTGAAATGGGCGCGGATGCTGCGCTCGCCGACCGCGATGATCGGATTATTCCTGGTGGGCTTCTGGGTACTAGCAGCGATCCTCGCGCCGGTCCTGCCGCTCTACTCGCCGACCGAACAGGACGTGATGGCGCTCGCCGACCCGACGCCTTCGGCCGCGCATTGGCTTGGCGTCGATATCCTCGGCCGCGATGAGCTGTCGCGGCTGATCTTCGGCGCCCGCACCGTGCTGGTGGTGGCGCCGCTCTCCGTCGCCATCGCCATGATAGTCGGCATCACGCTGGGAATGATCGCTGGTTATTACGGGGGCTGGATCGATGCCCTCATCAGTCGGCTGTCCGACATCATCCTCGCCTTCCCGGTGCTGGTCCTCTACGTCATACTGATCGCCAATATCGGCCCGTCCGTCTTCAACATCGTCATCGCCTCGACCGTCGCTTCGGCCCCGGGCATCGGGCGAATAACGCGAGGGCTGGTGCTCGGCCTGAAGGAGCAGGAATACATCGCTGCGGCTAGGCTGCGCGCCGAAAGCACGCTCTACATCATGCTGGTCGAGCTGCTGCCCAACTGCCGCGGCATGCTGATCGTCGATGCCTGCCTGCGCATCGGCTACACGATCATCACCATCGGCATCCTCGGCTTCCTCGGCCTCGGCCTGCCGCCGCCCAACCCCGATTGGGGCGGCATGGTCAAGGAAAGCACGACCGTGCTCAACGTCTGGCCGCTGATGTCGGTGCTGCCGTCGATTGCAATCGTCAGCCTGGTGCTCGGCTTCAACCTCCTGGCCGACGGCCTGCGGGAAGCCTGGAAGCCATGATTCCGACTGCTGACATATTGGCGCCAGCGCCGAAGGGGCAAGCCGCGGACGCCCCGCTGCTCGAGGTCCGGGACCTGCGCATCGAGTTTCGCGCCAAGGCGGAGACCGTCGTTGCCGTGCCAAGCTTGTCGTTCGAGGTCAGACCGGGCGAAAGTTATGGGCTGGTCGGCGAATCCGGCTGCGGCAAGAGCACGACCGCGATGGCCATCATGGGCTATCTCGGCGCCACCGGCCTGATCGCCGGCGGCAGCATCCGCTTCGAAGGCGAGGATCTGGTCGGCGCGCCGGCACACAGACTGCGCTCCATGCGCGGGCGGCGCATCGCCATGGTCTATCAGGATCCGATGAGCGCGCTCAATCCGGTCAAGACCATCGGCGCGCAGCTTGCCGAAGTGCCGATGCTCCATCTCGACGCCAGCCGAACCGACGCGCTCGACATGGCGGCAGCCATGCTGAAGGACGTGCGCCTGCCAGACGCCGGCGACATGCTGAAGCGGTATCCGCATCAGCTTTCCGGCGGCCAGCAGCAGCGGGTCGTGATCGCCATGGCGCTTCTGGGCAGGCCTTCTCTGCTGCTGCTCGACGAGCCGACCACCGGCCTCGACGTCACGGTGGAATCGGCGGTGATCGACCTGATTGGGGAGCTGCGCCAGCGCTACGGCACCAGCCTGCTGTTCATCTCCCACAATCTCGGCCTGATCGCCGAGAGCTGCGACCGCGTCGGCATCATGTATTCCGGCGAACTGGTCGAAGAAGCGCCGACAGGCGAGCTGTTCGGCCAACCGCGGCACCCCTACACGCAAGGGCTGATCGACTGCATTCCCGACATCGACCACGGCAAGCACAGCCGCACGCTGGCTGCCATTCCGGGTCACATCCCGCTGCCCTCGGAGCGGCCGCGCGGCTGCCTGTTCGGGCCGCGCTGCGCCGGTTTCAAGGCCGGCCTGTGCGACCAGCCCGGAATCATCCTCGAACCGGCGGGAGAGCACCATCTGGTGCGCTGCGTGCGCTGGCCTGAACTCGACCTCGGTCGCCGCGACCTGCCGACGCTGGCCGAAGAGAGAACGGCGCCGGAGGCCGCAATAGCCGTATCGGATGTCACCAAGCTCTACCACCTCAGCAACCACAGGACGCTGAAGGCCAACGAGCATGTGTCTTTCGAGGCCGGCAAGGCCGAAATCGTCGCGCTGGTCGGCGAGTCCGGTTGCGGCAAGTCGACCCTTGCGCGCATCGTCACCGGCCTCGACCGCGCCACATCGGGTGAAATCCGCATGGCCGGCGAAAACATCGCAAAGATCGAAGCAGCCTCTCGGCCTAAACAATTGCTGCAATCGATCCAGATGGTGTTCCAAAATCCGGATTCGACGCTGAATCCCTCGCACAGCGCCGGCTTCTCCATCCGCCGATCGTTGAAGAAATTCGGCATTCGCACGGGCAAGGCAGCCATCGACCAGCGCATGCGCGAACTGCTCGAGATGGTGCGGCTTTCGCCGGACTTCGCGGCGCGTAAGCCAAGCCAGTTGTCGGGCGGACAGAAACAGCGCATCGCCATTGCCCGCGCCTTCGCTTCCGACCCGTCGCTGATCGTCGCCGACGAGCCGGTATCGGCGCTGGACGTCTCGGTGCAGGCGGCGGTGGTGACGCTGCTGCTCGACATCCAGCGGACCCGCCACGCGACGATGCTGTTCATCAGCCACGATCTGGCGCTGGTGCGCCATGTCGC
Source organism: Mesorhizobium sp. B1-1-6 (assembly GCF_006443035.1). Lineage (NCBI taxonomy): Bacteria > Pseudomonadati > Pseudomonadota > Alphaproteobacteria > Hyphomicrobiales > Phyllobacteriaceae > Mesorhizobium > Mesorhizobium sp. B1-1-6. The sequence continues at coordinate 146,441 of NZ_VFWR01000006.1, read as the reverse complement.
CGACAAGGTCGTGGTCATGTACCTCGGCAAGGTGATGGAGAAAGGCACGGTCGATGAAATCTTCGGCGGCGCCACCCATCCCTACACCGAGGCCCTGATTTCGGCGATCCGCAGCACGAAAGCGGAAGGCGCCGGGCGCAGGCGGATCACGCTGACCGGAGACACGCCTAGTCCCGTCAACGTTCCTACCGGCTGCCGCTTTGCCAGCCGGTGCCATCGCAAGGTGGGTCCTATTTGCGACAGCGAGCCGCCGCCGATCCGCACAATGTCCCCCACGCACGAGATCGCCTGCCATATCCCGAAGACGGATCTGGCCGCGCTCACCCTCATGGACGAGGCGCGTGGCCCTAAATGAGGACATGGTCGCTGGCCCGTCTCTGGCGTCAGGCGGAACGATCGCGCGCCATCCTGCCGATCATGGCGCTCATCTGCCTGGCCGGCATCGGCAGCTCCATGCTGACGACGGCCGTGTCACTGGCCTTGAGCGCGCCGGGCATCGCGCCCCCAAACGTGCAATTGGTGCTCACCGCCTACCCGCTCGGGTTCCTCGTCGGTTGCCTCATTGCTCGTCCACTGGTGTCGCGGGTAGGCCACGAGCGCGCCTTTTTCATCATAACCGTGATCGCGGCGATCGGCACATCAGGCTTCGTGTTCACCGATCTGCTGCCGGCATGGTTCTGCTTCCGCCTGCTCGGAGGGCTGGCCATGGCGGCCATGTTCGTCGTGTGCGAAAGCTGGATCAACCTTTATGCTGACCAGCACAATCGCGGCAGGCTGTTTTCCGTCTACATGATGACAACAGCGATCGCCGTGCTGCTCGGCCAGGTGCTTTTGGAGATCGTCGGGGCGCACTCGCCCCATCTGTTCGGGGTCAGCGCGGCCACGGTATTAATGGCAGTGCTTGCACGCTTCGTCTCAAAGCCATGGCCTGCCCTGCCTGCTCCGCAGTATGAACCGTCCGTGCCGGACATCCCGGCGAAGGAAGAGCGTTACGGCGTCATCCAGTTGCTGCGGCTGGCGCCCGTTACGGTGGTCAGCGTCTTCCAGGCCGGCGTCACCAACATGAACGTTTTCGTTCTGACCCCGATCTATGGCGCCAAGATCGGGCTATCCGCCAGCGCGACCGTCGGCCTGGTGACGACCGTCAGCATCGCCGGGATGCTGGCGCAAACGCCAGTCGGATGGCTCTCGGACCGGTTCGACAGGCGTGTGATACTGCTCATCCAGGGCCTGCTTTCGGTGTCGCTCTGCGCATCCATCGCCTGGATCGGAACCAGGCCGCTGCCATTCCTCTTCCTGCTGTTCTTCATCTATGGCGCCACGGCGCTGACCGTATATCCGGTGGCGATAGCCTTCGCCAATTCGCGAATGCACAGCCGTCATATGGTTGCCGCTTCCGGCACGTTGCTGCTGCTCTATTCAATCAGCAATATCCTGACGCCCGGCCTGTCCGCGGCGCTCATGGAGCACACCGCCCCGCAGGCCATGCTGTTGGTGCTCGGCACCGGCGGCATTCTGGTGGCAATCGCGGCTTGCATCAACTTGCGGCAGCGCCCGGTGGGGATTGTGGTCGTGCAGCCCTCGGGAGGCGAGCCGTGACAGCCGCCGCATCCCCCCTGCCCGGCCGCCTGACCGGCAAGGTCATTCTGATCACCGGCGCCGCAAGCGGGATCGGCGCCGCGATCGCACGCCGATGCGTCGAGGAGAACGCTCGCGTCGCCTGCGCGGATCGCGACATGGCGGCAACGCAGGCGCTTGTCGCAAGTCTCGGATCGAACGCCTTGGCGGTCGGCTGCGACGTCACCGAGCCGGATTCGGTCAAATCCGCGGTCGCCACTACAGGCCGGGCATTCGGTGGGCTGGACGGTCTGGTCCACAATGCCGCCGCCCCATCGACCGACGGCACGGTCGCCGATCTCGCGCTCGACAAATGGCGGCTGGAGCTGGACGTCAGCCTCACCGGCGCCTTCCTGGTCTCCAAATTCGCAGTGCCCTTGATGGCGGCCGGCGGCGGCGGCTCGATCGTCCTGATCGGCTCGCAATTCGCGCGCGTCGCCGTCGGCAAGGCGGTGGCCTATTGCGCGGCCAAGGCCGGCCTTATGCATCTCGCCAAGGCCATGGCCGTCGACCATGCCGGGCAACACATCCGCGTCAACAGCCTGTCGCCCGGCGCTGTCGCGACCGCGCGCCTGCTGCAACGCTGGCCGGACCTGAAGGCGGCCGACGAGGGTCTCGGGCCGGCGCATCTGCTCGGGCGCATTGCCCAACCTGAAGAGATCGCCGCCGCCTGCGCCTTCCTGCTTTCGTCCGATGCCTCATTCGTCACCGGCACGGACCTTCTCGTGGATGGCGGCTATGCCGTACGCTGAACCCCTTTCCGGTATTGGAGGTTGATCCGATGACCCTGCTCGTCACTGGCGGCACCGGCTTCGTCATGAGCGTCGTCGCCCGCGCCTGGCTCGACCGCGACCCGACCGCGCGGGCTGTGATCCTGGACCGGTCTAATCTCGACGCGGCCGCCGAAAAGCATTTCGCGCCGATGCGCGATAGGCTCACCGTCGTCAGCGCCGATATTCTCGACCCGAAGACATGGTCCGCCGCGCTGGACGGGCAGAACATCTCGGCCATCGTGCACGGTGCGACCATCACCCCGATCTCGCGCGGCAGCGCTTCGGAAGCCAAGCGGCAGCCTGAGGCCGAGGACCCGGCGCGCATCGTCGACGTCAATCTCATGGGCACGGTGCGCATGCTGGACTGGGCCCGCACGCGGCCTGCCCTGAAGCGCTTCGTCTATGTCAGTTCCGGCTCCGTCTACCGGCACAACGGGCCGGACTGGAGCGGCGAGCCGCTGCCAGAGGACGGCTATGTCGCGCCGCTCACGCTCTACGGCATCTCCAAATTCGCCTCCGAAATGGTGGCCAATCGGTACGCCGACCTGTTCGGTCTGTCGGCGATCTCGGTGCGTCTCGCGTCCGTCTATGGGCCGATGGACCGCGCCACGGAGAGCCGGAATTTCCGCCATGTTCCAAACCGCGTCGCGCACATGGCATTGGCCGGCGAGACGATCAGGCCGAACAGCCTTGAATCGGTCGGCGACTACGTCACTTCCACCGATGTCGCCGCTGCCATTCTGGCGCTGATCGACGCGCCGCGCCTCAATTATCGCCACTACAATATCGGTTCCGGCGGCGGCCAGACGATCGGCGACATCATCGGGTGGACGCGCGAGCGGGTTCCAGGTTTGAAGGCCGAGGTCAGCGCCGGCGCCGATGCCAATATCGTCCAGGACACGTCACTGAAAGGCGGCATGTGGGGGGCCTACGATATCGCCCGGATCATGCGCGACACCGGGTGGCGGCCGCGCCCCGGCAAGGAAGCCTTCCACGCCTATATGGATTGGATTTCCGCCAACGAGACGAATTGAGAGGGATTGCCATGGCACCGAACGCTGCTTCACATCCGGCGAACGCCCAGCCGCGCGACTTCGTCGGCTATGGGGCGAACCCACCCTATGTGATCTGGCCGGGTGGCGCGAAGGTCGCGATCAACCTCGTGCTGAACTACGAGGAAGGCTCGGAATACAACTGGCTGGACGACGGCCGCAACGACAATTGGGGCGAGTACAACAACAACGGCACATCACCGCACCGCGACCTCGGCACCGAGACGCATTTCGAATATGGCAGCCGGGTCGGCGTCTGGCGGCTCGCCCGGCTTTTCGACCGCTACAACGTGCCGATCACGGTTTCGGCCTGCGCGGTGGCGCTGGAGAAGAACCGCGCCGTCGCCGAATGGATGAATGCGCGCGGCCACGACCTGCTCGGGCATGGGCTGCGCTGGACCGACTATCCCGGCATGCCGCGCGAGGAAGAGGAAAGGCAGTTGCACGAGGCGATCACGCTCTACCAGAAGGTGCTTGGCCGCCGGCCGCTGGGCTGGAATTGCCGGTCGTTCCCGAGTGTCAACACACGTGACCTGCTGGTGCGAGAGGGCGGCTTTCTCTATCACTCCGACCCCTGCAACGACGAATTGCCCTATTTCGTCGACCATGGCGGCCAGCGCATCCTGGTCGTGCCCTATTCCAAGACGCTCAACGACAGCCGCTTCCTCATCGCGCCGGGCTACAGCAACCCGCGCGACTTCGCCGAGGATTGCCGCTCGGCGATCGACTACATGCTTTGGGAAGCCGACGAGACCGGCGGGCGCATGCTGAACATCTGCGTGCATGCGCGCTGGATGGGTCAGCCGAACCGGGCTGCGGGCCTGCGGGCGGTCATCGAGCATATACAGAAAACGCCTGGCGTTATCTTCATGCGCCGGGCCGACATCGCCCGCTACTGGATTGACAATCAGGACAGTTTTACCCGCAGACAGGGCCACTAGCAGCGGAGATGCGTCATGTTTGAGACGCTCATCACAGGCGCCACGATCATCAATGCCGATGGAGAAGCGCGCCGCAACGTCGCGATCCATGGCGGCAGGATCGCCGCCCTGGTCCAGCCCGGAGAATCCGCCGAGGCGCGCACCCTGATCGACGCCGCCGGCTGTTTCCTGTTGCCTGGGCTGATCGATGCGCATGCGCATCTCAGGGAACCGGGACTGACCCACAAGGAGGACTTTTCATCCGGCACGCATGCGGCCGCACTCGGCGGGGTGACGACCGTGCTCGACATGCCGACAGACGAGCCCTGGACGGCGACGGCGGATCAACTCGCCGACAAGATGGCGCTGACGACCGGAAAACTGAATGTCGATGTGGGTTTCCAGGCCGTGCTTACCAAGGATTTTGGCCTGATCGCCGCCGTGGCCGAAATGGCGCCGGTCTCGTTCGAGCTTTTCACCGCCGACGTCCCAAAGGATTTTCTGTTCCAGACGACGGATGCGGTGCTGCAAGCCCTGAAGGTGATGGTGCCTTTCGGCACGACAATCGGGGTGTCGCCCGGCGACCAATCGCTGCTCGAAGGCAGCATGGCACGTGACCATGACGGCCACATAGCGGCGTTCCTGAAGAGCAGGCCACCGGCGGCGGAGGCCAACGGCATTGCCCGCGCCGTGCTGGCAGCGACCGAGGCCGGCACCCGTATCCATGTGCGGCAGATCAATTCGGCGCTCGGCGTCGAGACGTGGCACCGCCTGCGGGATCTGGCCGATGCCAGCGTCGAGACAACGCCACAAAGCCTGTTTTTCACGGCGCACGACTATGAGACCCAGGGAGCCACGCTGAAGGGCTCGCCACCGTTGCGATCGCCGGAAGATGTCCGACGCCTGCGCGAGGCCGTTGCCTCTGGCATGATCGATGTCATCGGCACAGACCATGCGCCGCACAGCCCACGGGAAAAGGCCGCCGCCTATCCCGCATTCGCCGATATTCCAGGTGGCATGCCAGGTTTGCAGACGCTGCTGCCCGTGATGCTGAAGCTGGCAGACGAAGGCCTGATCGGCATCTCCGATATCGTGCGGATGTGCGCGGCCAACCCCGCCGACCGTTTCGGGCTGGGCAAGCGCAAAGGCCGGCTCGCCGTCGGGTTCGACGCCGATATCCTGCTTCTCGACCCCAAGCGGACTTTCACCGTGCGCAACGCGGACCAGAAATCCAAAGCGAATTATACACCGTTCGACGGCTGGAGCGTGTCGGCAACTTTGCGGCAGGTATTTCTTCGAGGCGTGGAAATCGTCCGCCACGGCATTTTGACCCGGCCGGGGCAAGGCCAGGTGGCGCGGCGGGAAGGCTAAGGCAGCGAGATGGGTATTATGGAAGGCAAGGTAGCAATCGTCACCGGCGGGAGCTCCGGCATCGGCCGGGCCATCGCGCGGCGCTATGCGCAGGAAGGCGCGCGGGTCGTCGTGGCCGATGTGCGCGAAGAGCCTGTCGAAGGCGGAGAGCCGACCGCTCAGGCCATCCAATCGGCAAGCGGCGAGGCGATCTTCCTGTCCGTCGACATTTCGGACAACGGCGCGGTCGAAGACATGACTCAGCAGGCAATCGGCCATTTCGGTCGGCTCGACGTGCTGGTCAACAATGCAGCCATCTACACCTCGACGACTTTGACCCAGACCACGCTAGAACAGTGGGCGAAGGTCATGGCGGTCAACGTCACCGGCTTCTTCTACTGTTCGAAGCACGCGGTATTGCAGATGCTCAGGCAGGAGCCGGTGAACGGCGTGCGCGGCCGCATCGTCAACATATCCTCGCAGCACGGCATGGTGGCTTGCCCCGGCGACTTCCCCTATTCGGTGAGCAAGGGGGCCATCGTCCAGATGACGCGCCAGATCGCTGTCGACCACGCGGAAGACCTGGTCGTCTGCAACGCCGTGGCGCCCGGCAAGATCATCACCGGCAAGCCGGGCGTCGCCAACGATCCCGACGCCCTCGACTATTCGCGCCGCCGCACGCCATGGCCGCGGCTCGGCCAGCCGAACGACGTCGCCGGCGCAGCCCTGTTCCTCGCTAGCGACCTGTCCACTTACATGACCGGCGTCAATCTAGTGGTCGACGGCGGTTGGATGGCGGGTTGACCGGCCATCCAGCCTGCATATTGCGAACCGATAAGTCGTGCTCGATAACGGCTACTTGTTCGGTATCTCGTAGACCTTGCCGTGCCATGGCGCAGCGTCGATCTGGTCCAAGGCCATGACGTAGAGTTCCTTCTCGTCCGGACCGAATGCGAAGTTCGGCATCGACGGGGACGGCACCGACAGCGTGCGAAGAAGCTTGGCGTCCTTATCGACGACGATGATCTTGCCGGGTGCGTCGAGCGAGCGCGGGCTCTGGCCGATATACATCTCGCCGGCGTTGTCCATCTTGATGCCGTCCGGCCAGATATGCGGCTGGTCCGGGAACAGGTCGTCCAGCCGCAGGAAGACGCGCCTGTTGCTCAGGCTATGGTCGGCGGCGACATCGAATTCGATGATGCGGTTGTCTTCCGTTTCGACCAGATAGAGGATCTTGCCGTCGTTCGACATGACCAGGCCGTTGGCGTTGTGCAGGTCGTCCGCGACCTTCGCCACGCTGTCGTCCTTGCCGATGTAGTAGGCCGACGCGTCGATCGCAGCGCCGCCCTTGCCAGAGCCGGTGAAATAGATTCCGCCATCCTTGTCCGGCGCGAAGTCGTTGGGGCCGCTGAACGGCTTGCCGTCCTTGTCCTTGTCGTAGGCATCGAGGGTCTTGCCATCGGCCGAAATGCGGCCGATCGAGTTGCTGTCGTAGCAGGTTACGACGAACTCGCCCTTGGCGGTCGGCAGGACCGCCGAGGGCCCGCAGCCGTCCATTTTCCAGAAGATTTCGTTCTTCTTGCCATCCCACACATCGACGGTGTTGCGCCCGTATTCGACGTAGAACAGCTTGTCCTGGAACCAGATCGGGCCTTCCGCGAACCAGGCGTCGTCGTTGATGACCTTGACGTCGGCGGCTTGCGCAGACGCCGTCAGGGCAAGAGCGATCGCGGTACCGAGCAGATGCAGTTTGGTCATGCCAGTCCACTCCTTCTGTTTGAAGTCGATCAGGGCTCCTGGTCGCCGATCTCAAGTCTCCGGCGCGCCACGTAGTCATCCAGTTCCTCACGGACCGCGGGGTCCAGGACGGGCTCTTCATATTCGGCCAGCGCCTGCTGCCAGAGCTGGGTCGCCCGTTCCAGCGCGTCATGGCCACCGGCTTCCTGCCAGGCGCCGTAGTTCTGCCAGTTCGACAGCATCGGTCGGTAGAAAGCGGTCTCGTAGCGCGCCATGGTGTGCTCGGAGCCGAAGAAATGGCCTCCGGTCGGCACCGACTTGATCGCCTCGAAGCCAAGGTCGTCCTCCTCGAAGGGCATCGGCCGCAGGAACTCCATCATGTTCTGCAGGATCTCGACATCGAGGATCAGCTTCTCGTAGGAGGCCGTCAGCCCGCCCTCGAGCCAGCCGGCGGCGTGATAGATCAGGTTCGCACCGCCGAGCACCGCGCCCCAGGTCGCCATCTCTGTTTCGTAGGTGGCCTGCAGGTCGACGACGTTCGACGCATTCGCATTTGAGGTGCGGTACGGCAGATTGTAGCGGCGGGCCAACTGGCCGGCGACGATGTTGGCTTTGGCATTTTCGGGCGTGCCGAAGGCAGGCGCGCCGGAGCGCATGTCGACGTTCGAGGTGAAGGCGCCGTACATCACCGGCGTGCCGGGATTGATCAGTTGCGTCAGCGTCACGCCGAAAAGCGCTTCGGCATTCTGCTGCGCCAGGGCGGCGGCCAGCGTGACCGGGGTCATCGCGCCCATCAGCGTGAACGGCGTGATTGTCACCGGCTGGCCGTGCTCTGCCATGGCGATCAGCCCCTCCGCCATCGCCTCGTCGAACAGGCGCGGCGAGTTCACGGAGATGATGGTTGTGACGCCCGGCGAAGACCTCATCTCCTCAACCGGAATGCCGCGCGTGATTGCCATCATGTTGATGCTGTCCATGGCGCGGCCACGTCCTATCGCGGAGGCGTGGAAGCCCAAATCGGAAAGCGCCAGGTTTGCGCGGTAGGTGTCGAGATGCCGGGAGTTTGCCGGCAATTCCATCGGCGCCACGACCTGGTTGCCGATGATGTGGATGGCATTGAAGTGGTGCGCGAGGCGGATGAAATTCTCGTAATCCGCGAGATTGCCTTGCCGCCGGCCGTTGATGCGATCGTGCACGTTGGGCGGGCCGGCAACGAGGCCGAACGCCAGCGAATTGCCACCGAACCTGATCCTCTTCTCCGGATTGCGCGATGTGATCGTGAAGCTCGACGGCGCGCTCTTCAGCGCTTCGGTCACGATGCTCTCGTCGATGCGGATCGTGCTTTCCTCTCGGTCGACTATGGCTCCCGCGGCTTCGAAGATGCTCATCACCTTCTCGCCCATCACCCGGATGCCGAGCTCGGAAAGTATCCGCATCGAGGTGCGATGCAGCTTGTCCATCTGCTCCTCGTCCAGCATCCGCATCGGCGCGTAAGGGTTCGTCACGCTCTGCCAGGGCAGTTGCGCGATGCCGCCGCCGCTGCGCCCCGCTGCTCTGGTGCGCCGTCCACCGCTTCGCCTGTCATGCGCCGTCATCGGCCTGTCCTCCTAGTAACCGCGTTTGGGATCGACGACATTGTTCAGCGGCTCGCCACGCCGGTAGCGGGCCAGACTGTCGGCGAACATGCGCACCGACTTCACATCCCAGCCGTCATAGACCGAAGAGCAATGCGGCGTGACGATCACGTTGTCGTAGCCCCATAGCGGGTGCGATTGCGGCAGCGGCTCTGTCGCAAAGACGTCGAGCGCCGCGCCCTTGATCCGTCCGGCATCGAGCATCGCGAGAAGCGCCGCCTCGTCGACGACGAAGCCACGGGACACGTCGATCAGCACGACCGAAGGTTTCATCGCCGCGAAGGCTTCCTTGCCGACAAGGCCGCGGGTGCTGTCGAGCAGGGGCACGGCACACAGGATGAAATCGGCACGGCCCCAAAGTCTTGGCAGATCCGCTATGGCGTGCACTTCATCGATATTCTCAGTCGGCTTCGGATTCGCTCGCACCCCCAGCGTCGTCATGCCGAACGCCTTGGCACGCGCGGCAACCGCCTGCCCCGTCTTGCCGAGACCGAGAAGCAGCAGCGTCTTGCCCTGGATCGGCTCGACCTTGCCGCCGATCCAGTTGCCGGCCGCCTGTTCGCGTGCGAAGCCACGCAGGCCAAGCGAAAACGACAGCATCGCGCCAAAGACGTATTCCGCCATCATGTCGGCGGCGACGCCTGCCGAATTGGTCACCGTCACCCGCGCGGGATCCCACGGCCGCAGGTGATCAGTGCCGGAACCGCCAACACAAACCCAGCGCACTGTCGGGTTCTCGACCACCGCCTTGCGTGGATAGAGTGAGCGCTGGCCAAACCTGATGCTGAAGATCACTTCGGCGCCGGTTTCCGAAATCAGGGCCGGAAGCGCCTCGTAACTTTCGCAGCCATGCACCGTGATGTCGGGATGCGTCTCGGCCAGCACGGCCAGCGGCCCGTCCAGCGAATCGGCACTGACGATGACGGTCGGGCGCGCCGACATCTCAGCCTCGCCTCGGGCCGGGAATGTGATCGGCAAGAGGCCGCAGCACATCCAGCAGGGCCTTGCCCTCCTGCACGGTGGCGTTCTCATGCGGCGCGCGCAGGTTGAGCCAGCGATGATCGCCGGAACGAACGGCGAGAGCCGCCTTCATGCCCTGGATCAGACCAGCATCCTGAACCGCCTTGCGAAACGCCTTGATGGCGATGTTAGCGGCCGTGACGTCTCGCCCCGCGCGCGCATTGTCGTAGAGCGCTCGGATCGCCTTCGCGTTGAGGTTGACCGAGGCTGATATGCAGCCCGCCGCGCCGGCATCCAGCCCCTGGGTGAGCTGGCCTTCGGAGCTTGGAAAAACCGAGATGTTCGGGACCGCGGCGATAATCGCGGCAGTGTTGTCCCAGTTTCCGCCGCTGTCCTTGTAGGCCACGACCGTGTCTGGAAAGGCTGCGTTGAGCCGGGCGGCCAGTGCCGGCGAGACCGGCACGCCGGAGTTCTGCGGGATGTGATAGAGGATCAGCTTCAGCTTCGGGTCGGCAACCCTGTCGATCAGTTCCGAATAGTAGCGCGCCTGTCCATTGTCGCCTGCCGCCGTGTAGAAGAACGAAGGCAGCACCATGACGCCGGCGCAGCCTACGTCCAGCGCATGTCTGCTAAGCTCGACCGTCTCGGGCAGCGCGGTCAGACCGGTTCCTGGCATCATCTTTTCCGCGGGGATACCAGCCTCGGCCAGCCACTCCAGCGCCTCCATGCGCTCGACCGGCGAGAGCGACAGCGCCTCGCCGGTCGTGCCGAAAGGCGAGAGATAATGCGCCCCTTGGGCGAGCACCCATTTCGCATGGCTTATCCACAGATCGCGGGCGATGCCGCCGTCTTTTTCGAAGGGCGTCAGGATCGGTGCAATGACGCCTTGTACGCTGTTCATCAGTGGATCCCCCTGGTCATCGTATCGTCGGCGGCTAGCTTTGCCACCGTGGCAACTGTCCTGATGAAATACGCTGTCGATGCGATGTCGAAGAAGATGTCAAAGCCCCCCTCGCCCCGCACCAGCACAGCCTCGACATGCGCGACCCGCGTCTGCGCGATCGCGTCGGCGGCGAAACGGTCGGGCCGCAAATCCAGAGCGCAAAGCCGCGCCATCACAGGTTCCGTCAGCGGCCCCGAGAGCCGCATCCAGCTCCAGCCCTCCTCCCGCCAGGACCAGTAGCCGCGCGCGCCATCGGCGGCCTGCCAAGCGTCGGTCAATTTTGCGACTGCGTTGCCGACACCATCGTCAACCGCCAGAAAATCCTCGGCCCCCAGACGCAGCAGCCGGATGCCGCCCAGCGTGGCAACGCCATTGACGGCCGGTAGAGCCAGGCCCTGCGCTTCCAGCCAGCCGGCGCTTCCAGGCCCCTTGATGCCGAAACGCGGCCGGGCCGTCAGATCGCTCAATGTCAGCCGGCCCTTCGGCAAGGCGGATTCCGCTGCCGAGCCGTCCGGCGACAAGGGAAATGTGCGCGATCCGGGAACGGTCATCGCTACAGCTCCTGCCGAACGTTCTGCGGATCGAAGAAGGCATGCCCAACAACCGGTGCCTCGACCAGCTCGCCGTCGCGGCATTTCACCGTAATCCTGCTGCCGGGTGCCGCATCGTCGATATGGACATAAGCCAGCGCGATGTGATGGCCGAGCGTCGGCGAGAAACCGACCGAGGTGACCTGCCCCACCGGGTTGCCGCCGCGCAGCACGAGGCAGGATTCGCCCGGCACATTGCGCAATCCTTCAAAGGAAAGGCCGACCAGGCGGCGCGATTCTCCGAGATTGGCGCGCATCTCGATCGATCGCTTGCCGACGAAGAACGGCTTCTTCTTCGAAACCGCCCAGCCGAATCCGAGTTCATCGGGCGTGGTCAGCGCATCCGTGTCCTGGCCGATCAGGATATGTCCCTTCTCCAGCCGCATGATGCGCGAGGCCTCCAGCCCGTACGGGCGCAAACTATAGGGTTTGCCCGCCGCGACCAGCGCATCCCATAGCGCGACGGCGTAGCTCGACGGGCAATGCAGCTCGAAACTGACTTCTCCGGTGAAGCCGATGCGCATGATGTGCACCGGAACGCCCGCCAGGCGACCCTGACGGCCATGTAGATAGGGAAAGGCGTCGCGCGCAAAATCGATGTCTCCCTCGAGCGCCTGCAACACGTCCCGCGCCTTGGGGCCTGTGACGTTGATGCCGGAAAACCCGGCCGTGACGTTGAGCACGTCGACCTTCAGTCGCCACTGCGCGTTCCAGAACAACATGTCGGCCTGCACCCGAGCGACCGCGCCGGTCGTCGCCGTCACGTAGAACTGGTCCTCCGCGAAGCGATAGGCGACGCCGTCGTCGATGACCGTGCCCATCTCGTTCAGCATCAGGCAGTAGCGGACGCGGCCGACCGGCTGATTGGCATGGGCCATGGTGTACATTCGATCGAGGAAGGCGCCGGCGTCCGGACCACGGATCTCCAGCTTGCCCAGCGTCGAGACGTCGAGCATGCCGACGCCGTCGCGAACGGCCGCGACCTCTTCGTGGATCAGGCGTTCGCTCCGGCTTTCTGGCCCGTAATAATAGGGTCGCCACCAGTTGCCGATCGGCTTCATGCGGGCTTCGAGCGCAAGATGCCGAGCATGCAGCGCGGTGCGGCGCTCCAGCGGCTCATGATGACCTGCGAGCACGCCGAGCTTTTCCGGACCCGTCGGGGGCCGCGCCGTGGTCACGCCGACCTGGCCGACCTTGCGATCGGTGGCCTCGGCAACGATCCGCGCCGTGGCAAGGGCCGAATGCCTGCCCTGGCTCGACCCCATGCCGACGGTGGAAAAGCGCTTCACGAGCTCGAGTTCGCGATAGCCTTCCTTTATCGCGTTCTGCAGATCATTGACCTGCAAATCCTCGTCGAGATCGACGAAGTCGCGCCCTTTCTCGTGGCCAGTCAGCTTCTGCGCCCAGGCCACGGCTTCAGGTTCGAATTCACTTGAGGCATTGGGCAGATCGGAGTGTCCCAGCCCATGAAGCGCCTCGTGCGCTGCGCGACGGCCATCCGCCATGGCCGACGATAGTCCCGTCCTGCCGGCAACGGCGCCAGCCAGGTGGACGGCGCCGTCCGGCAGCGTCAGCGTCATGCGCGCGGTCGCTTCGTCGTAGCCGACCTTGGCGCCCGCATGACATGGCACCTGCCACGCCGGCGCCGAGCCAACGGCCATCACCACGAGGTCGCAGTCCATCCAGCGGCTTCCGACGCGGACCCGTCTGACATGCTTGTTGCCGCGGGTTCCGGCCGCTTCATCGATCTGGGCGCCCGTGATGATTTCCGCGCCCCTGGCCCGAAGCTCGCCAGCGCTGCTGCCCGCGCCCTGTCTCGGATCGACGACGGCCGCGAGTTCGACGCCTGCCTCGATCAAGTCGAACGCGGCATCATAGCCGTCGTCATTGCCTGCCAGCACGACGGCGCGGCGGCCGGGTTTCACCGCATAGTGCCGCATCAGCCTCTGCACGGCGCCGACGGTCATGATCCCAGGCAGGTCGTTGTTGCGGAACACCGCCGGCTGCTCGATGGCACCTGTTGCCAGGATCACCTCGTGAGCCCTGGCGCGGTAGAGCCGGTTGCCTTGGATCAGCGGCAGCCAGTTGTCCTCGTACCAGCCGTTGCAGACGGTGGCGGTCATGACGCGCAGATTGGCCAATCCCGCCGCGGCAGCCCTCAGGCTGGCGAGCACGCCCGGATCGCAGCGGCGATAGGTCAGTGAACCGCCGATTTCCGGGTTCTCGTCGCACAGGACGACGTCGGCGCCGATTTGCGCGGCGGCGATCGCCGCCGCCAGGCCTGCCGGTCCGGCCCCAACGACCAGCAGGTCGCAGTGAAGATCGACCTTGTCGAAGCTTAAATGCGGGGCGCGAGTATCGACGATCCCGAGCCCGGCCTTGCGCCGGATCATCGGCTCCCAGAAGCGAAGCCAGCTATCCTGCGTCGGCCCCATGAAGGTGCGATAGTAGAAGCCAACCGGCATGAACCGCCCGAGCCGATCCATGATGGCGTCGCGGTCATTTCGCAGCGAGCCGTTGACGTTCTGCGCCGTCACCGTCATGCCTTCCCAAATCGGCGTCAGGTCGGCGGGGACATTCGCCTCCGACGGAAGCTGCACTAAAGTGTTCGCTTCCGCGCCGGCCATGGTCATGATGCCGCGCGGTCGATGGTACTTAAATGAGCGGGAAAGCACCCACTGGTCCGAAGCGGCGAGCGCGCTTGCAATGCAATCGCCGGCAAAGCCCTCATAGGACTTGCCCTCGAAGGTAAAGCGCATCGGCTGCGTGCGATCGATGCGCGAGCCATAGGGTGCCGCAAGCCGGGTCATGCCTGATTGCCCTCGCCCGGCGCGTAGGTGCGGATGATCTCGTTGGTGACGACGTCGCGCTCCGCCAGGAAAAAGAAATTGCTCGGCACGTGCCGCCACCACTCGGTCACGACGCCCTTGCGATTGTCCGCGCGAAACAGATGTTTCGCCCAGTCGGCGTCGGCGGTCGCATCGGCATCGAGCGTCTGGCGCACCGGACCGAAAGACCGGAATTCGTCGATGTTGCGCAGGCCGTTCATAGGGCAATCAAGCTGCTTCATGGTCAATGGCTCGCCGCCGTGGCGCCCATTTCATTGAGCAGCCGGAAGGTCTCGAAGCGCTCCAGCGCGAAGGGCTTGAGCAGGTCTGGCGCCCGGCCCTTGGCGATGGTCTCGGCCATGCGTTTTCCGGCCACGGCCGTTGCCTTGAAGCCCCAGGTGCCCCATCCGCAGTCGAGCCAGAGATTGGCAAGCGGGCTGGCGCCCATGATCGGGCTGTAATCCGGCGTCATGTCGGTGATGCCCGCCCACTGCCGCAACAGCCGAACCCCTTGCAGGAAGGGGAAAAGATGCACGGCGCCCTCGGCCAGATGTTCCTTCATGCCCAGCGTCGAGCGAGTCGAATAGAGCTGGTACGGATCCGAACCACCGCCGATGACGACCTCGCCGCGCGAGGACTGCACAAGATAGGTGTGCAGCGAAACCGACGAGACTAGCGTGTGCAGCCACGGCTTCAGCGGTTGCGTCACCATCGCCTGCAAAGGATAGCAGCGGATCGGCAGCTCCACCCCAGCCATCATCGCGACGTCGTAGTTCATGCCGCCAGCGGCGATGAGCACCGCGCCGCATGCGACGCGCCCGCGGTTTGTCATCACCGCCCGGACATTGCCACTCTCGACCTCAAAGCCCTGGACCTCGGTGCGCTGGTGAATCTCCACACCGCGGCGCGAGGCCTGCGCCGCGTAGCCCCAGGCGACCGCGTCGTGGCGCGCTGTACCGCCGTCGGCGTGCCACAGGCCGCCAAGAATCTCGAGCGCGTTGCCGCGATCCATATTCAGTTCCGGCACCAGCTTTTCGACTTCCTTTGCGTCGATGACTTCGGTGCGGGTGCCCATGTGCTTGCCCATCTCGGCGCGCAGATCGAAGGCGCGCAGCGTGGCCTCCGTATGGGCAAGCGTGAGCTGGCCGCGCTGCGAGAACATGACGTTGAAGTCGAGCTCCTGCGACATCGTCTCGAACAGCGAAACGCCTTCCTTGTAGAAGGCGATGCCTTCCTGGGTGATGTAGTTGGAGCGGATCGTCGTGGTGTTGCGCGCCGTGTTTCCGCCAGCCAGATAGCCCTTCTCGAGCACCGCGATGTCTGTGATGCCATGATATTTCGACAAATAGTGCGCGCACGCCAGGCCATGCCCGCCGCCGCCGACGATCACCACGTCATAGGACGGCTTGAGCTCGGGCGTCCGGGGAATGTCGCCGGTCACCGGATAATCGCGGCTGAACCCGTATTTGAGGAGCCTAAGCGGCATGGCCACCCAGAGCGCCTGGAGGTTCGTAGATGAGCGCCGACAGGTCCGAGAACCGGCTTTCCGTGCCGGTCAGGCCGAGTATAGCATCGCGGATCGCGGCCGCCCTGGCTTCGCCCAGAACCGGCGCCGAGAACTCCATGTATTTGGCGACGATATCAGCCTCGCTGATGGGCGCTTCAGGACCGCCGCGTGCGTGGACGTCACCGGAATCCAGCAAGCGTCCGTCTGTCGTCTCGATCTGCACGTCAGCCCAGCGCCCTTCCGGGAAACGAGCGCTGTGCCTCGCCGATTCGCTAACCTCGACGCGCCCCAGCATCTCCCCAACCGCGCCGTCGCGCAGCCCCTGGCCCGAAATATGCTCCACCGCTATCCGACCGTACAGGATCATCGTGGCCACGGCGAAGGCCAAGCTGTATTGCGCCTTGGAAGTTGTGTCGGGCATGCCGTCGAACAGCGTCGCCGCGTAGTGGAAGCTGTTGACGTTGACCCTGCCTATATCCTGCGGCCGCAGGCCATGCTGCAGGCATAGCGACCGGGTCGCGTCGATCGCGGCGTGAGCCCAGCGGCAGATGGGATAGGGTTTGACGTATTGTAGCGGCATCTGCCAGAAATCGCCGAGATCGGCCCAATATCGGGCCACTTCCGGCGCCTCGACAGTGATGGCCGGAGCGCCGGCGAACCCGGCTTGCGCGAGTACCGCGGCCGACAGGCCGACCTGTGCGCCCATGCCGGAGCCGTCGTGCAGCATGGTCGGCGTCGCGATCTCACGCATCATCTGGCTGCGCGGCCCATGATATTCGGCAATGCCGAAGGCGTCGCGCAACTGGGTGTCGTTCAGCCGCAGCAGGCGGGCCGCGACAGCAGCGACGCCAAGGGAATTCCAGGCGCCCGAGGTGTGATAATCCGAAACGGTCGCGTGCAACGCGATGCCGGCGCGGCCCGCGACTTCGTAGCCGACCACGATCGCGGCGAGCGCTTCGATCCCGCTCAAATCTGGCTTCTCCTCTGCCAGCGCAAGCAGTGCCGGGATGACAGCAACCCCGATATGGCCCTTGGTCGGCGGATAGCCATCATGGCCGTCGAGATTGTCGGTCTGGGTCGCGGCGGCGAAGGCGGCACCCGCGATGCTGACCCGCCTGCCGTCGAAGATCATCCTTGCGGCGTGCCGGTCCGTTCCGCAACCGTAGAGCAAAACGGCGGCATCCCGCGCAATGCGGCCGGCCTGCATCGGCCCGGCAGCTATGGCGATGCCCATCGTATCGAGGAACTGGAGTGAGGCCGCCTTCAGGACATCGGCTGAAAAGAAATTCTCCGGGGAGCGCAGCACGAACTCCGCGACACGCCCGAACACGGTGCAAGTAGGCTCGCCCCGTTCCAACCGCAGGTCCATGATGCCCACCTCTCGCCAACCGCGCGCTTCCAGATAACTACGAATAATTTGGTCTCGCAGGCCGATCACGTGATTAGTTTGGCGCCATGGTACAAAAAAAACGAGGGCAAGCGATTGCGAAACCCGTTCGCGATGGTCTAGTTTTCGGCTCGATCAGGAGCGATGCCATGAAGCCACCTCCGCCATTGAACTACATCCGCTCGTTCGAATGCTCGGCGCGACACCTGAGCTTCACCCTCGCCGCCAGCGAGCTTGGCTACACACAGGCAGCCGTCAGCAACCATGTCCGGGGGCTGGAGCATTATCTCGGCCGCCAGCTCTTCGTGCGCTATCCGCGCAGCCTGAAACTGACGGAGATGGGCGAAGCCTTCCTGCCCACCCTGCGCCAGGCGCTCGACCAGATCGACCACGCCACGGAGGCGATCGTCGCCTCGTCACGCAACCGGACTGTCGTCATCTCCTGCCCGATGAGCCTTGCCGAAAACTGGCTGGCCGGATGTATGGGCGCGTTCCGCCAGGTCCATCCCGAGATCGAGGTCGTTCTGCACGGCACGATATGGGAGGACCTCAGCGAGCAGATCGCCGACATCACCATCTCGACCCGCCGCTTCGACGACTTGCCGCCGGGCGCCGTACAACTGTGGAGCGACCAGCTTGCCATCCTTTGCGCGCCAAGTCTGCTGTCCGGCCCCAAGGCGCTGAAGGCGCCGAGCGACATACTCGGCGTCGACTGGATCTTCGTGCATGGACGCCAGGAATACTGGCAGTGCATGGGCGACGCGCTGCAGATCGACATTTCCGACTATGAGAAAGGCATCACCACGAATGCCTCCAACATCGCGCTGGAACTCGCGGCGATGGGCGCGGGCTGCGTCGCCACGCAATATTCGCTCGCCAGAACCTACATAGCTCGCGGTCTCTTGATCGAGCCCTTCCCGGTGCGCGCCGCCAGCCCGTGGACATACTACCTTTCGGAAAGCCAGCTCTCCAAAGGCAACGTCGTCAAGATCGTCAGAAACTGGACCCTGGAACAGGCCGCCCTGCATATGCGGGAGCCGGGGGGTTAGTCAAGATCCGGACAGGCCGCACCCTGCCGGCGCTGCCAGACGCCGACTCCTTTGGGGCCTTTGCCGAACCTCAAAGTCGGTTTGCCTGCCGTTGTTTGATCCGCAGGCCGCGCAGGCGGCCTGCGGCTTTCGTGGCCCGCGCGATGCCGGCTTGCCGGTTACTTCTTGATGATGCCCAGAGTCGAATAGACCGCACGAAGCTCATCCCGATCCTTGGCGTTGGCCTCGGTGGCTGCTTTCGAGTCCTTGTAGTCGACGCGCCAGTAGGCCTTCTCGGCGGCTTGCTTCCACGCGGCGCTCTCGCTCATAGACTTCAACGTCTTGTCCCAGAAGGCGATCTGCTCGGTCGACAGTCCGCCTGGGGCTATGACGCCGCGCGTCGGGCTGTAGGACAGGGCCACTCCGAGTTCC
This sequence comes from Mesorhizobium sp. B1-1-6, assembly GCF_006443035.1. Taxonomy (NCBI): domain Bacteria; kingdom Pseudomonadati; phylum Pseudomonadota; class Alphaproteobacteria; order Hyphomicrobiales; family Phyllobacteriaceae; genus Mesorhizobium; species Mesorhizobium sp. B1-1-6. Next base: position 127,683 of record NZ_VFWR01000006.1, on the reverse strand, counting down.
TTGAGCGTGGGCACGTCGGCGAGTTCGCCGCCGAGCCGGCCTTCGCCTGACACCGCCACGCACTTCAGTTCACCCGATTTCTGATAGCCCGCGAAAGTCTCGCCGCCGGAGATCGAGAAGTCGATGTTGTTGCCCAGAAGCGCCACGGTCGACTCCGAGGCACCGCCGAACACGGCGGTATTGATCTTGCTGACATCTGCGCCGAGTTCCTGCGCCAGGCGCACGAGAAGGACGTGATTCTGGTTGCCGATGGCTGTGGAGGCGACGGGACTCGTGCTCGGTGTCGGCGGTGTGGCGTTTATCGTCGAAGGCAGGATTGCCGGCGGCCATGACAGTCCCTTCGGCATCGCCTTGACCGTCGGCGCTCTTGTCTCACTGGTTGGCGGCACGATCCTGTTTAAGCGGTTCGCGCCAAACGGCGGATTGTGGATCGGCAACGGTGTACAGAACCTCACCGGCGGCCTTGCCCTCGCGCCGTTCGCCTTCGGCATGGAAAGTGTCGCAGACGTGATGCCGGGCTGGCACTCGCCGCAGCGCTCGCCTATCTCGCCCTCCTTGTCTCGGTAGTTGGTTACCTGCTGTGGTTCCATCTACTGAAGACGTCGGGGGCGACAGCCGCGAGCGCCTATTATTTCCTGATGCCGCCGCTCGGCATGCTGTTCGGCTGGTTTCTGCTTGGCGAGCAGGTGGCGCCAACCGATCTTGCCGGCATTATTCCGGTAGCGCTCGGCATCTATCTCGTCACCCGCCCGGAGGGTTTACCCATCCTCCAACAGTAGAACGTATCGACTTCATAAACGGCTTCCTGAAAGACGAGAAGTTGGACGATCTCGACATGTTCCAGGAGGCGCTTTCAAAGCTCGGCCTCCCGCGCCTTCGGTAGTCGTGTCAACGCCGGTGAAGAAGCGCTCGGTTCCGTTCCCCTGCAGATCGACCTTTTCCGTGTTGCCGATCAGACGGTCGTCGCCGACCTGCTGAGCAAGCCAGACGCCATAGGACTGAGGATCGACGCCAGCCAGCCGTTTCAACTGCAAGCCAGTGATGAAGGGAGGCCCACGTTTTCTCATTTGAATCATTCAGCAACACTTACGATTGTCTCACGCTGGCCGTATATCAGCGACCGCATAGGCGCGTCGTTGGATTCTAGAAATCGCCCAGACATTGCGCGTGCTGCCCCGCTCACGCCAACCCGACTTTGAAGTTCTCCAAAACTTGAGCCAACCCAAGCGCGCCCAGGAGCGTCGTCACGCGGGTCGGCCGCAGTTTTCCTACTGCCCGATCGTAGACCGCGAGATTGGTCGCGCCGTTGAGGCGGGATGGATAGATGACCCCGTCAGGCTGAGCCGGGTGCTCATGAAACGCCACCGACCACCGGCGCGCCAAATTCTGCCGCTGTGCCCGAACGACATCGGTCGGCACCCCCATCCTGACGGCATTGTGAGGTCGACCAGGCGAAGCTCCGCCGTGGTCGCAACTTCCGCATAGCGCCGTTGGGTCAGCTCCATCTCGTCGATCGGAAGGTCGTCTACAAGTCCCTCGCGTCGGTCGCGAAGCACGGCCTCGAGGAAGCATACCTTCAACGGGTCGCCAAGGTAGAAGACACCAAAGCGATTTGCGTCGACGCGGTGCGCGGATCGCTGAAACGGCTTGGCGACTTTCCGTACCCGAGGGGATCGGGATATGTACCCCAGTAGATCCGCCCAAATGTGCGGCCCTGCTGTATGGTCTCGATTTCAAGCTCTGCTCGCTCGAAATCGGGTGGAGGTGGAGCGCCAGGCATTCAGTCGAAGTCGCCTCTGGCCATACCTTCCGCGGCGGCCAGCACCAAGGCATCGTCACCTTGCTGAAGAGCGCGAAGACCTGTTCGTCCATCGAGCGCGCCGTGACGCGAAACCAAAAACCGGTAGACCGCCAAGGCGCTGTTGCCCAATGCCGCGTGGAGCGCGGGCAATGCGCCGAACGGCCGTCCGTCCTGGTCGAGTTGCCAGCCAGGAAAGCGAAAGCCGCGCTTGGCGCCGTCGATCCCCAGGACCTGGCCGCTCTGCCGCTTTGCATTGACCGTCACCCGCGACGTGCCGAGCAGCCTGGCAAAGGCATCTGCGCTCAGCATGTCCTCGCCGGCGACAATCTCGGCGACACGCTTGCGGCCGCGCACGCGCGCCGCCGCAAGGGCCGCCTCAAGTTCGGCATCCGGCTTAGCTGTATCCTCGACGGGAAACGCATCGTCCAAAGCGACAGGTTGTTCCTCGACCGGCGATATCGTCTGTGCGCCGGCAGTTGGATCGACGTCAACCCGGAATGAAACGCGATGGCCGATCTTGCGACTGCGCGCGACGGCTTCCTGGTAGCGTTCGAGCAGCACCTTCTTGAAATCCGCCTGTGCCGGCAGTTTCGTCGTGAAGCTCATTGTGGCTACTCCCGCATGGGACGCGGTTTTGCCACGATTGGTTCGTTTTGAAGCGGCCATGGTGACAACCTCCTTCTTGCTGTCACCAATTTGGTTACAAGACGCAAGTTCGTCAAGTTCGATAACTTCGTAAAGTAGCCGGAGCCGTTACACAGGACCGATCAACGGCCCCGAGGGAGTGTCACTCCTCCAAGCGCAGTGTCGCATCGGGGAGCAGCTCGAGGACCTTGGCCAGCTCTGACTTCGGTACGTAGAACGGCATCCGTTTGGCCCCGTAATGATGCGCAGATGGTAGCGATGCATGCCGCCGACGATGACTATTTCTCCCTCGTGCTCTGCGATGACAGGCGGAGACACGCGCAGCCCGTGAACCCAGCGATACCCGATCTCGATGCTCTTAGATTTATACTGTACGTGCCAAGGGTCTTTGTCCCTGGTCGCCTGGTAGGTCAGCTTGGGATGGATGTCCGCCATATCAGCCTCGATAAGCGCGAAGTTGCTGGCGGGACGGTCGTCGGGGTCGTTGCCGTCATAGGCTAGATAGATCCTGGCGGGATCGCAATCCCATCCCGGCACGAGAGCCTTCGGGATGTTCTTACGCCCCTTGCCCCATTTCTGCGCTTTCCGCTCTATCTCCGCCTGGGTGACTTCGAATCCCTCGTCGAGCTTTCCTTCCATCACGGCCATTGCCGTCAGGTTGTTCAGCCCGCGGCCAATCAGCCGATTGAGTTCAGCGGCGTCTTTGGCGGTGAATGTCACGCTTTCCCCATCAACCTTGAACGACTTCTGCGCCACGCTGGACTGCAGGATGGAAAACCGTACAGTCGAGTGGATTCAACCATAAATGATTCGGTCCATGTCGCAGTATCCGCGGCTCGAATACAGCATGGATGACGTGCGGGCAGCCGGGAAAAGCCTGGCTGGTCCAGTGTACTTCACTCCACAAAACAATGCTGAAGCCATCGGGATATTCTCGGTAGCGAACTCTTGGCGTGACTCCCACATCTACCCCATGCGCAGCATCCGCGCTTCAGTGCGGATTGCCATGCGGCAGACCTCCATCCGCGGAGACATGGCCGCACGGCCAAAGCGGATGTCGTCCATCAGGCGTAAGCTCGCCGATACGACGATCCGGCTCGACCAGATGCAGGATCTCGGCGGATGCCGGGCGATCCTGAACGACATCGATGGGGTAAACCGGCTCGTCGAACGCGTCCGCGAGCGCTCCCCGCACGTCATTCGCAAGGAATGGGACTACATCCAGAAACCCAAGGGCGATGGCTACCGCAGCCACCATCTCTCCATGGAATTCACGCCCGCAAGAAAGGAGGACGAGTCCTTTGCCGGTCGGCGCATAGAACTGCAGGTTAGGACGCGCCGTCAGCACTCGTGGGCGACCGCCATCGAGGCCGTCAGTCTCTACCGCAATCAGGACCTGAAGCATCATAAGGGAGACGGCGACTGGCTTCGTCTGTTCGAGCTGGCTTCCGCCGAGTTCGCCCAAGTGGAGCGAAGCCCGCTTCCGACCGGGGTTCCGGATCGGGCAGAGCGCATCAAGGAGCTGAAGGACCTCAATGCACGGCTCGGCGCCGTGAGCACGCTCGAGAACATCAAGGCGGCCACCCATTTCGCCGAGAATTTTACCCATGACCGCGGCCGCTACTACCTCCTGCGGTACAGGCCGGATCACACAGTCAAGATCGAGACGTACATGGGGACCTTCTCCGCAACGGGCGCCCTCGAGATCGCCGAAAGGGCGATCGAGGCCGGGGAAAGCCAGGAGAAGGTCGTCCTCGTCGAGGTGGACAAGATCGACAAGCTGGTCTCCACTTACCCGAACTATTTCGGCGACGTCAGCCTGTTCATCCGCAACCTGCAGCTCGCCTGCAGTGGAAAGTCAGGCATCGAATACACCGTCGCGCCGCAGGAGGTGGTCAGGCCGAGGGAAGTGCAGCAGCCTGACTACGGCGCCTGCGCAGGCGCTACACGCGTTGGATCGAACCGCGACGCTGATCGCTTTTTGGGGGGCGTGGACGATGCTCAGAATATTGGTCGACACGTGCGTGTGGCTCGATCTCGCCAAGGACTACAGACAGCAGTCCTTGATCCTTGCAGCGAAGGAGCTGTTCGACGGGCGACAGATAGACTTCTTCGTGCCGGACGTGGTCAAAGCGGAGTTCGCTCGCAACAAGGCCCGTGTCGCCGAGGACGCGCGTCGCAGCCTGCAAGCCCATTTCCGCTTGGTCCGCGAAGCGGTCGACCGCTTCGCTGAGGACGACTACAAGAAGGAGACACTGCACTCCCTGAACGAGGTCGACCAGCGCATTGCCATGAAGGGCGAGGCCGTCAACGACTCCATCGAATGGATAGAAGGGCTGCTGACGCACGGACTGAGCAAGGCGACCACCAAAGCTATCAAGCAACGGGTCACGGAACGCGCGATCGCCGGGCTGGCGCCGTACCACCGTTCCAAGAACTCGGTCGGCGACGCGATCCTCATTGAGACCTACGCCGACTTGGCGAGGACTGCCACGGCGAAGGGGCAGCGCGTCGCGTTCGTATCCCACAATACCCGCGACTTCAGCGACCCGAACGGCGACCAGCGCAACCCCCATCCAGACATCGCCTCGCTCTTCGACGGGCCTCACTCGACTTACTGGACGTCGCTGAGCGACGTCCTGAAGTCTGAGCACGCTGACTATCTCGAGTTCGTAGACGAAGAGCTATCGTGGACGGATGAGCCGCGGCGGTTATCGGAAATCCTTGAGGCCGCGCGCTTGCTGGAGCGCCAGGTCTGGTACAACCGCCACTGGAACCTGCGTGTCCAAGTGGAGCGCGGAGACACGAAGGTGGTCACGAAGTCGGAATGGGAAACCGCCGAACCCCATAGCCGTAACAGCCGGGTCATTGTTGACAGCATCTGGAAAGGCGCACTGGAAGCCGCCCGGAAAACAGAGGAGGAGGTCGGCCTGGATCACCTTGGCCCGTGGACCGACTTCGAGTGGGGAATGGTCAACGGCAAGCTGTCAGCGCTCCGATGGGTCATGGGCGATGACTGGGACATGCTAGACACCTAGCGCGTCGGGCCAGAATCGGAGGGGTAAGCATGCAGGAATTCGAAGCCGCACTGATGGACCATTACGTCGCGTTCAACCTAGCCGTCGCCGTGGCCAGCATCATAGTGTCCGGCTACCTCGCACAGCGCATGCGGCCAGGGGTCCTGCTCGGGACGCTGGGCTTCGTCCTGGCGACAGCCCTCGCTCTCTTCGTAGCGGCGGCTGCTACATGGCTGGCGGCGGCGTTCATAACTCCGGGGCTGGCCCCAAGCTCGTCGGCGGTACCGCTCGGCGCGCTCGCATGGTCGTTCGAGACGGGTGTTGAGTTAGCCATGCTTGGCATCTCCGCGGGGATGCTCGCTTACCTCGTCCTCAGACTGAGACGGCCGGCTAGACGGGCGCATTCCTGATGACGAACATGGTCAGGATTAGCTGGAAGGTCATCGTCCCCGCAACAACGCTCATCCTCGCGGCAGGGCTGTCCTCGATACACGCGGCCGCGCAGTCGACAGGCGGAACGCCCGGCGGCGCTTCCGTTTCCGTGCTGACGGGCTGGCCGCTTGCCATCATGACCGCCGTGGCGACGACCATCGGCACCATTGCGGTTGCCTATTTCAACCATCGGCTGACCGTTGGCAGGGACTCCCATGAGGAGCGCGCCAGGCACGCCACCTATGTGGCGACTAGGGTCGTCTGCACGCTGGATCCGTTCGTGCTGCACTGCGTGGACGTGATCCATGACCAGGGCGAGTACGTCGACGGCGAACTGACCCCGCAGGTCGACGCCCCTGGACTGGAATTCCCGGCCGACCTCGACTGGAAAACCATGGACGCGGCCTTGATGTACCGGACCCTGTCCTTGCCCAACGAGATCGCTGCCGCCGACAGCACGATCTCCGCCTTCGCCGAGCACTCGGGGCCGCCGAACTGGGACGAAGTCTGGGAGGAAAGGCGCTACCAGTACGGCCGCGTCGGCCTCTACGCCCTCGACCTCGCCGCCGACCTGCGGCGACACTATGGGCTGGCGCAGCCCGACTACAGCCGCTGGAATCCCCGCGACACACTCGATATCGCCTACACGGCGGAGGATGCCAGGCGCATGAAAGTGAGCGAGGGCATCAAGGACATGATCAAGAAAGCCGACAAGTAAAAGGTGGAGAAAAAAGAAGACTGACGGCCGCGACGGCCATAATGCATCTCGCATCATTAACGGAGGCAAGAGGCGTCATCAGATCCCCGCCGCTGGCGGCGGTTAGTCGGTCGCCACCTCATGGCGCTCAAATCACCACGCCCGCCCCTGCCGGTCATCTCGCGCAGGCCGACTCTGCCGATGAGATTGAGCGCTCGCTGTTTCGAGACTTTCGAGCGCCTCTGCCCTGAACTGCCCTGTCCGAAAAACGCCCATACATTCGAGCACGCAACTGCTGGCGGTTGCTACACGCCGGACAGTCATCCTCGATCTCTGGATCGGCGTTTCAATAGTTGGACGAAAACCCCGGCATGATGTCGCCCGCCAGCAGCTTTTCCTTCGACAGCAGCCCTGCGTCTTCGAGCGCCTCGAAATCCGGCAGCTGGCGCAGCGTGTCGAGCCCGAACTGCGACAGGAAAGTTTTCGTCGTCACATAGGTATAGGGCGCGCCCGGCTGCGGGCTGCGCGGCCCTGAGGCGATCAGCTCTTGCCCGCGCAGCACGCCGATCAGGTCGCGCGACACCTCCTTGCCGAAGAAGGAAGACAGCTCGCCACGGGTAATCGGCTGAAAATAGGCGATGCACATCAGCACCAGCGCCTCCGCCTGCGACAACTCTTTTGTGCCCTGCCCCGCCGCTGTGCCGAACGCGGCATGGATGACGTCGCCAAAAGCCTTTTTGGTCCGGTACTGCCAGCCGCCGGCGACCGCCACCAACTCATAGGGGCGGCCGACGAGTTCGGCGCGGATGTCGTCGATGATCAGGTCAATGTTGCAGCTTCTGCCCACCACCCGCGCCAGCACCTCGCGTGTCACCGGTTCGCTGGCGGCAAAAATCACCGCTTCGACGCGGCCCATCCACTCGCGCCAGCGCAGCTCGGCGGGCAGATGCTCGAGCTCCGTGTCCAGCAGCATTCGCTGGACGTCCCTCTTGTCTGTCGGGCCTTCGGCTCTCGCGGTCCCAGCCATCGCTACAGGCCAAAAATCCGGAAGGTGGTGCGGCCGGAGAGCTCGCGCACGGCCTCGAGTTGCTGCAGCCGTTCGAACAGGCGTCGCGCCGCAAAACGCGACAGGGTTTTGGTCGTCAGCGAGCCAGAAACAGCATCGTTGTCGAGCAGTCTTTGGATGACATCGCCGGCCCCCTTTGCTCTGAGCTTCGGCGCAAAGGTGATGAGCCGTTCCGCCCGACGGCCAATCTCGGCGGCCAGCCGGCACGCTTCGACGGCGCCCTGAACCAGCGCGACGCAGACCGCGCGCTCAAAGCTCTTCTCCCCGGGTCGGATACGCTTGCCGCCGGCCTCACCGCGAAAGGCCGGGCCGAAGGCCTGGGCCATCAGCAGCGGCAGCGGGAGCGGCCAGCGCAGGCTTTGCGCCAGCACCAGGTCGGCCAGCCACCAGGCAAAAAGCTCGGCATCGGGGCGGATCGTTACGACGCGGGCGGCGATCGCCGCCGCGGCGAACGGCGCCGGCCGTCCCGAGCGCGCCAGGTCTTCGACGTGTTCACAAAGCGCCGCAAGGGCCTCGACATCCGAATGGAGGCCAAGCTGGTCGAGTATCTTGCCAAGCCGGTCAGGGGTAGCGACGGGCGGCTGCGCGGAAAACTGCCGCCAGGCGCCAAAAATGGTGCCGGCGGGTCCAGGGTCGGACCCGGCCTGGCGCAGATACCAGGCGTCGCGCAAGGCGGCCGCGTCCTCGGCGCGGCCGGCCAGCCGCATGCTGGCGGCGGCGCAGTTGAGCGCCAGCCGCTGCCGCCAAACGCCGGCCCAGGCGGGCTGTCCGCGGGCAAGCGTGTCGAGCGCGCCCAGGGCGGCGCCGGCCGCGAAGGCGGCGTCAGCGTCGCTGGAGGCGCCGTCGGCGGCGAGCGCCCAGACCGGGATGGTCGGCGGCAACGTTGGCTTGGCGGTGGCCGGATCAAGGCGAATCATGAAAGTGAGGGTAAAGCGCCCGTGCGCTTTGCGCCATGGCTTTCGCACCAAAACGCACAGCCTGTCGGAGCGGCACAATGAATGATAATGTTGCATTATCGATCGTTAGTGGACTACAAGGACAAATGGCCGTTTTCGTCGAGCAGAAGCCCAAAATTCACGCCCAGCGACCCTCCGGACCATCACACAGCGCGACGCTCTTTCCTGGAAAGGCTAACGATAGCGCTGGTGCATCCCACTGACGCTTTTACGCCTGCGGGCGCAAACCTGGCGCTGCCCGGTAGAAGATCACCCGCACCGACGGAACAAGCTGGCTGAGGTAATCGAAATCGCCAACATTGCCGGTCAGGACCGTCGCCCCGAGCAGACCGGCCTGGTGAAACATCAGCGCGTCGTTGAGGAAGCGGCGCTCATGCCCCTCCCCTTTCGGCAGATGACTCAGCCGGAACAACAGACCGGCAAGCATGCCGGCGCCTCCCCAGGGCGGTGGCGTCGGGTGCATGCAACCGGTGCGCCGGAATATCCTCGATCGTGTCCGCAACCGCTTTCAGGACCGACTTTGTCGTCGGGTACGCCGGATCGAGCCGGCCGAACACATGGCTGAGCTCGGCAAGGCAGACGGCCGAGTGGTGACAGAGCCGATAGGTCAGAAGGTTATCGACCGTTTCGGGCGTGCGTCCCTGCAGGACATCCAGATAGACGCTGGTGTCGAGGAGCAATACGCCGCCGACAGGCGACTGGTCACCTGCCCAGGACAGGGCGGAATCCGGTCGCCGTTCCAGCCCAGCGCTGCGCCGCTGTGGTTTTAGGGACCGCAGTGCGCCGCCTAGATCAAATGCCAAGATCGATGTCCGCGGAGATGCTGCCCTTGCGGCCGACGAGCCGGGCGCCGAAATCATCCTCGAGCGCCAGCCGCGACAACGCGAGCTCAAGCAGTTCGGTGTCTGAGCTCACATGGGCGCGCTTCTTTGCCGCCTCGATCAATTCCGACGACACCCTGCCGGAAAGGCGGGTGTTCTTGGCCGCGCCAAGCAGGCCGACCGCCCTCGCCTGCTCAAGCACCAGACGGTTGCGGGTGTGGGCGATCCGCTCCTCGCTTGCGGCTGTCGCTGCGCCACGTATGGTCATCTTGGGATCTCCATCTGTTGAACGGAATATGAAGGATGTTGAACATGAAAACAAGGAGAGACCGCCCTTGAGAGGCCATCCCTGGATCGGACAGGCCCGTTGCGCTCCCGCTGATGCGATACCAAGACCGGAGCGGACACAATTCCCTCAGCTATTCCGTCACACAGCTCGCGGTGGACAATTCCGGACTTTGGCCGCACCTTCGCTCGCAAGAATCGCATTGCTGCGACATTAGAATGGACGAGGCTGGATGGGCAAAGCCCGTAATTTGATGGTGTCCACCGACGCAATCGACGCCGATGACCTGCCGGACATTGTCGACGTCGTCATGGAGATGGGGCGGTCGGATGAAGGCCCCTCCCCTCCCCCGTCGGTCCTTGACCCGCGACAGACATCGTTGCCTACGCATCTCGAAAAGCTCGCCGACCGTGCGCGCGATTATGTCGAGGCAGCAAGTTCGGCGAACACCCGTCGCGCCTACGCAGCCGACTGGAAGCATTTTTGCGCCTGGTGCCGGCGCCAGTCTTTTGATCCATCGCGGCCGGACCCGCAGACCGTCGGCCTCTATATCACCGCGCAGGCTTCGGGCACTGGAAGGGACAAAAAGGCGGTAGCGACGATCGAGCGCCGCCTGTCATCCCTGACCTGGAACTACACGCAGCGCGGCCAGCCGCTGGACCGCAAGGATCGGCACATCGCCACCGTGATGGCCGGCATCCGCAACAAGCACGCCGCCCCGCCCCGGCAGAAGGAGGCGATCCTTCCCGAGGATCTGACCGCTATGCTAGAAACACTCGACCGCGGAACCTTGCGCGGCCTGCGCGACCGCGCCATGCTGCTCTTGGGTTTCGCCGGCGGCCTGCGGCGCTCCGAGATCGTGGCTTTGGACGTCGGCCGCGACCAGACTGAGGACGGCCGCGGCTGGATCCAGATCCTCGACAAGGGCATGCTGGTTTCGCTTCGCGGCAAGACCGGCTGGCGGGAGGTTGAAGTCGGGCGCGGGTCGTCCGATGCCACCTGCCCGGTTGTCGCGGTGCAGACCTGGCTCAAGCTCGCCCGTATCGCGCACGGTCCCCTCTTCAGGCGCGTCACCGGGCAGGGCAAGGCGGTCGGCGCCGATCGGCTCAACGATCAGGAGGTCGCGCGCCTGGTCAAGCGCACTGCGCTGGCGGCCGGCGTGCGCGGCGATCTGTCGGAAGGTGAACGAGCAAAGCTCTTTGCCGGACATTCGCTACGCGCTGGCCTCGCCTCCTCGGCCGAAGTCGATGAGCGCTATGTGCAAAAGCAGCTCGGCCATGCCTCGGCTGAAATGACTCGCCGCTATCAGCGCCGACGCGATCGCTTCCGTGTCAACCTCACAAAGGCGAGCGGACTATAGGCCGGGCTCGCCCCTCCCCTGCCCTTCGGATGCGGAAAAGTGCGTTATCTCCAGGACAGCTGGTCCTTCGGCAACCGGCCGCTTGGGTCGAATACGGCTACCTTGTGCGGCAGACCCGGACCCCAGTCCCAAAGGACCAGGTTACGATCCTCCTTCTCGGCGCTCGGCGCGAAACTTGGGACCACAATCCCGGCAATATTCCGAGGCCGCAGCCTGTCGTAGACGGACCGGGACGCCGGGCGCTCTCCGTCGCTAAGCGCCGTCGCCCAGGCGCAGGCCATGTCCTCGAGCGCGATAGAAAATTCTCCCCTCGCCTCGTCCGTTGTCAAATCCACGATGTCATCGCAGTCGATCTCATAGGAACACAGCACGCAAGGATCGATCCGGTGCGCGAACCCCTGGTTGGCTTCCTTGACCGCTGTCATGATGGTCAGCGCCAAATAGAGCGCCGGCACGCCTTTGGGATTAAATCGCGCACCTCTGATCGCCGCCCCTTCGCCGGAAGTCGGCTTGAATGCCCAACGTGGATCGTGTGCCCGGTAGCAGGTTCCAACGAACCTCAAGCGAAACCACCGACGGCCATGTGATCGAGATAATCACGGACCGCTGCGGCCTTGCCATCCTTCACCAGCGCCTCAGCGGTGCGTCCGCCAAATGCTGGAAGCGGCTGAGCCCGATACCAAGCCATCGCCTGCTCCTTGCCACCCGCCCAATCCGTCACGCGACTGATGATCTCGAGCATTTCCCGCAGACGCCCCTGTGTCTTTACCGCAGCGCTGCGCTCTGAGCGATAAAGGGTCTCGCGCGCAAGACCGGCGGTCTGGGCCAACTGGCCCTTGGACATGCCAAAACCGTCCGCGACCTGCTCGATCGCAATCTTCCCGTTCCGGTCCATATAGGACAAGATGAGAGGTCCATTCTTCTCGAGGATCTTGAATGCAGGGGCCACAGAATTCGTCCTACCATATTGAGAGTCATATTTCTTGTGCAAAATATATGGCAGTTCTCGGCAGCTTTCAAGCCCGGGCTGCTGCCACCGCCCGAGTACGGACGCGGATCGAGCCGACCGTGCGCGCGAGCATGTCGAGGTAGCGAGTTCGGCAAACACCCGTCCCGCCTATGCCGCCGGCTGGAGCATTTTTGAGCCCGGTGGCTTCAGGATTGTAACGCCCCTCCCCTGCCCTGATCAGGAGCCAAACAGCCGCGGCCCAGTAAAAAACGGCATAAGCTGGGTTGATCAGAATGTTGCCCGGTCGTGCGATGACATGCAGGGGGCAAGGTCTCACACGACAAAGTCGGCTAAGCATCTACAGGCAGAGCGGTCGTTTGGTCGAGCGCCCGCACAAATTGTGGTGCTCATCATCATCCGGTCATTCTTGCTGTTGCCCCATTGGCCTTCAGGGCTGCCATGAGCATCGGTCCGACCGAAAACTCTCCCGCCCTCGCCTTGTCGGTCAGCACACGCAGGTAGCCGCCGGCCGAATTGATGTGCTGCGCCCTTTGCAGGATGCACGCAATCACGATCGCGGCAACCTCCTGGCCCATCACATGGCAGGCCTCCTCATAAGCTGAGGGCGAAACGCCAAGGTATCCCCGCACCTGGGCGGCAGTCATCATCAAATCGCGCCAGTTTCCGATCCCGTTAACCGCATAGTCCGCAATTTCGGGACAAGCGCGCAGCACCAGTCCAATTGGGTAGCCTTTCGGCTTCTCAGCCGGAGGAGATGCTGGCTCGGCCGCCGCCCTGCTTTTTTCGAAAGCTGGTTCAAATACAAAAGTAGAGTCTGTGTTTGAATCAGATTGCTGCCGCTCATTATGGGATTCATTGGCGCTAGGATTCGTGGAATTCATAAAGCTTTCCAACATCCTATCCACTTCATCGTGGAGCTCGGCGAGATCTGCAACGATGCTCTCCAGATCGGACAGGCCGGCCCTGCGCGGTATTGCCTCCACGATAGCCCTAAACCGTCTCCAGACCGCCCCCCAATCGCCCGCGGCGCCCTCCTCGATCGCGGCCTCGACAAGCTTTTGAATATCGCGTCGATGGAGCGTGATCCGTTCGCGCATCAACTTGAGCGCCAGAGCGTCGGACCGGACCTGCTCCGCCGCTCGCTGGAATTCCGCTGCCCGTGTCAGCAGCGGCGCCAGCGAGAACCCAAATGCCTCCGCAATATTCCCGCCATGCCCCTTGCGAGCAAACCTTTTGCCGTTCGGACTGTCGCGGCGGACAATCAGCCCGCAACTCACCAGCTCGGCCAGATTCCTCCGAAGCGTGGACTCGGCCATGCCGTGCGCGCGCAGCGACAACTGTGCGTTCGACGGAAAAACCATCAAGCCGTTTTCTTCACTGACCTGGTCATCCGGGTAGAAGGACAACAGCCCGTTCAGCACTGCCAGGGCGCGGTCACCCACGCCGATGATGGACTTACCTTCACATAGCCAACGGTAGACTTGCCATTTTTCGACAGCAGATCCTTGCGGGATCTCCCGTGATGCCGCATTCGCCTGCACCAGCGCAAGCGTCATCGGCCGCCGCCCAAAGGGCGTCGTCGCGTACCCACTCTCCATTTCCCTCACCTTTCAATCAGGCAAAAGAAATCTGCTCGCCGAAACGGCGCCACGACTCTTGACAGTGATTCGGGGAAATGCGATTCTCAGCTTGCTACAGACGTGAGAAGGGCTTCCGCGACGGTGACGTTCGGGGGCCTTTTTCTTTTGCGGTCTTAGTCTCCTGTTTTCTTCGCCATTTCCGACTCCCGAAATGCCTCGAAAAGCTCATCGAGTTTGCCGGCAATGAATGTACCGAAGGGCAATGCTTCCTTGGACTTAAAGGCAAGCGTAAACACTTTTCCCGTGTCGGTGATCTTGGCCTGAACGGATTTGTCCTGGGGCATCCACGCCCGCTCCTTGGGCTTCGCTGCTGCGCGTGGGCGCTTTTCTAAGGCGCTCACAAGGTCGAACAGACGGGCAAAACGGGCCTCACTGCCTTGCTGCGCGAAATCGGCGCGGCTCACGCACTCCATGGCCTTCGCCGCCGCACCAGGATGTTCCATAAGCTTGGCAAGCTGCCACCAGCGGTCTCGGCCAACGCCTTTGGCAGCCCCTACCGCCAAAATGACCTGTTCTGGAATGGTGCTGGTCACGGAGCGCATCTTCGAGAAGGTCGTATCGTCGAGCGCGAGGGCCGACTTCACCGTATCAGGCGAATGGCCCCGCTTGAGGATGCGGTCGGCAAAAAGCGTCCGTTCGATGAAGGACAGATCAGCTCTGGCGGCGTTCTCCTGGCCTTGGGCGATGACATGGTCCCTATCGTCCATCTTCTTGACGACGGCGCGCACAGGCCGTTCCAGCTGCCGGGCAACCCTGACGCGCCTGTGGCCAAAGACAGTTTGAAAACGTCCCGAAATGTCAGGGTGGGGCCTGACCAGCACAGGAGAATCCTGGCCACGTTCCCGAATTGCAACCAGCAGCTCCTGAAACGCTTCATCGTCATCGTCGATACGGTCCGACACGAATGAGGTGTCGACCAAATCCGGATCGAGATCGACGACTGAGCCCTTCGAGAGCTCCTGGAACGACTGTATGATCGACCGTGATGCACCACGAACGGCGTAGCTCGAGACGTCCTGGGCATCGGCGACTGCCGATGCGGGACCCATGACACTTCCGAAAATGTCCTTGCGTGCCATTCAATCGCTCCGATTCGCGGCTAATGGACTGAATTCACGGCAAAAATTGCCACTATTTACTGCCGTAAACCGCGTCGTCATGTCCGTCCCCAGGCGCGGTGAATAAGTGTCGTGATCTCCGAATTCACCGCGTCGAGCGATTCAATCGCCCGGTCATAGGTTGAGCGGGTAAAAGACGACTTCTCCACCTCATAGAGCGTCTGTTTCGTCAGGCCCGCATCCGAGATCGCTGTCGATTTGAGCATGGGATTTTCGAGGATCTGGCCAGCAAGCATGGACTGCATGAAGCCGACCATCTGGGCTTGCGGAATGTCTGTCGGTTCGTACCGCGTGATCAGATAGCGGAACCAATCGAGTTCGATCGCCGCGCCAGCGGCTTTGATGGTCTTCAAGATGCCGCCGAGCATCAAAAGGAACTGGCTCATCGACATCAGGTCGAGCATTTGGGGATGAACGGTGATCAGAACGGACGTCGCCGCCGACATGGCCGTTAGAGTCAGATAGCCAAGTTGCGGAGGACAGTCGACGACGACCACGTCATAGCGGTCGTCCACCTCGGACAAGGCGTTTGCAATCCTGACGAAGAACTGCCGCCCGGCAGCGGAGGATTTGTCCTGCATAGCGAGCGGCGTGTCATACTCGTACTCTTGCAGCTCGAGATTGGCCGGAATGATATCCAGGCCAGGAAAATTCGTCGGCACGATCACATCGGAGATCGGCCGGCGCTCGTCATCGTAACGGATCGCCTCATAGAGCGAGAGGTTGCGGTCGAGTTCCGGTTGAAATCCATGCAGAGCAGACAGCGAGGCTTGCGGGTCGAGATCGATCGCGAGGACCCGGTGACCTGTCAGAGCCAAGTGCTGGGCAAGGTGGGCGGCAGTCGTTGTCTTGCCGCTGCCCCCTTTGAAATTGACGACCGCAACGACCTGGAGCTTGTCGCCGGGTTTGCGGTGCGGGACATACTTCTTGACCTCGGTCCTGCCATGCTGGTCCAGAAAATGGCGAAGTTCGAGTATCTGCGCGGCCGTGTAGGAGCGGCGCCCGGAAGGCATCTGTTCCGGCAAAGGACCCTTGCGCTCAAGGTGTAGCCGCTTCAGATTGTTTTGCGACACACCGAGATAGTGGGCGACTTCTGCCATCGAAAATGAACGCAGCGTCTTGGTCGCGTTGGGTGGAAATTTCTCCATGCGCAACTGATTGAGGCGTCGCGATATCTCAGCACCCTGCTCGAGGATTTTGTCATCGAACTCGAAGCGTGGTAGCCGCATGGCGATATTCATTCTTGTCGAAACCTGAATTGGCGCTTTTTGCGAAGAAACTATTCAACAAGCGCCATTAAGCTCCGATTCGGACAGCCCGGCAAGAAGTTTTGGGTTAACAGAAGGTTAACGCCACCAGCAGGCGTCTTACTGCCGAATAGCGAGATCGTCGCCATAGCGGCTGCTTGTCGTCTGAACCCAGGACTCTGCCGCTGCGTGGCTAAATGCATGTTTTCTCTGCGACAAGGGCAAGTTTTTACCGCAGTAAAGATCGCGCCAGTCAAAGGTCGAGGGTGGCACAAGCGGACCGGTGCCTGGCAGGGCGGTTCCAACCCGCCCAGCGCTGACGGACGCCATCCGCCAAGCGCTGCTCAAACCGCACAGGGGCGCTGCAATTTTTGATCCTCATTGGCGCGCCCGATTGCGATCGATCCACGGGAATCCAGTTTTACATGTCGTAAAGGGCTCTGTCGGAAATCGAGCCACTGAGATCATTGGGCAGCTCACATTGCAGCGATCCTGGTAGGGCAGGGCGGCTGCCCTTGCGACTTCAGCGATGCCGGTCGAGTCTGCCTGCCATTGCCGACCGCAAACCCGGATGGCGACGCAGGCGCAAGGGCGCCGTGACAAGCAACTTCAAGAGGCCGCAATCGTCGATCGCGGCGCGACCGGTGTTGCGTTGAGAGAAGGAGTTGAACGGCTGCGTTGAGCAGCCTGCACTCTAGACGTGCCGATATGAATGGCTCTCGAATTGGCAGAGGATAGCGAGGTGGGGTTGCCCCGCCGGTGGAGCACTCTGCGTCTGCCTGCCGAGACTGCGCTGGATCGGTACGAGAAGCCAAGTCAGGGCTGGACCACGGATCGGGCACCGCCGCCCGCCTTGCAAACATGCCTCGGCGTTTTCGAATGCGCGCACGACCAATTGAAACGGCCCATGCCACAGCTGTACGTCAGAGGAGCCAAGTTTCTGAAGGCCTCGTGAAGTCGCACGATTAGGACAATGGGTTCGCAGGTCCGTTCTGAAGAATGGCTGCTCTTGCTGGGTCCGCGGAATTATCACCGACCTCAGATAGAGATGTTCGGAGATATTCGTTGACATCGTTTGCCCCCTGACGGAACTATCACGCATCTGAGATGCGAGATAATTCCTTGCTTCATCTGGCCGGAAAGACAATAAATCCCAAGCGTGCCCATCTGCGCTCGCAAGCAGGCGAATTGGTTCAGCTCGTTCGCGGTATCTATGTCGATGCTGCCGATGACATCGAGACCACGATCCTGAACCATGCCGTTCGGATCGCACGTTATCTCTATCCAACGGCGTATCTGTCATCGGCAAGTGCGATTCTGCTCGGACCTACGCCGGACGGGCGGCTTTTTATCAGCGGGCGACGCAACCAGCGCACCCGCCTACGCACCCTCGAGATTATTCAAAATGAGGCGCCAGCCCACCCGTCGACGATGGGCGTTGTTGTTGGAGATGACATGGGGGAGTTGCGCACCGATGCTTCGTCCCCACGACAGGGGTTTTTGGAAGCGTTCCGGCTGCGCGGCGAGCATGCGAGTGCGATACCCGGGCAGATGCGGGCACAACTTGCTGTGCGTCTCATCGGTGAGTTTGGATCGCCGCAAGCAGCCGCGGACGCGGTTTGGGCGCTCGCCCGTGAGAACAGCTGGTGTCGGGAAGGGCAGGGGGCAGAACGCTATCTTTCGGCGCGGGCCGACGCCGGCAAATCGCCGGCAACAAGTCCGCATTGGAGTTTCTCGTTGCCTGGCACGGGATCTCGCTTGGACAGCTGATCCATGACGGTTTCGAGAGGCGGTGGAAGCCTGCTCACCGAACAGGCGGCACGCTGCTCATTCGCGAGACGATCCCAGGCAACTTGCCACCGTTCATCGTGTCGCTCTTGCCGGAGGAGTGGCTCGCCCACATTGCGTCAGCGCGATGGAGCGCGACGTCCTCAGAAAGCGCTGAATGTCCAAAAAACTGAAGGACCGTGCGGAGCTTGCCGATCTTCGTCGAGACACCGCAGGGCGAGCTTCTGGCCTTCTTGAAGGCCGGCCTGTTCACCGGTTCCTATGCAGGCCGGCGAGGAGGTCTCGCTGGGTCAGTAGCGGCCGTGAAGTGCCGCCAAGAGGAGTTCAGCGTTTCGGCCGGTTGACCTCGATTTATCATGAAGGCGCCGGATCTGCTCCTAGGCTCCAGCGCGTGCTGAACGCGCGCCAGAAGCGGCTCTCAATGGCGGCAAAGTGCCAGGCGAACAGTCGATCTCAGCGTAGCGGCTGCACTCTGCCTTTTAGCGCAGTGCCTGCTCCAGATAGTCGCTGAAGGCGCGGGCTTTCTGCGAAGGGCGTCGCCCGGCGGGGAACACGACAAAGGCGGTCACCGGCTCGAGGCTGTAGTCAGGAAGGATTTCAACCAGAGCTCCCGAGACAAGCTCGTCCGCGCACATCCACCTCGATGCGATCGCAATACCGAGGCCGGCGCTCGCACAAGCGATAGCACCTGCGGCAGAGCGGGTTCGCACGCGCGGGCTGACGGGCTGAACCTCGGTAACGCCTTCGCGATGGGCGGTCCAATTCTGATCGCCCGTATCACTGGGACCGCCAATGAGATGGTGCTGACTAAGCTCGGCGAGTTTTGTCGGTGTGCCGCGTCGTGCGAGATAGGTAGACGCGGCCACGAACAAACGGCGGCTAGCGGCAAGTTTACGCGCCACGAAACTGGAGTCCGGCTGGTTGCCCAGGCGGAGCGCCATGTCTGCGCCTTCTGCGACGAGATTCTCGTAGCGGTCGGACATCATGAGATCGACCTTGAGCAAAGGATGCCGCTCCAAGAAACCATGCAGCAGCGGTACGATCTGCCGCACCCCATAAGTCGCCGGCAGAGCCACCCGCAATATCCCCGACAACTGATCCGCCCCACGCGCTGCGCTCTCCGCCTCTTCGATCCCAGCAAGTGCCTCGCGCGCCCGGGAAAGCAGCGCCTCGCCGGCATCAGTTAGCGAAAGTTCGCGGGTCGTACGCGTGAGTAGCTTGACGCCCAGCCGTTCTTCCAGCGCCGCGACCGTCCGCGAGACGGAGGGTTGCGACAATCCGAACTCTCGGGCCACTTTCGAGAAGCTGCCGGTTTCCACCGTGCGAACGAACATCGCGAGTTGCTGGAGCCGATCATTCATACGGAATACGTATACATTATATGAGATCGGCAGCGCTACTCGCCGATTTGCGCATGATTTAACTCCTGAGCAACACGCCACTCAACGGCGGTTCACAAAGCTGAAAGGAGTAAGACCATGGACAATCTCAGGGGCAAAGTAGCAATAGTGACCGGCGCATCGAAGGGCATAGGCGCGGAAATCGCCCGGCAGTTCGCCGAGGCGGGCGCGGCCGTTGTCGTCAACTACGCGTCGAACAAGAGCGATGCCGACAAGGTGGTGGGCGAGATCCTGGGCGGCCACGGCAAGGCCGTTGCGATCCAGGCGGACGTAAGCAAGAGCGCCGACGTTAAGCGGCTGTTCGCCGAAACGAAGACCGCGTTCGGAAGGCCCAGTATCCTCGTCAACAATGCGGGCGTGTACCGCTTCGCCCCTTTGGAGGAGGTGACGGAAGCAGAATTCCATCGCCAGTTCGACACCAACGTGCTGAGCATCCTCCTAACGACGCAGGAAGCCGTAAACGCCTTTGGCCCTGCCGGCGGCAGCGTAATCAATCTTAGTACGATTTCGAGCACCAATCCTGTGCCGAATTCGGTCATCTATTCCGCCTCGAAGAGCGCGGTGGATACAATCACCAAGGCGCTCGCCAACGAGCTCGTGGGCCGCAATATCCGCGTCAACGCGATCGCACCCGGCATGACCGAGACCGAGGGTCTGGCGGTGGCAGGCATCGAAGGTGAGACTGCCAGAAATATCGGAGCAACCTTGCCGATGGGCCGACTGGGACGGCCCGATGACATTGCGCGCGTCGCAATCTTCCTCGCTTCGGACCAATCCGCCTGGCTGACAGGCGAACGCATCACGGCCTCCGGCGGCCAGCGTTAGGCGGCCGGCCTTTCTTCGACGGCACTGCGGGAGCGTCTTGGAGTCGGCCTCCCTCATATCCTTCATCCAGAACTGACGGAGAGAACTCATGTCTGAGCCCGAACAATATGACGTGGTGATCCTCGGCAGCGGCCAAGGCGGCAAGCTGCTCGCATGGCACCTGGCCCGCGCGGGAAAGAAGGTTGCGGTCGTGGAACGCCGATGGATCGGCGGCTCCTGTCCAGCCGTCGCTTGCCTGCCGAGTAAGAATGAACTCTGGAGCGCGCGGGTCGCACACCTCACCCGTCACGCCGCGGAGTTCGGAACGGTCATCGGACCCGCTGTGACCGACATGGCGCAGGTCCGCCGCCGCAAGCAGGACATGATCGACCGGGAGGTCGCCTTCCATCTCAACGCCTACGAAACCAGCGGCGCGGAGCTAATCATGGGGAGCGGCCGTTTTGTGGCGCCAAAGACGCTCGAAGTGGCTTTGAACGGCGGCGGCACGCGACTGCTCGTTGGTGATAAAGTCGCAATCAATGTCGGCACGCATGCGGCCATTCCGAGCATTCCCGGCCTTGAGGCGGCACGACCGCTTACACACATCGAAGCCCTGGAGCTCGATGTCTTGCCACCGCATCTGATCGTGCTCGGCGGCGGCTATGTCGGCCTTGAGCTGGCGCAGGCCTACCGCCGTTTCGGCAGCCGCGTGACCGTAATAGAAGCCGGTCCTCAACTCGTCGGCCGCGAAGATCCTGACGTCGCCGATGAGATGCGTCGGCTTCTTGCTGGCGAAGGTATCGAGTTCCTTATAGGGGCGGAGCCTCTCAATGTGCATGGCCGCTCTGGCGAAGGCATCAGCGTGGCCGTGCGCACCTCATCAGGCGAGCCGACGTTGGAGGGCAGCCATCTCCTTGTTGCGGCGGGGCGCGTGCCGAACACTGCCGGAATTGGTCTCGAAAAACTTGGCGTCGAAATCGACGGACGCGGCTACATTCGGGTCAACGAGCGGCTGGAGACGAGCGCGCCTGATGTTCTGGCGCTAGGCGAATGCGCCGGCAGCCCGCAGTTCACGCATGTCTCCGTCGACGACTTCCGCATCGTCAGGGACAATCTGGCAGGCGGCAACCGCAGCACGCGCGATCGGCTGGTGCCCTACACGATGTTCACCGACCCGCCGCTTGCCCGTGTCGGGCTAAGCGAAGGCGAAACACAACGCCAGGGTGTCAGCGTGCGCGTCGCAAAGTTGCCGATGAGCAGCGTCTTGCGCACCGAAGCAACTGAGGAAACCCAAGGGTTCATGAAGGCTGTCGTGGGCGGGGATGATGACCGTATCCTAGGGTTCACGATGATCGGTTCCGAAGCCGGCGAGGTCTTGGCTGCCATCCAGACTGCCATGCTGGCGAAGCTGCCGTACCCGAAGCTTCGCGATGCCGTCATCACGCACCTGACGATCGCAGAGGGACTAGGAGCTCTCTTCTCCAACGTGCCGCCTAGGTCGAATCAATAGCGATGAAAACATCACAGGCAGGTCCAGTTGATATGACGGGATCTGTCTGCGTCTGACCTGCACATTAAAAATTGACGCTCGAGCGACGCAGCCAACGGTCTGCATCGGATCGGTCCCGACTATGCAACCGGGCACCTCAACGTTCTCCCCGGACTGATCTGTATTTCGAAGCTGCGGGTTCGTTCTCCGGTGCGGTCCTTGAACGGTTCTGTAATCAGAAGCAGCCCGGCCACGAGACTTTTCCTGCAAAGAAACGTCGGAGGGCCATAGCGACAACAACGCAGAGGGAAAGATCGCCTATCGTAACGGCCGAGGTACCGTTGCAAGCATCTGGATCTTGGATGTGAGGCGGTCGATATCTCTTCGACCTGATTTCGAGAAGGCTACCGCGCGGGGTTCTCTGGATCGCCAATGTGCGTATGCTATGCGTGGACTATCGAACAATAACGAATTGTTTTTCGTGAGGGAGCTGAGAGGCGCCACAGGGTGTTCCCACCGGGAGGTAACAAGGTCGAAGATGCGGCGCAATGATGATTTTCCGGAATGGATTTCCGTAACTGATGCAGCGCCGCATCCACAGATGAACGAAAAAGGTGGGCTTTCTGCCCGCAATGCCCGGGGTGCAGGAATTCCTGAGCGCGAACTTCTCGCGCAAATTAGCGCTTGCCGATATGGCCGCGGTTTGCGGGCTTTCATCCTCTCATTTTGTGCGGGCTTTCTCCAGGACAGTCGGGGCGCCGCCGCATCACTACGTTCTCAATCTGCGGCTCGACTTGGCGGAGAGACTGCTTGCCGACAAGCGCATGGCCATTGCGGAGATCGCCCATGTGAGCGGGGTTCTCTAGCCAAAGCCACTTTACGACCGTCATGAAGAAATGCCGGCATCTAACGCCGGCGCAGGCGCGGGTGGGCAAGGTTATACGCGAAGCTTAGGCTGCATGCTGGAAGGCGGCTGGGCGCGAGGAGATGGAGGACGGCGTGGCGAGCGTTAACATAAGCGTCGGGCCATTGCACGTCGCTCGATGCGTGACTGGATGCGGGCTTCCGCTGGCTGGCTGAAATTTGGTTGGCCTTTACCGCCGCAAGGCGCGCCGCAAGCTTGGCAGGGGCGCAGGAAGAACCAACCCATTGGGATCTCCAGAGCTTCAGCTTCGGCGGAGGCAAAGGGTCGACGTGGTGCGCGGCTCGACGCACCGTACAGGGCCAGCAGCGGCATGCGGCGAAGCGCAGGCCAGTCTCCCTGGTTCGATCCCGGAAGTCCATCTAGATCGATTGAGACAAGCGGAACCTAATTCCATAACCTGGTATCTACCAGCCCTGCCGACCATACCAGTCATCGACATCTCGGCGTACGCGATCCTTCTCGATGCCGTAGCGTTCCTGGATCAGGCCCTCGAGCTGATCGCGTTTGCCGCCAATGCGGTCGATATCATCATCAGTGAGCTTGCCCCACTGTTCCTTGACTTTACCTTTGACCTGCTTCCAATTTCCTTCGACGCGGTTCCAATCCATCGTGGCTTCTCCTTCGAATCACACATCGGAAGAACGGACATATCGCCCTCGAGTTCCGCTATAATCGGGAGAGGCGGGCTGGGAAGATGGTGGCGCACGTTGGTTTGATCGGCGCGATGATCATTGCGGAAGTTTCTAAGCGCTCCCATCCGTTTCGCTATCCTCATCGATTTGGCGCACCGGCAGGTAGGCGTTGGTTTCCAGCCACTCGCGCAACACAATCTGAATGAGATCTGACCGGCCGATCTTCATCTCTCCGGCGATCGAGTTCAGCGCGTCTTCTGTTGCCGGCTCCAGGGGAACGCCAGCGACGTTTCGCAGCATCAAGGCGGCGCGGCGAAGGATAACTTGAAGATCCGGCCGCGGCATGTCCGCGATGCGGTCGGCGGCACGCTCAAGCTCTTCGGCAATGGATGCGCGGGTCATGGCTCCATTTTTGCCACACCGGCGGTGGCCTGCCCAGTACAAGGGCAGGATTTAGTTCGCGTCAGGCGACTTTGGCCGTGGGTTTGGCAGGAGGTTTCTTCCGAGGGACCGGCTTCCGCCCCAGACCCGACGCCTTTGCCAAAGCGGACCGCTGTTCCGCATAGTTCGGCGCCACCATCGGGTAGTCGGCTGGCAATTTTCACTTGGCACGGTATTCATCGGCCGTCATGCCAAGGTAACGAAGGTGGCGTTTCAGCGATTTGAACTTCTTGCCGTCGTCAAGACAGATGATGAAGTCCGCAGTAACCGACTTCTTTGGATTGACCGCGGGGACCTGCATCTCAACTGCCGGCGCGGCAGGCTTGCTCAGACCAGGCAGGGAAGCGTGTAGAGACGCAATGAGGTTTGGCAGTTCGCCGGCCGGCACGGGGTTGTTGCTGACATATGCGGCGACAACACCCGCGGTTAGCTCGACAATCTCAGTGACACTATTGGTCCGCTCCGGCAATTATTGGAACTCCTATTGCTTCGGCACCTTCTACTTGGGATTTGCCTCTTCGCAATTCGCGAAAGAGCAAAACGTTCTGCGGTTGTAGATTGGCGCGATCGTATACGACCGCGCTGGCGGGTGTCCCGGTGTGTCATACTCTCAAGATGATGCAAAGCCAGGCGACCAGAAGATCGCGCCAAAGCCTCGAAATTGCGGCCTAATTCGGCTTCACGTCGCGGTGCGGGCAGTCCTGCACTTCAATCGACGTTCAGGGGCCGCATCTCGAACGCTGGCGACGCGGATGTCCGTCGCGCGCTCCACGATGCTGACGGCGGCGAACCGCCGGTCCGCATTTCGCGGCAGGAGCGGCGCAGCCCGGTTGCCGTGCTGTTTCATCATATTCGGTCATCAGCGAAAGTCGCTGACCTGACCTTGGTCGTGTGTGACGCGTATCGACATCATACCGGGTTGGCGTCCGGTCGTCACCGTCGACCCTTCGATGAGGACGCCGCCTGAATGGCGCTTGGCGCCCCAATCTTGTCAACTCCTCCACGACAAATTCGGCCATCGATGGCTCCTGAAAGCCCGCCCAGCGCGTCAGCCGTATCCCGCGGTTTTCTGGATCCAGTGCTCGGCCTCTAGTGCTGCAAATTATTCTGGAGACTTGAGGTTCCGGTAACTTGCGAATTCGAACTCACTGATCTTGCGCGTGCCGAGATCGGTGACGCGCACCCAGGGTTTGCCGGATGTTCGCCCGGGCTTCAGTGGTCGCTGGACGACCTTCACAACGGCATGAACATGGCTGTGGGCTTCCACTGAGGTGGTGCTGATCACCTTCGTGCCGTTCATCGCCTCAACTTTGAAACTTGCCATCGGCCCGATCTCTCCGAGGCGATCCTAGCCAAGTCCGAATTCGAACGGAACTGTCATGGCTGTTGCTGGTGAACAGGAATTGCTTGCTAAGGTGCTGGTGCACGAAGGCGGCTATTCGAAAGATGGGCGGCCTTGTTCGCTTAGGTGCAACTGATGGTTTGGGGGAGCGTTGCTACCCTTGGCCAGCATCGTCCTCCGCTGGCCGGCTCCCATGAAGCCCGTCACTGTTTCCGCAGTGGCGGGCTTTTTGACATCCGCTGACTGTGCGTATCGGCGCAGCAACTTTGGGGCAGTATCGGTGACAGACCGATGGCTTCGTACATCATACGACGACTCGCAGAAATAGACCCAAACCAGCTCTGCGGCGCCGGCCATCCGGAGCCGCGACAAGACCGACCCCTAGCGTTTACCCATTCGAGGCGTCCGGTCCGACAGGAACCATGCGGCGATCAGATCGTCGCCAGCAATCTGGCCGCGACCGTCATCCCCGATGCCGCGACCTTTCGGGAGGCCTCAGTGGTACGCGCCGTACCGTACTCTCTCGCCTGGAGATCAACCAGGCGCGCGACGAGGGCTAGCGACGTCTCGACTTTAGGGTTCATCATTTTCATTTGTCCGGTTGAATGGCGATCGACATGCACAACCCGCCGCCAACGTGGCGGCGGGTTGTGGGGTTCGTTCGAGGTCTCAGTCGTAGACTTTGACGATCTTGCGGGTGCTCGGGTCCACCAAAACCGTGCGGTTGTCGACCACCACATATCGGTATTTGACATTGGGAACCTCATGGAGCTCGACCGTGTCCGGCAGAGCCGTGCCGACATTCAGCTCAAGTCCGAGAAGGTTCACGGAAGCCAGCGGTTGCTTCTTCACGTATTGGCGCACGACGGTGTCCTGTTCCGGTGTGATGACCACATCCTGTGCCGCAACTGCGCCGACGCCGGCCAAAAGCAATAGCGCCGCAGCAGTGCTGGTAAGGTGTATCCTCATGGTTTTTCTCCTGTTGTTCCGGCGACAGCACAAATTTTCTGCGCGCCAGCCATCTGAACACGTCGGCAGGCCGAACGTTCCTCTAGCGGACTTCAGTCTGAACGCTGACCAGACCAAAGGCCGATCACAAAACGCGATGGTCTTACCTCTTGAGACTAGTCGGAACGGCTTAGGGGCCAGGGTAGTTGCTTCTCCAAATTCGGAGAAAGCAGATGGATAAAAGCATTGGCCAAGCGCGTTGGTTGCTCGCGCCAATTTTCGCGACAGCCGTCACATTTTTGGTGATCGGCATATTCCTTGGCTGACATGTCGTGGATCGGCACAGCTACGTCCCTTCCTGTGCTGATAGGACCCGCAAGCCGCCTCGGTGGCTGGCGGGCCCTCTATTTCAGTATGTTTGGTGAGCAAAAGACAATGACATCGATCCAGAGAACCAATGAGAGTGGCAAAGCAAACCAACCGGCAAATGACAACGATGATCCTGCGCCTGGGCTCTTGGACGCTGTTTCTTTGACGAATGAGGAAAACATTGTCGACCTTGTCAGGCGAACCGAGCGCGTGGCGATTTTGGTGGCGCTGGGAATGGGGGGCTGGTTGATGTTAGTCCCCGCAATCTACCTTGTACTGAGTACTGAGCCACCGAATATGAACGAACAATTGCGCCCGCTATAGGGCATTTGCCTCAGCCCGGTTTTGAAACTGAAACGCGCCGGTTCGAGGTGGGTGCCTATGTATTTGTGAGTATCTCGTTGGAACCACGCCAACCAGAGTGTCTGCGAATGAGATGGCGGCGAAGTTCGTGTAAACTTCAGGCAACTTTTTGACTTACTTGCAGAATCGGCTGCTGCAGCGGCGTCGAGCGATCCCGCTAGGGCGAAACTGTCCACAGCGCATCCAATTTGCCTGGGGTTCCTAGAAGCTTTTCGAACTTTCTGTCTTGCGGCTCCCGTCGAGATGCGCGCGCTTCTGAAGGAGGCCGGGGTGTCTGGATCCGCTGTGGTGCAACCTTGATCCAAGCATCTATGGGGGTTCGAGTCGGTAGAGCGCTACATCGCGAGACCCACTATCGACGAGGCGTTCTTCTACTACCGGCGGCACGCGGCTTAGTCAATTTTGGCGATGGAACCCATTGTCTCCGAAGGCAGAGGATCACAGGTTCGAATCATGGATTCCGACAGGAATCGAAATCTGTGACCCACAGATTAGGAATTTGTCAGACGGCCTTTCCCGTTGTTTCCCAATACCAGTCGTTGTATAATTGAAATGGTTCTAACATATTCAAGTTTTTGCGGTTTTCGTACTCCGCTGCCATGATGGCGTAGACAAAGCAACAGATCCAGACAGATCGAACAGGACGCAATTGCCGTACTAATCCCGCACTAACTTCATGACAGACCTTCGACTTGCCCTTACAGACCGCGCCGTCGCAAGCCTCCAGCCGGCGTCTTCAGGTCAATATTTTGCTCGGGACACCGACCTGCCGGGCTTCATGGTGCTGGTGGGCAAACGGAAAAAACGTTCGTCGTCCAGGGTGATCGAATGAAGGCGGGCAAGCGTCTTTCCGTCCGGATGAAGGTTGCCGAAGTTGGAGAACTCACAACGCGTGCGGCGCGGGCGAAGGCGAAGGACATTCTCGGCAAGATTGCCAACGGCATTGACCCTCGCGCGTCGACGCGCAAGCGGGACGGCGAAGCTGCAGCGGCTGATCTGCCATCGATTGCAAACCCCACCCTGCGCATTGCCTGGGAACGCTACCGCGACGGGCATATGAAGAACAAAGGCCGCAGCGACGGGACGATCAACAACTATCGCGATCACATCGAGCGGCTGTTAGCCGATTGGCTTGACGAGCCGCTTTCCAAGCTCGGCAACGATCCTTCCCTCGTGACTGTGCGACACGAGAAGCTCACCAAGGATAACGGCGCCTATATCGCCAATGGGTGCATGCGAACGCTGCGCGCCGTCTACAATCATGCCCGCAAGGCCGCCCGCACGCTTCCGGCGGACAACCCGGTCTCAGCCATAGACTGGAATGCCGAACATCGGCGCAACACGGCGCTGGGTCTTTCGGATCTCGAGCAATGGTTCTCCCAACTCGCGGTCTTGAAGAACCCTGTTCGGCGGGAGTTGCATCTGTTCATGCTGCTCTCGGGACATCGCCCTGAAGCGATCAGGAAGGCGCGGGTCGAGCATGTCGACTTTCGCGCGCGTGTCCTGCACATACCCAGGCCGAAGGGTGGTGAGGTCAAGGCATTCGATATACCGCTTTCCCGAGCCATGATCTGCTGTCTGGTTCGAGTGATGCGCATTGGTACAGCTCTCTATGGCGAGCAATCGCGTGAGTGGCTCTTCCCGGCCGACAGCGAAAGCGGTCACATCATCGAGCACAAGGAGAAGCGTAGCGATCTGTCGAAATGGGGGAATGACCTGCGGCAGACGTTCCGCACAATCGCCCAAGCTGTGGACGTTGCCGAGCTTGACGTTCACTTGCTGATGAACCACTCGATCCCAGGCGTCAATGCGGGCTACATCACACGCAACAAGCTGCTGAGCGACCACCTGCGCCTGCAGCAGCAAGCCATTTCACGACGGATGCTCGACGCCGGTCGATCGCGACAAAAGCCATCGAAGTCTTGCGCCTGGCCCGCCCTTCCCAGCAGGGGCCTACTTTCTGAGCTGATGAGCGGCAGGGATTAGCGGCATCAAACGTGTTCGGGGGTTCGGATGCGGGTATCGCTACGGCGCAAGGGAGCCGCCATGGTCATGCTCGTCAATCCGATTAGCTTGCGATACGCACTCGACTACCGGAACTATCCGCTCTGGCAGTCGCATGCGCACACGACCTACGCCTTCGTGCCGATCGAAGGGCCGATTGTCGCCTACAACGTCTATGGCAATCCCCCTGGCGCCGATGACGTCCGCGTCGGCCAGTGTAGAGCGATCAACCTCAATGCTCAGGCAACTTGAGAGCGTGGGGCTCGTTGATAATGCGGCCACACGTCGATCGACAGTGCATTTGGCAGGTGCACTGAATGACGCGAGCAATATTCTGCGGACCCAAGCAAACGGAACCGTAGTCCGAGAGTCGGTTCTGGCGGGGCCGAATGGGGTGATGAAGTTTGAGACGATCTGGGACGGGGCCAAACTCATCACTGGGAAGTTTTATGGAGGGCGGTGAAGGTGAGCGCGTCACTAAGATCGTGGGATTCAAAAAATCTCCTTTTGAACCACGTTGCCCAGCGGGGACCGAACGTTCTTCTCGTGGCGATGTAGAGGCGCCAAGGGGCTTTTACTCTTGGCCCGGGGATGGGGCTGATTCTTCTATCAAAGTAGGGATTATTGTCAGTCAAGCGAACGTCCCATCTGTAATGCGATCGCCAGCTGGTCGCTACTGTTTGTCTTGTTATGATAGGTCCATCTCCATTGTCGATTTGGAGGAGGGTATCTTAAAGAAGACACATCTGCTTGAGGATGTGTTTTTCAATTTATAGCCTGTAAAAATACCATCAGATACTTGCATTTCATCAGCTAGGTGTCGTCTCGATGTGTGACAAGGGGGAGGAGCTTTGGCGCTATATCTCCAGCGATATCCTGGAGAACTGGAACGTCGTAGGTGATCATCTTCTGCTCACCTGCACAGATGCGGGTCCGCCTATGGTGTTGAGTTTGACAAATGGAGAGATGGTGGCGTCTTGAGGAAGGCCCTTCTAGTGAACGGTAAGCGCGAGGCCGCCGTCGGCCAGAATCAGTGGCACGGCTCACGACCTAATCAACAGTCGTCACTTGCAGCCCTCGTTGGACCGCCGGACGTGCGAGTCCACGGTCCAGCCACGATTGCACGTGAGGAAAGTGGTCGAAGCCGACGAGTTCGCGAGCTTCGTAAAAGCCGATAAGATTGCGAACCCAGCCGAGCAGCGAAATATCGGCGATGGTATAGTCAGGGCCCATCACCCAGTCTCGACCTGCGAGCCGATTGTCGAGGACGCGTAGGAGCCTTGCCGATTCAGTTGCGTAGCGGTCGCGTGGACGCTTGTCCTCATACTCCTTGCCAGCGAACTTGTTGAAGAACCCGACCTGGCCGAACATGGGTCCGACTCCGCCCATCTGCCACATAACCCACTGGATCGTTTCATAGCGGGTGTTCGGGTCGGCCGAAATAAATTGCCCCGTCTTGTCGGCAAGATAGAGGAGGATGGCGCCCGACTCGAATAGCGCTAGCGGCGCGCCGCTCGGCCCGTTGGGATCGTAGATTGCCGGAATCTTGCCGTTCGGATTGAGCGCGAGAAACGCTGGGTCGTGGCTTTCGTCTGCCATGATATCAATCCGGTGCTCCTCATAGGGGAGTCTCGTCTCCTCAAGCATGATGCCGACCTTCACCCCATTGGGCGTCGGGAGGGAAAAGAGTTGCAGCAGGTCAGGGTGCTGCGCCGGCCAGCGTGTGAAAATCGGATGATCGAGCGTCACTTTCTGTCTCCAAAATAGTTGCGCCGAACCGAGCAGGAACTGATCCCATCACTCAGCTCGTGTTCGCTGAGCGCGAACTATTTTCGCTGAGCGCGACTATTATTGTCTTGTCGACCGACTTGTTGTCAGCCGGCGCGGTGACGCAGGCATTATTCTCGGCCCCGTCCGGGACCGGGTTTCTTGCGCGCAATACAGTGAAGAGCGCGGCTGCGAGAGCCAGCCCCCCATATCCCAAGGCGATCTGCGGTATTGTAAAGGTGCTTGAAAGCTTGCCGGAGATCAGGCTCGGGAAGGTGGCGCCGCTGTAGGAGAGAAGATAGATTGCACTGAAAATTGGCGCTCTGTCGGCAAGCTTGCTGCCATCCAGCAGCCCACGAGTGGCGGCGCTAATTGCGATACCTTGTCCGGCGCCGGCGACCATGGTGGCGAGGATAAACAACATCAGCGTGCCGGCATTGATCGCTGTGATGATACCGATCATGCCGGCCAGGAATGCGATCATGCCTACGCGTTGGGCCATTGCGGAGGTGAACCGGCCGCCGATGGGCGCGCCAAGGACGCTGGGAGCCATATAGGCAGCAAACACCGATCCGAGGATAAGCGGGCTGCGGGTGTGGAGTTGGTCTTCGACCAGCGCGGGAACGAAGGCTTGATAGAAAGCGCCTGTCGCCCAGGTGGCCAGGAATACCGCTGCGGCGACAGGGAGGAGAGGCCTGGCACGGGCCGGCACCTGTAATCGGGGCAATAGCGATCGCCATGCACCAGACGTCGGCGCTGCTGTTTCAGGACTGATCGCGATGAGCGCGGCAGACAGCAGCAGGAAGCCGACGCAGGCCAAGTAGATGACGTTGCGCGGCCAAGGACCAAACTGGACCAAGGCACCGGATACGATGGCGCCGACAGTGAGACCGAGCATCGGACCTTGGCTTGACGCAACGGAGGCCAGCCATTCCGGTCTGGCCGGTGCCGCGTCGACGATGTAGGAGGTGAGGCTGCTGCTCGCTAAACCGGTGCCAAGCCCCACCAGGAGCCGGCCGGCCAGCAGGATGCTGATGGCATGTACATTCAACAATAGCAGACAGCCAAGCATGATGAGGCCAAGGCTTGAGACTGCGGCTAGCCGGCGGCCCACGTGATTGGAAAGTCGTCCCAATGCCAACAGTGCACTGATCGTGCCAACGGCATATGCGACGACGGCCATGGATATTCCGGCGTTGGTAAACCCGTCTTCCGCCCGGTAGATGTTGTAGAGCGGGATCGGCGCGGCCGCCGCGGCGAACGAAGCTACCAAGGATATTACAGCTGATATGAAAGCCAGCCGGCGGTTCGCGCTCGGTCGTGCAATGTTGATCGCGGGTGCCCCATTTTGCATCGAGCTGTGCATCTCTATTTCACGCGGTTGAGTAATATCCACCATCGGTGGATGGCGCGTCGCTCGACGAAGCCTGTGACAGCGCCTCCGTCTCGTTGATCTGCGAGACGACGGTCATCCGCTCGAGCCTCGACGGGATGTGGGCGGCGCTGCGGCGTTCAGCCCGCCGTGCGCGTGCCCATCCCCGAGACCGGCGCGACCGGCTCCTCGGGTGCATTGAAGACTGACGTCGTGAGCAGTACAGCGATCGCTAAAATCCAATAGTACCAGGCGTCGAGCCCTACAAATTTAAAGACAAACGGTGCGATGATGAACACCACGCCCACGGCCCGATCGACCCAAAGGTGGAGCCAGTAAGGTATGATGCGCACGAGCCCGGTGGGATGGTCGGTCAGTGCAGGCAAGATCAGCGCCGCAATTCCGACAACAACCGAAAGCCATAGCGCCATCGGTCCGCTCTGGCCAAGCTTCAACAGAAATGGCGCTGCGATCAAGACGACAGCGACAGGGTAATCGATAAGGTAGGCGTGCATAGACTTGGTGACGAAGGGAAACGACATTGGTGACTCCTGTGCCTCTTGTCTTGGGTGCGTCGTCACGCCGATGAAAACGCATTCATCTCAGATGTCGATCTCGCCGCCCCTGATCGCCGGCATTCCATACAATCGCCTCAGATCAGGCCGTGTTGACGCATAGAAAGGCTATGCCGCCGTGCGAACGAGTGGAAATGCTTGATTGTTATTGTTTCCATTCCGCTTGTCTCGCGTCATGGTACGGAGAGGCGCATCACCAACGCCATTGTCAGTCGGGACGCCAAGAAAAATCAGGCGCCCGGGACGAGATTGCTACGGCATCTGACGATGCAGGTGGGGAGAGTATCGAAAGGACTAGGCGCAAAACGTCTTTCGACAGCCTATTCGTCGCGCCTCGCACGTCGCGGACTATCGCAGGGGATAGCGAGCGACATGCCGAAAGGCAGCTTTCTTCCACGTTGAAGCTATCAGGCGACCTCTTCAATAACGAGGTCTCTGCCATTAAACGACACCTCGTCGCCGGCGCGCTTTCCCTCCAATTCAGCGTAGATCGGCGCCTGCGTGGAGATGCCCATGATCTCATTGCCGTCGCATGTGAACTTGGCTGTCGACACGGCGATGACGAAATAACGACCGCCTAGTTTCACGACGGCGCCCTCCTCGATCATGCCTTTGGGGCCGAAGTCTATCCTGGAGAGCTTATCTATTTTGTCGGAATGTGAGTGAACGGTGTCATCGAAGGCTTCGGACAGGTCGCTCGCGAGCTCCGCCTGCGCTTGTTCGTCATCTTCGATCGGCTCGCTTCTATCAAGCCGGGCGCTCGCGACATACTCGAGGTATTTTTCTCTCGCACTCTCGAAGTCGCGAGTCTCCAGCGACAACATGGTCTGTTTCACGATCTGTTTGTTCATTTCAGGTCCTTTGTGAGGTAGGGCTTCCGGCCAGACTGTGATGGCGACGCTGGCAAACTCGACAATTATGCGGTCATTCGTTGTCGGGCACCTCGGCGCCTTGATAGGGGACTCTCTCAAGCCTGGGATCGCGGAGAATGCTGGTGACGAGCCAGACGTAGGATTGCTCCGCGGTATCGAACCCAAGAATCGAGAATGATTGCCCGAACGGGCACGGCGGGAAGTCAGGAAAGCCAATCCTCAGGACAAACCGCTCCGGATCCTTGTCGAACTCTTCCTTGAAGATCTTCCGCAGCCCATATCGGCTTGCGATTTCACCCTCGTTCTCGTGACGTATGGAGCGGTTCGCGTTTAGCTGTTCGAAGAGTTCTCGCGAGCATTCGCCGTCCAGTTCATCAAAGGCGTCGATCAACAGGCCTTTGCTGCCGGCTTTCCGGTTAGTGATCGCATAGATGTTTGAGCCGTCTCCAGCGTCCGGAGCGCTCTCGAACCTCTTCGCAAAATCGACCTGAATGTCGCCGGCGGCGACGGATTTTTCGGACGTCAGGTCGTAGAGCAGGCCGTCTCTTATGCGATACTCGTGGTCATACCCGTGTCCCAAGAGATCTGAAACCGCCACGACCATATCCTTCGCGTCGAGATTCATCTGCACTCTCCTAGCGTCGGCACGTCGTCCAACGCCAAACGCCGGGTTTGGCATTGGCCATTTGGAAGCGCCGTGCAGTTTTCGTTTCCACTCCCGGCATTGCGACGGGTGAGACTGGGGTCCTTTACGCGTCGGCCGCGGGATAGTTCGAGGGGAATAGCGCCCGCTTCGTTTCCTCGTCGTTGACCTTCTTGAAGTCGTGATCCTTTCCAACCGCGCGCGCCTTGGCGACCGCTGGGCGCGCGTCGATCGCCGTGAACCATCGCCTGATGTTGGGGAACGGCACCAAGGGATCCGTCGCGCCCTTCATGACGCGGGAAGCGCGATCGATCCAACCCCAGGCGGACATGTCGGCGATCGTATATTCGGACCCGACAATGTAATCCCGGCCTGCGAGTTGGCTGTCGAGTACCCGATAATGGCGCTCCGCTTCGCGGCGATATCTGTTGACGGCGTAGTCAAGACCCTCGGGAGCTGCAAACTGGAAATGTACGGCTTGCCCCGAGAACGGACCGAGGCCTGTACCGAGGAAAAACAGCCACGACAGAAGCTCGCCTCGGTCAGCCGGCTGGCCTAGGAAGCGACCGGCTTTTTCGGCGAGATACAGTAGAATGGCACTCGAATCGAAAACGCGTGCCTCTTTTCCGCCGGGACCTTCGGTGTCGACGATCGCGGGGACCTTGCCGTTAGGGTTTACGGCGCGAAATTCGGCCTGGTGCTGCTCGCCCTTGCTCGTGTCGACCGGCACCAGCTCATAAGGTAACCCCGACTCCTCCAAGAAAAGCGCAACCTTGGCTGGGTTGGGGGTCGGGTGGAAATAAAAGCGGATCATCGCGCTCACCTTCGGAGTTTCAGAGATTTCGCGCACGGGCCACGCGCGTCAGGCCGACGGGGCCGCTGGTTCGGTCGGCCCACGCGACATTGCCAAGACGTTTGCCGCTATGGAAGCAACGCCCTGTTATCGATTTCATTCCCGATGGTCTGCAGCGCCAATCCAAGCTGGTCGGTCCGACGGGCGGAAGCGCGATACGCCCGCCGATTCCCAGCCGGTTGGAGTCACGCCGGGACGTTTTCGGCGATCGGGGGCGCGGCCGGTTCTACACGTCGGTCGTAACGGACCGTCGGCGCCTGCATTGTGACGATTTCTTCACCGATTGTCGGATGCACCGCCATGGTCGACACAAAGTCATTCATGGTGGCTCCACTGCGAATTGCGATCGCCAGCACCTGGATCATTTCGCTGGCTTCCTCGGCGAAAATGTGGATGCCAAGGATCCGGTCCGTCTCGCAGTCTACGATGATTTTCAGAAGGGAGGTCTCGCAATCGCGTGTCAGGCCGGCCTTCAGCGGCTTGAAGCGCACCTTGTAGATGTCGACTGCGGGGTACTGCGCCCTCGCTTCCAGTTCGGTCATGCCAACGGTGCCGATCTCCGGGCTGGAGAAGACCGCCGTCGGCACATTGGAATAGTCGACCTGCCAATTGTTCTCCCCGAACACGCTATCGGCGAATGCGTGGCCTTCGCGGATCGCAACAGGTGTCAAGTTTATCTGGTTCGAGACGTCACCGACTGCATAGATGTTCGGGACATTTGTGCGAGAGCCTGCGTCGACAATAATCGCACCATTCGCGGCGGTCTTGACGCCCGCTCGGTCGAGCCCGAGGGCGGTCGTGTTCGGAGCGCGTCCAAAGGCAAGCAACACCTGGTCTGCCACCAGTCTGCCACCTTGTTCAGTCGTAACGTCGATTCCTCCCAAACCGCCGCCAGTTTGCCCGCGCCGGGGTTCAAGTCGACGTATGCTGTCACCGAGTATCAACTTGATGCCGCGGTTCGCATAGGACGCGGCGACGGCCTGGCGCACGTCCTCGTCAAAGCCGCGCAGGATATTACTTCCTCGGCAGACGACTGTGACGTCGCTTCCCAACGCAGCGAAAAGGCCCGCGAACTCAATGGCAATGTAACCGGCGCCGCCGATTACGAGCTTCCTCGGAAATGTCTTCAGGTCAAAGACGGCATCGGAGGTGATACCGAGTTCGATACCGTCGAAGGGAGGGAGTTCGGGCCTTGCACCCGTCGCAATCAGAATCTTGCGCGCACGTACGCGGCGACCGTCTTTGACCAGGCGAACCGTATGCGCGTCTTCAAGCACAGCACGGGACTTGACGACTTCGACGCCCGCATTTTCCTGACCGCTGCCGTAAAGTGCTTCCAGTCGTGCGATTTCGCGGTCCTTTGCGGCGACCAATGACGGCCAATCGAAACGCGGCATCGACAAACGCCAGCCGAACTCCGCCGCTTCGTCGAACTTGTCGCTGAAGCGACCCGCATAGACGAACAGCTTCTTTGGGACGCAGCCGCGGATGACGCATGTTCCGCCCAACCGGTACTCCTCGGCGAGCATCACTTTTGCGCCATGTCCCGATGCGACGCGGGCGGCCCGGACGCCTCCTGACCCGCCGCCGATCACGAACAGGTCGACGTCGAACTCCGTTGCGCAGGAAGCCGCTGAAGCGTCGCTTTGGACGGATTGCAATAGGTTCGTGTCGCTCAAGTTAAGCACCCAATCCGTTGTTTGCGGAGTTTCACATACGCGGCCTGATCGCATTCCGAGACGGCCCGATGCTTTGCGTCACTCTGGATTCGAACGGTGACGAGTCCTAGCTCACAGGACGCCACTTCGGACTTGCGGCGTCCTGTTTTGGACTTTCAGTACAATGGAATCGTCGAGAATCAGCCCGCCCGTGCGGTCTCGCGGAGGAACCAAGCTCTCTTCTCCGCGGCGTCGATATAGCCTTCCAGGAGGCTTGCAGTGGCAAGGTCCTCCAATTCGGCGCAGAGCTTGTGGGCCTGGCGCATCGAGGCGGCAAAGGCGTTGTTGTCTTCCATGAGTTCGGCCAGCATCGCGGCTGGCGCGACTTCCTCGGCCTCGTTATCCGCGATGGTGCGTAGTCGTGCCGCTTGGCCAAGTGAGCGGATCGTCACGCTATCCATCGCCCGGACACGTTCCGCGAGCGGGTCCACGACTTCAAGAATTTCGCTCGCCTGTTCGTCCAGCATGAGGTGATAGTCCCTGAAATGGGGGCCGCTCACGTGCCAGTGAAAGTTCTTCGTTTTGAGATAGAGCGACAGAGAATCGGCCAGAACCTGATTGATCTTCGCTGCGAAGGTCGCAAGCGAGTTTCGCAGCGCCGGCTCGTCTCGCTCCCCGTTTGGCACGTCTTCAACGTCTGTCGTCATGATCGTGGTCCCTTTCACTATTCGTGTTGCGTACTGTTTTTTTGTTTGAT
Source organism: Mesorhizobium sp. B1-1-6 (assembly GCF_006443035.1). Taxonomy (NCBI): domain Bacteria; kingdom Pseudomonadati; phylum Pseudomonadota; class Alphaproteobacteria; order Hyphomicrobiales; family Phyllobacteriaceae; genus Mesorhizobium; species Mesorhizobium sp. B1-1-6. Next base: position 90,625 of record NZ_VFWR01000006.1, on the reverse strand, counting down.
TGCAGGCTGAATGCGGCCTGCGCGAGCTGCAAGGCAGCGAGTTTTGGGGTGGATGGGGGGCAAAAAGACGGGAATCCGTCAGCCGCCGGTGAAGGCAGCGATCGCTTCCTTGATTTTCGCGACAGCGTAGCCGCCGACCTGCTCCAGTTCGACATGTGGCAGGTTCGGCATCTCGTCAGGTACCACGCCGCATCCGACGATTGCAGGGCCCGGGCACGCGAGTGCCTCGATCAAAATCGCCTCGAGTAGCGCGGGATCGCGGACGGTGAAACCCTGCGCGCCGCAAGCACGTGCCAGCACAGAATAATCGGGGTTTGGGAATTCGATCGCGTCGTGAAACGGAAGAATGCCCACGCTTTCCGCCTCGAGCGTGATGAGCCCGAAAGCCGCATTGTCGAAGACGACGACTTTGACGGGTAAACGGTGGTGGACCGCTGTCAGGAATTCGCCCATCAACATGTTGAAGCCGCCGTCCCCGGTAAGGACGATCACCTGTCGCGCGCGATCGAGCGCCTGTATTCCGTTTGCTTGCCCGAGTGCCGTGCCGACGGCCGCATTGTTGAACGAACCGGTAATGCGCTGTTTGCCGTTCTGTCGAATCCAGTTTCCTGACCAAAGGGTGTTGAGGCCCGTGTCGAAGACGAACACGGCATCGTCCTTCGCAAGGTCGCTAACCATGCGCGCTACAGCCTGTGGATGGATCTTGCCGCGGTTGCGCATCAGGTCGCTTTGCTTGTCGAGGAGTTCGTCCCAAGCGCGGCGGCTGCGCGCGACGCTGTCGAAGAATGTGCTATCGATTTTCTGTCGCAGTCTCGGCAAGAGCGCGGCGAGGGTCGGACGCACCGAACCTTGTACGCCGAGCACCGTCGACGTGCGTCGTCCAATCGCTACGGCCCGCTCATCGATCTGAATGACGTTTCCGTGGGTCGGCAGGAAATTGGAATAAGGGTAGTCTGTACCGAGCATAAGCAGGAGGTCGCACTCCTGGACCGCATTGTAGACCGGTTTGGTGCCGATCATGCCGAGCCCGCCCATCCATCGCGGATCGTCATATGCGATGATTTCCTTGCCGCGAACAGTGTGGACGAGCGGCGCCTTCAATCGGTCTGATAATGCGCGGAGCAGCTCTGCGGAGCCACGGCATCCCGCGCCGCACAGGATCGTGATCGACGTCGCTTCGTCGATGTGACGAGCAACCGCCTCAATTTCGTTCTCGCCAGGCGTGATCTCGCTGCGCGGACCAAGAGTTGCCACACTCGGAACGGCGTGTTCGACTTTGCTGGACAGCACGTCCTGGGGGAGCGTCAAATGCGCGACTCCTGGGCCCGCGTATGCGGAGGCGATCGCTTGATGGATCACGCCGGGCGCTTGTGCTGGCGCCGTTATCGTTTGGGTGTAGAGCGACACGTCGCGAAATAGCAGGTCCGGCTCGGTATACTGGTGATAGTCAATCCCTTTCAGACGTCGCGGCATCTCTCCCGACAACGCCAAGACAGGTGCATGGTCGCGCGCGGCCTCGTAGAGGCCAGCGACGAGGTGGGTGCTGCCAGGACCCGTTGTTCCGGCGCACACGGCGAGCTGGCCAGTCAGCTTGGCCTGGCCTGCCGCAGCCAATGCGGCTCCCTCTTCGTGGCGAACCCCGACCCATTCGATCTTGCTTTGCCGTACAGCGTCGCCCAGCGGATTGAGCGAGTCGCCGATCAAGCCGAAGATCTGCTTTACGCCGACCTCTTCCAGGACATCGACGAGGGCTTCTGCGACTGTACGCGACATGGATTACTTCCGCGATAGCCCCGCATTTTTTCGAAATGACCACCGGGCCCGGGCCGATGCCGCGGCGTCACTGCGACAGCCTTGCGCTCTCGCATTAAGCGGCTTGTTGTACAGGAGGAATTGCCGCGCGGTGATAACGCCGAGTTATGAATAGCATGCCCCGATGTATTCCGGGCTGGCCCGCCCAGAACCTACATCGGTCGGCCGAGCGCCAGGCGGCAATTGTGTTGTCAGCGTCGGTTTAAATCCGCACGGATCAATTCCTCAAGGGCAGCGCTGACGGCGGTATCGTCGGGCCGCACCGTAAGGTACATGGTGACGGTCCGCTCCGCTCGATCGAGGATTTCGTGCGCCAGGCGCGATCGAAACTGCGTCGTGGTTACATGCAGCCCCAGGTTGCCATTCGTCCTCTCGGGTTGTCTGTCGGAGTGTCAGGTCTGCCCGTCCTGCGGGCGAATTGTCATGCGGCGCGTATAGGTGTCCTGGCTGACCGCGTCGTCGACGATCCGCCCTATGCAGGCTTCGATCTCCTCCTGATAGGCAGAAACCGGACTTGCGTGCTGGTCGTCGTCAGCCACAAACGGGGAACATGCCGCGATGCTCGGCGGAGGCGGGCCACGAGAGCGTCCGCCGCCTCTTGCGTCGGCTCAAGCGCAAGGAAGTGTGCGAGCAGCGTCTGCACGACAGAGGTCACGGCCGACACGTGAGCCGCGTTCGCTGTGTTCTCGTGGCTTTGCACGCCAGATCCGATCGTTGGGCATCTTCCGGACTGGATACCACGATCGCCGGTGATGATCTCATCCCGGCTGGTTATCAATTGGATGCCCGCATTCTATGATCCGACCGGGTCGGCGATCGCTACTCTCGCAAAGCGGTATCTGGCCGGCTGAAGGAAGGCAAACATGGCTACGGAGAAGGCGATCCTTGCCGGCGGGTGTTTTTGGGGAATGCAGGAGATGTTTCGAAGCGTCCGCGGCGTAGGTTCAACGCGTGTCGGTTACACCGGCGGTGATCTCCCTAATCCGACCTACGGCAGTCATCACGGGCATGCCGAGGCAATCGAGGTAACTTTCGATCCTCTGATCGTAAGTTACCGCGCCATCCTAGAACGCTTTTTTCAAATTCATGATCCGACGACGTACGAGCAGCAAGGGAGTGACTTTGGATCGGGCTACCGTTCCGCCATCTTCTACACCGATGCACAGCAGAAGGAGACAGCCCTTGAAACGATCGCCGAAATCGAGGCCTCCGGCTTGTGGCCTGGTCCAGTAGTGACCGAAATCAACCCGGAAGACCGATTCTGGGAGGCCGAGCCGGAGCACCAGGACTACCTGCAAAGACATCGGCAAGGGTACAACTGCCACTTTGTTAGGCCGGACTGGCGCCTTCCTTCATCTCATGCATTCCGCAAATCTGGAACTGCCAAGCTGCAAACCTGAACGACCTGCCAATGTCGATGGGCGAAGCTCGCTGCTACGCTGATGGCGAGGCGAACACATCGGTCCCGCAATGCCGTCGCATAATGGCGGCGGCGGCATCGAAATGTTCTGCGCTCGCAGGATGAACGATCAACACAATACCACCATTGAGGACCTGTCTCTCGGCCCATTCGTGCACATACGCTTCGTGGCCCCGTCCAAACAAGGCGGCCAGCCCGCCCACTCCGCCTCCGGCAGCCAATCCCGCCAGCACGGCTGGCGCCGCCGTTCCGCCAGTCGCAGCAAGAACGGCGCCAGCGCCGGCGAACGACGCGACAGTTGCGGCGAGCGAGGTCACAAGTGTGCGAACTTGTTGCCGGTCGTCGCTCATGCTGACCTCCACACGGGGCAGTTGTCTGATGTCGCAACCAACGGTGCCGGCGCATGTCGCAGCTATATCCTCCTGCGCGAGGAAGCTTATTCGAGAGCGGTCGATCCCCGCAGCTTCGAGCTCGCCTACAGCGGCCTCAAATTCGACATGACTTTGCAGCGCACCAATGACTTCTCGCAACTCGCTCACTTTGTGTATCCTGTTAGTTCGTTTTCACTCTAAAAGGCCTCGTACTGTGCATCGCTCCGCATCTCACGAGTAATCTCCGCCGCTCTGCTGCGTAAGATTGCCGAGATAGTCGCGCTTTCCGATTTTCGCCCCGAGATGCCGGAGGATCGCATGCGCTATCGAGATGTGGAAAAAGAAGTCAGGTAGCACCAAGTACCGGATGTAGTCGTCGCCGCCATACCATCCGCGCACGATAGGTGGGGTCAGCTCATAGGTGTGCGACTGGGCACCTGCGATCTCGTCCGGCTGCACGTTCTGCAAGAAGCCGCGAGTCTCGAGGAGCCGTCCCTTCAATGCCGGATACATCATCGCAGTGGTGCGGGGCGGTGTCGGGTCGCGCTGCATCAACTTCGCCATGTGCGCGTCAACCTTGTTGCAGCTTACAGAGAACTGTTCTCCAAACGTCAGCATGTCGGGTGCGAGCCGCTCGCCTAATATTCGTCCCGGCTCAAACCCTTTGGCCCGCTCGAGCGCCTGGGCGTGATCGAGATAGTCATCCATCACGTTCAGTCCATGCACCATGACAGGGACTGTGATCTCATAGACCGAGAAGGACACACTGACCTCCGTGGGTTCGTTTCTAGTCTGAACGTCGGTTGGTCCCAGAAGGTCGATAACCGAAGCGAATGGTCACAATAATTCCCGTGGTTCCGCTCTTGCTCGTGGCGTCCTTCGAGATAGGCGTCGAAGCTCCGCGAACCGCAGCGAGAACGCTCACGCGCATTGACATCTAGCAACGGAGCGCCGGATATCCATTCACGTAAATCCGGTCAGTGTTCCTTGCTGGCACGTGGCAACCCTGGCAATCGGTGTGGTAGTTTGTCGAGGTGGTCTTGAGGGGCTTGTCTGCATCGAACCACGACCAGCCCAACCGTTTCCCCACAGCGGGTTGCCTGGGTGCGATCCTTTGCTGTCTTCACCATGACGAACCAGCCCTTGAGCTTGTCGACGTGGCTTACCGTGCCGGGGGTCATCTCGTTCGTCGAGGTCGCAAAGACTTCCTTCACGAGAACGGCGCCATCCGGGAAGTGCCCGGTCTTTCGATATGCGTCGATCGTTCCCGGAGAGGCGTAAACGGTGTGCATCTGCTTCGAGCTCTGCCCGCTATCGGCGGCAATCGCCCAACTGCCGAGCGCCTGGTAAAGCGTTCTGTAATCTGTCGGAACATGCGAGTTCCCGGCGGCGTCCGCCACATTTGCGCTTTGATCGACTGGAGCCGCTCGGCTCATCTGCGCGAGAGACACGGCGGCGCCGGCGACCATGACGATCGCAACACCCAGGCTGACTGTCCTCGATAATTTCATTGGAGGTCTCCTTTGCTGCTCGCACGGGGCACCCCCCCTCGGTGCGAGGGGTTCAAGCACCCTGGAAGCGGCGGGCTTCGTGACCGGGCTGGCAAGCCCCAGGATCGGACTCTGTCGACGAAATGAGAAATTCCCTTTGGACATGCATTTGATAGGCGTGAGATATCGTTCTCCAAAGGTCTGTCTGGGGGCAATACGGGTTGGTTTTGGGTCAACCATCGAGGAGTGCGCCATATTCGGGTTGCCGGGTGGCGTAGGAAGACATGAAGGGGCACTTTGCGATCACTCGTTTCCCGTCGCGCCGCAAGGCCTCGAAAACGCCGTGCGCCAGCCGCGATCCGTAGCCAAGGCCAGATAGCTCCTGCGGTACTTCCGTATGCAGCAGCACGACCCGGCCGTCCTCGATCTTGTAGTACGCGACCGCGAGCGCATCGCCGCTGAGGGACATCTCAAACCGGTTCATGGCCGGGTTGTCCCTGATGTCGCTTTGCACTTTCCGTCTCCTTCGCTCAGAGGCCGACAAAGTTAGCAGGCACGAGTGCGGCGGTCTGCGGCCGCACGCTGAATAACGCCCGCGTCTGGACGAACGGCGACGGATTATGGATTCGCTGCGCGATCTACGGACCTACGTTTTTGACGCGAAAGCGTCGGCCGTCGGATCGCGCTCGGGGCAGGGGCGAGGGCTGTATTCTTGGGCGCGTAGGGATGAGCAGACCAAGTTCGCGCCCGCCACGTCCAATCTGCTCTGGCGGCAGACCATTATTTTCGGAGTTCCTGTTATGGCCGACACTTTCGAATACGCGCTGCCTATAGGTGAACGGGCATGAACATCACCGGCAAGCGCATTCTCATCACCGGCGGATCGAGCGGCATAGGGCTTGCGCTGGCGCGAATATTGCTGGCGAAGCAAGGGAAAGTGGCGATAAGCGGACGCCGTCCGGAAGTCGTCGCTGAAGCCGTTCGATCCCTGCAAACCGGAACTACCGAGATCCACGGCATAGCAGCTGATGTTTCGACAGCCGAAGGACGCGCCGTGACGCTCGAGCAGGCCGTTTCCGCTCTCGGCGGCCTTGATGTCCTTGTGAACAATGCCGGCGGCGTGCGAGCCGGTCGTTTGGAAAAGACCGATGAAGCCGAACTGCACGCGATGATCGATGTCGGCTTAACGGCCCCGATCCTGCTGACGCGCGGAGCGTTGCCGGTCCTCCGTGAGAGCGGTGACGCCATGGTCGTGAACGTTTCCTCCGGCATCGCATTGGTAGGGGCTCCGTTCTATTCCACCTACGCGGCAGTCAAGGCCGGGCTTGCACATTTCGGTGAGGCGCTGCGGCGTGAGCTGAAAGGGGAGGGCATCCATGTGCTGACCGTCTATCCGGGCGGCACCGACACACCGATGATGAAATCAAATCATGCAGGGCCCGAACTCGGGTTTTCGCGCGAGCCAGCTTCCGCCGTCGCCGAAGCGATCGCTGCGGGCATCGAAGCTGAGGCGTTCGAAGTGATCCGTGGCGGCGAGGTTCGCGCCCAGATGATAGCCTTGAATCGAGAGAATCCGGCTACGGTCGATGAACGCATGCTCAGTATGAAACCCGCGCTCGAAGAAGCGGTGAAAGATCACGCTGCCCTTTAGAGCGGCACACAGGTCGAACAAGGAGTCCCTATCGCGATGCTGCAAAACGGCGATGTTTTTCCGTCTCTAACCTTTGCCCGCGCTGGTGGCGGCGAAGTCGATCTGCCTGGCGATCTCGCTGGCGGATACGGAGTGATCCTGTTCCACCGCGGTTCCTGGTGTCCGTTCTGCAACGCCCAGCTTGCAGCTTTTGCGCGGGCGGCAGACAAATTCGCCGAGGAAGGCATCAAGGTCGCCTCGGTATCGGTGGACGATCGTGAAAAGACGGAGGCGCTCGTCGCAAAGTATAAACTCGGCTTTCCGGTCGCCCACGGGGCCGATGCACGAGCCGTCTCCGCGGCCACCGGCGCCTTCGTCAATGACGATCCCGTCTATCTCCAAGCAACTGGCTTCGTCCTGAATCCCGAGAGTCGGATTGTGACGGCCGTCTACTCGACGGGCGCGATCGGACGTCTGCTTCCTGATGACGTATTGGGCATGGTCCGCTACCTGAAATCATCATCGAAAAGGTGAGATAGAATCGTGAAGCAAGGACCGCAGAGCTAGTTGGCGGCGTTGGAGCCGAGACTATTCATCGAAACCAAGATTTGTAGATTGCATTGGCGAACGTGCTTCGGACCCATCGAGAACAGAGATGGAGACGATAATAGCGTCGATGATGAGTTCGTGCTGTTCATCGGGGCGGTCAGTCATGAGAAACCGCGAGCGACAGGAGTTCGTATCATGGTGAAGGCATTTGTGTTCGATGCATATGGCACGCTTTATGACGTGCATTCGGTTTCAGAAATTACCGATGCGTCGTTCCCGGGCCATGCCGACTACATCACGCAGATCTGGCGCATGAAGCAGCTCGAATACAGTTGGCTGCGATCGCTGATGGGGCGCTACCAGGATTTCTGGACGGTCACGCGTGAGTCACTTGATTACAGTCTTCGAACTTGGGTCTTCGCTCCGATACGCAATTGTTCGACGATGTCTGAACCGCCCCGGGTTTTCCGGAGGCCGTTACATTTGAGTCACGCGGCTATGGCTGGTTCATCCAGCATGGCGTAGTAGCGTTCCTCGGCTTCGGCCGGCGGATGTTGCCTATGAGCTCCAGCAGCCGGCGATTATTGAACCAGTCGACCCATTCGAGCGTAGCGAACTCGACGGCTTCGAAGTTGCGCCATGGTCCGCGTCGATGGAGCACCTCGGCCTTGTAGAGACCGTTGATCTTTCGGCGAGAGCATTGTCGTAGCTGTCGCCGACATTGCCTACCGAAGGCTCGACGCCGGCCTCCGCCAGGCGCTCGGTATATCGAATGCTGACATATTGGCTGCCTCTATCGCTAGGTGCATAAGCCCGCCGCGGTGGATCGGCCGCCGATTATGGAGTGCCTGTTCCAGAGCGTCCAGGACGAAGCTCGCATGCGCCGTCCGGCTCACCCGCCAGCCAACGATCCCGCGGGCATAGGTGTCGATGACAAAGGCGACATAGACGAAGCCCGTCCAGGTCGCGACGTAGGTGAAGTCGGAGACCCACAGCATGTTCGGCGCCGGGGCATGGAACTGGCGATTAAAGTGATCGAGAGGGCAAGGTGCGGCCTTGTCGCTCACCGTGGTGCGGATCGGATTGCCGCGGATGATGCCCTCAAGACCCATAGCCCTCACCAGGCGGGCAACCGTGCAGCGGGCGACGTCGAAGCCCTCGCGCTGCAACTGCCGCCAGACCTTGCGAACGCCGTAGACGCGGAAGTTCGCCTCGAACACGCGTCGAACCTCATCCTTCAAAGCCTCGTCCCGCTTCGCCCGAGCCGACAGCCGGGAGGGATCGATTCGCTTGGCGATATGGTCGTGGTAGGTCGACGGGGCGATCGGCAGCACCAACCAGCCGCACCGCACGGGTCCGGATTTCGGGAGAGAACTTGTTGGTCGTCTTGCTTGTCATGTGCGGTTCTTCGATCAACGCCATGGCGAAGAAGAAGGGCTGGGAGGAACGTGACGGTCTTTCTTTCGCTCGCCGTTCGGGTATGGTTACAAGCATGTCCCTGGTCACACCGCTATAGACATATTTCGACACGATCAAGTTGCGCCTGACGGCATCGTGGCCGCGGGTACGTTCCCAGTTCCCACCATGAGTAGGTAGTGAGGGTCGTGCTTTGGAGATGCACCAAATTCGATACTTCTTGGCAATCAGCGAAACCCTGAATTTGACCAAGGCAGCCGAGCAGTGCAACGTCACCCAGCCGTCCCTGTCACGCGCGATCAAGGGCCTCGAAACCGAGCTCGGTGGCGAGTTGCTGCGACGCGAGCGTGCGCTGTCGCATCTGACGGAACTCGGCCAGCGCATGCTGCCGATGTTGCGCCAGTGCTACCAATCAGCCCTTACGGCCAAGATGGTGGCTGCATCGATCAGCGAGGGCGAGGCCGCGCCCCTATCAGTTGCGGTCTCGCGGACCGTCGCGCTCAATCCCTTCACAACAATGCTGCGGGAGCTGTCGCGTGCTTTCCCGGGTCTGCAACTGCAGTTGCGTCGCGGCACGGGCGCCGAGGTCACCGAATACCTGAGATTGGGCACCGCAGAGCTGGCAATCGCCGGCCCGCTTAATGAGCCCTGGTCTCGCCTCGATGCTTTCCCGCTTTTCGAGGAACCATTTCACCTCGTCGTCAATCGAACTCACAGGCTCGCGGGCAGAGACAGAGTCGAGCTCAGGGATCTTGCCTCTGAGACCCTCGTGATCAACACCGAATGTGAGATGGTCGAAGAGCTCAAGACCCGCCTGGAAGCAAACGGCGTCGTCAACACTGCCAGGCACCAAGTGGCGACGCAAGAGGACCTGCTGGCCTTGGTCGACTCGAACCTTGGCGTCGCGATCATCCCCAATGCGACCTCGGACACGGCTGGCTTCCGCCGAATACCGCTGATGCGCCTGGAACTCGCACGCACTGTGTCAGCGTACACGGTTGCGGGTCGACGCCGCGCGGTCGCCTGTGCCACTCTGCTCAATCTGCTGCGCGCCGCCGACTGGAGCTTCGACGTACGACCGGCGCGGCAGAGGAGAGCTCATTGATGGCCGAACGCCCCATTGGTGAAATCCTCGAAGTCGCTTTCATCCGATGCCGCGATCTGGAGGCACCGCTGGCCGATCGGCTCCAGGCGTTCTCGGATGAAGTGCGGCGGCTGGGCCCGCATTTCGCTGAAGCGGTCGATGCCCTCGTCAACGGTCTCGTCGAAGCCGGCGCTGGCGCAACAGCGCCCCAGGTAGGGGAGCCGATGCCGGCATTCTTGCTGCCCGACGAGCAGGGGCGCCTGGTCCACCTGAACGATTTGCTCGGCGAAGGGCCGGTGGCGATCGCATTCAATCGCGGGCAATGGTGTCCGTATTGTCGCATCAATGTCGACGCGCTGGCCCGTGCTGAGGAACAGATCGCTACCGAACACCGACACGTCGCCGCGATCGTGCCTGATCGCACAAAGTTCGCTATGTGGCTCAAGTCCGACGCCAATGCGCCGTTTCCGGTTCTCACCGACATGGATAACGGCTATGCGATGTCCCTCGGCCTCGCGTTTTCCGTCGACGACGAGATGAAGCACATGATGATCAGCTCTGGATGGGATCCGTCGGTGTCTCAGGGCGCCAATGAATGGATGCTGCCGATCCCGGCCACCTTCATCGTCGGCACCGATGGGATCGTCCATGCGCGCTTCGTCGACCCGGACTACCGCACGCGTATGGCGACCGAGGACATGCTTGTGGCGCTGCGCTCTGCAAGATAGTTCGCGTCGCGATTCCACAGTCCGCACGGCCCCGCGTATGCCTATCTGAGCGTTGCGATCGCAAATGCTGGCTGAAGGATCGCGCGGCTGTGATCCAGATCCTCTGCAAGAAACCACCCGTAGACCATAGCAGCGAGCTATGGAATCCCCAGCAAATCGGCATTTTCAATCGCGTGAGCATCGCCATAGCATTTGGCTGCTTCCACCGATTAACCCGCAGGCGGTCTGGGCGGCGATAGGCATTTCGCGATGCAGTATCCTGAAAGCGTGAACATCCGTGGCTGACGACTATGCATCCGTAACCCAGCCGACGTCGGTGTGGCATCGAACCCGCAAGTGAGCCGCATCTGTTTGACGCGCTCGGCACGACGAAGGAGGACGCATGTGGCTGGAGAAGAGCACGACGCAAGGGAAACTTCCCTTTCACCAAAACTCAGAGTTGTCCAAGAACAAGTGAGAAGCCCAATGTCAGCATTTGTTTACACTTTCGATAACGATCACCATTGCGCCGATAAGGTTGGCACTTCTCAACGGGCAATGAAGATTAAAGAAAGTATGAATTGCAAACCGATTGTACGAATATCTCCTTCTGACCTAGACAATCTGTTGATGACCATGGAGGTCGAGTTCGTCAAGCTTTCTGAATGCGTGGTTGGTCCAGGCTGGAGATTGACGATGGCCACCACCAACGCTCCTGGCATCCACTATGACCTTATAGGGACGGGTCGGATGATTATCGGCCATCATACTCCTATCGATCTCCGGCCGCATACCTTAATCATTGTTCCTGCTGGGCAATCTTTTTGTATTGAGGGTGCTGACGATAAGCGGCATCCAGCAACTCTCACAATCACCGAGGAGAACGCCCGGACATCGGTTTCTGGAGCCCTGAGCAGATTCGCTGCAGGTAGAGGCGAGCCCAAGGTCATGCTGATCTGCGGGTACTTCCGTGCCACGTACGGCGCTTCAATAGATCTTTTCGGAACCCTCACGTGCCCGATTGTGGAACAATTTGGTGCAACGGACCAACTCGATCATAGGCTGAGTTCGGCGATGGACGAACTAGTTGCCCAGGAGGTCGGGACCGGCGCCATGACCGCAGCTTTAATGAAGCAAGTACTCGTTACTTTACTGAGACGATCACTTACAACCAAAAATCTATGGGTGGAACGATTCTCTATGTTAGGCGACCCACGGATCGCGCGTGCCTTTGCGGAGATGGTCACCCATCCAGAATTCCCGCACTCGGTAGAGAGCTTGGCGCGGACCGCTTGTCTTGGTCGATCCGTATTCATGGTTCGCTTCACTCGTCTGTTCGGGAAACCGCCTATGGCGACCCTTCGTGACCTAAGAATGCGCAAAGCCGTAGTCCTCCTGAAGAATAGCGGCCTATCGATCGACCAGATCGTCCATGGTGTGGGCTATACAAGTCGCAGCAGTTTCTCCCGCACCTTTCGGAAGATGCATGGTTGCGATCCTTCGAGGTACCGAGACATACAAGACATGGGCGATTCGTCATTCAATCCTTAGGATAGGACCTACTGGACTGCTTATTTGAGGGATGCCAAGTAGCACTTAACCAGCTTAACGGCATCCAACTGCGCCGGCCCATTCTGAATAAGGCGCTGACGGGGAACGAGTTTGGCGAGGGATGATGAAGCGGGTCTGGTCCAGATAAAGCGAACGGGAGCACTTCAATGAGTAAGCGCATGCCGCCGTTGATATAGGCTTCCCGACATCGAAGAGACGGTAAGTCCGAAGTCGGTTTCACGAGCGCCGGAAAAGCCGCTCCAATACTGCATTTGTAATGCGTTCGGAGCGGCTGTCCCCGAGCTGATAGACGCTCCCAAAGGTTAGGACCGAGGCCACAAACCTGCTGCGCAGGTCAGCGGGCAAATCATCTATCGACTTTTCCAGGATCTCTTGGATCGCGCCATCGGTCATCTCGCACTCCGGAGCAATTCCTTGCTGCAACCCTCGCTGAGCTCCACGATTTAACGTCACCTCGGCTCAGTGCGACGCGCCCGGGATGCTCGGCAAACATTGAGACGGCGACCGCCGCGGCTTCGCGGCGCACCGCAGATTACGTCGCGCTCGTGTCGCTCACGGGCGAACACGGATGACCGTTTTCCCCGCGCGCCGCTCGGTCGAGTTGAAGGCGGCGATCGCCTCGCCGAGGGTCGCGACTTTGCCGATGTTCGTCCGCAGCCGTCCGTCCCGCACCCGCTGGACGATCTCGCTCAGCTGGGCACGGTCGGACTCGACGACGAAATCGACCGCCAGGCCATCCACGGGCCGCGCGTCGGCCGGTCCGACGACGGTCACCAGCGTACCTCCGGCTCGGATCAGCGCCGCGGACCGTTTCTGCATGTCGCCGCCAATGACATCGAACACCAGATCGATGCCGCGCACGTCTTCCAGGGTGTCGTTCTCGAGGTCGACGAATTCATTCGCGCCGAAATCGAGCGCCTTCTGACGGTCGGCAGAGCGTCCGGTGCCAATGACGTAGGCGCCGGCCTCTCGTGCGAGCTGCGTCACCATCGACCCGACGGCCCCGGCCGCACCATGCGCAAGGACGCTCTGCCCCGCCTGAAGGCGGCCATGCTGAAACAGTCCCTGCCACGCGGTCAGGCCCGAGATCGGCAGGCTCGCGCCCACCGTGAACTCGACATCGCCCGGAAGTGGCGCGAGATTGCGCGCTTCCATCGCTACATACTCCGCGAGCGTGCCGTCGCGATGCCAGTCCGCGAGGCCGAACACCCGCTGACCGATTGAAAGCCCCGTGGTGCCGTAGCCGAGCGCAGTGACCACACCGGCCAGCTCATGGCCGAGGATCGACGGCGTCCGGTCGCGGAAGGCTCGATCGGCCCAGGTCGAGGGCCACTCCAGTTCGGTGTTGACGAATCCCGCCGCATGAACCTGTACGACGACATCGTTTATGGCAGCCTGCGGCTCGGGCCGCTCCACCAGCTTCATCCCGGCCGTTCCGGCAGCCTGATCCGTTACTACAATTGCTTTCATCGGAATTTCTCCTCGGTCATCTGTTGTTTGTTGAGATGGTCGGGCAACGTAGAGTCTCCCTCACGGACGAACGCGGATAATCGTCTTTCCCTTGCGTCGCTCGGTCGAGTTGAAGGTGGCGACGGCATCGTCGAGGGCCGCAATCTTACCGACGTTCGTTTGCAGTCGACCGTCTCGCACCCGCTGGATGATCTCGTTCAGTTGCGCGCGATCGGGCTCGACTACGAAATCCACCGTGAGGCCATCCACGGGCCGTGCTTCAGCCGGGCCCATGATGGTCGTCAGCGTTCCTCCGGGCCGCACCAGGCGCACGGAACGCTTCGCGATGTCACCGCCGATGACGTCGAATACCAGATCGACTGTACCGACGTCCTCCAAAGCGTCGTTCTCGAGATCGACGAATTCATTGGCGCCGAAGTCGAGCACCGACTGACGGTCGGCGGCGCGTCCGGTGCCGATGACGTAAGCGCCAGCCTCACGCGCAAGCTGGGTGACCATCGAACCGACGACGCCCGCTGCACCGTGTGAGATGATGCGCTGGCCGGCCTCGATCCGCCCGTGCTGAAACAGACCTTGCCATGCAGTCAGGCCGGACATGACCACGCTCGCACCGACTGTGAAATCGACGCCGCCGGGTAGTGGCGCGAGGTTTCGCGTTTCGACAGCCACATACTCCGCCAATGTGCCGTCCCGATACCAGTCCGTAAGGCCGAAGACCCGCTGTCCCAGCGATAGACCCGTCGTGCCATATCCGAGACCCGTGACCACTCCGGCCACCTCGTGCCCAGGTATCGACGGTGTTCGGTCGCGGAAGGCGCGATTGGTCCAGGTCGGGGGCCAGGTCAGCTCATCCCAAGTGAACCCCGAAGCATGAATCTGAACGACGACGTCATTGATCGCCGCCTGCGGCTCTGGCCGCGCCACCAGCTTCATCCCGGCCGTTCCTGCCGCCTGGTCGGATACCACGATCGCCTTCATCGGAATTGTCCTCAGTGATCAGCCTCTTTGGTGGGATGGTCCCGTCATCGGCTTGGTTGGCTCATGGGCGAATGCGGATGATCGTCTTTCCGCTGATCCGTTTGGTCGGATTAAATGCGGCGACGGCATCATCGAGCAACGCTATGTGGCCGATATTGGTTTGCAATCGGCCGTCCCGCACACGCTGGATGATTTCGCCCAATTGGGCGCGGTCCGCGACGAGAACAAAGTCCACCGAACGGCCGTTTGGAGGTCGCGCCTCGGTCGGTCCAGCGATGGTCACGAGCGTTCCTCCATCCCGGATCAACCCTGCTGACCGCGTGGCGACATCTCCGCCGATGACATCGAACGCCAGGTCGACGCGACCGACATCGTTCAAGACTTCATTCTCGAGATCGACGAATTCGCTGGCGCCAAGGTCGAGCGCCTTCTGGCGGTCGGCAGCGCGGCCGGTGCCGATGACGTAGGCGCCGAATTCGCGCGCGAGCTGCGTCGCCATCGAACCAACTGCGCCGGCGGCGCCGTGCACGAGGACGCTCTGTCCCGTCCGAAGACGGCCGTGCTGGAATAGCCCCTGCCATGCGGTCAGGCCCGGCATCGCCACGCTCGCCCCGACTGTGAAGTCGACATCGCCCGGTAGCGGCGCGAGATTGCGTGCCTCGATCGCTACATATTCGGCCAGTGTGCCGCCACGATAGGAGTCCGAAAGGCCAAATACCCGTTGTCCAACCGAGAGCCCGGTCGTGCCGTAGCCGAGAGACGCGACCACGCCGGCAACCTCCTGCCCCGGAATAGATGGAGTCCGGTCACGGTCGAGACGATCGGTCCACGTCGAGGGCCATATCAGCTCACCCGAAGTGAACCCCGACGCATGTACCTCGACGAGGACGTCGTTTATCGCCGCCTCTGGTTTGGGAACGTCGACCAACTTCATC
This sequence comes from Mesorhizobium sp. B1-1-6, assembly GCF_006443035.1. NCBI lineage: Bacteria > Pseudomonadati > Pseudomonadota > Alphaproteobacteria > Hyphomicrobiales > Phyllobacteriaceae > Mesorhizobium > Mesorhizobium sp. B1-1-6. The sequence continues at coordinate 75,191 of NZ_VFWR01000006.1, read as the reverse complement.
CCGGACGTTCCGGAAGCCTGATCCGTAACAACGATTGCCTTCATCATCTGCTTTCCGGGATGAGAGATCTTGCGATCTTCTGAATTTCTCGCAGATAGCGGAAAATAGAGCGGCGAAAATCTGTCGTCTAATGACCGTCAGCTATGGAATCGATGCCACCAAAGGGCCGCGCGACAATTATGAACTCGATAAGGGCCGTCGTCCCGGCGCGATCGCGGCATAACGACCGTCATGAAGGGTGGCCGTCGATCCAGGGCGGTCCGGGCCTCGGGCGCTCACTCAAGGCTTGGAGGCGATACAGCCAGGTTCCGGAGCCACGCCGCGAACTATGTGGGAGAGGCTCGTTCCGACCGCACGCTTCACGCGAAGCAGCCAGGATTTCTTATCCGGCTGGGAGCCGTCGCGCAGCGTCACTGTTCCTGTCATTCCGGAGACGAGCGGCATGCCGGGCGGAACCCTATCAATAGCGATCCGGACCGGCACGCGTTGCGCCAGTCGCACCCACGTATAGACCGGGTCGATATTTGGAAGACCCTGAGGGCCGGCCGCAGCGTTCGATACGCTGACGCCTCGGGTGATCGTCGTTACATGACCCATCAGCGGGGCTGCGTAGCCCATCAGTTTGACTTCTGCGCGATCCCCAATGCACATCTGCGCTAACTTTGTCTCCTCGAAATAGCCGTCCACCCAGAAGCTGTCGGTATCGACGATCGAGATGTTGCTAACTCCTTCGTGCGCATAGTCGCCTACTCGTAGGAGAAGATTCGTGACATAGCCGTTGACCGGGCTGCGGACCTCGGTTCGCTTCAAGTTAACGGCTGCCTGGGCGACCTGTTCACGCGCAACGTCGACCGCGGCTTTAGCTTGTCGGGCGCTGCCCTCGAAGATCTGTTGCTGTTCTTTCGAGATCGACAGTTCCGACAACTGCTTCCGGCGTTCCGACTGCAACTCCTTTACATAGTTGTCGGCTTCTTTTTGTTCCAAAACTGCTTTGCTCAGGCGCAACGCAACATCGAAATCAAATGGCTCGATCTGATAGAGTACATCTCCCTTATGGACGAATTGGTTGTCGGAGACCCACAGCTTTGTGATCTGGCCGGACACGCGAGGTGCAACGCCCGCAACCTGAACTCGTACGCGCCCGTCGCGTGTCCAAGGCGCGACGACATACTGGTCCCACACCACGAGTGAGATCATCGCCGCGACAAGAAATATTGCCAACGTTGCAAGTCTGCGAGAAATCGGCAGAAGAGCTTGCGTGATGTTTGTTCGCCGTCCGACCGGTGGTGTGGCGAACGCGACGGAGATCTCTGGCCCGCAAGATTGACGTCCTCCGGATTTCGCACGTGCGACTGCGCTTAGCCCGACTGACACATCGCTCTCGGTCGATCCAGGCAACGTGGCGGATCCCGGTTCTTCTCGGTCGATCACCTTGTCTTGGCTGGCACCATCCATCAATTTTCCCTCAGAGAAACAAGGCAATCAGGCCCAGAATTGTGATGTAGAGGCTGAGTTCGGCAATCGCGGCATTGCTGAAGAGCCGCCAAAAACCGACAGTTCGCAGCAGCGGCTTCGTCAGAAGCACGACGAACAGAGCCGCAACCGCATAGGTCATGAAGGGTGCGACCAAGACCCCGCCAATAACCAAGTCGTGGAAGGAATGAGCCATCACGCGGTCTCACTAAGATGAGCACGTCGCCCTAGTGCCGCCTCAGCGTGATAGCTCGCGACCATTAGCGCGGCGCGGAGATCGGTAATCGAATGATTTGGCGGTGTTGCTTGGTTCAAGCGGTGGGCAATGGCACGAATTGCCCGCGGTTCACGCTTGTTGAACGCGGCGCGTACGTCTTCAACCAACCCCGCCAAGGGGCCGCCGGCGAGAGCCTTCAGCTTGGTGTCGCACAATCGGAGAATCGAGGATTGGTCGAAATGTGAAAGAACTTCGCCGATCGTCTCCGGATTTGTCCCTGTGGACAGGATTTGCCCAATCCTGACGGCGTCGCGAAACATCTCCTCCTCAGGCTCATGCCGACGGCCACGCGGGGGGCCCTGAGCAAAGTCTTCGCGGGACGACGTTAACATCCATCTTCGCCGCCTCTCCTGAGGGACTGGAGGTACAAGAAACTGCGTCGCCAACAACAAGGCGGGCGCAAGGCAAGCGAGGAGGAAGAAGAAGAGGTACGATTGCCCGTTGTAGGTCTGGGGGTTGGTCGGCGAGGCAATTACCAGGCTGTAGATAAGCGTAAATCGGCCAATCGCCGACATCAGGCGATTGGGCGATGATATCAGCAGCGCGGTGCCGATAATCAGCGGCGCTAGGCCGATGGCAAGGAGCGGAAACGCGTCGACGCCATCGAGGACGACAAACTCGAGAAGGCCAGCCAGAACACCGCCGACGGGCGCAGCCATGAGCGCGAGGGCAGTGGTTGCACGTGAATTGGGCGTTATCGCCCCGAGTCCCACGAACGTTCCAACGAGCGCCAACGAAGTGTTTGCCGCGGGCCAACCCGCATAGACGAGAAACACACTCGCCAACGCAACCCAGATCGCCGCGCGAACTCCAGACTCAATTGCCGCGCGGTGCGATCGATAGATCAGTCCACGCCATCGCCAGGAGGGACTCCCATCAGTGCGCAGGGCAGCGATGTTCTGTCGAACCTGATCGTCTCTTCTCAGCAATTCCTCAAGCGTCCAGGCCAACGGCACCGTCGCGTCTGCATCCGCTTGCTTCTTGACTCGCCACGCGCATGGCGACGGCTGGCGAGCCTTTTCGTCGCGGTCAAGCGCGTGCGCAATTCTTTTAGCGCTCGTCTGGTCTGCAATCACCGGAAGGACATCAAGACTTCGAGCGGCATGTAACTCGGCCACAAGCGCGGCGGCCACGTTCTGCGCCGCTACGCTTCTGGCCCGGCCGTTACTCGACTCAAACACCAGCGTCGCGATCTCTGGCCGAAGCGCGGCAATTTCGGCGAGCAGGGCAGCGGACGCCATTGGTTCCATCGGTTCGCCAAGGATCGCCGCTTTGGCGTGGTCGGCGATCCGGCGATGGATATCGGCCAGTTGCCCCAGTAGCTTGGTGTGACGATCCGGCGACCCCAGTAGGTCGTTGACGATCGCAACGGATGCAATTGCGATGAGAATTGCCGCGCCGCGCATCATACCCGCCTCGAACACGTGCCCGGGATTGTCGATTTCCTGGATCGCAACCAGAGCAACGGTGAAGCCCGACAGGACCGCCGCGTAGGCCCGATTGCCGTCGAGCATTCCTGCGGCGTAGACGCAGAGACCTATCCAGCCGGCATAGGCGATCAAGAGAAGATCGCGCGACTGGGAGAAAAGCCCGGTTAGGGCAATAGAAGCGGCCACGCCGATTGTCGTTGCCAGGACACGAAAGACTGCCTTGCCCAGTGCCTGGCCGCGCGTTGGTTCGGCGATGATCGCAACTGTTACCATCGCCATCGACGGCATCTCGATCGAGAGCCAGAAGCTTACATACAAGGCCAGAACCGCCGCCAGCCAGGTTCGGCCGGCAAAAGCCCAGGCGGCGAGAGGAAACCCTAACGGACGGAGCTTCATCTGTTCAGGCAGCGTCAAACACAACTACTCCCCGATTCGGGTTTCTCGCCCTGCGGCGAACCGCGGCCGTTGCCGCCTTGGGAAAGCGGCCCTTAATTTCTTGTAAGATCCTCGACCAGCATTGCCGTGCCGTGGCGTACGAGCGCCTGCGTCGGCGCGTTCGTGTTTCCGCTGGTGATGTTTGGCAGGATGGAGGCGTCAATGACGCGGAGACGGTCGATCCCGCGGACCCGAAGTCTTGCGTCAACCACTGCCCGTGCGTCCTGCCCCATACGGCACCTACCAACTGGGTGCCACATTGTCGTCACGACCCGCTTTGCCCATTCGGCAATCTCTCCGTCCGATTGGACGTTCGGACCAGGGTCCAGCTCTTCCTCGATCACCGACGCCAATGAACCTTGGGCCATGACCTCGCGGATTGCCCGCACCGATTGCACGGCCGACCTCAAGTCGTCTTCTTCCCCGATGAAATTCGGATTGATCAGCGGCGTCGACGTCGGGTCACTGTCGGCAAGCCGAACCCAGCCGCGACTCTTGGGCCGAAGCACCACGAGTTCGAATGTGATGCCGGACCTATCGCCTGTCGGAGCAAGCCCTTCGTTAGCAATAATGGGGGCGTGATAGCATTGAATCGTCGGGTCTGCGGTGAAGTCCGAAGGGTTCCAGTGGGTAACCGTTTCGATGCCGTTGCCGGCCGCGGGACCATCCTTGGTAACGAGATAACGCAGGCCCGCCTTTATGGTGCCGAGACCATGGGCGGTCGCTTGATAACCGAGATCACCCTTTACGTAGGCGCGGACCGGGACCATTGCGTGGTCTTGCATATTTTCCCCGATTTCCGGGGAATCGACGATCACCGCAATCCCATGCTGGCGCAGTTGCGCGGCCGGACCGACGCCGGAATGCATCAAAATGTTAGTGCTGTGAACGGACCTGGCCGAAAGCACGACCTGGTCGGTCGTGATTGTCTCCAGATCGCTCAACTCGACGTCAACCGCGCGGGCATTGTCGATGAGAATGCGGATGACGGTCTTGTTGGTGAAAAGGGCCACGCGGCCCGAGGCGAGGTGTGGGCGCAAAATATGCGTCGACCGCGCTGCACCGTCGCTGATTTCCGACCGCAGAGTGCACCGGCGAACACCAATCGAGCTCGTGCCGTTATAGTCCGGATTGAAAGGAACGCCGTATTCCTGGAACGCCTTGAGACAATACTGGTTCAGTGCGTTGATGCCCTTGGGCTGCTGGACCGCGAGTCCGCCGTTGATGCCGTGGAATTTATCGTGGAAGGTGTCGTTGCTTTCCTGCACCATGAAGACGGGAAGCAGATCCTCATACGACCACTTGCCGGTGTCGCCCACGGCGTCTTGCCAAGCCGCGTAATCACGGCTCTGGCCACGGACGTATGCCATCGCATTGACCGAAGAGCCCCCGCCCAACACCTTTCCCGAGCGATAGGCGCGCTTGATGCCGTGCTGAGGAACAGTCTCGTATTTCCAGACATTTCTGCCATGCGCGAGCATGTTGGCGAAGCCGGCTGGAATGTGAATTAACGGATCGTGGTCCACGTTGCCCGCTTCGATCAAGGCGATCGATGCGTCGGTATGTTCAGCGAGATAACTTGCAACGACGCAGCCGGCGGCGCCCGCGCCGACAATGACAATATCGAAGGCGTCATCGGACATTATTGTCTTCCCTATTTGTGCCGTTTGGATCGTTCGGTAAATGGAAGCGGCGCACATCTCCGTGCCGGCCGTTGGAAGCGTTCTGGCCATCTAGCTGAGAAAGTGACGTTCCAACGCCAGCGAGGGAAATCACCTCTCGCCATAGAGTCGATAGACGGCCGTTATTGCCGTGCGCTGCCGAATGCGAAGCGGCGCCTTGCGTGCAAACGGGATCAACTCGCGAAGGCGAGGGAGACAGGCACCGCGCCATTCCCCGGCACTATCAAAACGATACGCAGCGGCAATTGGAACAGGTGGTCGGGCGCCGGGATCAACAACCGCCCCTGCGCGCGGACCATCGCCTCTACTTCAGCGTAGCCAGATAGGCAACGAGGTCCGCTCGGTCCTCGGAATTCTTCAGCCCCGCATAGGGCATTCTGTTTCCGGGAACGACTTTTTGTGGTGATTCCAGATACGCATCGAGGATCTTCACGTCCCACACGATGTCGGACTTCTTCATCGCATTGCTGTAGCGGAATCCGGCAACCGAACCGGCCTTCCTGCCGATGACGCCTCCCAGACCTGGCCCAACACGATTGGCATGATCCGTCGCGTGGCATGCAGCACAGGCCTTGAAGACGACCTTTCCGTGCTCCACGTCCTGCGCATAGCCTCGGTTCGCTGTCACGTCGGCAAGCCCGACAACCATTATAAACACGGCAATATTGCCAACGCCTTTCATAGAGAATGCCCTTCGTGGATGACGATTAGAGGTGGCGCGGCCGCGCGACGTAATCATTGAGGTCATCGCCAAGGCGAAGCGCCAGCGCTCCAAGCGGACCTGTGGGATTGTAGCCGGCGTTAAAGGGATAGACGGATGCACCGACGACAAAGAGGTTCTCCGCATCCCAGTGCTGCAGATGAGGGGAGACGACGCTGGTCAGGGGGTCGCTTCCCATGATCGTGCCGCCAGTAATATGGGTCGTTTGATAGACGCGGCTATCATAAGGTCCCGTCCGGGGAGCTGTCGGCGGCGCGATGTCCGCGCCCGTCGCTTTTGCGATCTCATCGATCTTTTTCGACAAATAGACCGACATCTTGCGTTCGTTCTCGCGTACGTCGAACGTCATGCGAAGGAGCGGCTGTCCATAGGCATCGACATAGGTCGGATCGAGATCGACGTAGTTCTCACGATGCGGATACCAGCTTCCATGGGCTGATATGCTGAAATTGTGCGCATACCAATCGGCGTTGGCTTTCTTCCAAGTCGAGCCCCATTTCGGGGTGCCCGGAGGCACTGCCCGGCTTGTAATCGGCCGCCCGTTCGTCACGTTGGCGTAGATGTAGCCACCGCCAAGGAAGCCGAGGCCGCTATGGTCGAAATTGTCGCCGTTGAATTCGTCGATCACCGTTTGTGAGGCACCGGACGCCAGGAACGGATTAATCCAGCGGTCTTTGAAGAAGACGCGCGTCCCGGACATCGTCTGGTGGCAGAAATTCTTGCCGACCACGCCGTTGCCGGTCTTCGGATTGTAAGCCGCACCGATGCCTGCCATCAGCAAAAACTTGGTATTCGACATCGTGAAGGAAGAGAGTACGACAACGTCTGCCGGCTGTTCGTACTCCTCGCCGCTTACGCGATCGATGTAGCGAACGCCTTTTACGCGCTTTGCCTTCTTGTCATAAAGAATGTCGAGAACGTGCGTTTGCAGCCGTAACTCGAAGCCCTTGCGCTGTCTTAGCATGGGGTAGAGCAAGACCTCCGGGCTCGCCTTCGCGTTGGCCTCGCAGATGAAGCGCTCGCAATGGCCACAGAACTGACATTGGCCAAGCTGCATGCCATCGGGATTGGAGTAGGCGGCCGGAGAGTTCGCCGCCGGCATCGGAAACGGCTTGTAGCCGAGCTTTTTGGCTGCCTCGCTGAAGATCACGCCCGCCTCAGTGATGGGCAATGGCTTTTGCGGATATTCGTTCTTCCTTGGAGCCTCGAACGGATTTCCCCCGGCCTGCACCTTGCCGCCAAGATTGCCAGCCTTGCCGGCGATCCCGAACAGCTTTTCGAACTGATCGTGATACGATTCCAACTCAGCATAAGTGACGCCCCAATCCTGGATCGCCATGTCCGCCGGAATCGCTTTCTTCCCATACCGGCTTTCGAGATGGGTGCGCAGGGCGGGATCATGTTCGCCCCAGCGCCAGGTCTGACCGTTCCAGTGATTGGCGGCGCCACCCATTCCTTCGCCTGATTTGAAAGCCTGGACGCGGCGTATCGGCAAGGCCGCTTCGCCGCCATTGTGGCGGAGCGTGTAAGTCTGGACGGACCAGTCCTGAAAGAGCTCGCCGTGTACGTCCCAACGCAGCTCATCACGCTGCGACGGCAGGCTGGTGGCAGCGGTATGGGTCCGGTCGATCCCCCGTTCGAGGACGACGACGTCGACGCCTTTGGCAGTTAGCTGGCGGGCGGCAAGCGCCGCGGTAAATCCTCCGCCGACGAACACGACAGCGCGGCGTTTCAAGCGTGTAGCCATGATATCCTCTCAAGCGAAGTCGGCGATGGATTTCGGGTCAGCAGCGCCTGGAAAGGGCTTGCCGCGGAAATCGATCATGTCTTGGGAATGAACCGCAGGCAGACCCGGATAGCCAATTGCCTTCCAGAAAATCTTGCCGACATTGCCGCCGTAGATGGGGTCGGCAAAGCACGCTTGCTCAAACAGCGGATAGAGGAGTTCGTTGAACCATGTCGAGAGATGGATGCGCTCGTCCACCACCTTCCCCTCGGCAATTTCATGGAGAAAATGGTCGGCAGCGCTCTCATCGAGTTCGCTAAAACTCTTGCCATTCTGTTTTCGGCAGGCCGCATCTGCGGCAGCGAGCCCTGCCTTGAAAAACTGCTCGGGCGTGAGCGGCGATTGATACCCAAGCTGAGGCTTACCCTCGTGCCAGGGGCCGCGCATATAAAGACGCGCGCCCTTGCCGAAGCTGCCTGCCATTTGTCGATCGATATAGACAGCAAGCCCGCAATCGACGCCACCTGGTGTTAAAGCGTCGGCAGGACACATGACATTGACAATCGCCTCGACCAGGCCCGCCTCGTCAGGGCCGAACGATAGATATCCGAGTGTTGGCGACGGCAGCCTCGCTGAAGGAATACTCGCGGAAGCATCTCCGGCCTGGGAGGAGGAGACAGGCTCGGATGCTTCCGCGAGAGCCGCGGTCGTCGCGGTTGAACCTACGAGAATGGCCGGAGCGAGCGAAGCGGCTCCGGTGGCGGCTGCCACGCCGAGGAAGCCCCGACGGTTCGGATGAAGAAATTTGTCGCTCTGATCATTGCTCATTGGCGTTGCGGTTCACTTTCTTGGTCGTGGCAAAACCACGTGATCCCATAACGGACTCTAGCCCATGCATGGCGCGGAGGCTCCACGCGGCAGTCTGAATGAAGCGTTGACCGCCTGTGCTCAGCCGGCCAATCGTTGTCAGGATCGGACGGGACGGGCGGAATTAGAAATTCCCTTTGGACATGCTTTCGATAGGCGCCAGGTATCGTCGTTCGAACCCTTGCCTGATCTGTCGCGGGCCATCTCAAACTCGTCGATCTCTGGATTTTTCCGGACAAGCCCACTGCGATTGGGGCGCTTGTTATGTGTCTGGACGAACGGCGACGGATTGTGGATTAGCGGCGCGATTTGCCGCCGTATTTTTAGTCCGCGGCGGCGCACGGCCCGCGGCACTCCCGTCAGGCCCTTTAAGGATGAACGCGTCGATGGACAATCTGACTGCAACGCTGTCCGATACCGACAACAGCCTCATTCGATCCGGTGTGGGCGAGGGACTGTCCCGCCGTCAAAAGGCGATCCCGTGCCGCTGGCTGTATGACGAGCGGGGCTCACTGTTCGAAGACATCACGCGCCTTGAAGACTACTATCCTACGCGAGCGGAGCCATCGATCCTGCGGACGCGGCAACTCGTGTTGCCCGTAGGTGGGATCAAGGAGAAGGTTGTCGCCGCTGCAGCTGCAGGTTTGACTCGCGTGCTTCCACCCGCCCGCAACCGACGCGACTTCGATGATATCCCCGCCGGCGCTCGAGATAAGCTCGAGTTCGTTTGGCTTGAACGTGTCGACGACGCAATAGCAGCGGCGTTGGAGGAGATTGCAAATCCAGCCGCGTCGGCGACAGATGTGGCGACGCAGTCCCAGCAGGTGCCGCTTGCCGCGCGGCGGGCGCAGTGATGATCCGCCCCTGAATCACCGGCGCCGCTGCGCCAGGATGGGTCGATCGAATGCTCCGCGAGGGATCAACGCGAGGTGTCCCTGACGAAACGTCGGCATTAGCTCCGGTGGATTCATTGAGTTTTGCCCGTCATCGCGACGCTCAGCCAGACTATTCATGTTGCGGCTGAATATATCAAATTCGGCGGCAATCACTACTCCATCGACCGCAACTGGGTGATTGTCTAGCGTCTTCAATTGAAGGCAACGAAGACTAAACCGATCAAATCCCAGATCAGGTTGGAGCGCGGAACGGCCCTTCGCCCAGTTGCAGTAGGCTGCCTGCGTGAGATGGCATCGACCCGCTGTCCCAGAGCCAAGCTGATGTGGGCCCGAGCATCATAGAGGCTTCCGGACGTGGCAGGCGAGCCGTTCTGGCGTATATCGCGACAAGATCTCGACAAGTTGATGACGACCTTGGACGTCACCTTCGTCAGGCTGTCGGAATGCGCGCTTGCGGCGGACGCTCACCTGGCGCTTGCCCGCGCGGCGGCTCCGACCATCCATTACTGCCTTCGGGGCACCGGATTTATCCTCCTTGACAATGAAGCGCCCATACGCCTGACACCTCACACACTGGTGATTGTCCCCCCTGGCCAAGCTGTCACGATCACTGCGTCGGAGCATCCGATAGCGCCGCGGAATGGGGGCAAACACGGAGTGGGCGGATCCACACTAGGCTCTTCGCAGCGGCACAGCATTGGAGAGGGAGAGCCGAAACTGGTGCTCGCATGCGGGCCCTTTCGCGCGCACTACGGTCCGGCGCTCGACTTGTTCGCTTCTCTCGCGACGCCCATTGTCGAAGAATTCGACGTGCACGACCAACTCGACCAGGTTATGGCTTATGCAATGGCAGAGCTTACGGCCCAGGACGTTGGTGGGGGGCCCATGTCGACGGCACTGCTGAAACTTGTCCTCATCACCTTACTTCGGCGATGCCTGGTGTCGACGAACGCGTGGGTCGAACGGTTTACAAACTTAAGCGATCCGCCGATCGCACGAGCTTTTGCCGAAATGGCCTCGCGCCCGTCCGCGGCGCACACCGTTCAGAGCCTCTCTCACGCTGTCGGTCTCAGCCGATCTGCTTTCATGGCGCGTTTTTCCGCCGCCTTCGGAGAGTCGCCGATGTCATTGCTTCGCCGGGTGCGGATGCGTCACGCAGCGGATCTGCTTGCGGCAAACGCGCTGTCTATCGATCAAGTTGCGTTGAATGCCGGTTACCAGAGCCGTAGCAGCTTCACGCGTGCTTTCCGCAGACAACATGGTGATGACCCGTCTGAATACCGTGCCAAGGCGCAGCGACCTCCGTTTGTCAGTTCGACGACAGCCGATGACGTGATCGAGGAATCGGATGCAGCCTAAGCTGGACTTCAAGCGGCGGGTGCATAGATGCAGTCATTGCGCGATGCGCTTCGTGCAATTTCCATCCGTCGTTTCGATCGGTATCGGACGGCTCGAAACTCAAACTATTAAGGTGGACGGCAAGATTACGCGGGCAACGCAAACGCTCTCGGGTGTGGCGGCGTCATGGAGCTCAAAGAAGACGTTCGGCAATCCTGCGGCGGAGAACTTTTAAGTCATTCGCGAAAACGCGAATACCCTCCGCCAGCTTCTCGGTCGCCATGGCGTCTTCGTTCATGATCCACCGAAAGGTTGTTTCGTCCATCGGCCCTTCGGGGGCTAGGTGTTTTAGGTCGACGGCGTCTTCGCTCACGAACCAATGGCAGATTTCGTCTTCCGCCGTTCGCAAGGAACGTGGCTCCGGGGCCGTGGGCGCCAGGACACGTTTGATCCGGCCTTCTTCGGAAGCAAGGGCATCCATAAGGGCCGGCGCGATCGTAAGGCGATCGCATCCGGCCAACGCTTCGATTTGGCCAGTGTTACGGAACGACGCGCCCATGACGATCGTCTCGATTCCGTTTGATTTGTAGTAGCCGTAGATGTCCCGCACGGATCGAACTCCAGGGTCCTCGTCGGCAGTGAAGTCCCTTCCGGAGGACTTCTTGTGCCAATCATAGATGCGGCCTACGAATGGCGAGATCAGGAAGGCACCTGCCTCGGCGCTGGCGATTGCCTGTGCACGGTTCAATAGCAACGTCATGTTGCATTTCACGCCTTCGCCTTGGAGGATCTGTGCAGCGCGTATGCCCTCCCATGTCGAAGCGAGTTTGATAAGAACGCGCTCGGGTTCGATGCCACGTTGCTTGTAGGCTTCGATGATCTGACGCGCTCTTGCGACTGATGCCCCGATGTTGAACGAGAGGTTCGCATCCACTTCGGTCGACACGTAGCCTGGCACGAGTCGCAACAGTTCGACACCGATGGACACAGCGAGCCGATCGGCCGTCGCTGCAGCAAGTCGCGCACCGTCGCCGCTCTGGCTCCGTCCCCAGGCCAACGCTTCATCGACAACATTCCCGTACTCCGGAGTGTCAATGGCCTTCAGAACTATCGTTGGATTCGTCGTGCAATCGGTCGGCTTGAGACGTGCGACCGCCGCGAAATCTCCGGAGTCAGCGACGATCGTGGTCATTGTGCGGAGCTGATCAAGTTTTGACGCCAAGGCCGTCTTCCTCTCATGTTGGTCCGAGCCGAAGACACACCGCAATGCCGTTTCTCTCACCGAGCGAGGCCGCTGTTCTCCGAGTTCGGCGTTGTCACGATTAAGGGGCTCTGTTTTTAGACCGGCTTGCCCGATTGTTCTTCCTCGAATGTCACCGCAACGGCCGCATTCGCTGAAAGGCGAACCTTCTGCCCCTCGATGTCGGCGACCAGACCAGCATCGATGAAATGTGCATGGCCCTTGTGCTGGCCTTCGCCGCTGTCACGCTTGGCGAGTCGGATGCGACCGTCGACAACTGCGTCCACGGTGCCAATGTGGACGCCGTCCGCGCCGATCACTTCCATGTTCCGAGCTATCTTGTCCGTGGTCATCGAGTCTCTCCTTTTTGCATCGATTCCTTTGGGGCTACGCATCTTCGGCCAAGCGGAGGCCCGCGAACTGCCAACGCATGTGCGCAGGGAAGAAGTTGCGGTAGGTCGCACGGAGGTGTCCGGGCGGCGTGACACAAGAGCCGCCGCGCAAAACAAACTGCCCGGACATAAACTTGCCATTGTATTCGCCGACGGCGCCTTCGACCGCTCGGAAGCACGGGTAAGGCGAAAACGGGCTGCGCGTCCACTCCCAAACGTCGCCGAACAGCTGCTGCAAGCCTGGTTTCTGCGGCGATGCCGGCTTTGGCCTAAGCCTATTGAGATCGAGGAAATTACCGTCGACGTCGAGCTTCTGCGCCGCAACTTCCCATTCCACCTCGCTCGGCAGCCGCTTTCCAGACCACGTGGCGAAAGCATCGGCCTCGAAGTAGCTGACATGTGCGACGGGCGCTGTCGGGTCGACCAACTGGAAGCCTCGCAGCGTCATCGTCCAATGCTGTCCCTCGCGCATCTCCCAGTAGAGCGGATGCGACCAGCGATCGGCCAGGACTTTTGCCCAACCTTCGGACAGCCACAGAAGTGGCTTGGTGTAGCCGCCGTCCTCGATGAATTCCATCCACTCTGCGTTGGTCACCAGGCGATTGGCGAGGCGGAACGGCTCCGTCAATACGCGGTGTCGCGGTCCCTCACTGTCGAAGGCGAAACCCGCGCCGCCATGGCCGATCTCGACGATTCCTCCATCGAAGTCGGTGAAGGAGAGGGCGGGAAGCATTGCGGTCTCGACCGTCACCGGGGCAGGGTCACGATAAGCCGGCCGGATTGGATTCTGCGCGAACAGATGAAGGATGTCCGTGAGCAGGAGTTCCTGGTGCTGTTGCTCGTGGTGGCATCCGAGCTCGATCAGTTCTGCAACCGCACGGGCTGGGCGAGAGTTGAGCAGCTTCGCAACGGCGTGGTCGACATGTGACCGGTAGGCGTAGATCTCATCCAACGTCGGCCGCGTAACCATGCCGCGCCGCGGACGCGGCTGTCGCGCTCCCAGCGTCTCGTAGTACGAATTGAAGAGAAACGTGAACTTCTCGTCGAAGGGCTTGTAGTCCTTCACATAACGCGAGAGCACCATCGCCTCGAAAAACCAGGTAGTATGTGCGAGATGCCACTTTGCGGGGCTCGCATCGGGCATCGATTGAACAGTCGCATCGGCGTCGGACAGAGGCTCGCCGAGCGCCTCGCTCGTGTGCCGGACTTCGCGGTAGAACCCCTCAAGGTCAGAGGGTTGAAGTGACGATTGGAAAAGATGCGCAGAAGCCATTGCAAGTCCTCAGTATGAATTCGGAATGAGCTATCGCAACGGGCATGGCACCGCGCGGACTAAACGCCATGCAATTTTCGGAAGTCGAGAATCTTAAAGCCGTGTCCAACCGTCCAATCCTCGCCACCTTGTCGCGCTTCGAGCGACCCTACAGCGGGCGGCGAGGATGATTGTCGAACGAGCTGCAGAGCACATGCAGTTCCACTGTGTCCGCAGCGCCTCAAAGCGTGAGACGGCCCTCAGGCGGCGGTTCTCCGCGGCAACTTCCAGTCCGGCCGAACGAAATGGCAGGTGTAGCCACTCGGATAACGCTCCAGGTAATCCTGGTGTTCGGGCTCCGCCTCCCAGAAATCGCCAACAGGGGATAGTTCCGTCACGACTTTGCCCGGCCACAGCCCTGACGCCTCGACGTCCGCGATGGTTTCTTCGGCGACACGTTTCTGCTCGTCATTGGTATAGAAGATTGCGGATCTGTAGCTGGCTCCACGGTCGTTTCCTTGGCGGTTCGGCGTGGAGGGGTCGTGGATCTGGAAGAAAAACTCCAGCAAGTCGCGAAAGCTTGTTTTGCGCGGATCGAAAATGACCTCGAGCGCTTCCGCGTGCGTGCCGTGGTTGCGATAAGTGGCGTTCTTGACGTCGCCACCGGAGTAACCGACCCGGGTCGAAACGACTCCGGGCAAACGCCGCACCAGCTGCTGCATACCCCAGAAGCAGCCGCCGGCAAGGACCGCGCGTTCCGTATTCGCTGCCATTGTCAGGCCTCCTGTTTTGCAAAGAGCTTCGCGTATTCGCCGTACCCTTCGCTCTCCAACTGGTCGTGATGGATGAAGCGTAGGGAGGCCGAGTTCATGCAATATCTCAAACCACCTTTGTCGCGCGGCCCGTCGGGGAAGAGGTGACCCAGATGGCTGTCGCCGTGCTTGGAGCGGACCCCAGTGCGAATCATGCCGTGCGAGCTGTCGACCTTCTCGACGACGTTCGCAGCTTCGAGAGGTCGTGTGAAGCTCGGCCAGCCGGTGCCGCTGTCGAACTTGTCGAACGATGCGAAAAGCGGCTCGCCGGAAACGACGTCGACATAGAGACCAGGCTCTTTGTTGTTCCAGTATTCGTTTGAAAACGGGCGTTCGGTGCCATCCGTCTGCGTAACGCGGTACTGCTCGGGAGTCAGCTTCGAGACCGCTTCCGGGTTTTTCCTATAGGTCGGCATTCGCGGAACTCCTCTCTTGTTCTGGTCTGAAGATAAGTATCGGGTGGGCGAGCGTCCAATCACCACCGGCTATCGAAACCATGCCATGCGGGCCGCCGTTAGAGGTGCTTCAATCCCAGGGCGTCACGGCATTTGCCCCCAAACGGGAGGTCTGAAATTATTGGAACAGGACTTTGAATCGGCGCTCGCAGCGATACCGAGTGGCTACGGCGAAGGCATTTACGAGGGTCTGCGCTATGGCGTCACCGTGCGGAGGTCGCAAGATGGAAAGCGCATAAGCCTGTTTGCGCGAGAGCTCGCCGGTGGCGATCTCGTCAGTTTCAATTTTTACCGGTTGAGCTCCGGTGAGGGCACTTTGCGGCCCTGCGAAATGCCGGTCGATAAAGTCGTTGCTTTTGTTCACGGTTACCTTCCGGACAATCGGCCGCAGTCCACATCACGCGCCGATAGGCTTCAATGACCGCGATCGATGCGACATCGGACGAGGAGGTCCCACCGAATGCAAATCTAAGTGCTGCGATCGCAACGAGGCCGCGAAGCCGCGCGGCTGCGTTGTTGATGCCGCAGGCCGACCCGCCCAAGTCGCTCGGGACAGCGTCCAGCACTACGGTCGTGAGCGGGGTGACGCACGCCGTCACACCGATCGCCACGTTGACGACTGTACTATCGATGAACCCGAGACTTGAGCCGAGAATGGACGTGGGCAGTACCCAACGCGGATCGCGCCCCCGCGGGCCGAACCGCTGACGGGGTTTCGCAGGGCACCTTCTGGAATCCTACCAACCCGGCCCCCTTTCGCCGACCCACCGAGACCCGCGCGTTCCGTGATCGCAGGTCCTCAGACGTTAGCCAATTTCGGCTACGACGTGGAGGCGACCTGGCGTAACGATTCCAAGATCTGCGTCGGCTCCTCCCGGATCGTGAAGTCCGGTTCGACGAACGCGCTGCGGATTCGGCCTTCGGTGTCGATGATATAAGTCGCGGGAATGGGTAGCATCCAGACTGGCGAACCGTGCCTAGCGCCGAAGTCGAACCCTAGTCCGGAATAATGCGTTTTGGTTTCATCGGGCACACGGAACAATACGCCGTACGATACCGCAACCCCGTAGTCGACGTCGGACAGTACCTTCAGATCCAGGCCGAGATTTTGCTTGAGCTGGCGCGGGAATTGCCTTGTCTCGGGCGTCACGACCGCGAGCGTTGCGCCGAGGCTCTCGAATTCGTCCTTCGCGGCCTGCAGCGCGCACAGCTCGGCGGTGCAGAACGGACACCAGCCGCCTCGGAAGAAACTCAGGACGAGGGGGCCATCGCGGCGTAGTTGCTCCGAGGAGTGGAGACGGCCGTCCGCGTCCGGAAGAAGGAAGTCCGGCGCGGTGTCTCCGACCTTCAATGCGTGCGATGCCACGCCCGTATCGCGAAGCCAGCCTACGAGGTGGTTGTATGACTCCCAGTCTGCGGCGCTGAACGTCGCCAACAGCTCCGAGCGTATCTGGGCGAGTGTCTGGTCGGTCTGGTTTGACATCGGTGGAGTGTAAGACTGCGGATTAATCGGATGGGAGCAGTTGGCCGGCGGCATACCCGTCGTGGTCATGCCGCCACGCCCGCCGCTTCCGGAAGCGTTACTTGTGGCATGCCGCGATTGGGCACGTCGATAGACCAGTCGCGAAGTCGCGCCACCTTGACGAAAGCGTCCAGTGCCGGCGAGTAGCGGCGGCCCTGCACGGCCAGCAACCGGACTTCCCGCGAAACCTGATCGCCTTCGAGCGGAATGGTCTTGAGTGTCGGAAGGCGCGGCATGTGTTCCGGTGCGAGCATCACGCCAAAGCCGGCCGCTGCCATGTGCTGCAAGTGCAATTCATGCCCGCTGCAGTGGCCGAGATGGGGAGGTTCATCAGGAAAATAGGTCTGTTGGATCTTTCGAGCGACGTCGCATCCGGCGCGATCGAGCAAGACGGTCTCTCGGAGGTCGTCGATCCTGATCGACGGACGGTTTGCCAGTTGGTGTGTCGGTGCGAGAACTGCAACGTAGCGCTCCTCGAACAGCGACCAGTCATCGATACGGGCGGGCATATCCTGCACGGCGCCGACCATCGCGGCGTTGATCTCCCCCTCAAGCAACAGATTGACGAGCTTGTCTGCTGCACCCTCGCGCAGCTCGACGTGAAGGCCGGGGACGAACTTTGCGATCTCCGCGATTGGATCGACGACGAGCGACGCCGAGATCGAGGGGGCGAGGCCAATCTTCAGCGGGGCGACCTCTTTGCGTTGGAACTCCTGCGCTCTGCGACGCACCGCCTGTGCTGAAGCGAGTGTGCGCTCCAGCATCGGAAGGACTTCTTTCCCGAGGTCGGTGAGCTGCGTCAGCTGGCGCTCGCGGTAGATCAACTGGCCACCGAGCTCATGCTCGAGCTTCTGCACGCCCTTGGTCAGGGCAGGCTGCGTAACATTGCACTGCTCGGCGGCGCGGGTGAAGTTGAGGGTGGACGCGACGGCGAGGAAATAACGGACCTGATGAAGCTCCATGTGTTGTTCTCCGTCAAGTTGCGACTGTCTGTATTGACGAGCCTTTGCACTCGACGGCGTGACCGGGCACGCCGTAATCATGGCGCGTGGATGCCACTTACCGACACAGGTTGGAATGGCCCAGTCTATTGGTTTGGACGCGCGGACACGCTTTCTGGAGCCCGTGAACATGGGCCGCCGCCCGCGGCGAGGTGGGCAAGGACCGGGATCAGTTCGGACGGGTCGCCGCGCCGCGTGTAGTCGACGCTGATGTCGGCATACTCGATCGTCCCGTCACGGGCCACGACGTACCGGGCGGGCATGGTCAACGTCCAGCTCGCATCGCCGTTGAAGGTCGCGAGATCCAATCCTGATTCCTGCTCGACGGTACGCAATTCGTCGGAGGCCTTCCAGCGCAGGCCGAATGCGTGCGCGACCTTGCCCCCCGCGTCGACCAGGCTGGCGAATGAAAGGGCATTTCGCCTCTGCGTCTCAAGGCTGTTGTCAGCGGTCTGCTGCGAGACGACCACCAGCGAGGCACCAAGGCTGCGAATGTCGCGAGAGGCTGACTCGATCGCGCGAAGGTCAACTGTGCAATAAGGGCACCACCTTCCTCTGTAGAAAACGAGGACCATCGGGCCGTGCCGTAGCGCCTCGCGCGACGAGAACGCCCGGCCGTTACCGTCACGCAACCGAAACGAGGGGGCTTGCTCCCCGGCTTGCGTAGCCCGCTCGGCCAGTCCAGAGGCGGCAAGCGCTTCCACCGCCCGTTGCCGAACGAGCGTCACATTTGGCGGGGTCCTCGCCAAATCAGCGGCTTTAACAGCGTCCAACTGGTCCTGGAGTAACATCTTCGGCTCGTCGCGCGGCGCGATATACCGCTGTCATAATCGCTGATGTAGTGTGGGTCGGGTAGCCTTGCTACGAGAGTTTGAGTTATTTTTGTCGTGCATGAATGAGCGTCCTCGGACGGGGCGGCTATTTCTTTCTTTTTGAGCTCGATTTTGGTGCAGAAACCTTAGCGAGATCCGCCGCAAGAGACTTCCGCAGCCGAGGCGCGGCGAATTCCATAAAGCGACGCAGCTTGAGGGGAAGGATCGCCAGCCCCGCATGCACCATGTGCACCGGGGTGGGCTCGGGCTCGTAGTCTTCGAGAATGACCCTCAATTTCCCCGCTTCTACCGCCCGCGCGACCTGATAGGAGAGTACGTTCGTGACGCCGACACCGGCGATCGCTGCATCGATCGCCGCCTCGGCGGTGTTGATTTTCAGCCGGCAATAGGGGCGGACGCTCCTCGAGGCCTTGCCGCGCGGGTTGAAGATCCACGTCATCCCGGCCGCGAGAGCCGTGAACGTTACGCACATGTGCTCCGATAGGTCCTCGGGGGCTCTAGGGACGCCATGAGCTGCGAAATAGTCAGGACTACCGCAAACTACTCGTCTGATATCGCCGACTTTCGTGGCTATGAGCGTGCTGTCGGGCAACATGCCGACTCGAACCGCCAGGTCGATATGCTCGTCAACGATGTTGATCGTGTGGTCGGACAGCGTCAATTGAACGCTGATCTGTGGGAAGTGGGCTAGGAATTCGTTCACGACCGGTACGACATGCAGGCGTCCGAAGACAATCGGAGCGGTCATCGTAAGCGTGCCGCGTGGGACGCTGTATTCTCCGGCGGCCTGCGTTTCGGCCTCCTCGACCTGTTCCAGGATGCGTTTGCATGCGGCAACGTAGGCGACGCCCGCCTCTGTCAGCGACAGTTTCCGCGTGGATCGAACCAGCAGCTGGGTGTTGAGGTGCGTCTCAAGTTCGGCAACCTTCCGGCTGATCGTCGGCAGCGGGACGCCGAGTTGCCGGCCCGCCGCCGAGAAGCTGCCTGCCTCGGCGGACGCCACCAAAATCGACATTGCATCAAGCCGGTCCATTTTCTCTCACATTCCGAGAGGCCATTTCTCACGATTACCGGATTATGTCGTGGAGCGGTAGGGGCTACACAGCGGTTCGAAGGCCAAGCGTGCCAGATTTGAATGGAGAGGAGAGAGAATGTCCCGCATCGCTATTCCCGGGCGCGATGATGCACCCGCCGAGTCTCAGCCGATACTCGACAACGTCAACAGGATGCTGGGGTTTGTGCCGAATCACTATCGCCTCATGTCCATAAGCCCGAATGCGCTCAGCGGTTGGGCGGGGCTGATGGGGCCAGTGTCGAAGACCCTCGATCTGAAGACCCGGGAAGGGATCGCACTAGCAGTCTCGGAGGCTAACGGTTGCGATTACTGCCTTGCCGCGCACAGCTACGTCTCGACAAATTTGGCGAAGATTCCCCCGGAGGAGATTGCGCTAAACCGTCAGGGCTGCTCCAGCGACCCCAAACGCAAGGCTGCGGTTGCTTTCGCGAAGGCGCTCATCGAAACGCGCGGCAAAGTCTCCGACGCCCAGTTCGAAGCTGTCAGGGATGCAGGCTGGACCGATGCCAACATCGTCGAAATAATCGCGCTGACCGCTCAGTTCCTGTTGACCAATTTCATCAATAATGCGGTAAGGACCCCGATCGATTTTCCAGCGGTCAGCCCCGCGAAGACAGATTAGCGGGGTGAATTCGATTGCTGGGCCGAAACAGCGGATGGCCGGGCGGCCCTCCTAGTTCCGATGCCAACTTAGTTTGCTCGCGGGCGCCAAGCGTCCAGTAGCGGCTCGGGGCGCTTCGGCGCGTCCACGAGACCGAGCGCGGCAATTCTGTGATAATCGGCGCGAACCTTGCCTGGCGCTAATCCGGGTCGATATTCGGAATGGGAAGCTCGCTCAGGTCGTCATCATAGTTGGCTGCCGGCCCGACGCTGACGCTATCGTTGGTGCGGATGTCGGCGCTGAGGCCGAGGGTTCGCCCGACAGGACACAGGTCGGCGGCCTGCATCAGCTGGGCCCGTTGATCTTTGCTCAGGTTTCCTTCGAGCGCGATGGATCGCTCGAACACGTCGCGCTCTCCCTCTTCACCGTGGTGATACGACACGGCCACCTCGAGGTGGGACAGAGGGAATTTGCGCCTTTGCGCTTGGAATCGTATCGTCATCGCTGTGCATGCAGCGAGCGAAGCGCTCAGTAATTCGTATGGATTCGCACCAGCCGCCCCGCCGTTCACGGCGCCGATCGAGAACTCCGATGCACCGGCACGCCCGTTGAGTGCATCGGCGCTATTTAGATCGCCCGCTACCACAGCCTGTGGGCCGGGGGTGCCACCACTGCCTGAATGCGTCATCCTGCTCTCCTTTCAGATCCTGACAGGACCCCTGGTGAGCCCGTCACAGACACTTCTCATTCACTTCAAGCGCTTGCCGCCATCTCGCGAGATCGGTAGTCGTTGGTGCACGTTTCTTCTCCGGCAGTGCCGTGCCGAACGCTCAAGGGACAGATCCTCCCGTTGCAGGCGGTCAGGAGTGCGGACTGTCTCCGCGTGTGGCGTCCGCATAATATTGTGGCGCCTCGCGCCGATCGTATTTCCCATAGTCCCGCACGATGCGAACCGTCCGGATTCTCGCCTTGTCGTTCGGCGCAGAAGCGTCCTCGTAGGCTTGCGCGGCCGCGGCGTCCTTCCAAGTTATCAGGAGGATCAACTCGCCGGGTGTGAGGACGGCGTCGAAGATGTCCCACGACGTGCTATCGGCGGCGAAGGGATTCAGGCCGAGCCATTCAGCGCAATCGTATGGATTGTTGGTCTGCTTCCACTGTGCAGGTCGAGAGGCGTTGATCAGTGTCACGGTCGTTCCCTCGCCGACCTCCGTCTCGTCGAGCCTCTGTTCCGTAAGGGCGTACCCTTCCGGGAGGTGATTGTCGGCGGTGACTTGGCCAACGCGCAGGCGATAGTCGGCTAGGATTTCGTCGCGGCCTTTCTGCTGGAGCTCGTGGTGATGTATGCGGGTGCGCCAACGAACCAGCGACTTCTCGTCTCGCCAGTTCGACAGTGAAAGGATCCAGCCTTCACGAATCAGGCTCTTGTAACGGATGTTGTCGACGAAGCCTTCTTCTTGCTCCAGTTCGGGACGCAGCTTCTCGGCATTGTCGAGGTAGTCGTCCCTTTTGTCAGTGTTTGGGAGAACTTCGAAAATTACTGAAAACATGGCCGTATCCCGTTTCTATAACCCGTGACGCTGTTGATTTCGATTTCGAAGTGACCCGACCCGTGCCATGACACGGCGTTGACGAAGGTTCCAGCCGATGGCGATCGAGATGGATAATGGCCGGCAACAACTAAGCTGGAGCCTTCCAACCGCAAATAAGAGGATCGAGCTTTGCCGGTTGGGCTGGTAGCCCTTGCAGTCGAATTTGATAAATTCACCGTACGCATGAGTAGGCTCTCTAAACCTCTCGTTTAGGTTGCGTTTTCGCATGGGTTGGACGCGGCCGATTATCCCGCTGACTGCGGCATCTCGCCTGATGCGGAGCGGTCGTACGCGAGAAGAAGCGCTTTTCAGGCACCGTAGCGTTCGGTCTTGATCAACCCGGGCTCCAACTCCAGTGCGAGAGCGGCATCCGCCGCGATGTTGACGAAGGGATTTGACCCACACACGAAGACAGCGCCAGGCGAGGCGGGCAGCCTCCTCGTCACATCGGCGACCATTTCCGCGTCGATTCTCCTGCTGAAATCCTTGCCACGCTTTGCCGGCTCGCGGGTCAGCGCCAAGGCAAAGGCGAAATCGGGCAGCGAACTCTCGAGTCCGAGGAGCTCATCCCTGAACAGGACGTCGTTCCAGGTCCGCGAGGAAAGCAACAGTGCGACCGGGACATGCTCACCGCTTGCTTTTCTATGCCGGATCATGGCCATAAGCGGTACCACGCCGGAGCCGGCGCCAATCAAAAGCACAGGCTTCTCGGTCGGCCCGGGCCAAAGAAAATGCCCGCCAAGTGGTCCGCGAAGCTCGATCGTATCGCCGACCTGAGCGACATCGTGGAAAAACGGCGAGACCTCACCATCCGCGAGGCGCTCGATGGCGAGTTCGATCACGTCCGAACCGTCCGGGGCGGAAGCGATCGAGTAGCTGCGCATAGCCGTGTAGCCGTCGGGCGCAGTCAAGCGGACATCAACGTGTTGGCCGGCCTTGTAGTCGAACGATTTCGCGAGGCGGAAGCAATAGCTCTTGATGGTTGGCGTTCTCGCGACAATCTCGACAATCGCGCAGCTCTGCCAACGCGCTGTGGCCGAAAACGCATCAGTCATTCGTATAGCGCTGCTCACGCCATGGGTCGCCATACACGTGGTAACCGCGCAGCTCCCAGAAACCGGGCTCGTCCCGTTGGGTGAACTGAAGTCCGTTCACCCACTTCGCCGATTTCCAGAAATAGAGATGAGGCACAAGCAGGCGCGCCGGCCCTCCGTGATCGCGCGGAAGCGGCTGCCCTTCATATTTAAGCGCGACCATCGCCTTGCCCGTCGCAAGGTCCGCGAGGGGCACGTTGGTTGAGTATCCGTCGTAGCAATGCGCGAGCGCGAAAGAAGTCGGAGCGCCAAGACCGGCGTCGGCGAGAATGTCGTCGATGGCCACGCCCTCCCATGCCGTATTGAGCTTCGACCACGACGTCACGCAGTGGATGTCTCTCGTCATCTTGGTTTTTGGAAGGGAATTGAATTCCGACCAATTCCAGACCTTGACCGGACGAGGTCCGACCTTGAGCGTGAAAGTCCAGTCCCCGGTTTCGATGCGCGGCGTGGGGCCGGCGGTGAGCACCGGAAAATTATCGACGAGATGCTGTCCCGGGGGGATCCGGTCCGATAGGTCCGATCCGGATTGCGGGCCTGTGAAACCACGAGTGACCATGGCGGATTTCCTCTGTCCTTGGTAAACATACGCCGGTCCGCACAAAACGCTAAACTGTCGTGGGCCGGGCGCGAATGCATGGGCGAGAATGAAACGGGCCGCGCCGAAAGAGAAATGACCTCGCGCCATGGAGTCGATAGCCGCGCGTTATGATGATCGTCCCGAAGCTGCGTCGACCCCACATCTGCCTGACGTGGACTGCTCCAGCAGCTCAGTCAGCATCCTGACGGCCTCCGTTAGCTCAAGGACCTCGCGCTCCCGCAGTTGGTCGATCTTCTCATGCAACAGCTCGATTTCGAGCTCCGCCTTCACATTGATGCGGTAATCATTCTCGGCCGCTTTGCGATCGATATCCCGTTGCCTGTTCTGGCTCATCATGATGATTGGCGCGGCATAAGCCGCTTGGAACGAAAGCGCGAGGTTGAGAAGAATAAACGGATAAGGATCCCAGCCCCTGATTGCGCCGAGGATGTTGGCGGCGATCCAGACGAACAGGATCAGGCTCTGAATGATGATGAAGGTCCACGATCCCATCACGGTGGCGACCGCGTCCGCGATCCGTTGCCCTAGCGACATGCCCGCGACGGCCGTCGGCTCATCCATGTCCTGAAGGCGAAGTGAGCGGCGCGCTTGCCTGAGATCAGCGAGCAGGTCGCGCTCGGCTTCTTCCATGCCGTCCTGATCTTCTAGCTTCTCGTTCACGCTGCCAATACCATTTCGCTCGAATGCACGGCCGACACCGCCGGGCGTTCCCGATGTTTGATTATCGCGTCGTTCAGCCGCGCGTCGCCGTGAGCGTTATGTTTCGGAAGAGGCAGGGTAAAGGTATTGTATCAATAACTGCCGGGAATGCCGTGAAGCACCGGCACCTGCAGCGATCCTAGGCAGCACGAAGTTCTTTGAGAAGGAAGTCTGTAAATACTCGCGCGGCAGGCTTGACGGCCTTTCCGCTGACGAAGAGCGCATTCACCTCCATCGAGCCGAAATCCCAGTCGGCCAGCACACGAAGGAGCCTGCCGGTCTCAAGTTCCGGGCGCACGCTGTTTTCGCTCGACGCCGCGATACCCAGCCCGGCCACCGCGCTTGCGACGGCCACTTCGTTGGTGGTGATGTCCAGTTGGCTGTCGACACGCACGGTGGTGATACGGCCGGCCTTGCGGAAGGAGAACGTCGGGGAGGGATGGGCCGGACTGATGATCACCGAGTGGTGAGCGAGGTCCGACGGCATCGTCGGGGCGCCGCGCTTCCGCAAGTATTCCGGGGATGCGGTGAGTATTCTCGGCTGATGAATGAGCTTGCGCGCGGTCGCGCTCGAATCGGGGAGGGGGCCGAACTGGAATGACACGTCGAGCCCTTCGGTCACGAGGTCCGGGTACCGGTCAGTCACCCGAAGCTCGACCTTCAGTGCCGGATGCTGCTCCACAAATGCGGGAAGGCGTGGGATGATTTCCCTAAGCGCAAGGCTTATTGGTGTGCCGATGCGGAGAGAGCCGCGCAACTCTCCCGTTCCGCGCGCTTCGTGGTCGGCCTCGTCGAGTGCCCCCAGGATGGCCTCCACGCGCATCAGATAGGTGGCTCCGGCTTCCGTCAGCGTCACCGCTCGTGTCGTGCGGCTGAAGAGCGTCGCGCCAACCTCCTCCTCGAGCGCGGCGATCAGCCGGGATGCCGAGGGCTGCGACAGACCGAGCTCGCGACCGGCACGAGAAAAGTTGCCGACGCGCGCGGCCCGGACAAATAATCTCAGTGCTGATAGTCGGTCGCCCATCGCTCGGTACGCTCGCACCGCGCTAGCCGAAGGCCTGGATGTAGGCGGACGCAGTTTCGGTCGATTCGACCATGGTAGCGACCGCCGCGGCCAGGCCGGCGATCCAAAATCCTCGGCGCCCGTCTGAAGCGAAAACTGCAAGTTGCGCTATCGAGCGTGGCTTTCCAAGCATTCGTCGGTCTCCTCGGCGGCTCCGTTCATTTTACAAGAAAATAGCGCCTATCGACTTTATGTATAATCGTACATTTGCGAGACATTGTCTCTCAAAAAATGAGAGACGATTGCTTTCGTGCACATCATGTGGCTATCGGTACCGCCAGCCAACGGAGTGTGAACCATGGCGGTGGGGTCCACGGCATCGCCGCGCATCTGGACACAGCACAAGATTGTCTCGGCGAAATCGCCAGGATGAAGGTGCGGCCGCGGCGCAACGGCGAGACAAGCTCACCATTTCGAATGCTACTGCCTGGGTGTGTCCGATCGCATGGCTTGGACGATCGGACACCGTGGCCGATCCTTTCGCAGCATCGCCAGCGTCATCATCTCGGCGATCGTCTCGCTTGTGACGAGACCGACCAGCTTGCCGGCGCCGTCGACAACACCAACGGTCGCGGCGGAATTCTCATGCATCAACTTCAACGCCTGCTCCAAGGTGGCGCGACTGGACACAGTGAGAACCGGTGAAGCGGACAAGGCGTCAGATACGCGCGCGTCGGTCCCCGCCTGTTTCACAAATTGAAGGGTGTTGGCGCGATCGAGCACGCCGACAAGACTACCTCTGACGTCGACAACCGGGAAAACCCGCTGCGAGGTTTGCAAGACGAGGTTTACGGCTTCCTCGATGTGGGCGTCGGGTTTCAGAGTGACGAAGTGACTCTGCATTGCCTGGCTTACGGGCACGCCGCGCGAGACAGCGCGCAGGGCGACCGAATGTGCTTCCGACGCGGCGGCCAGATAAACGAACACAGCGATAAAGACGAGGATCGGGTTATGGAAGAGTCCGATGAAGCCGAGCACGAAGGCCGTGAACTGGCCAATTGCCGCGGCGCGTTCGGTCGCGCGCACGTACCCCATCCGGCTCGCGAGCGCTGCACGCAGCACACGACCACCGTCCATCGGGAAGGCGGGAATGAGATTGAACAGCGCGAGAAACAGGTTGAGCGTGGCCAGCCGATCCACAATAGGGATCTGCATGTTGTCGATGCCCATCGCGGCGCTTGCGTGCGGCTCCGCATGCGCGAAGGCGATCAGGGCGCCCGCGATCACCACATTCACCGCAGGGCCGGCGATCGCGATGAGGAATTCCTGCCACGGCTCCTCGGGAATGCGCTCGAGCTGAGCGACACCGCCGATCGGCAGCAACGTCACGTAAGGTGTCGCAACCCCAAAAGCCCTGGCGGCAAAGATATGCCCGAATTCGTGGAGCAACACGCACAAGAAAAGGAGCACGACAAAGAGCAGGCTGCTCCAGGCGATGGTTGCGCCGCCCGCGGTATAGCTCGCGAAGAAGATCCACGCGAGAAACAGAACGAATGTGATGTGCAGGCGAACGGTGGTTCCCGCGACCCTTCCAATATTCAGCGACCAGGACATATAAGCCTCACTCGATCAATTCTGCTGTCATTGCGCACGCGCTTCCCGCACTACTTCGTTGCCGTCCAATCGACGAGCAGGGTGTCCCTGCGGCGAGCAGCCAAGACCGTCTTTGCATTGATATGGGTGGAAGCATCCAAGCCCCGGCGCTCAACGCCGCGGGCCCGCTCGGGTTTCAGCGACGTCTCGGACAAACCGGTTGAGGTTGATATCGAAACCATCCTGAAGGACCACCCCGTCAGGCCCGATGGCAACAAACCATGGCGTACCACCGGTCCGGAAGTTCTCCATCGTGGAGGGATAGGCGCCGAGCGGCGAACGCCCATCATATCCGAAGGGAATCCGGAGGCTGTAGCGCTGCTGGTCCACCTGCAGCGTGTCGCGAGTGTTCACGGAGTCACCTTCGAAGACCGTCTGGACTGCGGCGAAGCCGACATCCTTCATGCGCGGATCATTGACCAATGCCTGCAAGGCCGGGAAGCCGCGCGAGTGGCAACCGGGGCACCAGTGCTGGTAAAAAAAGAGAAGCCTGTGCCGGTCACCGAGCTCCTTCAGGGTCAGCGGCGGGCGCGCAATTCCATCCGCGTCAATCCAATAAGGAACCGCGAGTTCAGGGGCACGTCGTCCTGCGATGCTCTGAGTCATGATTATTCTCGCAATTCTTATTGCGGCGGCTGCATGCCCTTCAATTCGCCTGACCGCGCTCGCGCATAATCGTTATTGTCGTGCAAGCCGCTGGTAAAGCTATGGTCTCCATAACCCCCCGTAATGCCGCGACCGTCGCGAGAACAACGGACGGCAACGTCTCGGCCGTTGTGGGTCGGCTCGCAAAGAGCCATACGCGGAGCCTGGCCGAGCGCGGCCTATAAGCAACCCGCGCGCCCGCGTTCATTCCGATAACAGACGGCTATCAACTCCATGGCGAGAGGTGATTTTCCTTTAGGCCGCAGTGAACTCACTCTTCGACCAATCGTCGGCCCCTCGCTTACGGGCTGTAGTCGGCGTTCCATCGAACGATCGCAGGCCAGGAGGCTCGGAATGCAGATCAATGAGACAAGTGAATCGCGCCCTCGCACCCTCGACAGCGAGCGGCTGGAGGACATTGTCGTATTGGGCGACCGCGCCGGCCTTGCACTCGGCGTTCAGCCTGCGTTCAGTGCGAGAGACCTGGTCGCTGATGGCGACAATAACGGCACCTTCGCATCCAGGTGCGTGGAGATTCCCGTCATCGGGGCCAATGGCGAAGTGTCAGGTGTCTTGTGCCACACCAGTTGGTACGATACGCGCGGTATGAGCGCACTTCGCCCGCAGCAGGAGATGCACACCACGGGGGATCCAGCGCGGTTCATCGTTCACGACATCAATAACGTTCTGGCCGTGATCGCCAGCGGGTTGCGGCTCATCGAGCGTCAGGGCAGTGCCGAGCACCGACGGGCCATCGTCTCCAGATTGCAGGACGCTATCACGAGAGGTGCGATGCTCAGTCGCCAGTTTCTCGACACGGCGCGGCAGCAGTGCAACGCAAGCGACGGGTCGGTGGCAGGCAGTCGGCTTGCGGCGATGGCTGGAACGCTCGATCGCGCGTTGCACCCAGACGTCGCGGTCCGAACCGCAATCGATTCCGACCTATGGGCCATCAATGCCGACTGCGAAGAGTTATATTACGCTTTGCTGAATCTTTGCCGGAACTCGGCCGATGCGATGCCGAAGGGCGGCACAATTACCATTTTGGCGCGGAACGTCGAAGCGACCGCCGGATCGGCGGCGGGGTTCGTCGAGATCGCCGTGGTCGACGACGGAATCGGTATGCCACAAGACGTTCTCTCGAAGGCGGCCATCCGGTACTTCACCACAAAGCCCGTTGGGAGCGGATCCGGTCTAGGCCTTTACCAGGTCTACCGCTTCGCGGAGGGACGAGGCGGCGCGATCCGCATAGAAAGTGAACCAGGAGTCGGCACGGCGGTGAGGATCGTTTTACCTCGAGTGGCGGCATCCGCGCTCCCCATTAGCGGCGTTGCCGAGATTGCCTACACGCCGTCGCCCGATGGCGGCGTATTCCACGTCGTCGACCCGCGACTGCAATACCGACGTCTTAGTCGGCAGGAATGGTTCGGCGATGCAGCTCACGTCCCCGCCCGGCCGTCTCGATCGTCCGGTCGACCACAAGACGGAACACGTGCTTGGCCCTAGCGACGCCGAGATTACGCTTGTCGAGTATGGCAGCTATGCCTGCCCACACTGCAGGGCGGCCAATGAGCGTATCGCGCAGGCGCGGGATCAGCTTGGCGATCGCGTGTGCTACGCCTTCCGACATAGGCCACTGACGGACAACAACCTTTCTTTCAGAGCCGCCGTGCTCGCGGAACTCGCGCCTACACGGGATGCATTCTGGGCCGCGCACATCAAGCTGATGACGAGATCAATGCAGCTTACCGAGGAAGATCTCCTCGCGGTGGCTGCCGACCTCGGCGTGGACCCGAATTTTGCGGACAACGACACTTCGCGGCATGCAAGGACAAGGGTAGAGGCAGATATCGCAAGCTCCCGCGCAAGCGGCGTGAGGTTCACGCCCACCTTCTACATCAACCAGCGGCGCTACGACGGGCCGTGGGACGAGAGCTCTCTCGTCGACGCGATGCTTGGCACCCTCGGCCACCGCGTCCGTACGGCCGCCCTTGATTTCGCGAGCTGGGGCCCTTCCGCCGGCATTCTGCTGGTGCTTGCGACTGTCGCGGCAATCGTTTTGACGAACTCGCCGATCGGACCGGCATTCATGGCGTTCTGGCGGCAAGAGCTCGGCCTGAGCGTGGGTGAGATATCCTTTCGGATGTCGATCCTCCATTGGGTCAACGACGGCTTGCTGACGTTGTTCTTCCTCGTCGTGGGACTGGAAGTGAAGCGCGAAATGACGGTCGGCCACCTGGCAAGCCGATCATCGGCCGCACTTCCCATCTCGGCCGCTATCGGTGGCATGATCGCGCCCGCGCTTCTGTATGCGCTGGTCATTCCCGCAGGGGCGTGGTCGCACGGTTGGGGCGTTCCGATGGCGACCGATACCGCGTTCGCGGTGGCCTTAATTGCCGTGATGGGAGCTCGTGTCCCCGTCGAGCTGCGCATCTTTCTCACTGCGGCCGCTATCGTGGACGACATAGGTGCGATCATCGTCGTCGCATTGTTCTACTCCACCGACATCCACCCGGGCTACCTGGCCGCCGCTGGCGTGGTGGTCGTCGGGCTGGCCCTATTGAGCCGGGCAAAGGTCTATATTCTCTCGCCTTACATTCTGATGGGCGTCGCGCTGTGGGCTTTCGTTTACGCCGGCGGCCTTCACGCGACGCTCGCTGGCGTAGTGCTGGCGATGTTCATCCCGACACGTCCGCCCGCCGACCTGGAGGCTCTGATGATGCAAGCGAGCACCATCATCGGGTCCGAAGCCCGGCATGAGGGAGAGGTTCTAAGGCACGGCCCCTCCACCCCCGCCCTACACGCGCTCGACGCCATCTACGACAGGCTAGAGTCGCCCGCCGACCGCTTGCTGCGGCACGCCGGTGCGCGATCGAGCTATGTGGTCCTCCCGATCTTCGCCCTCGTGAATGCGGGAGTAGCAATCAACCCGAGTGTCTTCGTTGGACATAGTCGGCTCATGGCCGCGATCGTAATCGGCCTTGCCGTAGGCAAGCCGGTCGGCGTCTTTCTCGCGGCGGTAGCCGCAGTTCGCACGGGCATAGCCGCCAAGCCATCAGGGTATACGTGGCGGCAGTTGGCTGGAGCGGGAGCACTCGCGGGCATCGGTTTCACGATGTCGCTCTTTATTGCGGGCCAAGCGTTTCCAGACGCCACTGCATTCTCGGCCGCCAAGATCGCCGTTTTCGCGGCGTCGGTTCTTTCGGCTGTCATGGGAACCATTCTGCTTTGGGGCGCGTCCCACCAAGAGCTCAACGAAGAGGTACCGCAGGACGCTTCCGAGCACGGCTCATGCCCCAAACGTTTACGCTGCATAGCGAACAGGAGGTTTCTAGATGATCCTACCGACAGGTACGACGATAGCAGTTGCTGATGGTGAGACGGTCCGGCTGTTCCACAATACCGGCGTGAAACCTGGAGTGCATTTGGTCGAGATAACGGAGGCACCGCCCGCGCCCCATAACTCCGGGTCTGGCGCGCGCCATCACAACGGATCGAACAATCACGATGGCAGGCGGCTCGCCGAGGACGATTTCGCGGCTGCGACGGCCGCGTTCCTGAACAAGCTCAGCCTCGACGGTACGATAGAGCACCTCGTCATCGTATCGGATCCCAGGACCTTGGGCGAGATGCGAAAGCACTTCGATCGCGGCCTGAAAAGCAAAATCATAAGTGAGCTCGCGAAGGACTTCAGCCGGCGTTCGCTAGAGGACATCGCCTCACTGATCGCGAGCGCCTGAAGCATTGATCCGAAAGGCGGAGGCATAGAGTAGCTCAGTCATAATCGCGATGAATAACTCAAAGTTGCCGACAACGGCTACTGCTCGCGAGCGACCTGAACCAGAGTTCCCCAGGGTAAATAGCGGCCATGCGGGAGGAAAGACCGGCAATGCGAAAAAGCAAGAGCACGTCTGATGCGGCTTCGCCTCCGGTGACAAGGCGAAAAACGCGTGACGTCGCGGACCTGCTTCATAGCGCCACGGAATACCTGATCGCGACTGGGCAGGCCGAGCGCGCGCTCAAGGCAGGCAACAGTGCGCCGTCCTTTCGACTGCCGGGCCACGATGGCGTTGAGGTCGCCTCGGAAACACTGCTCCGGCATGGGCCGATGCTAGTTACTTTCTACACCGGGTTGTGGTTTCCCGCATGCAATCGCGACCTGCAAGCATTCGAGTCCCTTCGCCCGTCGATCGAAGCGCGTGGCGCGTCACTCGTGGGCATCTCCCAGCAGACCGTCGCCGAGAACGCAAAAGCACACGCGCAATTGAAGCTCGGCTTTCCGATTCTTTCAGATCGAGGCGGTCGCGTTGGCCAGCTCTTCGGCGTGCGATGGCGCATACCTGAATTGCTCCGAGACCTTCACAGGAAGAATGATATCGACCTCCCCGTTTTCAACGGCGACCAAAGCTGGACGTTGCCGATACCGTCCCGCTTCATCGTCGATAGGGCAGGGCTTATTGCCTTCTCGGAGATCAACCCCGGGCAGTCCAGTCGTTCTCCACCACGTGACGCGTTACCGGTGCTGGATCATCTGCGCCATCCGCATGCTGCATAGGCCGCGAAGAAGAAAGTCCCGAGTTGCGAAAGCGTTGCCTCGGCTCCGCGTGATCGAAATCATACGACACGACGCACAATGAGAGCTGGCAGGCGGGTCACGCCAAACCTGAATCTGGTCGTCTGGGGAAGGGAGCACCAAGCCGCCCATCGCCTTTGATAGCACGCAAGAAACCGCGATCTCAGGCGGGCGTGGGAGCGTATCGACCGTCGAATGTTGCCCCGCTAATCGGGTCAGTGAACCTCACTCCTACAGCCTTTCCGTCGGAACCGGCTATCCAGAACACATCGTATGTGGTGTATACCGACGGCGGCCAGAACGACTGGAACCTCCCGTCATTGTCCACTTTCCATTCTCCCGACGACCGACCTCCGGCGTCCGTGTAAACGGTGCGTCCGTCCGAGTAGAACTCCTGTGTTGCGCCGTCCTCATACGCAAATGGTGCTCGTGTCACCGCGATGGCGATGTCGGCTCGGTCAATACGATCGCCGTCTTTGACAGCAGAACCTTCGATATCGGACATGTCGTTCTCCTATTGAAATGGAGTTTTGTTGACGGCTCGTTTCCAAGCCCCAGCTTGCCATCAGCGAATGGCTCCCCGGGATTACACATGAACGAGAGTTGTATCTTGGCGGGATGGATCGATGCTTCCAACTACCGCCGGGCATGGTTTTCATAGCGATTGGCAATTAGGGATTTCGATGAACTGCCTCTTTGTCTGCGCGGTAGCGCACCGCCTAGGGGATGATGACGCTTCGCGAAGGAAGACATTTACACAGCGAAGCAACCAGCTGAAATCACTGAGCCGAGCGACAAGCGTTCCCGAATGCGTCTTCCTCATCGCAGTCGAGATCGGAAGCGAGGCGCGCAGCGGCATCGGTTTATGGATCGACTATTATAACCGGCGACCCACACTCGATTTCTGGCGGTAGGACACCCAACGAGGTCTATGCTACGTCAGAAATGGGAGCAACTGGCCGCGCAGAAACCAACCCGATCCATCTTAGTCAAGCCGCCAAGCTGTCTCATCAGGCGGGCCTACCTCACAGACCACTTCAATTCCCGTCTGTTATGAAATCCATACAATGGTTTCATTCGCTTGGAGCGTCAACTTCTGGCGAAACCTAAATGCGCCGAAGAGAACGCAGTTTTCGAGCTGGCGCAGACACACTTTGCATAAGAACTCCCGCAAACTAGAAGGACACCTACTAATGAATCTGAGACCCATTCTGTTCGGAGCATTGGCTTTCTCAACGCTTGGAGGCGGGGCATTGGCAGGCGCTCTCGACTCGCCAGCGATGATGCAGCCGTTTTTTACTGATTCAGCAATGAAAACGATGAAGCCGAAGGCTGCGTTCGAGGCCGCTTGGAAAAACATGGCAAAGAGTGATCAGGACGCGATGATGAAAGAGTGTCAGGACGCCGCTATGAGCAAACCTTACGCGGAATTTTGCGCGAACCTAAAACCCTTAGGCGGCGCAAACCACTAGGGCCGAAGCCACTGATTAGCGGCGGGCCTCGTGCCCGTCGCCCATGATTCGACCATGCGGGCCCGGGCCGAGATCGCGCATGTAAATGCAGTGTGAATGCCGAACTGACCAGCCAACGCTGCGTCGATTGGTCGGTAACTTTACGGTGCCGTCTCGTCTCATCCGTATGGGAGAACGTTGTCATGCCCGAAAAGTCCGTTCGGAACTTCAATATAAACTTCGGTCCGCAGCATCCGGCAGCTCACGGCGTGTTGCGCCTGGTGCTCGAACTGGACGGCGAACTCGTCACCCGCGTCGATCCGCACATCGGGCTCCTGCATCGCGGCACGGAGAAACTGATCGAGCACAAGACTTATCTTCAGGCCGTGCCCTATCTCGACCGGCTCGACTATGTCGCGCCAATGAATCAGGAGCATGCGTTCGCGCTGGCAGTCGAGCGGCTCCTGGACATCGACGTGCCGATCCGAGGGCAGCTGATCCGCGTCCTCTATTCCGAAATCGGCAGAATACTGAGCCATCTCCTCAACATCACGACACAGGCTCTCGATATCGGTGCGCTTACGCCTCCGCTTTGGGGTTTTATCGAACGCGAGAAGCTGATGGTTTTCTATGAGCGCGCTTCCGGGTCACGGATGCACGCTGCCTATTTCCGTCCGGGTGGCGTACACCAGGATCTGCCCGAACGGCTGATCGAGGACATTGGCAACTGGATTGACCCGTTTCTTGTCACAGTTGCAAATCTCGACGAGCTTTTGACCCCCAACCGCATCTTCAAGCAGCGCAATGCCGATATAGGTGTCGTCGCGTTGGACGATGCTTGGGCGTGGGGCTTCTCGGGCGTTATGGTGCGCGGCTCGGGCGCAGCCTGGGACCTCCGGAAATCGCAGCCTTACGAATGCTACGCAGAGATGGATTTCGACATCCCCATCGGAAAGAATGGCGACTGTTACGATCGCTATCTAATCCGGATGGAAGAAATGCGTCAATCCGCAAAGATCATCCGCCAGTGCGTCGACCGCCTTCTGGGCAAAGAGCGCATTGGTCCGGTGTCAACGGAGGACGGCAAGGTTGTGCCGCCGAAACGGGCCGCAATGAAAAGGGCGATGGAAGCCTTGATCCATCATTTCAAGCTCTACACTGAAGGCTATCATGTGCCCGCCGGCGAGGTTTATGCGGCAGTCGAGGCTCCGAAGGGCGAGTTCGGCGTCTATCTCGTCTCCGACGGCACCAACAAGCCCTATCGCTGCAAGCTTCGCGCCCCGGGTTTTGCCCATCTCCAGGCGATGGACTTCATTTCCAGGGGCCACATGCTTGCCGACATTTCGGCGGTTCTCGGTTCGCTCGATATCGTATTCGGTGAGGTCGACCGATAAACGACAACATAGCTCATGGATCCGTGTAGTCGCTACAATCAGGCAAGGGTGGCATCCGGCAAATATTGCTCGCGCGTTAGGTCGTAGCGGAAGCTACGCGAAAAGGTACAACGTGGGTCTTCCTCCCACGTCAGATCGCCCTTATGGATGGGCGCCAACCTCGTTGAATCGTCAAAACGCGAGATGCCTCGCGGAAAGTGCGACGCCTCCAACTTAAAATGCAAAACGGGGAGATGCTGTCCGTCCGATTTGTCGGCGCTCAGGACCCCGGCAAAACTGAATTCGGCGGAGCACGCTCCAGCGCGGCGTTTGTAATCTTCTTCGGAAAAGCAGCTGTCGCCTTCGGTATCCAGCGTCCAGCGAGCGATCTCCTTTTCGCCGCGCGCCACCGTAAAGACGCTAGGCTCCGCCCTCTCGACGCAGATCCTCAACATCGTTACATGCGAGTTCGTGATCGCCGGTGGGCGAAAGCGGTTCGAAGCCCGGATGGGGGGCGGTGTCGCCGCTGCGAGTAGCAGAAGCGCGGTCAAAGGCAGCGATCATTGCCTGTTCCTGCGTGTCATCGAAGCGCGCCTCTCATCATGGCGCATACCGCCGATTTGAGAGGCAGCCTGGGGGCTGTTGTCCTTCGGAGATGTGAGCGCAGGCGGGGAGGGGTTGATGCTTGCCGATCTCAAGCACGACTGGCAAGCCGACGAAGACAACCGCCATGATCGACAGCAAAAGCCCATCGACCGGTCCCGATGACCGCAGCCTCGACCCGAAACCGTATCGACGCAGCATCGTGCCGAGCAAAAGGTCCCCCCGCTGAGGATCATGGCCGAGACGATCTCAGATCGTTCGGGGCTGAAGATCAGTTGCCCTCCATAATCGTCTAGATAGTGCCATAGCGCCAACGCGCCGAGGACGATCGGCAGTGCTCCGTCCACGGTCCACGCTAAGCCGAAGCCGGGGAGCCGCAGCAGTGCGGTGACAAGCACGCCGCACAGCGAAATCACCCAGAGCAACCCGTCCGGCGGCGCGCTCATCGCTCCGCCGAGGAGTGTCCGCTTACGTCGATAGGCCTCAGTGAATAGCTCGTCCACACGTAGAGCTGAACGATGATTCCGGCGACGACCACCGCGCCCACTGTGCGATAGACTCGTCTCAGAAATCGGACGATCAATCCGATACCTGGCTGAGAAGCGGGGTCTGAGGATTTTGAATCAACAAGGATCATTCTCTCACACTGCTTCGGACGGCGAGCTAGGTCCAGTTCCTGGCGATCCAAAGCAGGTTCAAGTTGGACGGCAAAAAGCATTGTCCGATCGACCTCGTAACGCCAGTTGCCATCTTCGGTCTTGCGGCGTTTTCGTTCAGGTCGATCTGCGAGTAGGCGCATTGCATCGCTTCGTTGCTGCGATCGCTCGCTCGCAGGTCGCATCTCAAACTTGAACCTACCCTTCTTAAATTGCCTGTGGCGGCGATGTAGAAATGTCGCCAGCTCTGCAAAGAAGAAATGTCGCATTGGCCGTTCCAAAGGGCAGGGTGCAGCAAGTTAGAAATGCGACAGTGGCGCGCTTCCTGGCGCCGACTTGAGCGCCCGATCGGGCGTCAGCCGAGGTTTGCGGCTGAGTTGCGTAGTCAGTCAGTCTCGACCGCGCACGTGTCCAATATCGAAGGCCTGGGACCGCTATAACGCGCGGCTATTAATTTCATGGCGTGACGTCATTTCTCCTTTGCCGCCCGCGATCCCATGCTGATGGACGTGAGCGACAATTGTTCATCGCTACTGCGATACCCAAGCAAAGGTCATGATTAGGAGGCCACAAATGGCAGTCAAAAAACCAGTTCTGACACCGCCGCAGGGCGGCGAGACAATGACCGCCAGCGGCGGTTCGAAAATCGAGATCAAAGTGGAAAGCGGCCAGTCCGGCGGCGACTATAGCGCGGTCCTGTGGACGGTGCGCGCCGGAGAGGAGCCTCCGATGCATACCCATTCGCGCGAGGACGAGTTGGTCTATGTCGTGGAGGGAAAGCTCATCGCGACGGTCGGCGATACCCGCGTCGAGGTCGGCCCTGGCGCCTACGCCGCACTTCCACGTGGCGTGCCGCATACGATCGAGATTGTCGGCGACCAGGCGGTCCTGCTGGCCACTTACGTGCCGGGAGGCTTGGAGCGCATGTTGGTTCCCCGAAAAGGTGAGAAGCCGGATCCGGCCGCGTTCGGCATAACGTTCCCGTAGAGGACATGGGCAGCGGCGCGCCGTTGATGACTTTGCGGTCTCACGGCGCCGCTAGCCTGTTGTTTCAGACGCAATGCGTTCGCTCCACGGGGTTGGCCCAAAACGCTGCTATGATCGATAAGTCGAAGTCTCCCTCCCGCGACTATTCCAAGACACTTTATCTGCCGAAGACGGACTTCGCGATGCGCGCGGGTCTGCCGGAACGCGAGCCGAACTTGCTCGCCCGCTGGAACGAGATCGGCCTGTACGACCGGCTGCGCGAGAAGTCTAAGGGCCGTCCGAAATTCGTGCTGCATGACGGCCCGCCCTATGCCAATGGCAACATCCACATCGGCCACGCGCTCAACAAGATCCTCAAGGATTTCGTGATCAAGAGCCGGCAGATGGGTGGCTTCGATTCGAACTACGTCCCAGGCTGGGATAGCCATGGCCTGCCGATCGAATGGAAGATCGAGGAGGCCTATCGCGCCAAGGGCAAGAACAAGGACGCGGTGCCGATCAACGAATTCCGAGGAGAGTGCCGGGCATTCGCGCAGAAATGGATCGACATCCAGCGCGAGGAATTCAAGCGCCTCGGCGTGATCGGCGACTGGGCGCATCCCTACACCACCATGAACTTCGGCGCCGAAGCGCAGATCGCGCGCGAGATCATGAAATTCGCCGCCAACGGCCTGTTGTATCGTGGCTCCAAGCCGGTGATGTGGAGCGTGGTCGAGAAGACCGCGCTTGCGGAGGCGGAAGTCGAATATGAAGACCAGATCTCCGATACGGTGTGGGTGAAGTTTCCGGTGAAGGCCGCGTTCGGCCGCCTCGCTAATGCCTCGGTGGTGATCTGGACCACGACGCCATGGACGTTGCCCGGCAACCGCGCCATCTCGTTTTCCTCCAAGATCGCCTACTGCCTTTACAAGGTTACCGACGCGCCCGCCGACAATTGGGCGAAGACCGGCGACCTTCTGATCCTTGCCGACAAGCTTGCGCCGGATGTGTTCAAGCAGGCGCGCGTGACGTCCTATGAGCGCACCTCCGACATCGATTCCGGTATCCTCGACGCGCTCGAATGCAGCCACCCGCTGAAGGGGCTCGACGGCGGCTACGAATTCACCGTGCCGCTGCTCGATGGCGATCATGTCACCGACGACACCGGCACCGGCTTCGTCCACACCGCGCCGGGCCATGGCCGCGAGGACTTTGACATCTGGATGGCGAATGCCCGCGACCTGGAAGCGCGCGGCATCTCATCGACGATCCCCTACACCGTCGATGCTGACGGCGCGCTCACCGCGCAGGCTCCGGGCTTCACCGGCAAGCGCGTGCTCACCGACAAGGGTGAGAGGGGCGACGCCAACGACGCCGTCATCAAGGCGCTGATCGAGCGCGGCGCGCTGCTGGCGCGCGGTCGCCTCAAGCATCAGTATCCGCATTCGTGGCGCTCGAAGAAACAGGTGATCTATCGCAACACGCCGCAATGGTTCATCGCGATGGATAAGGACATTTTGAACGGTAGCAAGGCGAAGTCCGGCGACACGCTGCGTCATCGCGCCTTGCAGGCCATTCAGGTTACGCAATGGGTGCCCGAACAGGGACAGAACCGCATCACCGGCATGATCGCGGGCCGCCCCGATTGGGTGGTCTCGCGCCAGCGCGCCTGGGGCGTGCCGATCACCGTATTCGTGCGCGAGAAAGGGGACGGCTCGGTGGAGATCCTTCGGGATGAGGCCGTCGATCTGCGGATCGCGGAAGCCTTCATGAGCGAAGGCGCCGACGCCTGGTACGCCGAAGGCGCGCGCGAACGCTTCCTCGGCGATCACGCCAAGGACGATTGGAAGAAGGTCGACGACATTCTTGATGTCTGGTTCGATTCCGGCTCGACGCATGCGTTCGTGCTGGAAGACGCGCAACAGTTTCCCGGCCTCGCTGGCATCAAGCGCAAGGCCGATGGCGGCAACGATACCGTGATGTATCTCGAGGGAAGCGACCAGCATCGCGGCTGGTTTCATTCTTCGCTGCTGGAAAGCTGCGGCACGCGCGGCCGCGCGCCGTATGACGTGGTGCTGACGCATGGCTTCACGCTCGACGAGCACGGCCGTAAGATGTCGAAGTCGCTCGGCAACACCACCGCGCCGCAGGACGTCATCAAGCAGTCCGGCGCGGACATCCTGCGCCTGTGGGTCGCGCAATCGGACTACTTGGACGATCTGCGGATCGGGCCGGAAATCCTCAAAGGCACCATCGAGACCTATCGGAAGCTACGCAATATCATCCGCTGGATGCTGGGCAGCCTCGCGCACTTCCGCGACCAGGATCGCATCAAGGCCGATGAAATGCCCGAGCTTGAACGGCTGATGCTGCATCGGTTGAGCGAGATCGATGCCGTCGTCCGCCGGGCCTATGCCGAGTTTGGATACAAGGCGGTGATTGGCACGCTGTCGCATTTCATGAACACCGAGCTCTCGGCCTTCTATTTCGAAATCCGCAAGGACACGCTGTATTGCGACCCGCCATCATCCGTCGCGCGCAAGGCCTCGCTGACGGCGATCGACTATTTGTTCCGGCGCATCGTCACCTGGCTTGCGCCTATCCTGTCCTTCACCGCCGAGGAAGCGTGGCTCTCGCGCTATCCCGGCGCATCCTCCGTCCATCTCGAGCCGTTCCAGAATGTCCTTGGCGCATGGAGCGACGATGCGCTGGCGCAGAAATGGGACGCGATCCGCGACGTGCGCCGCGTCGTCACCGGCGCGTTGGAAGTCGAGCGCGCCTCCAAGCGGATCGGCTCGTCGCTTGAGGCCTCACCGCTGGTCTATGTCTCGGACACGACGTTGCTGGGCACCCTCGCCGACATCGACCTGGCCGAGATCTGCATCACCTCCAACGCGATGGCGAGCAACGAAGCCCCGCCCGCGGGTGCATTCACGCTCAATGACGTGCCGGGAGTTGCCGTGGTGGTTGAGAAGGCGGTCGGCAGGAAATGCGCGCGGTCATGGAAGATCCTCCCAACCGTCGGCGACGATCTCGAATATCCCGATGTCACGCCGCGCGATGCGCAGGCGCTACGTGAGTGGAAGGCGCTGGAAAGAGCCGCCTAGCCTGCATCCTTGGCAGTTAAAGTCCCGGCTACGAAACAACAGTTGCGCGCATATTGTCCGGCGTGCTGTCGAACGTTGCTATTTGACGTCGACGCCATTCCAGAATGCGACGTAGTCCTTGATGTTTGCGGCCGCCGTCGACGGCTGTGGGTAATACCACGCCGCGTCCTCATTGGTTTTCTCGCCCACAACCAATGAATAATAGCTCGCTGTTCCCTTCCACGGGCAGCGGCTTGCCGTCGAACTGGTTTGCAAGAATTCCTTATGCACGCTTTCAGGTGGGAAGTAATGATTTCCTTCGACGACGATCGTCTTATCTGATTCCGCGATGGTCGCGCCGTTCCAAGTCGCCGTTGTCATTGAATTCTCCTGGCCGTGCCACGTTGTTTTGATGGCCAGAAGGCTACCGCAGGCTGTCGGCCCGGCGAATTAACGAACGGGAATGGATTGCATAGCGTTACGGATCCGCTCTGGTCCTATCTTTCGTCCTTCCCAAAAGATCGGTGCAGCGCGTCGAGCGTCTCGATGGCCTCGCGGACCGTCGGTCCGTGTTCGTTGCGAACGGTGGCGCTCATTGCGTTGAATTCCGCGTCTTGCTCTTGTGCCGCGGCGGCCAGGATTTCGCGAACGTCGCAGGTTTCTCCCGCCGGCGCCGAAGGTTGTGTGCCGAGGGAAAGCATCTTGCCTGGCAGCGGTTTGGAGGGTGGCGCGGCAGGACGCGGCACAAACGCCAGCGCGGCGTTATCACCTTGCATCGCCGGAGCGGCCTTGGCGTTTGCCTTCGTGCGGCGCGACGCCCGACGTGCGGCGGTTGACGTGGCTTAGACCTAGACCGCGTCTTCGTACTCGGCGCCTCTTGAGTGTTCTGCGGCTCGGGCGCCGGGCTGATGGCCCCTTGCAAGGGCTCGTCTTGCCAAGCCTGCAGCCGAGGCAGGACAGATGGCGATCCTTTCGCGCGCTCGTAATAGCCGCGGTAGGGCTTGTCTAAGGAGTGCCGGATCTTGGTCAGTTCGAAGGACGGGGAGTTCGTACCATAAGGATCGACAGGAGCGGTGACATCTCGCGCAGCTCGAGCGGACTTCGCAGCGGCCGCGGTGTATAGTGCGGGGCCCAGACGCGGGGCGCGAATATCCCCTGCCCCGGCCGCTGGATCGGCGTCTTGTAAACCTGGGTCGTCTCGCCGAGCATCTCCGAGACAAATTTATTCATCCGATGCGACCGTTCATGACGAGATTGTCGGCAAGCAGGGTGCGCACGAGGGCCTTTTGCGAAACCTTGGATTTCTTTGCAGGACAGGCGCGCAGATCGAATTGCGCACAGTGCTGATGCAACCGAACGCGTCCAATCTTTCAGCACTTGCACGCTTCATCGCTACGATCCTGCCGTTTATACACACATGGGCAATCATGCAGCTGAAAAACATCGGCTACGGTCGGCAGAATTGGGCAAAGCTATTTTACGACAGCTCAAGTGGCTTTGACGTGATTTCGCGAGCCGTGAATTTCGTCACCAGCCGCGGGATAGAGGCGCGGTTGTATAATTTTCCGCTCTGCACGGTGCCCGAGGAATTCAGGCACCGTGCGCCGGGGACAATTTCCGACTGGAAACGTACCTATTTGAACGATACGCGAATTTGGGGGTAGGGGCATGAAGAAGCGATTGTTTGCGATCCCGTCGCTCCTAGCGGCCGGCTTCCTTCCGACCCAGACGCATGCATTTCCGACGAAACCGACATTCAGCGACGGCGGAAAGTCAACGCCTTTGTTCGATATCTTCAAACTCAATCACGAGTATACGCTGGCGGGGCATAGTAGCCACAGCAGTCACAGCTCGCATAGCAGCCATCGTTCGTCGACCGGGGGATATTCAGCTCCTGACTATCAAAGCCCATCCCCAACTTACACCGCTCGGTTGT
Source organism: Mesorhizobium sp. B1-1-6 (assembly GCF_006443035.1). Classification (NCBI taxonomy): domain Bacteria; kingdom Pseudomonadati; phylum Pseudomonadota; class Alphaproteobacteria; order Hyphomicrobiales; family Phyllobacteriaceae; genus Mesorhizobium; species Mesorhizobium sp. B1-1-6. The sequence continues at coordinate 33,235 of NZ_VFWR01000006.1, read as the reverse complement.
ACAGTCCGCCGACACCCCCTCCGACATATCAAGCCCGAAGACCGTGCCTGCCCCGGCACCGCTCAAGATCCTTCCGGGTAACGCCGAGCGTTTCAAGGACATTGTCCTTGAGGTGCAGTTCGCCATGCTGGCGTTCGGCTATTACAACGGGAAACTCGACGGCATATTCCGTCCCGAAATGAGGGCTTCCTTGACGAAGCTTCAGACGGACTATGGTTTGAAAGTGACAGGTACGATCACACCTGAGACATTGGATGCGTTGAGGACAACGGACGGATCAGGGATATGAAGACGCGCAGCGCCAAGCATTTCTGGAGTGACCCGTTGCAGACGTTCTTTCAATGGCCGGCTTTGTGACGCAGAGCCGTCGAGGCGGAATGCTGACATCATCTGAGCGGCCGGCCGGCTTCCTCTGAGGAGCTGGCGGGAGCCCTGATAGAGCCGGTGCAGCCGTCAGCGCAACAGCGGCTTACCGGTGACTTCACTCCAGAAGCGGACGAACAGTTTTCGGTCCCAAGCCAGCCGGCCACGGGCCCTTGTTTCGGTGACTCAAATCGCTCCGCCGATATCCGAAAAACTGTCGATCCGTTGAGCGGTGGCACCTGCCCGCTCCCAAATCGTTCCCATTGGTGGCGGCTCGTTAATTGAACTGATAGCCGCACGTTATGGCAGTGTCTGATACAGGGTCCACGGTTCTGATTGTCGAGCGCTCGATGGCTCGCGCACGCTCCAGCGCTGGTGCGGCCCCAGGTTTGGAGATGTGGCCGAGAGGTAAAGCCAAAAGGCTGTTTCGATAAGAAGCGTCGCTGTTTCAGGTTGCCGAGGTTTTATGTCTGAAGTGGACTGGCTCAGCCGTCTCTTGCAAATCATTACCGTGACCGGGCAGCTCGAGGTTCGCTGCGCGTATGGTGCGCCGTGGCGCGTAGCCTGGGGCCAATCTGCGGCGAACGAAATTCCCTACCACGTTATCGTCAGTGGCCGGGCCATTTTAGAGAATCCGGAGACGAGAACGGCGCGGGAGCTGGCGAGGGGAGATGTCGTGCTGCTCCCTCACGGCGCGGCGCACGTACTGCATGACGGCAGCGGCGGAACGCCAATCCGTACACACGAAAGCGTTGGCTCTGCCGGATGGACGTTGAGTAAGAACGACGGCCGGGGCGAGCAACTGGATTTGTTGTGCGGGCGATTTTTCATTGGGCCGCCGCACGATCGGCTGATCCGCAACTACATGCCCGCCGATCTCGTCGCTCGGGCAATGAACGGTGATGGAGAAGACGGCATCGGCTCTGCCTCCAACCAACTGGCGAGTCTCGTAAGGCTGATGCGAATGGAATCCGCGGGCGACAGAGCGGGAGGACGGGCCATTCTCAACGCACTTTCTTCGGCACTGTTCACGCTGGTATTGCGCTCGGCGAGCGAGGCCGAGGAAGCCCCCGAAGGCTTGTTGGCTCTTGCCGGCCATCCGCGGCTGGCGCCAGCAATCGCGGCGATGTTCTCCGATCCGGCGCGATCCTGGAAGCTGCCTGATCTGGCGGATATGTGCGGCATGTCGCGGGCCACATTCATGCGGCACTTTCAAGACAGGTTAGGTTGCTCCGCCCTCGATCTGTTGACCGATCTCCGCATGAGCTTGGCAGCCAATGAGTTGAAGAAGCCCTCCATCAGCACCGAGGCAGTGGCCGAGACGGTCGGCTATCAGTCGGTATCGGCATTCAGGCGCGTATTTGCCGAGAGGATGGGGATGACGCCGGGGGAATGGCGTCGAGCGGCGCACACCGGCGAGCAGATGCGCGGCGGCTGAGCATGGGCATGTTTTGATCCTTTAACGCATCTTATTGAGCCAATCCAGTCTCGAACTAATCACCGCCACACGTAAATTGATCTTTGTAATCACTTGATGAGGGAGCTACCCCAATGAACTGCATCAACACCGCCGCCACCAAACCCGCAACGCGCGTCGTTGGCGACGCCGATTCTGAGACCGGGAATAGCGAAAATGCTCTCGCGACGAACGTCGTAATCGAGACCATTTTGAGCCGTAGTGCCACTAAATACTACGACCCTGCCGCGACCCTGACCGACGATCAGATCCGTCAGCTGGTGCGCATCGGCACGTCCGCACCGACATCCTTTCATCTGCAGAACTGGCGCTTCATCGCCGTACGGTCGCCTGAAGCCAAGGCTCGGCTGCGTCCGATCGCCTGGAACCAGCCTGCGATCACCGACGCTGCCGTGACCTTCATCGTCATCGGCAAGTTGGCCGATGCCAGCACCGTCCCCGATCGCCTGGCGCCGGTGGTGGAAGCGGGCATCATGCAGGCGCAGATGGTGCCGGATTGGGAACGGGACGCGCGCCGGATCTATGACGATCAACCGCAACAGGACCGCGACGAGGCGGTCCGCACCGCCACCTTCGGCGCTGCGGCGATCATCTATGCGGCCCGCTCGCTGGGCTGGGGCTCGACGCCGATGATCGGCTTCGATGCCGAACCTGTGCATCGCGAGTTCGAGCTCGCCGAGGATGAAATCCCGGTGATGTTGCTGACCGTGGGACCGGAGAGAGCGGGCAACTGGCCGCAGAAGCCGCGCATGCCGGTGGCCGACGTTCTCGACTTCGCATGATCAACCACACAATCAAGAACTTATGGAGCCTATGATGGCGAGAACTGTCGCTCTGAAGCCGGACCAGGTGCCGGCTGACTCGAAACCCACTCTCGATGCCTTTACCAAGAACATCGGGTTCACCCCAAACATGATGGCGGCGTTCGCCCAGAGCCCCATTGCATTTAACTCATGGGCGACACTACTCGGATCCCTGAGCAAGGCGCTGGATGTGAAGACACGCGACAGCATCGGCCTCGCGGTCTCCGAGCTGAACGGCTGCAATTATTGCCTGACGGTTCACAGCTTTACGGCCGAACACATGGCCAAGCTGTCGGCCGAGGACATCATCCTCGCCCGAAAGGGTCACGCCAACGACCCGAAGCGGGACGCCGCCGTGCAGTTCGCGCGCAAGGTCATCGAGACCCGAGGGCATGTTGGTGACGCCGATCTGAATGCTGTCCGCGAGGTTGGCTACACCGACGCGAACATCATCGAGATCGTCGCGCTGGTCGCCATGTACTCCCTGACGAACTTCTTCAACAACGTCTTCGATCACGACAAGGACTTCCCTTGGGTCGCACCGGCTGGCTCGATCTGAGCCCTGTCTTCTCGCCACCTCGTGAAGCCATCGGAACAATCACATGAACATTCTCCATATCGATGTCAGTCCGAGACAGGAATCGCATAGCCGCAAGCTTTCGGCGGCGATGGTCGAAATGCTTCTCGAGGTTGCGTCCGGGGCGACCATCACGCGGCGTGATGTGGGAGCGCAACCCCTGCCTCACGCCGAGGCGGATTACGCAGTCACCCTGTCGTCGCCGGTCACATTGGCGGCCCCGCTGCAGGGTTCTCTGGATCTTTCCGAAACACTCATTCGAGAAGTCGAAGCGGCCGATGTGATCGTCATCGGAACGCCGATGCACAATTTCACCCTTCCCTCGGTCCTCAAGGCCTGGATCGATCAGGTCCTGCGCGTCGATCGCACGATGAAGTCGACGCCGGCCGGAAAGGTGGGAATGCTCAGGGATCGTCCGGTGTTCATCGGCGTCGCTTCCGGCGGCGTCTTCACCGGCGAGCGAGCCAACCAGCCGGATTTTCTCACGCCGTATCTGACGCTGGCGCTGAACTCCATCGGGCTGCAAAGCCTGCAATTCCTCCCGCTAGAGGCCACCGCCTTTCTTGATGGGGACAAGGCGGGACTTGCGAGGAAGAAGACTTTGGCAGCGCTTGACCTGACGGTCGTGCGAGAGCTTCCAGGTGTCGGTTCGCCTGCAGTGATTTCGCGGTGCCCTGCCGCTCCGGAAAGTATCGCCAAGAACACCTTGGCGGCGCGTCGCAACCTCCTGGCACGACCATGCGACAACCTTCCGGCCGCCGCCGGTCTGTGAACACGAGGTCTCCCGATGAGTTTACCTACCGGTCCGCTTCCCCAAATCGGTGACAGGATCACCGGCAAATCGGCGCCGCCCGATGACAAAGTCGTCCGCGAATGGATCGGACCAGATCCGTTCAAGCGTTGGGCCGAGCTGCGGAACTGGATCGACGAATCCTACCCTGGGGTGTTCGCGCCGGACTGGCTCTACGGTGGCAAGAACCGCGGTTGGTCCCTGCGCTTCAAGAAGACCAGGGCGTTCTGCACCTTGATTCCGGAATACCGCCGGTTTTCGGCTTTGGTCGTCATGGGGGGAGCAGAACGAGAGAAATTCGAGGAGCGGCGTTACGTCTGGCGTCCGCAATTGGTGAAACTCTACGATGAAGCGAAAACATACATAGACGGGAAATGGCTGACGATTGCCATCTCGTCGAAGGATGATTTGCATGATGCGAAGGAGCTTCTGATCATGAAGCGCCCGCCGCCGTCGCGAGGTTAAGGGTCACAAAAAATGCCGGACTGTCGTCTCGGTGGTTCTGAGGTATCCGAGCCGTGTTCGTGCCGACATCACACAGCAATCGATGCGAACGGACCCAGCCGCAATCGTCATTGTTTTGCGAACCGGAGACACCATATTAGCGCCATGCAGAAAGATGGAATTTCCTTTCGCGAGCATCGTGAGCTTGGCGATGTCACGTGGCTGCGCGATCATGACCGCGCCCTGGCGCTTGCGGCCGAACAGGGCAAGCCTGTCCTGCTGCTTTTCCAGGAAGTGCCCGGCTGTTCGACGTGCGTGCGGTTTGGCCAGGATGTGCTGACGCATCCGTTGATGGTAGAACTGATCGCCGACCGGTTCGTGCCGGTGGCGATCTTCAACAACCATCCGGGCTCCGATGCCGAAGTCCTGCGGCGATACGACGAACCGTCCTGGAATAATCCTGTCGTCCGGTTTCTCGGACCCGACGGAGCCGAGCTCCTGCCGAAACTGGCAGATCGCTACGATGCCTTGGGTCTGCACGAAAAGATCGTCGCCGTGCTCGAGAGGCTTGGCGAGGATGTCCCCGGCTATTTCCGCCTTCTCGGGCGTGACCTTCTGGTCGAATACGGCCTCAGCAAGCGTGCAACATACGCAACACCGTGCTTCTGGTCTGGCGAAACGAGCCTTGCCCAGCACCCGGCGGTAATCACGACCGATGCCGGTTGGGTCGACGGCGAGGAAGTCGTACAGGTGCAGTTCGATCCGCGCGAAATCTCTCGCGCCGGTCTGGATGCCTTTGCAACTGCGGAAGGCTTCAACGTCGTCGAAAGCGGCCGCTTCGAATCGGATCGCGAACCGCAGTTCTATCTGCGTAAGAACGCGGTTCGTCATCTACCTTTAACGCCGGCCCAGCGTTCGAGGATCAACCGGGCTGCGCCTTATCGCGAACCGCTTGCGAATATGCTCAGCCCGCAGCAGAGCGCCTGGCTCGCCGATCCGCATCTGCCGCGCGCGAGCGAGGATGAAGTCTATCGCGAGGATATACGTCGGAGTTGGCCGTCGCTGGTGGCGCAGCTCGGTTCTATCGGCAAAGGGGCGTGATCATGGACGTTGCCTCCATCGGCCTGATCGAGGATGAGGACATTCTTCTCGACTTGGCGTCGCTTGCGCTGAGCCACCTTGATCATGAGCACACGGACATCGCGCCGTATCTCGAAAAGCTCGAAGAGATCGAGGATCGGGTGTGCCAGGAAGGGCGCAGCGCACTTCTCGTGAGAGAACGTGCCGCCGTGTTGTCGAGGGTACTCAATGGCGAGTTTGGGTTTGTCGGCGATACCGAAACCTATGATGCCCCGATCAATGCCGACTTCATCCGGCTGCTCGACCGCAAACGTGGTCTGCCGATTGCGTTGTCGATCCTGTACGTTGCCATGGCGCGCAAGGCTGGATGGAGCGCCTATGTGCTTAATCTGCCGGGTCACGTCCTTGTCCAGATTGGTGACAAGAGCCCTGTGGTGATCGACCCCTTTTCGGGTGGCAACCCGGTGTCGCAAGACGCGGTCGCGGCGATCTGCCGGGCGTGCCTCGGTGAGGAAGGCGGCGCTTCCGCACTCAGTGTCGCGCGGATGAGCAATCGTGACGTGCTGGCCCGCTTGCTGAACAATCAAGCGATTCGTGCGGCAAACGACAACAAGCCCCTTCGGGCCATGGAGCTCTATCGGCGGATCACTCAAATCGCGCCGGGAGTGCTCGATGCGTGGGAAAATCTGGCGCGGCTACAATCGGCGCTCAACGATGTTGCATCTGCCAGGGAAAGCCTGTTCGCGATGTCGGAAGTGGCGCCCGATAAGTATACGCGCGATCGAATCCTGAAGGCCTTTAAAGCGCTTGGGTCAGCCAAACCTGTCCCGCGATAAAGCGCGTCGCCCCTCGGCTTGGCTACGTCATGCGCTTCGTCTCGCGCTCCGTTCTCACGGGCTTCGTCAACGCACTCGCCATCCTCATCTTCATGGCGCAGATGCCGGAACTGATTGGCAAGTCGTGGGAGAGCTACGCCATGATTGCTGCCGGGCTGGCGATCATTTACCTCTGCCCCCGGCTCACCAAGGCCGTGCCGTCTCCTCTGGTCTGCATCGTGGTTCTGACCGTCGCGTCCCTGACGCTCGGACTTGATGTCCGCACGGTCGGTGATCTGGGCGAGCTGCCATCGAGCCTGCCGACATTCCTCATCCCCAACGTGCTCTACACACTGGAGACGCTGTGGATCATCTTTCCCTACTCAGTCGGCGTCGCTGCTGGAAAGCCTGCTTACCGCATCCATCGTCGATCAGATGACCGACACAAGGAGCGACAAGAATCGCGAGTGCGTCGGCCAGGGTGTCGCCAACTTCTGCACCGGACGGCAATCTTCTGTCCGCTGCGCGTCCATTCCTCGCGATCCAAGAAAGCCTCGCGCCGCCGTCTTTCACTTCGTTTCAGCCCCTTCAGGGGTGCGGACCGATCGTCTCCGGTCTCACGACCACCATCGAGGCTGCGATGGGCGCGGCCCGAGTAACCAGAAGGAACTACCACAATGGCTACGATCGGCACTTTCTCCCGCACCGCCAAACGGCTTCTCCGGCTCGGTCAAGACCCTCAATCTCAACGTCAAGACGGTGACGCTCTCTCCGGCCGATGGCGAAAATGAAAAGGGTCCCGACTACCGCATCTTCGCCGGCGCCACCGAGTTCGGGGCGGCATGGAAGAAGACCTCGCGCGAGGGTCGCGACTACCACTCCGTCAAGCTCGACGATCCCAGCTTCCCCGCTCCGATCTATGCGAGCCTGGTCGAGACCGACACCGAGGGCGACTTCTCGCTCATCTGGTCCCGCCGCTCCGCAGAGTGATCCGACTTAACACGAAGCCCCGACGCAAGGCGGGGCTGCGCTATGTTCTGGTCCTACACAGCCTGGCACGTCCGCCAGGTGCAGCGCGCTAGGTTTTGGCTGGTGCCTTGCGTGTCTTCTTCAGCGGCGACTTGATGGCTGCCGCAGTCGTCGTCGCTGCTGCCGCACGAGCAGGCCGTTTTGGTTTTTCCGCCGCGGCAGGAGTGGGCGCCGCCTTGCGCCCGAGCCCTGATGCCTTCGCCAAGGCCGAACGCGTGGCGGCGTAATTCGGCGCCACCATCGGATAGTCGGAGGGCAGGTTCCATTTCTGCCGGTATTCGTCTGGGCTCAGATTGTAGTGGACTCCGATATGGCGTTTCAGCGATTTGAATTTTTTTCCGTCTTCCAGACAGATAATGAAGTCCGGCGTCACCGACTTCCTGATCGATATCGCCGGTTCCTGCTTGGTCACAGGTTCCGTCGCCGGCGTGCCGATGCCTTTCAGAGCGGCATGGATATCGCCGATCAACTTCGGCAACTCGCCGACCGGCAGTGGATTGTTCGACACATAGGCGGCGACGATGTCGGCCGCTATCGACACGGTATCCAGTTGACCGTCTTGTTCGAGAGCAGTGGTCATATAAGTTCCTCTAGTTGTATCGGACGAATTGAGTGATATTTGATTTCCCCGTCCCGCCGCCGAGGCAAATAGTACATCTCGTTGTAAAATCCACGTCTTTTGCGCAACATTATAAGAGTAAGCTTCGCTTTGATCATTCTGATCGACTGCGGATACCCTTTTCGATCGGTTGGGAAGCGAGGAACTTCCCCTCGCTTCCCCGCCATTGCCGCCTGTGCAGAGCAGGGCTGCCGGCTCGCAAAGCTGCCAACCGCAGCAATAGTTGCCATCAGCTCCGCTCGACCGTGCGTAATACCCCGTTCAGGCCGAAGTGATTGTTGGCCCAGTGTGACTTAATGGGTGGCTTGGATCGTCCGCCGCTTGCTGACCACCGCTATGTTCGCTTGGCCATTTGGTCTTCATGCCATTCTGATGCAAACGCCAGCTTTCCCTTCGCGGCCCACAGACCCCGCGCTTGCTCGCCTTCATGGCTTTGCAGTTTGTCCGCCATCCAGAGCAGCGCGCCGTAGATGATGGCGCGATCGTCATTGGTGAGCTCGACAATGCCTGCCTTGACGACGAGACCGCCAAGTTCGATGAGCTGCCGCGTGCGCTTGCGGCGCTCGATCTGCCAGGTGCGCATGTCATTGCGAGCCAGAGCCGCTTGCCGGCGATTGTGAGCTGCCCGGTTGCGCTTGAGCGCTGCGTGGGTTGCGCTCAGATGCCAAAGCAGTTCGCCGGGACCTATTTTCGAAAAACATTACTCCACGCTTGGCCCATGCCTCACGCTTTGAGGTGTCTTTCGTCTCGGCAATTGCGACCAGTGCACCAGCCAGTTCGTCGCTGCTGAGTTGATCGGCGCCGGTGGCGATCACCAGCTCGCCAAGCTGCTGCACCTTTCGCGTTTTGAGTTCCCGCGCCTTGTCTTCCAGTACCTTCAGTTCCGCGTCGAAATCCCGTGGTTTGCGCATGGCTGTCTCCATCGATGTCGATGCGGCCATGATAGGCGAGCGTGTGCCGGAAGGCTTCAGGGTTGCCGAGACAGCCCGGGACGGGCTGGTCCATCCCGAGATTTTTTCGAGGGAGGGCGCGCTTATACGTCGTGCCGACGTGCGGTTTGACGTGCAAATGATCTGGTCGCGATGGCGATCTTTCATCTTCATGTCAAAGTCATTGGCCGCAAGGCTGGGAGCAGCGCTGTAGCATCTGCTGCTTACCGCTCGGCCGCGAGGTTACGCGACGAGCGCATCGAACGCAGCCACGACTTCTCGGCCAAGCGCGGTGTCGTCCATTCCGAGGTGATGTTGCCTGAGGATGCACCGGAGGCCTGGCGCGACCGCGAACGGCTGTGGAACGATGTCGAGGCCTTCGAGATGCGCAAGGATGCGCAGCTTGCCCGCGAAGTGGAATTTGCCCTGCCGCGCGAGCTAAGCAAGGCGCAAGGCATCGAACTGGCGCGCGACTTCGTTCGGGCGGAGTTTGTCAGCCGGGGCATGGTCGCCGATCTCAACGTGCATTGGGACAGGGCGGAGGATGGCAGTCTCAAGCCGCATGCTCATGTCATGCTGACCATGCGGTCCGTGGACGAGAACGGTTTTGGTGCCAAGGTTCGAGACTGGAATGCTACCCAGCTGGTCGAACGCTGGCGCGAGCGATGGGCGGAGCTGGCCAACGAATGCCTTGCCGAACGCGACATCGACGCCCGCATCGATCATCGCAGTCTGGAAGCGCAGGGCATTGCCCTGGAGCCGCAGACCCAGATCGGCGCTCCGGCTCAACGCATCGGGGGCAATGGCCTTGCTGCTGGCGACATTGAAGCAGATCGCGCCGAACTGCATCGCGAGATCGCGCGCAACAATGGCGGGCGCATCATTGCCGATCCATCCGTGGCGCTCGATGCCATCACGCATCAGCAATCGACCTTCACCCGAAAGGACATCGCGAAGTTCTCGCATCGCCACAGCGATGGCATCGAGCAGTTCAACCAGGTGATGAGCGCGATCGGCAACGCGCCCGATCTGGTCGAACTCGGCAAGGACGGACGCGGCGAAGACCGTTTCACCACAAGGCAGATGATCGAGAGCGAACAGCGCCTTCACCGCGCGGCAGAGCGTATCGATTTCGACGAGCGACACGCGGTGAGCAACGCACATCGCGAGGCAGCGCTGGCGCGGGCTGCGCAACGCGGGCTTTTCCTTTCGGGCGAGCAGATCGATGCGCTTGCGCATATCACCGATGGTCGCGGTCTTGGTGTCATTGTCGGTTTTGCGGGCACGGGCAAGAGCGCCATGCTGGGCGTTGCGCGCCAGGCATGGGCAGCGGCGGGCTACGAGGTCAAAGGCGCCGCACTCTCTGGTATTGCCGCCGAGAATCTGGAAGGCGGTTCAGGCATCCCGTCACGCACCATCGCCAGTATGGAGCACAGCTGGGGACAGGACCGTGATCTGCTCACCGCGCGTGATGTCCTGGTGATCGACGAAGCCGGCATGGTCGGCACGCGCCAGTTGGAGCGCGTGCTTTCCCATGCGGCGGACGTTGGCGCAAAAGTTGTCCTCGTCGGCGATCCACAGCAGCTACAGGCAATCGAAGCCGGCGCTGCATTCCGCTCTCTCCACGAGCGACACGGCGGCGTCGAAATTGGTCAGGTGCGGCGGCAGCGCGAGGACTGGCAGCGCGATGCCACGCGCGATCTGGCAACCGGCAGGATCGGTGCCGCGATCAGCGCTTACGACGCGCAAGGCATGGTGCATCAGGCTGCAACGCGCGAGGAAGCGCGAGGTGAACTCGTCGAGCGCTGGGATCGCGACAGGCAGGCGCATCCAGAGGCCAGCCGGATCATCCTCACCCACACAAACGACCAGGTGCGCGCGCTGAACCAAGCAGCGCGCGAGCGCATGCGCATTGCCGGCGATCTCGGCGACGAGGTTCAGGTGACTGTCGAACATGGCCCAAGAAACTTCGCCAAGGGCGATCGCGTCATGTTCCTACGCAACGAGCGTGGCCTCGGCGTCAAGAACGGCACGCTCGGCGTGATCGAAGAGGTCAGCTCACAGAGCATGACCGTGCGCACCGATGATGGCAGGTCGGTGCGCTTTGACATGAAGGACTATGCCCATATCGACCACGGCTATGCCGCGACCATTCACAAGGCGCAAGGCATGACGGTCGACCGCACCCATGTCTTGGCGACGCCAGGCATGGATGCGCATGGCAGCTATGTGGCTCTATCGCGTCATCGAGACGGGATGGACCTGCATTATAGCGGCTGTGACTTCGCGACCCGCGAGCGGCTTGTCCGCACGCTGTCACGCGACCGCGCTAAGGACATGGCGTCGGACTACGAGCGGATCGACCCAGCGCAGAGCTATGCCGAGCGGCGCGGCATCACCTTCCGCGAGCGTGTGGTTGAGATCGTGCGTCGTCTCGTTCCGGAGAAACTGCGCGACAGGATCGGCGAGTTGCTGGATGGATTGCGCTCGCCCGCAGACGCCGAGCCCGGCCAGGACCGTGGGCGCGGGCCGGAAAGGGAGAATGTTGGGGCGTTAAGCGCAGACGGCGGCGCGGCGCCTGAAAGAGATGTTTCGGTCAGGGGAGCGCAGCGCTACGCGGATGCGGCGGTGAGCCCCGAAGCAGCGTTGCGCAGCGCTCGCACGAAGGCGCTTGTGCGTCACGCGCGAGCGATCGATGCGATCCTCAGCAGTGGAAACGCGAATGGCCAAGGTAATCCCGAGCAGATGCGCGAACTGAGAGATGCCCGTAGCGCTTTCGAGAAGGTGCGGCCGTATGGCTGGCGCGATGCCGAAGCGGCTTATGTGAAAAATCCCGAGCTTGTCCGCGAGGCGGGCGCCGGCCGCGTCAGCCGCATCGTGCTTGCTCTGCAGCTTGAAACGGAAATCCGTACCGGGATGGACATCGATCCCAGCCGCCGCGCCGACCGGTTCGTGGAACGTTGGCAAAAGCTCGATCGGACGGGACGGGAGCAATATCAGGCCGGCGACATGTCCGGCTACAGGTCCACGCGGTCGGCCATGTCCGACATGGCCAAGAGCCTCGAACGCGATCCGCAATTGGAATCTCTTCTCGCCAACCGCAAGCGCGAGCTTGGCATCAACATCGATTCCGGCCGGCGCCTTGGTGCGGAACTGGCATTCAGCCATGGCATCGGTAAGGGGCGGAGCCTTGGGCTCTGACACCCCTCCGATTTGCCGCCGTTTTCACGCCGCAGACGGCTGAAGCGACAAACCTGATTGCGTCCAGCATTCGTTCCGTCCTGTCTGGTCCCAGCAGGTGTCAATTGCAGTCAGCGAAAGGCAACGCAGTCATGCCCGAACCGGATCGTATCATTCGCCTTAAAACCGTCCTTGCCCGGACCGGCCTGTCCCGCTCGACCGTCTATCGCAAGATCGCCGAAGGCACGTTCCCAGCTCAGATCAAGATAAGCATCAACGGGGCGGGCTGGCGCGAATCCGATATCAATAGATGGGTGGGCAATCCGACTGCATGGCGAGCGGAGCGTCAGGTCTGACTGAAAGTCAGGATCTTCCGATCTCGACAAACGATCGCTTAGGAAGAGTCCCATCGCACTCAGAATGATCGCTTGCGTCAGTTGCCGTCCAGTCGACGGGCAAGTCGGACGCCAGGTCCTCCTCCATTCTGTGAAATGAATTCGATCCCCGCTGCTTCCAATGCTGCGGTTAACGCTTCAAGTGTAGCCGGTCTAGGGGTCGTTTGAGAGCTCTCAATTCTGGCAAGCGTACGAACGGTCAGGCCCGATGCGTTCGCCAGGTCCTCTCTTGTCCAGTCAATCAAGGCCCGAGCCGCGCGGAGCTGCTGGGGCAATATGTCCTTTTTCATGACATTAATCTTGTTAAAAGTCACAAAAAGTGACATAAGTGACGGAGACTGTGCGGCCGCACAGGTGCTCGCTACACCTAGTGCGGCCTGACCACAACCCAAGCTGTTTGGAGCTCGGATCATGGCTGATTCCGACAATACCACGACTTTGTCTCTCGTCACGCGGAGGAGCCTACTTGGGGGAACAGCAATTGCGATTGCGGGATGGCAGCCAACAGCATTCAGACGCGACGATCTGAAAGTAGGCCAATCCGCTGACCCTGCGGTTGCAGCTTGGCGCAAATGGCAGGCTGCCCAACAGAAGACTGAACAACTGTGCCGCCTGCAGCAGAGCATGGAGAGCAAGCTTGTCGCAACGGTCGAATTGCCTTGTTCGACCATCCGGCTGCACGACAGGGACGGCGTAACGCTGCATTCCGTCGAAGCCGAAGCGCTGCCCAATCCTTCTCCTAAGGAGTTGCAAACCGCGCGAAGGCTGAGACCGATTTGGCCGCTCATCAAGCGCGCTGGGATGCGGCCGATAGGGAGATGGGCTATTCAGCGATGTTGCTCGCCGAAGGCGAGGCTGCCGACCGAGCGGAGGAACTGCTCGAGCTGTTGTCCAGAACCCCCGCGGCCTCACTTGCCGGCGTGGCGGCTAAGCTTGATGCCGCGTTGACGGAAGGGGAACCTTCGGAGGGCAGCAGTGAGTTTCCCTGGCCGCAGATTCGTTCGGCGCGCGACGACCTTGTTCGGATCGCCAAGGAGGCAATGCCCGAGCAAGTGTTTCCCGAAGAAATTGGTCAGCAGCAACATTGCCGAAGGCCCGGAGAGGGCGGCTTTGCTTTTGCGCGTGGCGACGATGGGACCGAGGCATGACAAGGCTCGCCTACGCATCCCAGTTCACAGTCATAAGGTTCCCAACCGTGTTGCGAGGACTCTCGCGAGACTTCGTTAGTCTGGCACCTATCCGATTTCTATCCTGCAGGGTCTCAATTGCACGATCGAAGGAGTGGGCCCCTTTTATTGCCTGTAGTCATCGTGATCCTGGCCTTCGTGACGGCTGCAAAAGACAAATACAATGGTGGATTGCCCCACGGAACCACCCCAGCGGCGACGGCGGGGGAACTTCGCAGAGCTATGGTTAAGTTCGTCGAAGCGCTTGCCGTTGCTGATGCCAGGCGCGATCATCTCATTTCAATCGGAGTTGCGGACAACCGACATTCCGAGTTTGATGCAGATCAGTGCCAGAAGAAGGGTTCCGACAGACGAGGCGGGCCGCCGTCTACGCACGCTTTTCGACAGAGCTGCAAAACGAAAAGTCCACCGAGGACCAGATTGCGCTGTGCCGTGCATATGCAGATCGCAACGGCCTCGATGTCATTGCCGTCTTCGAGGACAAGGCGCGCTCCGGTGCTTCGGTATTGGGTCGCGACGCCCTGATGCGTTTGATGGAGGCGGCAAGCCAGAATGCGTTTGATATCCTGGTCGTCGAGGCGCTCGATCGTCTGTCGCGGGACATGGCGGACCTCGCGGGCATTTACAAACGGCTCTCTTTTCTCGGCATCCAAATCCAGGCTGTTCATGACGGGATTGCCGATGCAGTTCTCATAGGTATTCGTGGACTTGTCGGTCAGATGCAGAGGGAGGATGGCGCCAAAAAAGTGCGTAGGGGTATGGCCGGAGTCGTCCGTGACGGACGTCACGCGGGAGGCCGCGCCTATGGCTATCGACCTATCTTGGGCCGCCCAGGCGAACTGGAGATTGTCAAAGAGGAGGCTGAAGTCGTCCGGCGCATTTTTGCCGCCTATGTCACCGGTCGAACTCCAAGAGATCTAGCAGGCGATCTCAACCGGGATGGGATAATGCCACCGCGGGGAAAGCGATGGAACGGTTCTACCATCAACGGAAATGCACGACGTGGGGTCGGACTGCTCTTCAACGAACTCTATGTCGGCAGAATCGTCTGGAACAAAGTCCGGATGGTGAAAAATCCGGATACTGGAAAGCGCGTCTCCAGGGCAAATCCGAAGGACCAGTGGCAGACGAAAGAGGTTGCGCATTTGCGAATTGTCGATGACGAAATCTGGCAGAAGGCACAGGCTCGCAAAGGCGCGAGGGTGAACGCGCCTACTAATAACAAGCGTCGGCCGGCCCACCTGTTGTCCGGTCTGCTTCGTTGCGGAGTGTGCGGATCGGGCATGTCCGTTCACGATCGTGACAAGACCGGTAAGACGCGTATCCGGTGCTCGGCAGTTCGTGAAAGCGGGAGCTGTTCCAACCGGCGCATCATTTATCTGCCCGAGATCGAGAAGGCGGTCCTTGATGGCATGCGCGAACAGCTGAAAGCGCCGGACCTGATAGAAGCCTACATCCGCAAATACAATGAAGAGCGTCGGCAGCTTGCTGCCCAGGGAAATGGAATTCGGACAGCACTGGAGACCAAGCGAGATCGAATTGAAGGCGAACGGCAGCGCACGATCGACCTGGTGATCAGGAGCGTCATTGCTGAAGAGGATGCAAAGCAACGTATTGCGGAACTCAAGGCACAGCTCTCTCACATCGAGGCGCAACTTTCGAATGTCGATGAGCCACCGTCGACCGTCGCACTCCACCCAGCGACCCTGCAGCGTTACAACGAAACCGTCGATGCTCTTTCAAAGGTCTTGGCTGACCACGCAACTGCCGCCGATGACCGTGGCCCGCTCATCGAAAGCTTTCGGAGCCTTGTTCACAGTGTCACGGTGCAGCCCAAGCCTGCACGAAAAGGCTTCGAGATTGAGGTCAAGGGCAAGCTTTCCGCCCTTATTGGCGGGGCTGCATTCCCCAGCGCTCGGTATACCGACAGGCACACCGCATTGGCCGGCCGCCACATTGCCGCCATTACGTACGATAGTGGGTTTGAAGTGGTAGCGGGAGAGCGCTACCGCTTTCCCCCCACTCAGAAGACTGCAGTATTTTGTACGGTGTTGGGCGTGATGGACCTGTCTTGGTGCTGCAAAGACTGGTGGGGAACGGGAAAGTCTGACCCGAAGCCGACGAACGTTTCCACGACGCGAACGACAGCTTCGCGCCTCCAATCGGTCGTTCGGGTGACCCCGCCCTTCTCCAGAAGCGGATATCGCTGGTGTCAACGCCACGGGCGAGTTTGCGCCAACCGCCGACATTTGCGCGGGACGCAGCGAGCGTCGCGATCCGCGGGAAAGCTGTGCATCGGGTGTCTGTGATCTGTCGCGAAGAACAGCGGCAATAAATGTTCATCGGCCTCCATTTCGTTCGCATCCCGCCCTGGCTCCTATCCCGTAGATCCGGGCCTGCAACGATACCCGCGCAGATTGTTGTATTATGGTAACAGGCCCCGACAAAGCGGCATCATAATCACGTCATAGACAGCTCATTCGCCACCTCTGCGGGGACGACAGCTTTGGGTTGAGTTAACGTGCGCGAACGCGGGTGACGGGCTGGCGCGGGTGGCGACTTTTGATCGCCTCCGCGCCTCCGCTGGTCTTGGGGACGACAGGCTTTCGGGGGGCCGCCTTCATCGGGTCGGGAATGCCGAAGCCGGACATAATGGAGGGGCTCATGCCTCGGAACCTGTCCTGGCGCACCGCGCTTGTAAGCTCCACTGCACTTGTTTCCTTGACCGCAACGCTGGTCGGCCCGCTGGCGTTTTCGGCTCCAGCGCTGGCACAAAGCGGCGGCACGGGTGGTGGAAACTTCATCGACGGCGACAGCGTGGGTGGACCTGGCGGTGCGAGCAAGGCGACGACTGCCGGCGTGAATGGCGGGAACGGCCAAACGAACACGGCCGCCGGCGGTGGCGGTGGTGGTGGCACGACCGGCGGCACCGGTGGCACCAGTCAAAATGGCGCTTTTGGCGGCACCGGCGGCGTCTCGGGGATCAACAACGGCAACGGCGTGAGCGGCGCGAATGCCGACGCCTTTCTAACCTTCAACGGCGGCGGTGGTGGCGGTGGCGCGCACGGCCACATGGTGACGACGAATTCCAGCGTGTCCAGCCCAATCGCTGGTGGCAATGGCGGAAATGGCGGCAATGGGCTTGGTAGCGCAGGCGGAGGCGGCGGCGCCGGCGGCTATGGCGTGGTGGTCGAAAATGGCGCGACTGTCAGAGTCGACGCCTCAATCACCGGTGGCAACGGTGGCAACGGCGGAATTTCTCAAAATCCGTTTGGCGCCAACGGCGGCGATGGAGGTATCGGACTTGCCACGGCGGGCGCCTCGACAATTACCAACGGCTCCACAATTTCCGGCGGCAACGGCGGCAACGGCGGCAACAACGTCGGCTGCTGCTCGACGCAAACGATCCCGGTGCTCGGCGGTCATGGCGGCAATGGAAGCGCCGGCGTTTCGCTTGTCTCCGGAGCCACATTCACTAACCTCGGGACGATCACCGGCGGCAATGGCGGCAGCGGTGGCAACGACAATGCGGCTCCCACCACGGGCGGCAATGGCGGCAATGGCGGGATAGGCGTCACCGGAAGTGGCGCAACAATTAGCAACAGCGGAACAATCACGGGAGGTACTGGCGGCGTTGCCGGGACCGGAGGCACCAATGACGGTACGGCTGGGTCCGCCGGCTTCGGGGTGAGCGGAAGCGATCTGACGATTGTCAACAGGGGCTCGATTTCGGGCGCATCCGGGACCAACGCGATTGTCTTTGCTGGCGGTGCCAACACACTGATGCTTGAAGCCGGCTCGATGATTACGGGCAACGTCGTCGCCTTCAGCAGCGCCGACACCCTAGCATTGGGCGGCAGCGCGAATGCCAGCTTCGACGTCTCACAGATCGGCGTGGCCGCTCAGTACCAGGGCTTCGGCGTGTTCTCGAAGACAGGCACCAGCATTTGGACACTGACGGGAGCAACAGGCACGGTGACACCCTGGACCATCAATCGGGGCACGCTGTCGATCTCCTCCGATGCCAATCTCGGCGCCCCGTCGGGCGGGCTTACCTTCGACGGGGGTACGCTGCGGAACACGGCGGCCCTCACGACAGCGCGAAACGTCACGCTGAACGCAGGCGGCGGCACCTTTTTGACTGGGGCCGACCTCACCGCCGCCGGTGTCGTCACAGGCGGCGGCTCCCTCATCAAGACCGGCGCCGGCACGCTGACGCTGTCCGGTGCCAACAGCTACACGGGTGGCACGTCCATCCTGAACGGCACACTGCAGGTTTCAGCCGACGCAAATCTCGGCGCCGCCTCGGGCGGGCTGGCCTTCGACGGTGGCACACTGCAGAATACGGCGGCGCTTGCAACGGGACGCAGCGTCACGCTTGAGGCTGGCGGCGGCATCTTCCAGACCGATTCGAATCTCACCGTGACCGGTGCGATCTCCGGCTCCGGCAGCCTGACCAAGGATGGCGCGGGCACGCTGACGCTCACCGGCTCCAACAGCTACCAAGGGAACACGCTTATCGAGGTCGGTACACTTGTCGGCAATGCCGCATCGTTCCGCGGTAATATCGGCAATGACGGCACGGTGGTGTTCGACCAGAATGGCAACGCGACTTTCGCTGGCGGTATCGGCGGCTCGGGGAATATGGTGAAGGACGGCACTGGCACACTGGTTCTCGCCGGCATGAGTACGCTCGACTGGTCCGTCGATGCCGGCGACCTCGTCAGCGCGGGCGAGCGTTTCGGCGGCGATGTCGCGATCGGCTCCGGCGCGTCGTTCACGTTTGAGCAACGTGCGAATGCAACCTACGCCGGCAGCATCTCGGGCGCCGGCGACTTCCTGAAGACAGGTGCGGACCTTCTGGAAGTCACCGGCAATTCCGCTGCCTTCGCCGGCGCCACGACCGTCGATGCTGGTACGCTTGCGGTCAACGGAACGCTCGGCGGCACGATCGATGTTCTGGCGAACGGCCGTTTGCAAGGCAACGGCACGGTTGGAACCACAACGGTGGCGGGCACCATCGCACCAGGCAACTCCATTGGGACGCTTACGGTCGACGGCGACTACACCCAGCTTGCCGGATCCACCTATGAAGCCGAAATCGACCCGGACGGCAGTTCCGACCTGATCGATGTGACCGGTGCTGCCGGGATCGAGGGCGGCACCGTCTTTGCGCTCAAGGCGCCAGGCGGCTACGACACCGGCACCCGCTACACCATCCTGACCGCCGCTGGCGGCGTTACCGGCACCTATGGCACACTTGACCAGAACGCGCCTTTCGTCGACCTTTCGCTCGCCTACGATCCAAACGCCGTCTATCTCGACGTAGCCCGCAACGACGCGTCGTTCTGCGATGTCGCAATCTCTGCGAACCAGTGTGCGGTCGGCGATGGCGCCGAGGGCCAGGGGCCTGGCAATCCGATCTATGACGCGATCGTCGGCTTGCCCGACGAGGAAACGGCCCGGGATGCCTTCGATCAGCTTTCTGGTGAGATACACGCTTCGATAAAGGGCGCCATGCTGGACGACAGCCGCTTCGTGCGGGAGGCGGCAACGAACAGGGTGCGGGCCGCCTTCGGGGATGGCTCTGGATCCTCCATGCCGGTGCTGGCTTATGGGCCGGATGGTTCCGCCCTGACGCCTGAGGAACAGGCGCTGGTGCGAGAAGGCAAGAGCGCGCGCTATAGTGCTCCAGGGGCAGCGCCCGCTCCGGCCGATACGGAGCGCTTTGCGGCGTGGGGGCAGGCCTTCGGTTCATGGGGAACATGGGACAGCGATGGCAACGCCGCTTCGCTTGACCGCTCGACCGGCGGCTTCCTTGTCGGCGCAGACGGAATGATCGCCGAAAACTGGCGGCTGGGCCTGCTTGCCGGTTACAGCCGCAGCTCGTTCGATGTCGATGATCGCGCGTCCTCCGGCGACAGCGACAATTACCATCTCGGTGTTTATGGTGGCGGCCAGTGGGGCGCGCTTGGCCTGCGGGCCGGTGCGGCCTACACATGGCACGCCATCGAGACGGCGCGCTCCGTCAGTTTTCCCGGCTTCACCGACCGTCTCACCGCCGACTACGACGCCGGCACGGCTCAGGTCTTCGGCGAGCTCGGCTACCGGATCGACCGCGGCTCCTTCGCCTTGGAGCCTTTTGGCAATCTCGCTTACGTCAACGTGCATAGCTACGGCTTTACCGAGGATGGCGGGGCGGCCGCGCTCACAGGCGCCAGCGGTACCACCGACGCCACCTTCACCACGCTCGGCCTGCGTGCTTCGACCGAGTTCGGGCTTGGTGGGATGAAGGCCACGGCGCGCGGCATGCTCGGCTGGCGACATGCCTTCGGCGACGTCACGCCGCTCGCCGATTTTGCCTTCACCGGCGGTGAGGCCTTCACCGTCGCCGGGACACCGATCGCTGAGGACGCGCTCGTGCTCGAAGCTGGGCTTGATCTCGCCCTCTCGGAAAAGACCTCGCTCGGCCTCTCCTATTCCGGCCAGATCGGCGACGGCACCAGTGACCACGGGTTCAGGGCGGATCTTTCCGTGAAATTTTGATCGGTGGCGGAATCTTTGAAGGCTCCTATTGCCAGCGAAATTGGCATTCGCCGCGAATGCTTGGTCGTCAGGATCGGGTCAATTCGTTGTTACGGTTCCAGTAGACTTAATGTCGGCAATTTTCGTTGCGAAAGCCAGAAGCTGACCGTCAGCTCGCGGCTAACGAAGATTGTGATGCTTAGATGTTGAACTTCAATTCACCGGCAGGACAGGCAACATTTCGCCGGTGTCATATACACGATCGCACCGCGTGGCGCCGAAGCTACCTGAAGGTAGCGCTGCATCTGCTGGACATACGCAGCGCGGTGCAGGTTTGTGTCGCTATCGCTCTTGGACGTCAACCGTCCCGACGCCACCAAGGCACATGTCCTCGACGCCGCGCGCGACGCTGCTTTTTCAGGTCTGACAGCCCCACTGCCGCCTCTTCGCCGGCGGCCAATGGCGGAAGCCGCCGAGCAGTTGCTCGCCAGAGCCGGATGCCTGCCTTCTGTCTTGGGGACCCAGGAACCTGTGGTGGTTGGTGAACGGCAGGAAGGTTCAGATGTCAGTTCGGCGAACGTTGCCGAACTGGAGCCGGAAGTCCCCGAGCCGGCCAGGATGAACGGTGCGCGCTCCGACAGCAGCGCTTTGGCCGGGGGGCGAACCCTTCAACATCGCCGCCGAGTAAGCGCGACGGCCGGAGCTGCCGCGCGGTTCCGGCCAGCCTGCTGTTGGAGAATTTTCCGGCCGCGCATTGGCGCGCGGCCGGGGACCTCGACCTAAGAACGGCAGCAATGAGAAGCTGATGATCTTGGCATGAGACACCGTCGCCCAACAGGACAGCGCGTTACCATCAGACGAGATGTATCGTCATTGAATGATCAGCCGTTCACCGAGTCCTTGAGAGCCTTTGCCGGCTGGAAGACGATCTTCTTCGATGCGGCGATCTTGATCGTGGCGCCAGTCGACGGGTTGCGGCCATCACGTGCTGGTTTGTTCTGGACCTTGAACTTGCCGAAGCCATTGAGGCTAATTTCCTCGCCCTTGGCAGCGGCTTCCGCAATGCCCTTCAACACATCCTCGACCACGGATTTCGCTTGGGTTTTTGACAGGCCGTGCGCGTCTGCAAGGCGTTCGGCAATATCGATCGTGTTTACAGCCATCGTTTCCATCCCTTCTGAGTTGATTCAACGATTGGCCTTATGGCACAGGCAATTCCACATTGTCATCGCGTCAAGGAACGGAATGCGGTGCGAACCAACGCTCAAGCCAGGAATTTCCACCACTCTGTCGCGAAAGTCACGCAGCGCATCACCTCGGCATCAGACGTCCGGCGTGGATGCGACCCGTCCCACCAGTGCCTCACCGTGTGTGAGGCGTGACCGCAGCGGGATCATTCAGCCATACGGTGGAGGATCAGGTGTGACGCGGCTATGGGCAGCGCTCTAAGTGCCATTGCGCTCCAACAGGCGCTTCTCGCGGGTGGTCATGCGCTAAAGATCTGATCCTCACCAACACTTCAACGACTGACATCGACGCGCGGCCGGCTGCGATCTCTACGCAATGTCGCATCACATCCGTGGCTTCAGGCTTTGGCTTTGCCGGCGAAGCACTCGACAATGTTCCACACCTTTTCCAACTCCTCGACTGCTGCGACATCGATATCGGAGGAGGCGACATGGGCGCCAAGCGTGGGCCGGCTCTGCACAGTCCTGTTCTAGCGAGAAAGTGATCTTTACTTGCCGGTGAACGGCACCGATCAAAACGGGTGATATTCCAGCGCGTATCCACCAAGCCGTACGGTGCGAATGATATCGCCATGTGAGGAATGCTTGAGCGACTTGCGCAACCGGCTGATATGAACATCCACCGTGCGCGGACCGACATAAACATTGCCCGGCCAGGCCACCGCAATCAACTCGTCGCGGCTGACCACTTTTTCCGGGTTCTCGAGCATATGACGCAGCAGCCTGAACTCTATCGGTCCCAGTAGAATTTCTCTGCCGTTGCAACGCACGTGATGGCTGTCGACCTGCATTTCGACGTCGCCATATTTCAGCGACATGGCAGGCGGGGTCCGTACGCCGGGTTCTGGACTGGTTCCAAGTTTGAAGTGCAGGTAGTCAAGCAGCTTAGACGGCGCCAATGGCCTCACGAAACTTTCGTTGATTCCGGACTTCAACAACGCCAGATGCTGGTTCTCGGCACCAGCTGCAATCAGCGCAACGACGGGGAGGGCGCTTGTCCGGGCGTCCTGCCTGAGTCGGGCACAGTTGTCGGCCATACGATTGTCTGGCCGGCAATCGAGCACACAGGCCCGCACCGTTGTCTCGGCTGCCAATTCAAAGATTTCATCCACGTTGCTGGTCAGCGCACTGGTGAATCCGTCCACGGCAAGAATGTGGCTGAGCACGAGATAAAACTCCGCGTCATGCGTGCATATCACGATGAGTGGCTTCATAGTCGCGGTTCAGTTCTCTCAGGCGGCGTGGCGCAATGCCCGTCTCTTGGCACACCCCAACTGCCAGGCAACTGCCGGATTTCCGAAACGTCTCCGGTTTTCAGTCGATTGGCTTCGTGCCTCGCAGGACCTGCGATACGGGTCACCAGTCGGCCCTCAGGCGTCGCTTAGCCTTTTCGAACGAGTA
Organism: Mesorhizobium sp. B1-1-6; assembly: GCF_006443035.1. Classification (NCBI taxonomy): domain Bacteria; kingdom Pseudomonadati; phylum Pseudomonadota; class Alphaproteobacteria; order Hyphomicrobiales; family Phyllobacteriaceae; genus Mesorhizobium; species Mesorhizobium sp. B1-1-6. The sequence continues at coordinate 10,374 of NZ_VFWR01000006.1, read as the reverse complement.
CGACCTGCGCGCCCACTAAATCCCTAGTTGATGACCGGCATCCGTTCGGGGGAAAGTTCACTTAAGAACTCGATTTCCTTCTCGCGAACGTAGATCACTTCCTCGAATTGAAAGACGGCGCCATTGATTTCCAGCTTGGGCTCAAGGTGAAGGATCATGCCCGGCCTTATAATTTCGGGATTATCTTTAGAAATGGATGGCGGCTCGGTGACGTCGAGCCCTCCGCCGTGGCCGATCCGGGAAACGAGACCATAAGCGGGGGGCAAGCCTGCATCGCGCCAAAGCTGCTCAAAGGCCCAAAAAACGTCTCCGGACGTCATCCCCGCCCTGACGCCATTTGCGAGCGCGACCGTGAGCCCGCGCGTTCGTTCGTATGCATCGATCTCCCAGCGTTCGGGTAGGCCGCCGCGGGCAATGCGATTTCTATCAGCCGGATAGCCACCATAGGTGGACCGGAAATCGGTCCAGGCGTACTGGCCGACCGCAAGGGGCTGCATCCGGGGTGGGCGGCTGTAGTTGAACTCCCCCCGGCAGAAGGTCATTGCAATCGGATCGGCGCATTCCGCTCCATTCATGATAATACGCGACTGGATCTGCCGACAAAGCTCGACTTCGGTAATGCCTAGACTGGCCTGCGAAACGGCATCATCGAAGGCGGCGTTGACGATCTCGAAGGAGATGCGCTTGAGGCCAGCTTCGAACGGCGATTTGATGATGCGGGTTCGCCACAAAAGATCCGTGGCGCTCTCCAGCCGGCCACCGCGCGCTCTCAAGCCATCCACGATCTCCAGAGAACCGCGACCAAGCATGTCCTGTCCATAGTCGATCGCGGCTTTTGTCGTAGCAGCCGGATCGCGAGCGGAAATCTCCTGGACGATGGCGCGCGCGCCTTCCGCAAGATAGCCAGCATAGTAGACGATCGAAAAAGCCCTCGGCCTCGATTCAAGGTTTCTGGACTCAATCCGGTTGGCTATGACGAGTATGTCGCGCTGGTCGATCACCACGAACAACGGCCGCGAATGATAGCCCCACGACAATGTTCGGTAGTCGGTGAAATACTCGATGTTTTTCTGATTGGTGAGAACCAGGAAGTCGACCGCGTCATGGGCCATTTCGCGCCGGACGGCGGCGAGCCGCGTGGCCAGCTCGTCAAGGGGCACATCGGGTGATGGTGGTGCTGGAAGCATGGTCGCCTGCTCCTGGACTGTCTCTGATTATCGTCGCTTTGCGCAGCCCGGTTCGCCGAGCTGTTCACTCGCCCCCTACCTTTTCGACTTCGAGCCTTTGCTCCTCGCATCCAGTTCCACCACGCAGGCCAGGCGGTCGAAGGGCGATTCCGTTACGCCGAAGACCGAGAAGGACTTGTCGGTCGTGCTCAACCGATAGAGGCGACGCAGCGTTGGATATCCGTTCTTGATCGTGAAGGTCTGTTGGGCTTGCTCGGAAGCCGGTGCGGCATCGATCAGCAACTTGGTTTTGGTGAATTGTGTTCCATGAGCGCGCAACGCGTCGCTGATGAACTTTTCCCCGAACTCACCAACCACCTCGTCGCTCAGGGAACGGGGCAGGTATGAGGTGTCATACATAATTGGCGTGCCGTCGGTGGAAATCACCTTGCGAACACACAACATCAGCCCATCAGGCGGCTCAAGCGCATCAAAGGCCGGGTCCTGTATCTTTTCTTGCGTCAGCGAGAGGAGGCGAATCGTGGGCTTCAGGCCAAGCCGCAAAGCGTCGTCGTGAGAGGTAAGCGAGAAATCGAGGTCACGAACGAACCTTCGTTGCTCCCGCACGAAGGTCCCCAGCCCGGGCACCGAACGCAAGATCCCGGCAGGCTGGAGATCGCGCAATGCCCGTTTGATGGTGATTGGGCTTACCGCGAACTCCTCTGCCAAAGCCGCTGTTGAGGGCAGGGATTCGCCGATCGCATATTCTCCAGCACGTACCCGGCGCATGATTTCATGGCGTACGTTCTCGTGAAGGACCGTCCCGGTTTGTCCGTTCATTTCAACTCCCACCTTGGTATACTAGGGATACCTAGCGCATGCAGTGGGGGATGTCTATCCCCGTCACGTTGCTCGCATTGCTGGATCCATCGCGCAGCGGAATTTTACAAAACTCAAATATCATCTTCATAAAAATTTGACATACCTGTTATACCTGGTCTACCTTTAAGGACATTCGATGCTCAGGGAGTAAGCCGCATGGCAAGCAAGTACCGGCTCTTCAGCAAGATCACGGCCGCAGCGGCAGCCTGCGCTTTTCTCTTTTTGACGGCTGGCGCTTCGAGAGCCGAGACGACGCGCGAAAGGGTCTTGCGTGAGGGCAAGATCGTCATCGGCATCTCCAATGGCGCTCCTTGGGGATTTCGCGACAAGAATGGCGACCCTGCGGGCTTTCATCCCGATCTGATCAAGGCTGCCTTTGAGGGTCTTGGGGTGGGTAAGGTGGAAATCGTCGTCACCGAATTCGGCGCGTTGATCCCCGCACTTACAGCACAGCGTTTTGATGCGATCGCCGCCGGTCTCTACATCACGCCGGAGCGTTGCGCGGTCGTCGCCTTCAGCGACCCCGATCTCAAGCTTGCGGATGCCGCCCTGGTCGCCGAGGGCAATCCGAAGAAGATTCACAGCTACGCCCAAATCGCGGCAAACCCCGAGATCAAGTTTGGTGTGGGGCGCGGCAGCACGACTGCGAAGAATGCGGCGGCCGCAGGTCTGGTGGAGCAACGCACGCAGCTTTTCCCCGATATCCAATCAAACGTTTCCGCGCTGCTCACCGGCCGGATCGACGTTGCGGCATTTTCGGCGCCGACAGTGGCCCGCATTCTCGCCGACGAGAACATCCATAGGGTCGAACGCGCCTTGCCCTTCCAGGGGGTGCAGGAAGGTGGCAAGGAACGGTTCGGCTATTCGGCGATTGCGTTTCGCAAGGACGATGGTGACCTGCGAGACCTGTACAATTCCCGGCTCGAGGCGCTCAAGCTCGATGGCACGGTCGCGCGCATAATGGCCAGGAACGGATTTACCGATCAGGAGAAGGCGCCGGATCTGACCAGCGATCAGGTGTGCAAGGGGCAGGACTGACCGGCTGCAAGGCGGCGGGAGAAAATCGGGGCGTCAGGCGAGATTAAGCGTTGCTGGACAGCCTGCATTCCTACGGCCTAGCCCCACCGCATCTTGGCCAGCGAAGCCCAATATACGACCGAGCGAACGCCCCGCTTCATCGAGGCGTTCAGGATCCAGGGACGTTCAAGCGTGACCATTATCGAGATTTTCGTCGGCATTTTCCAAGGGTTCCGCATAACGGCCGTGGTTACCGCGTTGGGCGTGCTGTTTGCCGTGCCCTTCGCCTTGATTTTCGGCGTAGCCCAATATCTGACCAGCGGCGTCGCACGCTTCGCCATCACTGCCGTCATAGAATTCTGGCGTAGCTCCGCGGTGATCATTCTGCTCTTTGTCTTCTACTACGTCCTGCCGGTCGTCGGCATCCAACTTCCAGCGATCGCCGTGAGCGCTATGGTGCTGGGGTTGAACGCCGGTGGGTATGGAAGCCAGGCCGTCCGAGCCGGTCTCCAGTCACTCGATCGAGGTCAGATCGAAGCCGGTTCTGCGCTCGGGCTGCCGCGCCGGCATATCCTCAGCCTGATCGAATTGCCGCAAGCACTGACCAGGATGGCGCCGACCTTCATCAACCAGTTCATCCAGTTGATCAAAGGCACTGCATTGGTCTCTCTTGTAACTCTAACCGACATGACGTTCCGGGCAAAGGAAATCGCGGAACTCCAATACAACCCTGTCGGCGTCTACACGTCACTTCTGCTTGCCTATTTCGTGATCTGTTATCCTGTCACGGTGTTTGGCCGATGGGTGGAGCAGCGCATTGGCGCGGGGAGGGGCCTGACAAATGAATTTTGATCTTGCCTTCGCCGCCTCGACCCTTCCGACGATCCTTAGCGTCATCGGGACCACCATCGGCGTTGCGCTGCTGAGTTGCGCCGGCGCCTCTATCCTCGGATTCAGCTTTGAGATCACTCGGCGAGCAGGATCCGTGTCCGGATATCTGATGCGTTTCGCAATCGACTTCATCCGCTCGACACCCGTGCTGGTCTGGCTCTATTTCCTTTATTTCGTCCTTCCTCATTGGGGTTTCACGCTGCCGGCGTCCGTGGTCGGCATACTGGGCCTGAGCATCTATTTCAGCGGATATCTGGCTGAGGTATTCAAGGCTGGCATCGACGCCATTCCTAAAGGCCAAGCCGAAGCCGCCAAGGCAGTGGGATTGAACCGGATCGATACCGTGTTCTTCATCCTGGCTCCCCAGATGCTGCGCAACGTCGCGGCCCCTGTCGGGAACCACTTTGTCTCGATCCTGAAAGCGACTCCTTATCTGGCCGTCATCGCCGTGCCGGAAATGCTGGGCAGGGCACTAGACATCGCCTCCGACTCCTATCGCTATGCCGAGCCGCTAACGGTCGTCGGCATTGTATTTCTCGTTCTGGCCCTGACGATCGCTCAGATGGTCAAGCTTCTCGAACGCAAGTTGCTGGGCCCAGAGAGCCGATGAACGACGCTGTCCATGCAATGCAACACCCGATCCTTGGGCCGACTGAAATCGGGCAAGGCAGTAACCCGGCCCGCCCGGATCAACCGGCCGTCGAGATCATCGCACTCAACAAGTGGTTTGGCAGCTTCCATGCTCTGAAGAACATCGATCTTGCCGTTCCGCAAGGCGCCCGGTTGGTGATTTGCGGTCCGTCAGGATCGGGAAAATCAACCCTGATCAGGTGTGTAAACGGGCTGGAGCGCTTCCGCAGCGGCGCCATTCGCATTGGCGGCGCCGATATCACCCGGGATCAGAAACAGCTGCAGAAAATTCGGCGCGAAATCGGGATGGTTTTCCAGCAATTCAATCTGTTTCCACATCTGACAGTCATGTCTAACTGCACGATTGCCTTAAGACGTGCCCTCGGCAAGTCCAAGGCCGAGGCTGCCGCCATCGCGCTTCACTATCTCGAGCGGGTCAGGATACCGGAGCAGGCGCACAAATATCCGGGCGAGCTTTCCGGTGGTCAGCAGCAGCGCGTAGCGATAGCGCGCGCGCTCTGCATGAATCCGAAGATCATGCTCTTCGACGAGCCGACATCGTCGCTTGATCCGGAGATGGTCAAGGAAGTGCTCGATGTCATGGTCGGCCTCGCCGCGGACGGCATGACGATGCTTTGCGTCACCCATGAAATGGGCTTCGCCCGCAAGATCGCCGACCAGGTGGTGTTCATGGATCAGGGAACCATCGTCGAGATGGCGTCGCCCGCCAACTTCTTCGCCGCGCCGAGCCAGGAGCGGACGCGGCTCTTCCTGGAGAAGGTGCTTCGTTGAACAAAGAGGATCGACCATGACTGGCGAAACACGGATCTGGACACCGATCGACTATGAGGCTGAGGGAAAGCAGTCGGACTGTCTGAGATTGCCCCATTCGTCCGACCTGTCCGCCTATGGCTGGATACCGATCCCGCTGGTGTGCATCAAAAATGGGTCCGGGCCGACGGCGTTGTTGGTCGCCGGCAACCATGGCGACGAATACGAGGGCCAGATCGCCCTTTCCAATCTGGCTCGAGAGATCGACGTCGACCAGGTTTCGGGCCGGCTCCTCATCCTTCCGGCGCTCAACTTTCCCGCGGTCACGGCGGGACGCCGCGTATCGCCACTTGACCAAGGCAATCTCAATCGCCTGTTTCCAGGCGATGCGAACGGAACCCCGACCGAGATGATCGCCCACTATGTCTGCAAGGTCTTGATCCCGATGGCCGATGTCGTCGTCGATCTCCACTCGGGCGGCCGTTCGCTCAACTATGTGGCGAGCTCCCTGGTGCGTCCAGGACGGACCTCCGACGAGCATACATCACTGCTCAGGCTGTTGCGGCTATTTGGAGCACCAATCAGCTTCGTAAGCGATGGAACCGGCGGCGGCGGCCTTACAACACTTGCAGCGGCCGCGCAGGAACGTGGCGCGCTGGCGCTGACCACCGAACTTGGCGGGGGCGCAACCTTGTCCAGGTGGGGGCTGTCGCTTGCCGAGGCGGGACTAAGGCGCGTGTTGAAAGACCAGGGGATTCTGCGCGATGTCGCCGTCGAGCCCGCTTCCCCCACGCGCCTCATGACGGTCAGCGGTCACAGCGCATTTGTCTATGCGCGCGATCGAGGCGTTTTCGAGCCGGCCGCGAACATAGGCGATGAAGTTGTGACGGGCCAGATCGCAGGTCGCATCCACTTTCCGGATTTACCGACCCGCGAACCTGAAACGCTGTTCTTTGAATCGTCCGGTCTCGTGGCGTGCCGTAGGGTGCCATCGCTCACGAACCGCGGTGACTGCCTGTTCAAGGTCATGGCCGATATGGACGGCGGCTCCTTGCATGCTTAGCCCAATTCCGAGCCTCAATCCGCGTGTGATTGGTCTGCGCTGCATTCGTTGTCGGATTGTCTTTCCGATCGCGGATCACTTCGAAGGCTGCCCGATTTGTCTGAGCCAAAATCTGCCGGCGAGCTTGGCGATCGAATATCAGGGACTGCCCAAATCCCTGAAGCGCATCGATGACTGGCAGGTCTACAGCAACTAGCCAACGCTCGGGGAGGGCAACACACCGCTTGTGCGACTGGAGGGACTCGCGAAAGAGATCGGCGTTCGCGCGCTTTTCCTCAAGAATGAGGGCGCCAACCCGACTGGATCACACAAGGACCGCATGAGCAGGTTCGTCGTCCAACGTGCGCTGGAGATCGGTGCGTCGACGGTAGCCGCGGCCTCAAGCGGCAATGCCGGTGTGTCGCTGGCTGCTTACGCGGCTCATGTCGGGCTCGATTGCGTGATCGTGACGACGCCCGACATCAGCCCGAACTGGCGCCACGCGATCGAGATGCACGGGGCGACGTTGCTCGCCAGCGAAACCGCGCAGGGTCGCTGGCAGGTGCTCGCAGATCGGGTCAGAGCCGGGGAGTGGTACCCGGCCACCAATTTTGCTGTTCCGCCCGTCGGCAGCAATCCTTTCGGAGTGGATGGCTACAGGTCGCTCGCCTTTGAGATCTTTCTCGAGCTGGGCGCCAGCGCATGCAGCGATATCCTCGTTCCGACATCGAGAGCGGACCTGCTGTGGGGTGTTGCACGCGGATATTGCGACCTGCAGGCCGCCGGGCTTGTCGAAGAACGGCCCCGAATCCATGCCGTTGAGCCGTTCGGCCGGATTTCGAGAGTGCTTGCCGGGGAGGACTATCGCGGCAATTTTGCAGGCAGCTCGGCCTTGACTTCAATCGGTGGTTCGACCGTGACCTACCAGGCATTGGATGCGATCGCCTCTTGCAAGGGATCGGCAGTGGCAGTTGACGATATGGCCGCGCGCGACGATCAGAAGCGGTTGGCGCGTTGCGGGTTTTATCTTGAACTCTCGAGCGCCGCGGCTTTGACTGGCCTGAAGAAACTCGTTCCCCAAGGTGTGATTTCATCGGACGCCGCGGTCGTGCTTGTCGGCACGTCGAGCGGCTTTTCCGATTTCCAGACCTTCTCGTCCCCTATCGCCGCACCCGAGGAACTCGCTCCATTTGAGGCAGTGCCGGTTGCTCCGCCCCCAAGCAGTTCGTGTACTTTCATCTGATCGGCTAGAGCAGGCGCACACCGCGGGTAAGGTGATCGCAAGAATGTTGACGCACATTCCTACAATTGAAACGAAGGGTCGCCGTCCTCTGTGTCCAACATGGGTTTGTTGGATCAAAACGAATAGTCGGGAACCAGTTCATTCGAGCGGCAGTTTACATTTTAGAAAATCTGAGGACGCCCCAGCCGGATGGGACAGGTGTGCTCGATTCTTAAATTAAAGTTATATAATTCTAACCCGGATCTGTTCCCGCCGGCCCCTGCGATACCGGCCGAAAGTCAACAATAACCAAGCTCAGCGGTCAGCAACTACTCGCGACTCTACTGCCTCGTTTTGGTCGCGAGCGCCGCCAATACGATACCGTCAGCGTAGCCAAAATACGGATAGGGGCTAGATCGGTTCGCCATGGTGGCCCGATCCTGCGCAACCGCGAAGCCTGGCATCGAGGTGATTCTGTTAGTGTTTAATTAGCCAACACCACAACTCTGTGGACAAAGATCGAGTAGAATTTGCTCCGTCGGCCGGCCTATGCCTATTCTGACGGGCTGGACCTCGTTACCGGCACAGGGGGCATCTATGGAATTCTTGCCGACCAAAGATGGGCCTTGCCTAGACTTCATTGTCGTTCCGCCGATTGGCACAAGATTTGATGATTCGTTGTTGTTGACGAAGATCGAGGATGGACTGAATGCTGAATTCACCGGCTTCAGATTCGTCGTCACGGCCGATGGACTCGACCGCTCCCAGGATTTTCTTCTGATCCCGGTCTTTGGTGTTCTTGGAGAACACACCTACGAATCCATCATGCGAGCGGCGCCGGACTTGGAAACATGCCGGGGGATCGCAATCTTTCTTTGCCGTTACCAAATCGATGGGCTGACAATGCATTGAGCGTGTTTGGCATACTGAATGCAACGTCATGGAAAGCAGCCGCTTCCTTGAGGCTGCTTGCTGAAACGCCCGAACAGACTGATTGACGGCCCGGGAAGGCTGCCGCCTTCGACGAAGAAGGTCGGCCGGGAAAGGATCTTCGGCAGATGACAGGAGAAGTCCCCTTGCCGATCCGGCCCGCATGATTGCCCGCACCTCCGCCGTTCGGAACCTGGCCCGCCCGAGCACGTTGTGGCCCATCAGCCTGGGTTACCCATGCAAGAACTTTTCGAAGAATTCGGCCATCCGACATACGTCCCATTTCCGGTTATCGCGGCGAGGCTTCTGTTGGCCTCGATCTTCGGCGCTGTGATTGGTTTCGAACGCGAATGGCGAAATCGGCCTGCTGGGCTTCGCACCCACATCCTGATCTGCGTGGCAGCGGCTACTTTCGGTATTCTGACGATTGAAATCGTACATGCTCCGCTGTTTGTGCAAGAATCCGTCAAGGTCGATCCGATCCGAGTTGTCGAAGCGGTTACCGCTGGCGTCGCCTTCCTTGCTGCCGGGTCCATTTTGTTTTCGAAAGGCGAGGTTCACGGGCTGACGACCGGCGCAGGAATGTGGCTGGCTGGTGCTATTGGCGTGGCATGCGGGCTCGGGCTGTGGCAGGTCGCGGCGCTCGGCACGTTTTTGGTGCTTGTCGTGGCAGGCCTTCTTTATAGTCTTGCGGCCAAATCCGGGATTCGCGAAAACAACGGCCAAAGAACTCCAAAATCGGAAGAAGATGGGTCAAAGTGGCAATAGGCTGCGGATTGGGATCATGTTCCTTGTCACAGAGCTTCTTCAGTTTGGCGTGACACGCCCCTGCTGCTGTAGTGGCCCCGAGGTGCCGACGTGATGAGAAGCGTATGCTTGTGGTTGACTGTCAACGCAAATCTGACGACTTGACCCAATCACTGCCAAGTGATGGATCGTTTAGCGCGGCTTGTTATTACGGCGGGTCGCCTCACCTCGGGAACTTAGCATGGAAAAGATCTTCAACCATCTGGCAGGTGCCGTCGCGCATGCGACAGGCCGTCCTTGGGCTTTCGCGCTTTGTGTCGCATCAGTTGTCATTTGGGCGGCAACCGGTCCCATATTCGACTACTCCGAGACGTGGCAGCTCATAATCAATACAGGCACGACCATCATCACGTTCCTGATGGTGTTTTTAATCCAGAATACTCAAAACCGGGACGGGGCCGCGCTCCAGGCGAAGCTCGATGAACTGATCCGCTCGGGTGCGGCCAAGAACGATTTTATAGGCATCGAGCACCTGACCGAGGCAGAGGTCGAGCAATATCGATCGCTCTGCGCGCGAGCCAAAGACAGAAAAGAAGCTAATCTGGGTCGAACTAACGCCGACACAGGAGTCAAGGCCGGTCTTTGAGAAATCGGCTTCGCGCAGCAACGAATTCCAGCCTGGGCCGATGATCAGATCCAGTGCATGCAATTCGGGAATGCCGGCCACATTCCCGAGCAATCGAGCGAGGTGTCCTAACTTGCCCGAGGCGGTTTCGTTTTGCCCCCGAACAAAAAAACCGCTGGCCGGAGCCGGCGGGCTTGGTTCCAGTGCTGGCGCTTTGTGGGCCCGCACCACTGGCGGGGCGATGCGGGCCCGACCAAGGTTTGAGAACCTCGGCCAGCAGCGTGAGGGAACGCTGCCATCATCGAAACCAATCGCCGAATGTCAGGTTCCGCTTACATGACCAAAGGCCCCGCCACCTTTCGGAAGCGGGCGAGGATCGTGTCCCGGGGAGTGGTGTAGCTGACGGCATTGGTCGCCGTGCTCTCCGGCATGGGCCGGGCTGATCAGCGCG